>DAINRA010000009.1:42703-56416 GCA_036742195.1 Acidimicrobiales bacterium
TACCCCGGTGCTCTTCGGCGGGCGCGAGTGCACCGGTGGCGAGCAGGGGACCGTTAACGACGGTGCAGTTCTGTATTCAGTTACCGGCGTAACGGGCGCGAGCGGTGCAACGGGTACCCCGGTGCTCTTCGGCGGGCGCGAGTGCACCGGTGGCGAGCAGGGGACCGTTGGCACGACGGGGGCCTCTGGTACCTCGGGGAACACCGGTACTACTGGCACATCGGGAACTACTGGGACCACCGGCACGACCGGCGACTCGGGAACTACTGGGACCACGGGCACCACTGGGACAACCGGTGACACCGGGACTACGGGAACCCCCATCTGCGTTGATCACTACGGCAGCACTCTGGGTGCGACGGGAACAACGACCTCGGTCATTGTTGACAAGCGTGACGCGCCTCGACCCCCACTGGAATACGGCCGCCGTGTGCTGATGAGCGATGGCACCACCACCACGACGCTGGCCCCAATGCCAGTGAGCGCAACCGAAGCCACCGGCACCACCGGGACGACGGGGGCTTCGGGAGTGACGCCGACGTTGCGTGACGCGAGCGCACCGATTCTGGTGACGATCTCTTCGGCCCACCTCGAGTACGGCATCTTCACGATGGCCAACGGCGACGTGCTGGCACTGCCGGAGTACGTCTACGACGGTGCGGAACCGGGAGCCACGTACACGATGAGCTTCCGCGTGATTCCGATCGCGCCGCAGTACCTCGACCTGCGCGGCGTGACGAACGGCGCTTAGAACAGTCGGTTCGCCACGACGGCAATCGGCTCTAAGAGTTCGGGGCCGTCGTTGCGAATATTGCCCACGCCCACGTTGACGGCGAGGTGCTGGAGCGTGCCGGCGGGCGCGGAAGCGATGAGCGCGCGTCGCTCGTCGACACCGGTAGGGCCCGGCGTGAGCCACTGGTCGATGGTCTCGGGCTCCAAGATCACGGGCATGCGGTCGTGCACGTTGTCGATGTCGACACTGGGTTCGGTCGTGAGCACCGTACAGGTCTGCCGCAGTGGCGCATCTTGGGGGAGTGACGGATCGCGCCAGAGTTCGTAGAGGCCGGCGAAGAGCGCGGGTGCGCCGTCGCGCCGGGTGAAGTAGTGCGGCTGCTTGTGCGCACCGTGAATGGCCCACTCGAAGAACCCGTCGACGGGAATGACGCAGGGGCGGCTGCGAAAGGCTTCGCGAAATGAGGGCTTCTCCGCCACCGTTTCACCGCGGGCGTTAATCAAATTGTTGGAGACGGCCGGGTCGCTGGCCCAGGCCGGGAGAAGGCCCCACTGAAACCCCTCGAGGACTCGTTGGCCGGCGTCGAGACGAACGCCGTAGAGCTGGCGCTGCGGTCCAACATTCCAGCTGGGGACCCCGTCAGGATCGAGGCCGGCGTCGAGGGTCGCTTGGACGAAGCGAGCGAGCCGGCTGGGTGGGGTAAAGAGGGCCACGCGACCGCACATGTGACGCCTCCTTTCCAGAGAAACTCCTGTAATTCTGCCAGATATCAGGGGATTTGGTGGGTGTCACTCGGGGTGACTACTCTTACGAACATATGTTCGCTTTTTCCTCCCCTCGACCCCCGGTTCCCGAAGAACTTCGCGCCAGTTTGCGCCCCATCACCCTCGCCACCACCAAGACCATTCCACTGTCTGCCCCCTGGGCGGACTTCGTGCCCGGCCGAGGGCTGCGCCGTGGCAGCACGGTCGTCGTGCAGGCGCCGGCCGGCCACGGTGGGCTTAGCGTGGCGCTCAGTCTGCTGAGTGAAGCCAGCGCGCGAGGCCACTGGGTAGGCGTCGTCGGCATCGAGGACCCGGGCGTCGTGGCGATGGCCGACCTCGGTATTGACCTGCGTCGCGTGCTCTTCGTGCCACGTCCTCGCGGTGCGTGGGCCGAGTCGGCCGCCGACCTTCTCGACGGGGTGGACCTTCTGATTGTGCGTGCCCCATCGCGGGCCGCCCACGGTGCGGCCCGACGACTGATGGATCGCGTGCGCGAACGTGGCACCGTGCTCATTGTCGTGACGGAGCCGAGCGCGCCGTGGCCGCTGCCGGCCGATCTGTCCTTTGTGGTCACCAGTTCACAGTGGGAGGCCACCTCGCGGCTCACTTCGCGCGCCCTTACGGTGCGTGTCGGTGGTCGGGGGAGTGCGCAGAGGTCGGGTGAGCACGTCGTCCACGTGCCCGACACCCAGGGCCGGGCGGCGAGCTAAATGGAGCGTCTGCTCGCCCTCTGGGTCGAGGAGTTCGCAACGGAACAGGCCGACGGGGCATCGCTGCGAGTCCTGAGCGACCTTCTCGACGCCCTCGTAAGTGTCTGTCCCTTCGTCGAACCGATTCGACTGGGTCTCCTCACCTTGCCACTGCGTGGTCCGAGCCGTTTCTTCGGTGGCGATCAGACCGTCTTTGATGTTGTGCGCGCAACGGTTCGTGACGTCGCCGGTGTCACCCCTCTCCTGGGGGTTGCCGAAGGTCTCTTCTGCGCCGAGCTCGCTGCTCGCGAGGGCGTCGTGGTTCCCGCGGGGGAGACGGACTCGTTTCGGCGTCGTCACTCACTCACGGTGCTGGGTCGCAAAGATTTGACGACGACGTGTCGGCGCCTCGGCATTCACACGCTCGGGGCCTTCGCCGATCTCGAGCCGGCCCGTGTTGCCGAGCGATTTAGTGCGCCGGTGCGAGTGCTGCACCGAGTGGCCCGTGGCGAGTTGGCCGAAATGCCCGAGCAGCGTGACAAGCGCCTGCGTGAGCGACTGCGCACCGCCCGCGGCGAGACTGAGCGACCCGACGAGCAACTGGGCTTCTTCGGGCAGCGCAGTGCGAGCGACGATCGCGCGCAGGCCGCGGCGCGTCGCCTGCGCCACCGTCTCGGGGTCGAGAGCGTGCTGGTTGCCGAACTCCACGGCGGCCGCACCCCCGACGACCGCGCCACGCTCGTGCCCTGGGGCGCCCCACGTCCGGGGCACCGTGATGAGGCCCCTTGGCCTGGTCGGCTCGGGGCGCCAGCCCCCACCACCTCACTGCGTCATCCGGTCACCGTGGAGCTACTGAGCCACGAGGGCATCCCCATTCAGTTGGGTGCTCGGGGCACTCTGAGTGCCGCACCACACACCATGGTGCTCGCGCAAGGAGTGCGTCGTCAGGTGCGCTGGAGCGCCGGCCCGTGGCCGATGGTGGAACGCTGGTGGCAGGCGCCACGCCGCCGGGCCCACCTGCAGGTCTTGCTCGACAGCGGCGAAGCCTTTTTGGTGTCGACGGAGTCTGGTGCGTGGTGGCTCACGGGGATCTACGACTGATGGCGCGGTACGGTGAGCTGCACGCCCACTCGGGGTTTAGTTTTCTTGACGGGGCCAGTGACCCCGAAGAGCTCGTCGCCGAGGCCGTCCGCCTCGAGCTCGGCGCTCTGGCGCTGACGGACCACGCGGGCTTCTACGGCGTCGTTCGCTTCGCCGAAGCGGCCCGGGCGCTGGGCATGCCCACGGTCTTTGGCACCGAGCTCACCTTTGGTGCCCACGACGATCGGGTGGGAGTGCCCGACCCCTCCGGTGAACACCTGGTCTTCTTGGCTCGTTCGCCCGAGGGCTATCGCCGGCTCTCGACCATGATCGGCGAGGCCCACCTGGCCCGTGGTGAAAAGGGGACGCCCACCTTCCTTCTTGATGACGTCGCCCGTCAGGCCAGTGACTGGCTGGTCTTAACGGGGTGTCGCAAGGGACCCTTGACGCGCGCCCTCGTCGCCGAAGGACCACGCGCCGCCGAACGGGCCCTCGTGGGTCTTATCGAACGCTTCGGTCGTGACAACGTGGCCGTGGAGATCTGGGACCACGGTGAGATTGATGACGTCGCCCGCAACGACGTACTGGCCGAGCTGGCGCTGCGCCACCGCGTGGACGTGGTGGCCACGGGCAATGTCCACTACGCCACCCCCGACGCCTTCGCGCGCGCCAACGTGCTGGCCGCGATTCGCGCGCGGCGGGAACTCGACGAGATGCAGGGCTGGCTCTCGGCCTCACCGCTGGCGCATCTACGTAGTGACGCCGAGCAACGTCGTCGCTTCGCTCGGTGGCCCGGCGTGGTGGATCGGGCCGGCGAACTCGCCAGTGAACTGGCCTTCGACCTGCGACTGGTGGCCCCGCAACTGCCACGGTTCGCCACGCCGGGTGGAATAAGTGAGCAGGCCTACTTGCGAGAACTCGTCCAACGAGGCGCCGAGCAGCGCTACGGCACACCGGAGAACGAACGGGTGTCGGGGGCCTGGCGACAGATCGAACACGAACTCGACGTCATTGAACAGCTGGGCTTCGCCGGGTACTTTCTCACGGTCTGGGACATCACCGAGTTCTGTCGCCGATCGAACATTTTCTGTCAGGGCCGAGGGTCGGCGGCGAACTCGGCCGTGTGTTACTCGCTCGGCATCACCAACGCCGACGCCGTCAAACTGAATCTCTTCTTCGAGCGATTTCTCTCACCGGCGCGCGATGGACCCCCCGACATTGACGTGGACATTGAGTCGGGCCGCCGCGAGGAGGTCATCCAGTACGTCTACGAGCGCTACGGCCGCCATCACGCCGCTCAGGTGGCGGCCGTCATCACCTATCGACCTCGTTCGGCGTTGCGTGACGTGGCGCGGGCCTTCGGCTACTCCGAAGCCGAGGCCAACGCGATTCGTGACGGCGTTGATCGCTCCACCATGACCGTGACGAGCACGGCCGTGCCCGAACTCGTCGTGACGATGGCCAATCAACTCCTTGATCGCCCCCGCCACCTCGGTATCCACTCCGCCGGCATGGTGCTGTGTGATCGTCCCGTTCTCGAGGTCTGTCCCGTGGAGTGGGGGCGGACCCCGGGGCGCACCGTGCTGCAGTGGGATAAGGATGACTGTGCCGCTATTGGTCTGGTGAAGTTTGACCTGCTGGGCCTGGGCATGCTCGAGGCGCTGCATCGAGCAGTCGACGTGGTCGAGTCCTTCCACGGGGTGCGCCTCGACTTAGGGGCGCTTGAACAGGACCCGGCCGTGTACGACTTGTTGTGTGAGGCCGACACGGTCGGCGTGTTCCAGGTGGAGTCGCGCGCGCAGATGGCCACGCTGCCACGAATGCAGCCACGTTGTTTCTATGATCTGGTGATCGAAGTGGCCTTAATTCGTCCCGGTCCCATTCAGGGCCGGGCGGTGAACCCCTACTTACGCCGCCGTCGCGGCGAGGAGCCAGTCACGTACCTGCACCCTCGGCTCGAACCCATCCTGCAGCGGACCTTAGGGGTGCCGCTGTTTCAGGAACAGCTCATGGAAATGGCCGTCGCGGTGGCCGGCTTCTCGCCGGCGGAGGCCGACGAACTGCGCCAGGCCATGGCGGCCAAGCGTTCGGAGGTGCGCATGCTCAAACTCAAGAGCCGCTTCTACGCCGGCATGGCCGCCAACGGCATTACCGGAGCCGACGCTGATCACCTCTTCGACGCGTTGTCGGCCTTCGCGAACTTCGGTTTTCCCGAGTCCCACTCGGTCTCCTTCGCCCACCTCGTGTACTGCTCGGCCTGGATTAAGCACCACTATCCCGCGGCCTTTTTGGTCTCGCTGCTCAACGCCCAGCCACTGGGCTTTTGGTCACCCCAGTCGCTGGTGGCCGACGCCCAACGCCACGGCGTGGTGGTGCACCGACCCGACGTGCAGTGTGCCCAGGTGGGGGCGCAGCTCGTGGGTGACGTGGCCGCCCCCGAGGTGCAGCTGGGCCTGTCGTCGATTCGCACCATTTCGACTGAACACGCCACGGCCATTGTGGCCGGTGCGCCGTGGCGGGACTCCGAGGACCTCGTGCGTCGCGCCGGCTGCCAGCAGCACCATCTCGAAGCCCTGGCTGCGGCCGGCGCCCTCGACTGCTTTCAGGCCAGTCGTCGTGCGCTCACCTGGACCGCTGGCGCGGCTGCCCAGAGCACACCGGGCCGACTCGAAGGCGTCGTCACGGGCCTCGAGGCGCCACCGCTGGCGGCCGCCACCGAGTTCGAACGAGTGGCCGACGATCTGTGGGCGATGGGTCTGACGCCCGAAGCCACGGCGATGGCGTTGGTGCGCCCCGGCCTCGACGACGTAGGCGTGGTGCGCGCCAGTGCACTGGGCACGGTGGAGAGCCCGCGGGTGGCGGTGGCCGGTGTGGTGACGCATCGCCAGCACCCCGAGACGGCCAAGGGAGCGGTCTTTTTAAATCTCGAAGACGAGACGGGTCACGTCAACGTGGTCTTTTCCAAGGGGGCATGGGCGCGCTGGGGCGATACCGCTCGGTCCTCGCCCGCGCTCATCATTAAGGGCACGGTACAGCGTGGCCAGGGGTCACTGGCGCTTACGGCCGAGTTCGTTGAACCGTTGACGCTGGGCGCCACGGTGCCGTCGCGAGACTGGCGTTAGTTCGTTGGGGAAACGTCAGTGCACTGGCAGTCCACGCAGGTGCATGGGTTGCAGCGGCACTGAGGGTTCGTGCAGGTTTCGCTCATCACGACCACTTTATAACGGCCGAGGCCCACGTCATACCGGCACCAAAGCCGGTCAACAGGGCGTATTCGCCGGCCTTAATGCGGCCTTCCTTGCGGGCGATGTCAAAGGCCAAGGGGATTGACGAGCTCGACGTGTTGCCGTAGCGGTCGAGGGTGATGACGGCCTGGTCCATGGATACGTTGAGACGCTCGGCCACGGCCTGGATGATACGCACGTTGGCCTGGTGCGGAATGATTAACGACAACTGATCGGCCGTGATGCCGGCGCGGGCAATGGCCTCTTCGGCCGATTCGACTACGGCGCGCACGGCGCGGCGAAACACTTCGCGGCCGTCCATCTCCCAGGTGCTGCCGTGGGCGCAGGCCAGGATGTCGGCCGCGGTGCCGTCGGCCCCGAGTGAGAAGGAGAGCACGTCGTTGACCTCGTCGCTGTACTCGATGACGCAGGCGCCACCACCGTCACCGAAGAGCACGGCCGTGTTGCGGTCGGTCCAGTCGACCCAGCCCGAGAGGCGCTCGGCGCCAATAAGGAGCACGCGCTTGGTGCCGGTCTCAATCAGGCCCTGGGCGACACGAACGCCGTACATGAAGCCACTGCAGGCCGCGTTGATGTCGAGGGCCGGGCAGGTGGCGCCCAGGTCGGCCTGAATCATGGCGGCGGTTGCCGGCGCCATGCGGTCGGGCGTGGTGGTGGCGAGGAGGATGAAGTCAATGTCGGCGGCCGTCAGACCGGCGTCAGCAATGGCGGCGCGGCCAGCTTCGGCGCCGAGTGACCGGGTAGTGCCACCGATGCGGCGTTCGCGGATGCCGGTGCGCTCGGAGATCCAGGCGTCTGAGGTGTCCATGGTCTTGGACAGGTCGTCATTCGTGACGACCTTGTCGGGAATACCAATACCCCAGCCAGTGAAGCGAACGCCCATGTAGATAGCCCCTTTACTGGCTCGAACTTGGTCCAGTCTACGCCCTAGTGGGCGCTGGACGAGGGCGCGGGCAGCACCTGCAGGCTGCATCGAGCCACACAAATCAGGCGATTGTCCTCGTCGCGAACGTCAATCGCCCAGACCTGCACGGTGCGACCAATGCGCACCGGGGTAGCCACGGCGACAACAGTGCCCGACGAGAGTGAGCGTAAGTGCGAGCAGTTGAGTTCGGTGCCCACCACAATCTCGTTGTCGGCCACGGTGACGAGCCCGCCGAGTGAGGCCGCACTCTCGGCCAGCAGGGCCGAGATGCCACCGTGGAGCACGCCAAAAGGTTGGTGCAGGGCCGGCGTGACCGCAACGTGGAGGACGACGCGCTCGGGCGTGACCTCATCAACCACGATGCCCAAGGTGTCGTGTACCGAGGCCGTCTGGGGGAGTCGATCGCGCCAATTGCTCATGCGAGTGAGTTTAGGTCTGGGCGGTAGCGTTAGGGCTATGAGTCGCTTTGTAGATCTTCGCTCCGACACCGTCACCCAGCCCTCCGCGGCGATGCGCGAGGCCATCGCCAACGCCATCGTCGGCGACGACGGCTACGGCGAAGACCCGACTATCGCCGCCCTCGAGGCACGCTACGCCGCCCTGGTGGGCAAAGAGGCGGCCATCTTTGTCCCCTCGGGTGTCATGGCGAACCAGATCGCGGTGCGCCTGCACACCCGGCCCGGTGACGTCATCATCGCCGGCCGCTCGCAGCACATCGTGAGTTACGAATACGGCGCCTCGGCCGCCAACTCCGGTGTGCAGTTCGCGCTTGTTGATGACACGACGGGGGAACTCAACGTTGATGAGGTGCGCGAGTACCTCGACGCCCAAGAGGACCACCAGCCCCACGTGGCCCTCATTTCGATCGAGAACACCCACATGCCCTCTGGCGGCACGCCCTGGTCACTCGATGGGCTGCGCACCATTCGCGCCACCGCCAGTGAACTGCCGGTGCACCTCGACGGCGCGCGCCTCTTTAACGCCGCCGTGGCCACTGGCGTGAGCGCGGCCGAATTGGCCAGCGGTGCCACCACGGTGATGTCGTGTCTCTCCAAGGGCCTTCGCGCACCAGTGGGCTCACTGCTGGCCGGCCCGACGGCACTTATGGAGCGCGGTCGCATCGAACGCAAGCGCTTGGGCGGCACCATGCGCCAGGCCGGCTTCTTGGCCGCGGCCGGACTCGTGGCCTTGGATGACATTGACCGGTTGGTCGAGGATCACGCCCGCGCCAAGGTCTTGGCGCAGGCCTTCAGCGCAGCGTTCCCCGAGTCGGGCTACGACCCCGCCTCGTGCCAGACCAACATCGTGGCCTTCACGCACCCGCAGGCCCGTCAGATTGTCCACGAGCTCGCCGAGCGGGGAGTGGCCGGTGGCACCGTGGCGCCGCGTCGTGCCCGCTTCGTGGTGCACGCCGACATCACCGACGACGACATCGACTTCGCGCTGTCTGTGTTGGGTGAATTTCGACCCTCTCGGTAATCGTTGCAAGAAATTAACCCAATGTTTTGGCCTGTTCATCAGGTGAGGGGTAGCCTTAAGGTGCAAATCTGCACGCTATGACCGACATCCTCCACCTCTCCACGTTCCTTCGCCGACCCATGTATGACCTGGACGGCGGACGTATCGGACGGGTGCAGGACCTCGTCGCGCGCTTGGGCGATGACGCCCACCCACCCATTGTTGGTGCGGTCATCAAGATTGAAGGTCGCAACACCTTCGTACCCATTCGTAAAATCGGGGGCCTCGCCGAGGGTCGCATGACCTTTCAGGGCAAGCGCGTTGACCTGCGCCGCTTTGAGCGTCGCCCCGGTGAAATCCTCTTGGCCGAAGACCTCCTGGCCCGCAACTTGATCAACTTGGTCCGTGGCCGATTGATTATCGCCAACGAAATTGAAATTGCCGAAATGGAAGGCCGCTGGGAGGTCGTCGGTGTCGACCCGGGCCGCCGCCCCCTCTACCGTCGCCTACTGGGTAAGAGCTTGGGTCAGCGCGTCAAGGCCGAGGCCATCGTCGACTTTGCCTCAATTGAGCCCTTTGTCTCGCACGTGCCGTCGGCTCGTTTGCGGATTCCGTATCGCAAGTTGGCCAAGCTGCACCCCGCGCAGATTGCCGACCTGGTGGAACAGGCCAGCCACGAAGAGGGCGAAGAGATCATCGAGGCCGTCGGATTGGACCGTGAGCTCGAGGCCGACGTCTTTGAGGAGCTCGACACCGAGCACCAGTTGGAGTTCCTCCAGTCGCGCTCGGACGTCGAGGCGGCCCGCTTGCTCTCGCGCATGGAGCCCGACAACGCCGCCGACTTGATCAACGAGATTGACCAAGAGCGCCGCCTCCCCATCCTCGAGAACCTGCCGGAGGAGAACCAGCGCAAGGTGCGCCAGCTGCTCTCCTACAACGCCGACACCGCCGGTGGCCTGATGAACACCGACTTCGTCTCGGTGAACACCGAAGCGACCGTGGCTGAAGCCATTGCCGCGATTCGCGTCTCCAAGGTGCCCGCTGCCTCACTCCACGCCATCTTCGTGATGGACGAAACGGGTAAGCCGGTGGCCGAAGTGTCGCTGGGGTCACTTGTCAAGGCCCGCGAAAGTGACACCGTGCTCAGCATTGCCGCGGCCAAGATGAGCCACGTCCACGCCCACTGGGACGTGCACCGCGTGGCACGCACCATGAGTGACTTCAACTTGACCGTTGTCCCAGTGCTCGACGAGCAGCACGGCACGATGATTGGTCTCGTGACCGTTGACGACTTGATCGAAGAACTCCTGCCCCAGGGATGGCGCAGAGAGTTCGGCATGACCACGGTGGAGGAATAGCCGTGACCCTGTTCGCCGTTCTAAGGGGGCTTGTCTGAAACCCCCTAGTACCACGTTCGATTCATCTTCCACGCCACTGAGCGACTGACGCGCAACGCGCCTTTGTCGCACGGTGGCATCCGACCACCTATGCGAGAAAGGAGAAGCAGTGAGCGCCCCACACGAACACCAGATCACTGGTGCCTTTGGCACCATTAAGGCCCAAGACCTCGGCGGTCGACGCGGTATACGCGCTCGGCTGCTGACCCTGCTCGCCATTATTGGCCCCGGCCTCATCGTGATGGTCGGCGACAATGACGCCGGTGGTGTGTCGACCTATTCCCAGGCCGGTCAAAACTACGGCTACTCGCTGCTGTGGGTGCTGCCGCTGCTCATTCCCGTCCTCGTCGTGATCCAGGAGATGGTGGTGCGCTTGGGCGCGGTCACCGGCCTCGGGCACGGCCGTCTGATTCGCGAGCGCTTCGGTCGCTACTGGGGCAACCTTTCGGTGCTCTCCATTTTGTTCTTGAACTTCTTGATCATCATCACCGAGTTCATCGGCGTCTCACTCTCGATGGAGTACTTCGGCGTGTCGCCGTACCTTTCGGTGCCAGTCGCCGTACTCCTCCTCTTCGCCGTGACCGCGTCGGGCTCATTCCAGCGCTGGGAGCGCTTCATGATGCTCTTCGTGGCCACGAACCTGGTCACCGTGCCCTACGTGATTTTTGGCCACCCCAACTACCACGCCATCGCGACGCACTTCGCGGTGCCGGGCATCCGCGGTGGGGCGAGCTCGTCGGCCGTGCTGCTCATCATCTCAATCATCGGCACCACGGTGGCCCCGTGGCAGTTGTTCTTCCAGGAGTCCAACATCGTCGACAAGCGCATCACGCCGCGCTGGCTCAACTACGAGCGGGCTGACACCATCATTGGCTCGTTCATTGTCGTCATCGGCGCCAGTGCCCTGATGGCCATTTGCGCGGCCGTCCTCGCGCCTCACGGTGGCACCAATAGCTACACCAACGCCCTGGCGGTCGCTCGTGGCCTGAATCACTACACCGGTCACGGCGTGGGCGCCATGTTCGCCATCTTGTTGTTGAATGCCTCCATCATCGGCGCGGCGGCCGTCACGCTCGCGAGCTCCTACGCACTCAACGACCTCTCAAACTCTCAGCAGGGCCTGAACGCTCGCTTCAAGGACGCCAAGGGTTTCTACGCCACCTTCGCTCTGTTGCTGGCCCTCGCCGGCACGGTGGCGCTGATTCCGCACGCACCGCTGGGTCTCATTACCTTGGCGGTGCAGGCAATCTGCGGCCTGATGCTGCCAAGCACCACCATCATCGTCCTGCTGTTGTGTAACGACCGCGCTGTTATGGGGCCGTGGGTAAATCCACGTTGGCTCAACGCCATCGCCATCACGATTGTGTCAATCCTCGTCGTGTTGTCCATCACGATGATGATCTCGACGTTGTTCCCCAGCGTCAACGTGGTTGCCCTGCTCGAGTCGCTGGCCGCACTCTTGGTGGTGGGGCTCGCCATTGGTCTGCCATTTGGCCTGCGCCGTCTGAGCGACCCGCCCAAGGTCGACATCGACCGACGTGACTGGCGAACGCCACGTCTCACGTTGATCGAGCCGCTGCCACCACTGACGTCACGCAAGTGGCTGATGCGTGGCCAGTCCACCTACCTGGCCGTCGCGGGCATCTTGCTCGTGGTGCGCATCATTCAAATCGGCTAACGAGTTTTTCGCGTAAACCGGTAGCCTCGCCCTATGACGTCTCGACCCACGTTGCTGTGCGTGCACGCACACCCTGACGACGAAGCCCTCTTCACCGCTGGCATCACCTCGCACTACGCCGAACAGGGCTATCGCGTGGTCCTGGTGACCTGCACCACCGGTGACTTCGGTATCGACGCGACGGGCCGCGGTGGCGACGAAGCGGGCCACGACGCGGTTGGCACCAAAGCAACGCGGGCCGTTGAACTGGCGGCTGCTGGCGCGTTGGTGGGATTCGAACGACTCGAGTCGCTCGGCTTTAGCGACTCCGGCATGCACGGCTGGCCCCAGAATGCGCTGGAGGCGGCCTTCATCAACGCCGACCTCGAGGCGACCGCCCAGCGACTGGCCGACATCATCGACGAGGAGAACGCCAGCGTCGTGGTGACCTACGACGAACATGGCTACTACGGTCACCCCGACCACATCATGGCGAATCGACTCACCCGAGCCGCAGTGGTGCGCTCGAAGAGCGCCGAGCGCCTGTTCTATCCAGTGACCCCGCGTCGCGTTCTGGAAGCGTTCCTGCCTCAGGCCAAGGCCGCGAAGGTGCACCTCCCGGCGTGGATTGAAGAGGCCGTGCCGGACATCGCTGACGATGCGGTGGCCGTGACCATGGACGTGGGTCGATTTAGCGAACGTAAGCAACGGGCCATTGCCACCCACGCCAGTCAGATCGACAATCAGGATTTGGTCGCAATGGATGCGGCGCTCTTCCAACTACTCTTTGGCACGGAGTACTACCAGCTGGGCTGGTGCCGCGGCGAAACTCCCACGTTGCGTGGCGACGACTTATTTGAAGGACTTGTATGAGTGATTTGACGTTCCTAGCGGTCCACGCCCACCCTGACGACGAGGCTTCCTCGACGGGTGGCCTCTACCGGCTGCTGGCGAATCAGGGCGTGCGCACGGTGCTCGTGACCTGCACCAACGGCGAGTGCGGCGACGACCTCGATGGCGCCAAGCCCGACGCTGACCACCACGACGGTGACGCGGTGGCCGCCATTCGTAAAGTCGAACTCGACAACGCGGTTGCCATCCTGGGCATTAGCCGACTGATCCGTCTGGGTTATCGCGACTCGGGCATGATTGGCTGGCCCCAGAACGTGGACCCCGCGAGCTTCTGGCAGACGCCCGTTGATGTGGCCGCGGCGCGGTTGGCCGACATCCTCATGGAGGAGCGGCCCCAGGTCGTCATGACCTATAACGAAGTCGGCTTCTACGGCCACCCCGACCACATTCAGGCGCACCGCATCACCATGCGGGCACTCGAGATGATCGACTACCAACCAACCCTCTACTTCAACGCCATTCCGGCTTCCGTCATGGAGCCGATGCGTGAACGTTGGGCCGCCGAAGACGCTCGCAAGCGCGAAGAAGAGTTGGCCCAGGGCATTGTGCGCGAGCCCGATAAGGGGCCGGTGGATGAAAACGGCAACGAGATTGACATGGCGACGCCGGATGACCAGATCGCCGCGATTATCGACGTGCGCTCCGTCACCGACGCGAAGTACGACGCCCTGTCCGCCCACGCGTCACAGATCAGTCCCGACTCGTACTGGATGAAGATGACCAAAGACGAGTTCCGCGAGGCCATGGGCCGTGAGTGCTTCACCCGCATCACGAACCCGCTCGGCCTCGAGGGTGTGGTGACAGACATTTTTGCGGGATACCGCTAAAGCAAAAATCCCCCGGGGCCGAAGCC
>DAINRA010000010.1:0-5298 GCA_036742195.1 Acidimicrobiales bacterium
TCGTGGCGCTCGCCGCACTGGCGGCACTCGTCGCAGCGTTCGGTCCGACACTGGTCCAGATTCCCCTGAACTGGCTCCGGCTCATTGTCGGTGGGGTATTGCTGATCTTCGGACTGCAGTGGCTGCGCAAAGCGGTGATGCGCTCGAGCGGGCTCAAGGCCAAGCATGACGAAGATGCCATCTACGCCGAAACCGTGGCCGAACTGGCCGCGGAGCAGTTCACCGCAGGCCGAGACCACGTCGCCTTCATGATGGCCTTCAAGGGCGTATTCCTCGAAGGACTCGAAGTCGTCATCACCGTCTTGACGCTGGGTACCTCGGCGCACCGCGTGGGCTTGGCCGCCGCGGTAGCGGCCGCAGCAGTAGTTCTCGTGACCATTGTCGGCATCATCGTCGCCAAGCAGCTCTCGAGCGTGCCGGAGAACGCAATGAAGACGACCGTCGGTATCATGCTCATCTCCTATGGCACCTTCTGGGTCGGCGAGGGACTTTCGATCCGGTGGCCGGGCTCGGACAGCTTCTTGCTGGCCCTTGTCGCCATTTACGCTGTCGCGGTCTACGGTCTGATCCTGGCGTCGCGTCAGAGTGTTGCCCGCACGAAAGAGGTCGCCGCATGAGCAACCGACCCTCACTTCTCGTTCGCATCGTCAAGGGATTCTTGATGTTCTGGTGGGGCTTCCTCGTGGGTGACACCCCAGAACTCTTTGTTGCCACCGTGGTCATCATTGGTGTCACGGTGCTCCTGGGCAAGGTCGCCCACGTTTCCCATCTGGCCGTTGTGGTCCTGCCGGTGCTGGTCATCGGGGCGCTCTTTATCAGCGTTCGGCGCACCTGGCCCAAGCGCTAGGACCAACAAAAAGCCCCCGCAGGAGTACTCCTGCGGGGGCTTTTTGCTGTTTTGTTAGTTATTGGCGATGTAGCGATTCACTTCAGCGGCGATGGCCTTCACCAGCGTGGCGAAGCGGGGTCCCCACTGCGAGGCGACGTCGGCGTTCAGCATGACCACATCACGCGTCTTCACGGCCGAAATGCCACCGAAGCCGGAGCGCTTGGACAAGTTGGTGCGGGTGTCGTCACCGGCGAGGAAAATGATCGACGGCGAGGCGTGGATGATGTACTCGGCGCTGAGTTCGGGGTAGCCGTAGTCCGCCGACGTGGCCACCGCGTCCGCGATGTTGACGAGCCCCATGGCCTTCATGACTGACCCCACGAAGGTGTCGGACGTGAGGGAGTAGTACGGGTTGGTGGACACCTCGTAGTAGACGGAAATCGGGGCGCCCGCGTGGGGCAGGATTGACGCTTCAGCTGCGGTGATCTGCGTGCGCATGGCGTTGGCGATGGCGGTCGCCTTCGCGACATGGCCGGTCAACGTACCCAGCTGCAGAATCTGGTTCAAGGCACCCTGCACGTCGTTCGGCGCATCCTGTTCGACCACAGTGACACCCTGGGCGGTCAACTGTGCCGCCAGGTTGTTGGGGTTGTAAGACAAGATAACGAGGTCGGGCTTGGTCGACGGGTGCTTCGCCGAGGTCGCGCAAATGCCCAGCAAGCCTTCGAGACTTGGTGCGAGGCCGTTGATGACGTGGCGTTGGGCCAGGGCGGCCGCGGCGGCGGGGTACGTCGACGATTCGTCAACGGCCTCGACCTGGGGGCCGGCACCAATGGCGAACAGAGTGTTCGTGGCGGTGGGCGAGAGGGAGACAATGCACTGCGCCGGCGGCACCACTTTGGGTGCCGTCGTCTTGGCGTTCGCCGCAACGGGCGAGGCCAGTGAGAGGGCGAACGCACTGAGCGTCAGCACGAGGGAACTACGAAATGGTTTCATGGATATCTCCTTATGTGTCGAAGGGGGGATGGACGACGGAGATGAACCCGAACGACCGCTCCGTACCTCGAGAGCTGTCTTCACTTCTCCTCGCGGCAGGCGACCTGGCTTCGTAGGTTTCCCCACTCACAGTTGCGGGACAGCGTCGGATTTACACCAACTTCGCTGCCTCGAGGCACTCCTGAACGTAGCACACGCCTCTTCGCGCAGCGCGTTGCTCAGCCCGTGTTACGCAGGCCGGTGGCGATGGCGTTGATCGTGAGCAGCAGGGCGCGCTGGGCCACCGTGTCGACCCCTTCGCCGGCTTCGCGCTCGGCGCGCACGCGCTCGAGGAGCTGAATCTGCAGCAACTGCAAGGGGCGCAGGTAGTGGTCACGGGTCAACTGGGTGGCGGCCAGGGTGGGCTGGTTGCTCAGCAGCGACGGGCGCTCGGTGACCCAGAGGACCTCGGCCACGGTGCGCTCGTATTCGTCCACAATGCGCTCAAACAGGTAGTGCAGCGACGGGTCCACCAGGCGCTGCACGTACTCACGAGCCACCACCAGGTCAGTCTTGGCCAGAGTGGACTCTACGTTGTTCAAGAAGGTCGAGAAGAAGGACCACTCGCGGTACATCTGACGCAGATCCTCCCCGTGACCGGCCTCACGAGCAGCCGAGAGGCCCCCGCCGACGCCGAACCAACCAGGCACAATCTGGCGTGACTGGGTCCAGCCAAAGACCCACGGAATGGCGCGCAGGCTCGAAATACCGTCGTCGCCAGTCACGCGCTTGGCGGGGCGCGAGCCGATGTTCAAACTCGCCAGTTCAGTGACCGGCGTCGATGACGTGAAGTAGCTGGGCAACTTGGGGTCGTCGACCAGACCGCGGTAGGCCTGCACCGAGGTGTTGGCGACGGTGTCCATCGTGTCGTTCCAGCGCTCGAGCTTGTCGGGGTCGACCCAGGGCTTGGCGTGAAAGAGTGATGCCTCGAGGACGGCCGCGAGAAGGAGCTCGAGGTTCTCGCGCGCGAGTGACGGCAGCAGGTACTTGTCGGAGATCACCTCGCCCTGCTCGGTCAGCTTGATCGAGCCGTTCAGTACGCCATAGGGCTGGGAGAGCACGGCATCGTGGGTGGGGCCGCCACCGCGGCCAACCGACCCGCCGCGACCGTGGAAGAGGCGCAGCTGAATACCGTGGGCGAGTGCCACGTCGCGCAACTGGCGCTCGGCGCGGTGGATGCCCCACTGCGATGCGGCAATGCCGGCGTCCTTGTTGGAGTCGGAGTAACCGAGCATGATCTCCTGGACGTCGCCACGCAGACGCAGTAAGTCGCGGTAGGCGGGGACCGAGAGTAGCTCTTCGAAGAGTTCGCCGGCGTGCTGGAGCTCATCGAGCGTTTCGAACAGTGGCGCAAAGCCAATTCGGGCCACGCGACTAGCCAGGTCGACGAGACCGGCCTCGCGCGCCAGGACGACGGCGGCGAGGACGTCGTCGGTGCCCTTGGTCATCGAGATGATGTAGGTCTCGCACGCTGACGTACCGAAGTGGTTCAGGATTTCGCGAATGGCCACGAAGGCGTTGAGCGTGTTGAGCTGTGAGCCCTCGAGCGGTGCGGGGCCGGAGAACAGTGGTCGACGTGACAGCAGCTCGTTCGCCAGAACGTCACGACGTTCTCGCGGACTCAACGTGGCGTACGCCTGGGGAAGTTCGCCCAAGCGGTCAAAGATGGTGGCCAGTGCTTCGTGGTGCTTCTCGGCGTGCTCGCGCAGGTCCAAGGTGGTGAGGGTGAGGCCAAAGGCCGCCACCGTTGAAATGGAGCGCTCCAATGTTCCCTTGGCGAGCAGGCTCGAACCGTTCTCCACCAACGAGGTGTAGATCAGCATCAGGTCATCGAGGAGTTCCTGCGAGGAGGCGTAGTCAAAGCCTTCGCGGTGACGAGCGCGCAGTTCCATACGACGCTGGGTCGCTTCGAGCTTGACGCGAATGCAGCTGAGCTTGAGGCGGTAGGGCTCTTCGGCGTTGACGCGCAGGATGCGTGGGTCCAGGCTCAAACGAGCCAGGTCGTCATCCAGGGAGGCACGAAGGGCATCGGAGATGCCGACGACCTGCACCGAGACAGAAATTTCGTCGATCAGGCGTCCCAGCATGGCGCGCAGGGCACGGATGGCCACGCCCAGAGCGAGATCAACGACGGAGGTCGTGACGTCGGGGGTGACGAAGGGGTTGCCGTCACGGTCACCACCAATCCACGAGCCAAAGGTCAAGGGGCGAGCGGTGGGCTGAATCTCGATACCGAGACGCGCCACGTTGCCCGAGAGCTGCTCGAGGACGTCTGGCACCACGGTGCGCATGAGGCCGTCGACGTAGGAGAGGGCGTTCTGGGCCTCGTCGAGCACCTCGGGTCGGGCCAGGCGAAGTTCGTCGGTCTGCCAGAGAGTGTCAATGAGTTCAGCGGCACGACGCTTGCGCACCGGCTCATCAAGCCCTGAGGCCGTGCCGTAGGCCTCATCCAACAGCGCGGAGATCGAGCGCAACTTCAACAGCACACTGCGCCGGGCGGCCTCGGTGGGGTGGGCGGTAAAGACGGGGCGGACGTCGAGGTTGGCCACTGCGGTGGCGACGTCGTCGGAGGTAAGTTCACCCTTGGCAATGGCGGCGGTGGCGAGGTTGGTGACGCGGGCCAATGGGCCGTTGTCGTTCGCACGACGGGTGCGACCCTGACGGGCCTGGTGCGTCTGTTCGATGACGTTGGCCAAGTGGAAGTACATCGAAAAGGCTCGCACCAACTGCGAAGCGGTGTCGAGGTCGAGCTGCGCCAATGCCTCAACGGTGGCCGGGACGTCGTTGTTCGAGCGCACGCGGTGAATGAGGTCGACGAACGCGGGGGAGACCTGGCGCCGAAGCGTGTCGTCGAGCATGCCCGAGAGCACTTCGAGGTCGCGGTAGATCAGTTGCGCGTGCTCGTCGAGACCCGGCGTCGAAGGAAGTGCGTCAGTCATAGTGCCACGTTACAAAAGATTCGTTCGAAGTGACATAGCGCATTGACATAGTTCCTATGCGACTTATCGCGACTCGTCGGTGAGCATGGTGACCGTGATGCCGAGTCGAGGCAACATGCCAAGTCCCATGACGGCCCCTTCACAGCCGACATCCGCGAGCGCAGCGAGGTCTTCATCGTGGCGCACGCCACCGGCGGCCACGATAGGAATGCCGCTCGCACACACGGTGCGATAGAGGGCGAGGTCGGGTCCACTCATGGTGCCATCGCGGGCGATGGCCGTCACGTGAAGTCGACGCACGCCGGCCGCCACACATCGTTCAAGGGCCGCCTCGACCGGTACCGAGGTCGACGTCTCCCAGCCGCGCACCGCAATAGCTCCATCCTTTACGTCAAAAGCCACCACCAGCTGGTCGCCGAGGGCTTCGACAAAAGTAGTGAGGGCTTCGGGGTTCTGCCAGGCGGCCGTGCCGACAATGATGCGTGACACCCCAGC
>DAINRA010000010.1:5398-21086 GCA_036742195.1 Acidimicrobiales bacterium
CGGACGGCATTGGGGCCTAAGAGGTCGAGGGCGGGGATAAGTTGCATAGCAGCGTAGTAGCATGGTAGCATACTGATATGACTAGCGGGAAAGTACACGACGCCACCGAGAGCACGTTGACCACCGACCGTTTTGACAACCTGGTGGCGGCCTTCTCGAGTCTTTCCGATCCAGAGACGATGGCCCTGTTCCTGAAGGACATCTGCACCACAGCCGAGCTCGATGCCATGGGTCAGCGCCTGCAGGTGGCGGCACTCGTCAACGAGGGCGTCTCCTATCAAGAAATCTCTCGTCGTACCGGGGCCTCCACCGCCACCGTCACGCGAGTCGCCCACTGGCTGAAGTACGGCGAAGGTGGCTACAACGCCGTCCTGGGAGGGACGAAATAATGACCCGTCGACTAACACTGGCCCTGCCCTCGAAGGGTCGTTTGCGTGAGCCCTCGTGGTCGCTCCTCGACGCCACCGGTGTCGCCCCGCAGGAGCCCGGCGAACGCGTGCTGCAGTCGCACTGTCGTAATGCCGACATTGACCTGCTCTTTATTCGTGCTGATGACGTGCCCGAATACGTTCAAGACGGGATTGTCGACTGCGGTGTCACCGGTCTGGACTTGGTGAGCGAGCGCGACTACGACGTCGAGGTACTCCTGCGACTGGGCTACGGGCGCTGTTCGCTGCAGGCAGCCGTGTCGAACGAAGACGAGGCGACCAGTTTCGAAGATCTCAATGGCCGTCGCATTGCCACCTCGCACCCCCGCCTCGCCAAGCAGCTCCTCGCCGAGCGCGGTATTGAGGTTGAGGTGGTGCGGGTTGCCGGCTCTGTGGAAATTACGCCCCGTCTCGGTCTTGCCGACGCGATTGTGGACTTGGTCTCAACGGGTTCCACGTTGCGCACCAACGGACTGCGCTCACTGGGCGTGTTGTTCGAAAGTGAAGCGGTGCTCGTTGGTCGCAAGGACGGCGAAAGTCGCGCGGCGCAGACCATTTTGACGACGTTATTGCAGTCGGTCATTGATGCCCGTGCCAGTCGTTACTTGTTGTTCAACGTGCGCGAAGAGAACTTGGCGTCAGTCACCAGTCTGTTGCCCACCGCTGGCTCACCAACGGTGATGACCCTGGCCACCCCGGGCCTCGTCGCCGTGCACGCACTCGTTCCCGCCACCATGGTCTGGTCGCTTCTGCCGAAGTTGCAGTCCTGTGGCGCGAGTTCCATCCTGACCCTGCCCGTAGAAAGAATGATGTCATGAGTACCCCAACACCTACCGATCGCGTGATCACTATCGAAGAAATCGTCGAAGACGTCCGCACCCGTGGCGACGTGGCCGTGGCCGAATGGTCGCAGCGATTCGATAAGACGACTGCGGCCGCTCCAGAGCGTGCCGTGCCCTACGGTGACGTGCCAACGGCCGCAATTCTGGCTGCCGCTGAAAACGTGCGCACCTGGCACGCCGCCCAGCGTCCGGCCGACCTGATGATGGAAGTGTCACCGGGCGTCACGTTGGAGCGCCGCTGGACGCCGCTTCGCTCAGTGGGCATCTACGTCCCGAAGAATCTCGTGTCGTCATTAATCATGGGTGCCGTGCCCGCTCAGGTCGCTGGTGTGGAGCGCATCGTGGTCTGCACCCCACCGTCGGGTGCGGCTGCCGTTGCTGCTGCCGCGGCACTCTTAGGTATTGACGAAGTCTGGGCTATCGGTGGCGCACAGGCCATCGCCGCGATGGCCTACGGCACTGAGTCCATTGCTCCCGTTGACAAGATCTTTGGTCCCGGTTCTGGGGCCGTGAACGCCGCCAAGCTTCTGGTGAGCCGCGACGTCGCCATCGACTTGCCCGCCGGTCCGAGTGAGATTGTGGTCGCCGCCGACGAGGGCTTCGATGAGGCCATCGTTCAACAAGAGATTGCCGCACAGATGGAGCACGGACCCGACTCGCGCGGCTTCATCGTTCGCGTCGGTGACGACCTCGAAGCGGCACTCGCCGAGATTGAGGGCTACGCGGCCGAACACGTCGCCTTGCTCGGTGAACGCGCCGAGTCCCTGGCCTCACGTATTCGCAACGCCGGTGCGGTCTTCGTGGGCCCCTACGCTCCGGTGCCGGCAGGTGACTACGCCACCGGTGCGAACCACGTGCTGCCTACCGGTGGGTGGTCGAAGTCAACGGGTGGTCTCGGTCTGGAGGGATTTATGAAGACAGTGACGGTGCAGCGAGTGACCCAAGATGGTCTCGAGCGTCTCGCTCCGACCATCGAAGCCCTGGCTGAGCTTGAGGGCATGGCCGCACACAAAGCGACGGCCCGCCGATGAGCCGCCCCGAGCCCCTCGAGGCCTACCAGTGGCCACCCTCGAACGAAGTGTTGGCCGAGCGCGTGGGTCTACACCCCTCGGCCATTCTCCGTTTTGACGGCAACGTTCCGGCGATGCCGCCGGTGACGGCCCGTCCGGCCACCGTAGCTAAGGCGTTGGCGGACATTAACGAGTACGACCGGGGGCGCTACGAATCGCTCCGTCAGGCCATCGCCGATTACCACGGCGTGGGACTCGAGAACGTGGCCATCGGCGCCGGCAGTGACGAATTCATTGTGCTGCTCGCGGCGATGTACGCCACGAACGGCACCATCGCGACGGTGCCCACCGACTCGTATTCGATGTACCACTTCGCCGCCGTGATGGCGAACGCCACGACGGTGAGCGACGTGGCCAGTGCCGACGTGGTCTACGTCTGTCGTCCGAATAACCCCACCGGTGAGCTGCCCGACGTGCCCACGACGGTGTCGGGTCAGTTGGTCATTGACGAGGCCTACGCCGACTACGCCGGTGTGAGCGAGATCGCCCGCATCAGCGACGGGGCCATCATCCTGCGCACCTTCTCCAAGGCCTTTGGTCTGGCCGGTGCCCGGGTTGGCTACGCCTTGGCCGACGCCGAAACAATTGCGGCCATCACCTCGCGTCAGGCACCCCTGTCGGTGTCGGCACTCTCCGCCGCGTTGGCCCAGGCCGCACTGGCCGTGCCACTGGACGTGTCGGCCCAGGTCGCTGAGCGTGAGCGCGTGGCGGCCGCCTTGACGGCGTTGGGTCTTACCCCGTTGCCCTCCTTCACGAACTTCCTCTTCATCCCTATGGAGAATCCCCAGGAGCTCGTGGACAAGGTGCTGACCCACGGGGTCATGCTCCGCGCCTACAAGGCGGGACTGCGCATTTCGATTCGTGACGAGATCGATGACGACATCATGCTCGACGCGCTGCGCGCTGAGCTGCTCGGGGCACCCGCGCCACAAGGTCCACTGCGCTATCGCCGCGCCACGGCCGAGACCTTCTTGACGTGCCGACTGCGCGTGCCGGGTCAGAGCCGGGTGTACATCAATACCGGCGAAGGCTTTTATGACCACATGCTCCAGCAGCTGGCCTTCCACGGCGGCATGGACTTGCGGATGGAGGGCGTTGGTGACCTCGAAACGGGGGACCACCACCTCGTGGAAGACACCTTCCGCACCTTTGGTGAGGCCCTCGATCAGGCCTTAGGCGATCGCAAGGGACTCGCCCGCTACGGCGAGGCGCGCGTGCCCATGGACGAGGCGTTAGCGGTGGCCGTGGTCGACCTCTCGGGTCGGGCCAAGGCAACCTTGGATATCGATCCCGATCCCGGCATGGCCGCCCACGCGTTGGAGTCCCTGGCCCAGACGGCGCGCATCACCCTGCACGTCACGGCCAAGGGCGAGAACGCCCACCACGTCGCCGAAGCGGCCTTTAAGGCCGTGGGGCGGGCGATGAACCAAGCGCTCGTGCGCGACAGTTCGGTGGTGCGATCCACCAAGGGGTCACTGTGAGTGACGTCGTCGTCGTTGACTACGGCGCCGGCAACACCCACTCCGTACGGGCCTCGCTGACCCAGTTGGGGCGCACCAGCGTGGTCAGTGCTGACCCATCCGCTATTACCGCAGCACCGTTCGTCATCTTGCCAGGCGTCGGTTCGGCCCGCAGTGCGATGGAGCACCTCACCGAGACCGGCGCGGCCGATGCCCTTACCGAACGCTTCAACGCCGATGGTCCCATCTTGGGTATTTGCCTCGGTCTGCAGCTGGCCTTAGAGGCCAGTCAAGAAGACGGCGGCGTGAAGGGACTCGGTCTCGTTGAAGGACTCGTCGTCCGACTGGAGACGGCCCGCATCCCTCGACTGGGGTGGGCCATGGTCGAACCCTGGAACGAAGCGTTTTACTTCGCCCACTCCTTCGTGGCCGAGTCGCCCCACAGCGTGGCGACTTCCGAAGGCGTGTGCGCTGCCGTGCGAAAGGGATCTTTCTTTGGTGTGCAGTTTCACCCCGAGAAGAGCGATGTCGCCGGACTGAACTTTCTGGAACGATGCCTCTCCCTCGCCTGATCCCGTGCCTCGACGTTGCCCACGGTCGCGTGGTCAAGGGCGTGAGTTTCGTCAACCTGCGTGACGTGGGTGACCCCGTCGAGCTGGCCCGCCACTACAGCGATGGTGGGGCCGACGAACTGGTCTTTCTTGACATCACGGCCACCCCCGACGAGTCGGCCACCATGGTCGACGTGGTGCGCCGGGTTGCTGACGTGCTGGCCATTCCCTTCACGGTTGGTGGCGGTATTCGATCGGTGGACGACGCTTCGCGCATCATTGAGGCTGGTGCTGACCGCGTCTCGTTGAACTCGGCGGCACTCGCCACACCCTCACTGATTACCGACATCGCCGCCCGCTTCGGATCACAGGCCGTGGTGGTGGCCATTGACGCCGGTGATGGCGTCGTGCACACCCACGGCGGTCGACGGGCCACCGACATCGCCACCGTGCCGTGGGCCGCCGAGGCGGCCGCTCGGGGCGCCGGTGAGATTCTCTTGACCTCAATTGCCCGCGACGGGCAGCGCAGTGGCTTTGACCTTGCGCTCACCCAAGCGGTGCGTGACGCCATTGACATCCCCGTCATTGCCTCTGGTGGGGCGGGCAGTGCGCGCCACGTGGCCGAAGCGCTGGCCGTGACCGACGCGGCGCTTATCGCCTCGATTGTCCACGAGAATCCTGCGGGGCTCCCGGGCCTTCGTCGAGACATTGAAGCCTGTGGCATAGCCCTACGACCACTAAAGGAACCATCATGACAAGTGCACTCAAGGCCGCCATTATCCAAGACGACCAGAGTGGCCGCGTGTTGATGCTGGGATGGATGGACGACGAGGCGTTGGCCACCACCCGCGAAACGGGGCTGGTGACGTTTTTTTCCCGTTCACGTCAGCAGCAGTGGACCAAGGGGGAGACCTCTGGCAACTTTCTGCATGTGGTGGAGATCGTGGCCGACTGCGACGATGACGCACTCGTGATTCGCGCTCATGCCGATGGCCCGACCTGCCACGACGGCGCCACCTCGTGCTTCACCCCATGGCTATGGCGCAAAATTCTTCAGCGAGAGGCATCGGGCGCTCGTGACTCCTACGTCGTTTCGTCGCTCGCGAAGGGTCCCGCGTTCCCCGCGCGCAAGGTGGGCGAGGAGGCCGTGGAAGTCGTGGTGGCGGCGCTCAATGAGACTGACGAGCGACTGGTCTCGGAGGTCGCCGACCTCTGGTTCCACACGCTGCTGTTGCTGCGTGCTCGTGGACTCGATCCGGCTGAAGTCGAAGACGAACTGCGTCGACGCGAGAAGTAATCGTCGCCTAGCGGTGGTGCGGCGGCACCTCGTGGGTGTCACGTCGAATACGGCGAACTTCTTCCTGCAACCGCTCGACTTCGGCCCGCAATCGGGCCACCAGTGCTTCGAGTTCTTCGCGGGAGAGTTCGGTGCTCACCCCTCCACCTTGCCACAGCGCAGCGGTCAGTTGATCACGGGAAGAGGCCGCGCAGCTCGGTGGCTTCGGCGATGCGCTCGACACCGACCGCAATGGCGGTCTCACGCAGCGAGACACCGAGCTCGAGGTGGCGGCGCCACACGTGGTTGAAGGCGTCGCCCATCGTCTTTTCGAGGCGCTGGGTGAAGAGTTCACGCTCCCACATGAAGCCCTGCAAGTCCTGGGCCCACTCAAAGTAAGAGGCGACGACCCCTCCAGCGTTGGCGAGCACGTCGGGCACGACGATGATGCCGCGCTCGGCGAAGACTTCGGCACCCTCACCGGTAGTGGGTCCGTTGGCCGCTTCGACGACGATTGACGCGGACATGCTCTGGGCTACCTCGGCAGTCAACACCCCACCGAGTGCGGCGGGAATGGCGATATCGCTCGGGACCGTAAAGATGTCTTCCTTGGCCAGTTCCTGGGCGCCAGGCAGGCCCACAACACCACCAGTGTGGTGGACGTGCGAGTGGAGGGCGGCCGGATCGATACCGTCGGGGTTCATGATGGCCCCGTGGACGTCAGCGACGCCGACCACCTTCATGCCTCGCTCGCTCAGCATTTGGACGAGCGGGCCGCCGACTTTGCCGTAGCCCTGGACAACGACGCGCTGTTCAGTGAGCGGCCGGCCCAAGCGTTCGAGGAGCGCCACGGTGCACATCGTGACACCCAGCGAGGTGGCGCCGGCGTGACCGAGGGTGCCACCAATAGCGATGGGCTTACCGGTGACGACACCCATGGTCGCGTGACCGCGCAGCATCGAGACGGTGTCCATAATCCAACTCATCACCTGAGCGTCGGTGTTGATGTCGGGTGCGGGAATGTCCGTGTCGGGACCAATCATTGGGGCGATGGAGAAGGCGTAGCGGCGGGTGAGTCGCTCGAGCTCGGCGTGGCTCAACGTGGTGGGGTCAACCTTGACGCCACCCTTGGCGCCACCGTAGGGGATGTTGACCACGGCGCACTTGATTGACATGTCGGCCGACAAGGCCGCAATCTCGTCGACGTTGACGCTCTGGTGAAAACGGATGCCACCCTTTCCGGGGCCGCGTGAGGTGTCGTGGAGAATGCGCCAGCCGGTGAACATATCGACGGAGCCGTCGTCCATGCGCACGGGAATGGCCACCTCGTGAATGCGTTCGGGGGTGATGATCCGCTTGATCATGCCCTCATCAAGTCCGAGGAGTTCGCCCGCTCGCTGGATGAGGGACGCGACGTGGGTCCATGGATTGAACACGTGCTCGTGTTCGTGGCTGTCGGGAGAGATGAGCATACGCCCGCCTTTTGATACGTGAAGACCTCGTTGTCCTCACTGCTCAATGTAGAGGACGTGGGTGAAGCGCGTGCGGATTCTTATTGACAAAACGGTGACAATTACGCACCAGTGGTCGCGTCACGGCCACCCGAGGCGAGCCACGCCGCGTACATGCCGGCGTAGGCGCCACCGGCCGCAATCAGCTCATCTGGGCTCCCCATTTCGACGATGCCACCGTGGTCGACGACCACGATACGGTCAGCCCGCTGGGCGGTCGTCAATCGGTGGGCAATGAGAATCGCCGTGCGCCCCTCGAGAAGTCGGTCGAGCGCCCGCTCCACCACGATTTCGCTCTGGAGGTCGAGCGATGACGTGGCCTCGTCCAGAATCAGCACCCGTGGTCGGGCGAGAAAGGCGCGAGCCAAGGCCAGCAGCTGGCGCTCGCCGGCGGAGAGGGTCTGGCCTCGCTCGTGCACCGGCGTGTCGAGTCCTTCGGGGAGTCGTGAGACGAGGTCGCGCAAGCCCACCACGTCGACGGCCTCCTCGAGCTCAGTGTCGGTGACGTCGGGGCGCGAAAACTTGAGGTTGGTGCGAATAGAACCAGCGAAGAGGAAGGGCTCTTGTGGGACCACGCCGAGCTGTGAGCGCAGCGATCGCAGGGTGACGGTGCGAACGTCGATGCCGTCGACGAGGACGCGCCCTTCGGTGGGGTCGTAAAAGCGATTCGCCAGTTTGGCCAAGGTGGACTTGCCTGCACCGGTGGGGCCAACGAAGGCAACGGACTCGCCCGGTGCAATGTCGAGGCTGACGTCGCTGAGGACGGGTCGACCCTCGAGGTAGGAGAAACCTACGTGCTCGAACGTGATGCGTCCGGCAATAGTGGGGAGCGCCACGGCGTCGCTGGTTTCGTCCACCGTTGGTGGCGTCTCAATGAGTTCACGCAGACGAATGACGGAAGAGCGCCCCTGTTGCAGGGCCGTGTACTGCTGGACAAGCAACTGAATTGGCTGGAAGAAGCGATTGAGATAGAGGAAGAATGCGACGAGGGCACCGAGTGAAAGTTGGTGGTGCGCCACCTTGGTGCCACCGATGCCCAGCAGCAGGGCCTGCCCCAAAATGCCGATCATGATAGTTGAGGGTCCGTAGACGGCATTCACCCGACCGGTGAACATGTTGGCGTCACGGTAGGCGCCGACCACGTGGCGGTGGTTGCGAATGTTACGCCGCTGCCGGTTGGACGCCGTGACCACACGGATGCCGTAGAGCGACTCTGAGAGGTCCGCCAGCACGAAGGCGATGCGGTCGCGGACCAAGAGGTAGCCCTTCTCGGACGCGTGGTGGAACCACACCGACAGCGCAAAGAGCAGCGGCACAATCAGCGCCACCGTCCACAGGGCCAGCGACACGTTCAGGGTGAACAAAATGATGGTGATGACGGCCATGGTGAGGCCTTGGCTGGCGAATGAGGTGATGCCGTCTTGAATGAGCTGCTGCAGGTTTTCGATGTCGGAGGTCATCCGACTCATCAAGACGCCGGCCTTTTCTTCGGTAAAGAAGTCGAGGCTCATGCGCTGGAAGTGTGTGAAGACGCGAATGCGCAGATCGTGCATGACCCGTGCGGCCAAGGTGCCGCTCACGGTGGCCTGCAACCGCTGCATCCACACGCTCATCAGTGCCACACCCAAGTAAATGATGGCGCACCAGATGACGACGCGAACATCGCGGTGTCCAGGAATCATGCCGTGGTCGATCGCAAACTGGGTCAAGGCGGGGCCGAGCTGCAGCAAGAAACTCACCGCAATAACCAACACTGAACCAATGGCGAGGAGCCAGGGCTGATCGGCGAGCATGCGCCACAAGGAGAGCCGCTGGCGTTCCTTCGCGTTGGGTAACTGGGCGAAGGTCAGCGCGGAGGGGGCGTGTTCGGGTTCGGTGGCGAGAAGCTTGGTCGCTTCAGCCTGGAGTTCGGAAGGAATACCGCCGAAGGGGAGGCCGGTTCGAGCTGACCCACCGCCAAACATGCCGCCACCACCCGGGCCACCCCAACCGCCACCACCCCACGCCATTAGAGGTCCTCGCGAACGGATTGGGCGAGAATCTCGCCGTAGAGCGGGGAAGTGGCGAGGAGCTCCTCGTGGGTGCCATCGGCGACGATGTGTCCCTCGTCGAGCACGACGACCCGCTGGGCCAGCGTGATAGTCGAGATACGGTGGGCAATCACGATCGTGGTGCGCGTGCTCATCAGCGTGCGCAACGCCTCGTAGATGCCGGCCTCGATGTGGACGTCGATAGCGCTGGTGGCGTCGTCGAGGATGAGTATTGGTGGATTGACCAGCAAGGTGCGGGCGATGGCAATGCGCTGGCGCTGACCACCGGACAAGGTGTACCCACGTTCACCAATGACCGTGCTGTAGCCCTCGGGCAGCTTGGTGATGAACTCGTGGGCATTGGCTGCTCGCGCCGCGGCTTCAATGTCCCGAGCACTGGCGTCGGGACGTCCGTAGGCGATGTTTTCAGCAATGGAGACCGAAAAGAGGAAGGGTTCGTCGAGCACTACGCCGACGTTGGCACGCAGCGACTCGAGGGTGTAGTCACGCACGTCGTGTCCATCAATGCGGACCGCGCCATCGCTGACGTCGTAGAAGCGATTGATGAGGCGAGCCAGCGTGGACTTGCCCGAGCCGGTTCGGCCCACAATGGCGATAGTTTCACCCGCGTTGATGGTGAGTGAGAGGTGTTCGACGATGGTCGTGTCGCGATACGCGAAACGGACGTCATCGAAGACAATGTCGCCGCGCACGTTGGCTAAGTCAAAAGCCCCGGGGCGCTCAACAATGTCTGGTCGTTCATCGAGAATCTCGAAAATCCGCTCCGCGCTGGCCTTAGCGCGCTGTCCCATCATGACCAACTGGCCGAGCATCATGAATGGCGCTTGGAGCATCAAGAGGTAGGCGTTGAACGCCAGGATGCCACCAACGCTTAAGTGACCGTGGATCACCATGACGCCACCAAAGCCCAGCACCAGCGCCAACCCGAGTTGCGGCAGGTTCTGAACCCAGGGCGACCACTGTCCGCGAATCTGGGCGTCCTTGATGTACGCCCACGAGACGCGCTCGGCGGCATCAGCCAGTCGGTTGATCTCGGCCTCTTCCTGGGCGAACGACTTCACCACGCGAACACCGTTGATGTTCTCGTCGACGATGGTGGCGACCTCGGCGAGGCGTGCTTGCGTAATCCACGAAATGGGGAAGAGTACTCGTCGCATCTTGATGCCGACGATGTAGAGAATCGGCATAACGACCATCGCGATACAGGCCAGTACTGGGTCGATGGTCAACATGAAACCAAAGGCGAGCACGCCGCTGGCGCACTGCACGAGAATCAAAGGTGCAAACGTGGCGTACATCTGCACGGAGCGAATGTCAGAGTTGGCGCGACTAATTAACTGGCCCGACTGCACCCTGTCGTAGAAGCTGAACGACAGCCAGGTCATGTGCTGGTAGATCAGTGAGCGCAGGTCCGCTTCCACCTCGAAGGCCGTGCGCTGGAGGAAGTAGCGAGACGCCATGCCCGAAGCGCCGGCCAGCACGCCAATGGCAATAATTTCCAGGACGGCGACTCGCAAAGAACCGTGGTGTCGCTCGAGGGTGTCCGAGAAGGCGTTGTTCAAAAGGTTGGGGACCAGTGCCTGAAAAATAAGGCTCAGGAGTGAGAGCCCGACTGCCCCGACGAAGGTGTAGCGGTGCGACGAAATGATGGGCAAGACCCGACGCCACCATGTGAGTGACGTGTCGCGTGATATTTCGGCACGGGGCCCGGGGTAGCTCGAACGCACGCCGCCTAATGGGTTCACCACCTCATCAACAACGACATCGGTGTCGAGGTGGTGCGAAACGGCCATTGAGCCATGGTACTCGTGTGACCTTTGCGACCCTCGCGGCGACGTATTCTCGACAGTGTGCCTACTCCGCTGATTCTCTCCCACCCCGTTGTCGCTGACAAGGTTCGCCAGCTACGCGCGACGTCAACGTCAAACGCCGACTTTCTTCGCTTGGCCGGTGAAATCACTCGCTTCCTCGCCTACGAAGCACTCCGCTCGCTGCCCGTATCGCAGACCACGGTCGACACGCCAGTGACGACTAACGCACCCGCACTCCAGATCGACACCAACGTCGTTATTGTGCCCATCCTCCGTGCCGGGTTGGGCATGACCCCAGCGGTGCAGGAACTCTTACCGGTCCATCGCCTTTGTCTGGTCGGTCTGCGCCGCAACGAAGAGACGCTTGAAGCTGATCTCTACTTGGACGGTCTTCCCACTGACCTCGAGGGCGCATCGGTGATGCTCTGCGACCCCATGCTGGCCACCGGTGGCTCCATCATCCAAGTGATTGACATGCTCAAATCGCGCAATGCCGGCGACATCACCGTGTTGTGTTTGATTGCCGCGAAGCCAGGCCTCGATCGCGTCTGTGCCGCTCACGCGGATGTTCGAATCGTGGCTGCGGCCTTGGACCCTGCGCTGACTGACGTGGGCTACATCACACCAGGTCTCGGTGACGCGGGCGACCGACTCTTCGGAGCACCCGTCCGCTAAGCCCTAGAGGCCAATGTCCTCGTGCCAGAGCGTGGGGTGTTCGTCAATGAAGGTCGTGAGCAGTGACGTGCATTCGGCATCGTTGAGCACGATGACTTCGACGCCGAGCTCGGCGAGCCAGTCGTGGCCGCCGTGGAAGTTTTCGCTTTCGCCGATGACGACGGCGCCAATATTGAACTGACGCACGAGGCCGCTGCAGTACCAGCAGGGTGACAGTGTCGTCACCATGACGGTGTCGCCGTAGTGGCGACGACGACCCGCGCGGCGAAACGCATCAGTCTCGGCGTGAATAGAGGCGTCGTCCTCCTGAACCCGGCGGTTGTGTCCTGATCCGAGGAGCTCACCATCTCGGGTGAAGAGGGCGGCACCGATCGGGATGCCACCTTCGGCGAGCCCCGTTCGAGCTTCGGCGAGGGCGACATCGAGCATCCGAGTGGCGGTGACGTGGCTGAGTGGTGGGCGCTGTTCCATGTTCTAAGTATGCTCGACACTCGTGAAACAAACCTCGTACCACGTCGCCATCGGGAGTCAGGAAGTCGATCTTCCCCTCGTGGCCTTGAGTGACTCGTTGACGTTGGCCCTACTGATCACCGTCGATATGGGTGTGGGCTTCATGCACCAGGCTGGTGAGGAACTCGCGGCACTGCTGCGCCCGTACGATATCGACATTGTCGCCACGGTCGCCACCATGGGTATTCCCGTCGCCATTGAAGTCTCCCGCGCCCTCGGTCTTGACCAGTACGTGATTCTGCACAAGACCCCCAAGATTCATCTGGCCGACGCCGTGAGTGAGCCCGTGCGCTCCATTACAACGAACGCCGATCAGCGACTGCTCTTCGACCGAGCCCGCATCGCTGACGTGGCCGGTAAGCGGGTGGCCATTGTTGATGATGTCGTCTCGACGGGCGCCTCAACGGGTGCGGCACTTCGGCTGCTGCGCAGTGTCGGCGCCAACGTGGTGGCTATTGGCACGCTGGTGACCGAGGCCGCGGTGTGGAAGCAGTCGCTCGGTGACGACGCCAGCCTCGTGCAGGCTCTCGGAGCCCTGCCAATCTTTCACCCCACCGCCGAGGGTCTCGAAGAGAACTGGGCGGGCTAAAACGCAAAAACCCCTCGGGCCGAAGCCCGAGGGGTTTTTCCATGCGTTCGACTCGTTAGTTACCGAGCTTGGCGTTCTGCTTGGCGACGGTGCCGGTGATCTTCTCAAGTACGAAGTACAAGACACCGGCGGTAATGATGCCGAAGAAGATGGACAAGTCGGCACCACCGAACCAACCGGCGGGACCACAGGCGGCCTTGGCTGAGCCGTCACAGTAGGTCGCACCAAAGTGGTTCGAGAACGGCGTCATCCAGTGCAGCGGGAAGTTGACGGGTGGTGGTGCCTTCGAGAAGGCCGTGGTGGCCGCAATCAGGCCCAGGACGAAGGCAATGAAGGCGTTCCAGTTGACGCCACCATTGGCCCAGTACAGGCTTGTGGCGTCGTCCTTCTGCAGGTCCGACGCGCTGTAGCGCTGGCGGCGAAGCAGCCAGTCAACGACGAAGACACCAAACCAGGGGGCAATCCAGACGATGATGACGCCGACGAAGTCCTTCATGTAGATCGAGAAGGACGAGGCGAAGGTTGCCCAGATGGTCAAGGCGCACGCAATCACCGAGTCCATGAGGACGGCCTGGTAGCGCTTGAGCTTCAGGCCCATGGCCTGCACGGACACACCCGAGGAGTACAGGTCGAGTGAGTTGATGCCGAACAGCTGGACGATGGCGAACAACAAGAAGACAACCACGAAGGCCGAGGGCATGTGGTTCTGGTGGTAGAGCGCCTCGAAGGGGTTCGCACTGTTCCAGGTTGCCGAGTCGCTCAGGAAGCTAAAAGCCAGGGCGCCGAGAATCATCATGACGATCTCGGGGAGCGCGGTACCAACGAAGATCCAGCCGACCACGGCGCTCTTCTTGGCGTCGGGCTTCAGGTAACGGGTGTAGTCGTTGCCGCACTCGGTCCACCCCAGGCCCGAGAGGGCAATGGTGAAGGCGATACCGGCGGTGAAGGGCTCCCAGCCGTGGGCGAAGACGAAGACGTGACCCGTGTTCGAGTGCTGACTTTCAATAACCGCGACGGCGACGAAAATGATGGCGAAGGGGATAATCAGCGCGCGGAGCACCTTGACCATCGTGGCGTGACCCAGGTAGGGCATGACGGCCTGAACGGCGGTGGCCACAATGATGAAGACGACCTTTGTCGCCGAGTTCACGTGCAGGCCGGCGTACTGTGACAACACGACCATGGCGCCGACGATGAGGATGAGGCCTTCAGTCTCGAAGCCCAACTGGGTAATCCAGTTGAAGAAGGCCACGATGCGCGAACCACGAGTACCGAAGGCAGCCCGTGAGGTGGTGAAAGCCGTCGTACCGGTGGCCTGACCCTGCAGCGAGGCGACGCCGAGCAGCAAGTACGAAAGGTTGCCGAGCACGATGATGAGCACTGCGGTGGAGAAGCTGAAGCCGAAGCCCATGAGCAGCGCACCGTAGATGAAGTACTCAACGTTGATTGCGGAACCGGCCCACATGGCGCCTATGTTGCGCGGCGTCGCCCAGCGCTCTGACTCTGGAATGAAGTCGATGCCGTGCGTTTCGACCTTAAAGGCCTGGTCGCCGGTCGACCCCTCGTGATTATGTGTAGTTGCCACTGTTGTGGTCCTCCCTGATAGATGGTGTTTTCACCGGTCTCCGCGCCGTGAGGTGCTCGCAAGACTCTTAAAGTCTGCCCGATAAAACTTCACAAGCGAGGTTTTTCAACGCAAGATTTTCGGCTGCACGAGCGCGGGAGCGCCAATAATCGCAGGGAAATATGGGTTACGCGTTAGTAGCAGTTGTGGGGTGCGCGACATAGCCGTCGACTCGTCGCCAGCACCACAGCGCACACAACATAAAGGAGAAGGCAACGCCGGAAACCAGGGTAAAGGGAAGTGCGGGGTCAAGGGTGAAGAGGAAGCCCGAGGTGATCGCTGAAATGGCCAAGGTGGAGGTCTGTGCGGTTGCACTTAACCCCTGGCGCCGAGAAAATTCTCGGTCGACAGCACCCTGGGTTAACAACGAACTAATCGAGGGGCTCGTGAGGGCCGCACCGATGGCCTCGAAGCTGCCGATGAAGATCATCACATTGTTGTTGTGGCAGTGCGGGTAAATCGAGAGAAACGTTGCCGCATTGCAAAGCCCAATTGTGGCCGCCCATTTCCGATTCCAGTGGTCGGCAATCCATCCACCAAGGTGACTCAGGGCAACCCACGGAATACAGAACAGCGTCCACGAGAGGCGAATTTGGAGTTCGGAGGCGTGATGGGCGTGCAGCAGCATGGACCAACAGGTCTCGTACACGCCGATGGTGAGCCCTACGGTGGCCGCGGCGAAGAGCGCACCGCGCAGGCGGTTGTTCCACTGCAGCGGGGGCAGCGGCGTGGCCACAAACTCCTTGTCACCAAGATCGGTCGTCACTGCGACGAGGGCCGCACCAATCGAGACAATGCCCGTGGCGAAAAAAGCCCACCCCAATGTGCGCACCGAAGCGACGACCCCGACCATCGGGCCAATGGCAATGCCAAGCAGCTGCGCCGCAAAGACTCGTGACACCGCGGCACCACGTTCGTGTTCGGAATAGAGCGCCGCGACCGCACTCAGCGAGACGACCTCGATGGCGCCGGCGGACGCGCCCTGGACGGCACGCGAGATCATGAACCACCAGGCGTGCAGCGGAAGGACGTACGTCATGGCCGCGAGTCCGTACAAGACGAGTCCGCTGATCAAAATGAGTCGTCGACCGTAGTAGTCAGCGAGGCGACCAAGAAAGAATTGGCTGCAGAGTCCAGCGACGAACGCCGCCGCCACGATGACGCCGATCAGGTGCGGCGAGCCCCCTCGGTGCTCAAGAAAGAGCGGGAGCAGGGGCAGGCCGAGCGTCGCCCCCATCCACTGCAGTAGCACAATAAAGGTGAGACGACGCAGTGTCGCTTGCGGCGTCG
>DAINRA010000010.1:21186-56032 GCA_036742195.1 Acidimicrobiales bacterium
GTGGCGCAGTTCCTTACCCCCACGCCAACCGTCGCCCTGCGGCTACGGGGCCGTCGCGTGTTGGCCAAACTCGAGTCGCTGCAGACCACTGGTGCCTTCAAGATTCGCGGTGGGCTTGCCGCAGTTTCCGCTGCTCGCCGCGAGGATCCGACCGGCGCGGTGATTACGTCGTCGGCGGGCAACCATGGACTTGGCATCGCGCACGCGTCGATGTTGCTGGATGTTCGCGCCACGGTCGTGGTGCCGCAGAATGCATCACCGGCGAAGGTGAAGAAGTTGCGGACCTACGACATCGAACTCATCCAGTTCGGTTCGTCCTACGACGACGCGCAGTCCCACGCGCACGAACTGGCGGTGAGCCGTGGTATTCGCTATATCTCCCCATTCAACGACACCAATGTGATCGCCGGGCAAGCAACCTTGTTCGACGAAATGTTTGATCAGGCACCGGACCTCGAGCACCTAGTGGTGCCCGTAGGCGGCGGTGGCCTGATTTCTGGAGCGGTCTATTCCCGTGACGTACGTGGCCTCGACGTCGCAATCACCGGCGTCCAGCCGGAAAATTCGGCCGCGATGTATCACGTCCTTCGGGGCACGCCAATGAATCAGGTGCACCACTTGCCAACTATCGCCGACGGACTAGCCGGCGGTGGTGACGAGGGGGCGTTGACCAATGATGTGATTGCCGAGAACAACATTCCGCTGGTCTTAGTGCCCGAGTCACTGATTCGTCAGGGGGTGCGTGAAGCGGTGGAAGTGAATGGCCTCGTGCTCGAGGGGTCAGGTGCGACCCCGTACGCCGCCATTGTTCGTGGCCTCGTGCCCGATGATGGACGTCAAATGGGCTTCATTGCCTCGGGTCGCAACATTGCTCACGAACTGCTGAGCGAGATCATGTGGGAAGACCTCGACTGACGCACCACGACGATCGCTCGGTAAGGTTTAGCCATGGCGTCATCGAAGCGAGTACTCACGGCGGCCCTTGGTGCTATCGCACTCACGCTCACCGCTGTGGGCATCTATCAAGCGGCGACGGACGCCAACCCCAGTGGTCAACCACTTCGTGATCCATTGGCGCTCAACGGCTACCCACCGAAAACGGTGGGCGTCAATCTCACGGTGACGACGGCGTCTCTGGAAGCGCACGCCACGGTAGATCTCAACCTGGTGACTGGCCAGGGCACCGGTGCACTGGCAATACCTTTGGCACTGTCAACGGCGACCGCCACCCTGCGCCTCGTGGACGGCACGGTCTACGTCAACTCACCCAACTTCAACGCGGTCTCGCACCCGTCGTGGTACCGAATCGGTCTGAAACTACCGGACCTCTTTGGCGCCGCCTTGGAACTCACGCAGCCCGACATTCGCCTGATTTCGGGTTTCCCCTCGCACCATGTCACCCACACGGCTGACACCACGACGTATTACTTTGCGAAGGACAACGTGCCGACGTCGGGTTTGGGTGGCGGCAACTCCCAGCTCGGCCGTGAAATGTGGACTATCACCACGGGGTCGCAGGGTGAAGTGACGAAGAGCTCGATTGCTATTGACGCTGGAGGTACGACGACCAAGGTTGACGCCAGCATCGATTGGTACAACCACCCCGTCATAACGACTGCACCACCGAAGGGAGACTGGAGCTCGGTGCCCCACTCCTTGGTGCAGGCGTTGCTCGGTTCGGGTGCCCTTGGTCAGATATCGTTGCCCACGAATATCCGTTCATTGGGCACTGCGGGGTCACTGTTATGACAAAAACAACCGAAGCTCGTTGGCCTGCGGCGGTCGCGCTCGTGGCCTGTATCGTGCTCTACGTCGTCCTCCCAAGTCGGCTGGTAATTGGTCCCAAGTGGTTACTCCCGGTCCTCATAGGACTTCCACTTATTCCACTGGGCATTGTCCGTCACGAGTCGCTGGGGGAGTCCATCTGGATCCGCCGATGCGCCCTCGTGCTTCTCGGTATCGTGACGCTGGCCAACATGGGGTCAGTCGCACTTCTTGTGCATCGCTTGCTCAGTGCCAATGTGACGCAAGGCTCACAACTGATCTATTCGGCGGTGGCAATTTGGGCAACCAACGTCATCCTTTATGGGGTATGGCTGTGGGAGATTGACCGCGGCGGACCTCTCCATCGAGCAGCCGGTACGCAACTGCGGATTGACCTCCAGTTCCCTCAAATGGAAAACCCTTCGCTGGCCCCCGACGGCTGGCGCCCAACATTCACTGACTATCTGTATTCGAGTTTCGCGAACGGCACGAGCTTTGCTCCCGCCGACGCCATGCCACTGACGAGGCGCGCCAAGATCCTCTTCGCCTCGGAAAGCATTGTGTCGCTCGTCACTATTTCGGTCGTTGCCGCGCGCGCGGTGAACATCCTGAAATAACAAAACACCCGAGGCGAATCGCCCCGGGTGTTTTGTGAAGGAATCGTGCCCTAGATGTTTTTCTTGGCAGCCTCAGTGAAGACCTCACGCAACGTGCCGACCATCCAGTCGATGTCCGCACGGGTTGAGATCAGTGGCGGTGCCAACTGTACGACGGGGTCGCCTCGGTCGTCCGAGCGGCAGATGAGACCACGACGGAACATTTCGGGCGAGACGAAGCCACGCAGGAGTCGTTCGGCGTCGGCGCCGGTCCAGGTCTCCTTGGTTTCCTGGTCCTTGACCAGCTCGACACCCCAGAAGTAGCCGGTGCCGCGCACGTCACCCACGATAGGAATGTCCTTCAACGCCAGCAGGCTGTCGCGGAAGTAGTCCTGGTTGCCGGTTACGTTGCCGAGGATGTTCTCTCGCTCAATAATGCCGATGCTGGTCAGTGCCATGGCTGATGACAGTGGGTGTCCTGCCCAGGTGAAGCCGTGCGAGAAGGCGACGTCGCTCTCCAAGAAGGGTTCCATCAAACGATCCGACACAATCATGCAGCCCATGGGGGCGTACCCGGCGGTGATGCCCTTGGCGGCGCAGATGATGTCGGGGACGAAGTCGTACTTCTGTCCACCGAACCACGTGCCGAGTCGACCCCACGCATTAATCACTTCGTCGGAAACGAGGATGACGCCGTAGCGGTCGCAGATGCGACGGACTTCTTGCCAGTATCCCGGCGGCGGCGTGAAGCATCCACCGGCGTTCTGCACCGGCTCTAAGAAAACGGCCGCCACCGTCTCGGGGCCCTCGCGAAGAATCGCTTCTTCGATGTGGCGAGCGGACCAGAGTCCGAAGGCCTCTTCGTCGTCGGCGTGCTCGGTGGCGCGATAGAAGTTAACGGCCGGCACCTTGACCGCACCGGGAACCAGCGGTTCGAAGGGCTTGCGGTAGTTGTCGAGGGAGGTAATCGTGAGCGCACCGAGCGTGGTGCCGTGGTAGGCGATGTCACGACTGATGACCTTGTAGCGGTCCATGTCGCCACGGAGACGGTGGTATTGACGCGCTAACTTCCACGCACTCTCGTTGGCCTCGGCACCACCGGTGGTAAAGAACACGCGGTTCAGGTCACCAGGAGCGAGGCTGGCGATCTTTTCGGCGAGTTCAATGGCCTTGGGGTGGGCGTAGGTCCAGATGGGGAAGAAGGCCATGTTGTTAATGGACTCCGCGGCGGCCTGCGCGAATTCGGGGCGACCGTGACCCAAGGCGTTGGTGAAGAGGCCCGAAATACCGTCGAAGTACTCCGTGCCGTTTACGTCGTAGACCTTGGTGCCCTCACCGCGAACGATGATTGGAATTTCGTGTGTCTCGTCGTAGGCCCCCATGCGCGACATCTGCAACCAGAGGTTGCGACGGGCGCGCTCGGAGTAACTATGCGAGGCGTGATTGGTATCGCTAAAAGCAATACCGTCGGTAAACACTTCGTCAATGCTCATGTGGTTCCCCATGCGTATGTCTGTTTTGAGAGTTTCAGATAGAGAAACGTCTCAACCTCGGTGACACCAGGAATACTCCGGATGGAGTCATTCAGCAGATGCACCAATGCGTTGTCGTCCAAGGCGATTACCTCGGCGATGATGTCGAAGCTGCCCGCGGTCATAACCACGTAGTTCGCTTCCTTGATGGCGGCCACCTTGTCGGCGACCAATCGGACGTCACCATGAACGCGGATGCCAACCAATGCTTCGCGGCCGTAGCCGAGTTGCAAGGGGTCGGTAATCGCGACGATCTGCATGACGCCCGAATCCTTCAAACGCTGCACACGGCGTCGGACGCCGGCTTCGGAGAGGCCCACCTCATCAGCGATGGCGCCGTACGGGCGGCGTCCATCTTGCTGCAGTAAGGAGATGATCTTTCGATCAATCATGTCGAGCACATTGGGAGCAGCAACGAGGTCAAGGTCCGAGACCTCGACGCTCTTCAAATGCTTTTTTGCTGAATTGGTTGCTGACATTGGGTTTCTCCCGCTCGGTGGCTTGTGGCCCCGTGGCTGCGGATAAAGACATGATAGCGGCATTTAACGCCGATATGCGCACCCAAATGCCCTCTAGGGGACTCTATCCATTGTGCAAGTGCGCACTTGCCTTGTGCCGTATGGATAAAGTGGCACTGGGCAGGTATCGAACACTGCCGAACAAAAGGGGACACCATGCGTCGTTTAGAGAACTTTATTGGGGGCAAGTCAGTTGCACCGAAGAGTGGCAAGTACGTTGAGCTGATCAATCCCGCCACGGGCCAGCCCTTCGCCGAGATGCCCGTGTCGAACGAGGCGGACGTCGACGCCGCAGTGGAAGCCGCTGCGCTCGCATTCAAGTCTTTCAAGCGCACCACGCCCGCGCAGCGCTCACGCATGCTGAATCAGATTGCCGACATCATCGAAGCGAACGTTGACGCCCTGGTCGACGCCGAAACCGAAAACTGCGGCAAGATCATCGCCGTCACCTTGGCCGAAGAGATCCCGCCAATGCTCGACCAAATCCGCTTCTTCGCGAGTGCGGCCCGACTGCTCGAAGGTCGCAGCGCCGGTGAGTACGCCGAAGGCATGACGAGTTACGTGCGTCGTGAGCCCATTGGCGTGTGTGCCGCGGTGACGCCGTGGAACTACCCGATGATGATGGCGATTTGGAAGTGGGCGCCCGCGATTGCTGCTGGGAACACGATGGTGCTCAAGCCTTCTGACACCACGCCGGTATCAACGATTCTCATGGCGCAGCTCATGGCCCAGGTTCTCCCCGATGGAGTCTTCAACGTGGTCTGCGGCGACCGTGACACCGGTCGTGCACTCATCGAACACCCGGTGCCGGCCATGGCCTCAATCACCGGCTCGGTTCGTGCCGGTATGCAGGTCGCGGCGAGTGCCTCCCAGACTTTGAAGCGTGTCCACCTCGAGTTGGGCGGCAAGGCACCAGTCGTGGTCTTTGATGACGCCGACATCGCCGCGGCGGCTGAGTGGATCGCCATCGCCGGTTACTTCAACGCCGGTCAGGACTGCACGGCCGCCACTCGCGTGCTGTGCGATGAGCGTGTCTACGGCGACTTCGTGGACGCGCTGGCCGAGCAGGCGAGCAAGACCATTGTCGGTGACCGCACCAACGCGGACGCGCTCTTTGGACCAGTGAACAACGTGAACCAGTTCGATCGCGTTCGTGGCATCTTGAGCCGCCGCCCGAGCAATGCCTCCATCGTGGCCGGTGGCGAGCGCGTCGGTGACGAGGGCTACTTCATCGCCCCGACGGTCGTGGCTGGTCTCGCCCAGAGTGACGAAATGATTCAGGACGAAATCTTTGGTCCGGTTATCACGGTCCAGTCCTTCAGTGGTGAGGACCAGGCGCTCGAGTACGCCAACGGCGTGCAGTACGCGTTGGCGTCCTCGGTCTGGACGACGAATCACGCTCGCGCCATGCGTTTCACGCGGGACCTCGACTTCGGCTGTGTCTGGGTAAACACCCACATCCCGATGGTGTCTGAGATGCCACACGGTGGATTCAAGAAGTCGGGCTACGGCAAGGACCTTTCCGTCTACGGCTTCGAGGACTACACGCGCATCAAGCACGTGATGCACAACCTGCAGGGCTAGCATCAGCAGGTATGGACACTGACGGGTCGCAGGCGGTGACGGCAGCATCGCCGTCACTGCGGGCGAACGAGTTAAACCTCTTCGATGCCACGACGGTGGCGATTGCCTCGGTCGGACCGGCCTACACCATCGCCGCCACGTTGGCGCCAGTGTTCTTGGTGACCGGTGTGGCGATGGCTTCGCCAGCGGTGCTCATCGTGTCGTTTGTACCGGTGCTGTGCATCGCCATCTCCTACTTTCACCTCAACCGCCGCAACCCGAACTGTGGGGCGAGCTACTCCTGGCTCAGCGAGATCGTCCACCCAAATCTCGGGTGGATCAATGGCTGGGTCCAGGTCTGGACGTCGGTGTTGTTCTGCACGACAGCACCACTGCTGGCCGGTGGCTACACCCTGCAGTTTTTTCACTCGGCCCTGCATTGGGTCTCCGCTGGTGCCGTCGCTAACGCCACCGATGTGGCCTGGGTGGCGGGGGTCTGGCTCGTGGTGGTCACGTTCATCAGCGTGTGCGGCATTCGATGGACGACGAATGCGCAGTGGGTGATGGTCGCCATTGAGTATGTCGTGGTCATCGTGTTTTCCGTTGGCGGCATCATCAAGGTCGCGCTCCATCACCCCGCACACGCGGTCTCGTTCTCGATGGGCTGGCTGAACCCATTCCACATTCATGGACTCAGCGCGTTAAGTCAGGGCCTCGCCCTGGGCGTCTTCTTTTTCTGGGGGTGGGACACGGCCGCCAATCTCAATGAAGAGTCAAAGGACGCTTCGCGTCTACCGGGCCGCGCTGGCTTGTTGTCGATGTGGTTGTTGCTGATTATTTTCGTCGTCAATTTCGTCGCCGTGCAGATGCTGTGTGGTCCCGCGGCTATCGCACACCAGGGCAGCGAAGTCCTGTTCTATTTCGGCCAGCAGTTCGCCGGATCGTGGGCCAGTTACGTGATGATCTTTGCGGTCTTGTCCTCGACGGTGGCGACCACGCAGACGACCGTGCTGCCGGCGGCGCGCATCACGTTGTCGATGGCCCGTGACGGGGTCTTTCCCTCGCTCTTCGCGAAGGTCCATCCCAGGTTTCAAACACCAGCACTGGGCACCATCGTGTTAGCGCTGGCCTCACTCGTGGGCGTTGCGCTCTCCGTGCTCTCCTCGTCGGCGAGCACGGTGTTGAACAACTTGGTCAACAACATTGGCGTGCTGGTCGCCTTCTATTACGGCATCACCGGACTCGCCTGTGCGTGGGCCTTTCGGGCGACCTTCGGCAAGCAGTTCCGTGCCACCATTTCGATGATCGTCATGCCACTCCTGGGCGGACTGTGCTTGCTCTGGGTGTGCTGGCTGGTCATTCGCGCCGGTGGCATGTCCGCGCTGCCGGACGACATTGTGTTGGGCTCGAGCGTTCCCGCGCTGTACCTCACGAAGTGGCTCACCAAGGGCCGCACGACATTCTTCGAGCAACCCATCGTGTCTTACGACACGCTCGAGGACTGACTAAGTTGGAAGTAGCAGACAGAAAGGATGATCAACGATGATCATCGGCGTACCAAAAGAAGTAAAAAAAGACGAACACCGCGTGGCCATTACGCCCGCCGGTGTGCGCGAGCTCACCTCCCAGGGTCACCGCGTCCTCATCGAGACGGGTGCCGGTATTGGCTCGGCGATCTCCAATGAGAGCTACGTCGCCAATGGCGCCACATTGATTGACACCGCCGACGACGTGTGGGCCGAGGCCGACCTCGTCCTCAAGGTCAAGGAGCCCGTGGCCGAGGAGTACCACCGCCTGAGTGCCCGCCCCAAGCAGACCCTCTTTACGTATCTGCACCTGGCCGCGTCGCGCGAATGCACCGACGCACTCGTGGCCGCGAACAACGTGGCCATCGCCTACGAAACGGTACGACTCCGTGACAACTCGTTGCCGCTGTTGACGCCGATGAGTGAAGTTGCGGGCCGCATGGCCCCGTTGATGGGTGCCCACCACTTGATGCGCCCAGGCGGCGGTCGAGGCGCACTAGTGGGCGGCGTTCCTGGCGTGAAGCCAGCGAACGTTGTCGTTATTGGCGCCGGCGTGGCCGGCCTGGCGGCCGCCACCATGGCAGTGGGACTCCACGCCAACGTCACTATCTTGGACCGCAACCTTGAGCGCCTCCGCCAGGTCGATCAGCACTTCAATGGGGCAGTGAATACTGTTGCCTCGACCGTGTTGAGCCTCGAAGAGGCATGCCTCGACGCCGACATCGTGATTGGGGCCGTACTGGTTGTGGGTGCCAAGGCACCGAAGTTGGTCTCGAACGATCTCGTCGCACGCATGCGAGAGGGCTCCGTGTTGGTCGACATCTCCGTCGACCAGGGCGGCTGCTTTGAAGCCACGCGGGCGACGACGCACTCCGACCCGACCTTTGAAGTCAACGGATCAATTTTCTACTGCGTCGCCAACATGCCAGGTGCGGTCCCCGCGACCTCAACGCAGGCGCTCGCCAACGCCACCTTGCCCTACGCGGTGGAGCTAGCCAAGTTGGGCTGGCGTGACGCGGTCGTGGCCGACGACGCACTGGCTGAGGGCGTCAACATCGTGGAGGGTGCGGTGACCTACGGTCCCGTGGCCGACAGCTTGGGACTTCCCTACACCAGCCTGCGGTCGCTGCTTTAGTCTTCGACCCACGGGCAGTGGCGACAGCCACTGTTGCAACACGATCCCCGATCGAGGTGCGTGGTGACGGTGAGCACGAGGAGTCCGGTGACGGGGTCGAAATAACTCCGTTGGCCGGCCGCCACCGCGGTGTCGTGCGCCGCGATAACGGCGGCAAAGTCCGGCCGATCGGGACTGAGGCGGCTGGGATGGGGGAGTGCGGTCACGACTCGTCCATGGTGAGGATGACTTTGCCAAACTTTCCGGGTGTCGCAAAGTAGTCGTAGGCAGCGTTGACTTCCGCCAGCGGGAAAGTGCGTGCCACGGGCACGGTCACGTCACCGTTTTCCCACGACGAAGCGAGCGCCGTCGTGAGTTCTTTCGTGATGAGCGCCTTCTCGTCGATGCTGCGCCCGCGCATGGTTGAGCCCATGATTCGACCGCGCGTGGCCATAAGGATGCGCAGATCACATTCGACCTTCGCCCCAGCACCAACGCCAATCACGACCACGCGAGCGAAGGGGGCGAGCCGATGTTGGGCCCGGGTGAAGTGAGGTTCGCCGACCAGCTCTAAAACAACGTCCACTGGCGCGAGTTCGTTGACCTGTTCAATGGTGCAGACTTCGTGTGCGCCCAGCGTGCGCAGCGCTGCGCCGTGGTTGAGCGTTCGAACAGAGGCAATGACGTGGGCGCCTCGCAACCGTGCGATCTGCACGGCAGCATTTCCCACGCCGCCGGCGGCGCCGGAAATAAGGACTCGCTCACCGCTTCGTAGATCGGCCTGGCGAACGAGCGCATCAAACGCCGTGAAGAACGACTCAGCAAAGCCCCCGGCCTGCTCCCACGAGACGTGATCCGGCACCGTAACGAGATGCGACGCGGGAACGAGTGCGTGGGTTGCTTGGGCGCCGCCGCCCACGATGGCGCACACTCGTCGGCTGAGAAGACTGTCGCCAACGCCTTCGCCAATCGATTCCACGGTGCCGGCAAGTTCAAGACCAGGAATATCGGCCGGCCAACCAGCCGGTGCGCTGTAGTGGCCGCGCCGCTGCAAAAGGTCGGCGGCGTTCAGACCGGCGGCATGGATGCGGACCAGGACTTCGCCGGCGCCGGGGACTGGCGTGGGGCGCTCCTCAATGCGGAGCTCAGTCTCGTGCAGGGTGACGGCGTTCACGGAGCCACCCTAAAGGTCGCATGCCGTGGCCTTCCCACTAAGTTGGCGCCATGACTATCTACAGCACCCCATTGACCACCCTCCAGGGCGAGGCCTCGTCGCTGGCCGCCTATGAGGGCGACGCCATCTTGATTGTGAACGTCGCGTCCAAGTGCGGCCTGACGCCTCAATACGAGGGCCTCGAGGCGCTGCAGCGCACCTACGGAACGCGTGGCTTCACGGTCGTCGGCTTCCCCTGCAACCAGTTCATGGGACAAGAGCCCGGTACGGCTGAAGAGATCCTCGAGTTCTGCTCGACCACCTACGGCGTCACCTTCCCCCTCTTCGAGAAGATTGACGTGAACGGCGAGAACCGCCACCCGCTCTACGCCGAGCTGTGCGCGGTGGCGGACGCCGAGGGCTACAGCGGTGACATCCGCTGGAACTTTGAGAAGTTCCTCGTCAGTCCCGATGGCACGATTCAGCGCTTCTCGCCTCAGGTCACGCCAGAGGACCCCGCGCTGGTGGAAGCCATTGAGGGTTTCGTTCGCTAAGCGAGGTTGCTATTTGCCGCGCCGTTGCGCGGCATAGAACAAAATTCTCACGGCAATGAGAATGACGAGGCTCCAGCCGGTGTAGCGCATAGTTAGATTCAAGCAGTTGACAGTGGTCGCTGCAGGAGTATCGCGACGTCGTGAAAGCCGAGGTCATGCCAAAAAGCACCGGCGCCGGCATTGGCGTGGCGAAACCGAACGTCGGCGTACCGAAAGCCACTCAGGCTTTCGCTGTCCAGAACAGCCTCAATCATCCTTCGACCATGGCCCCGACGTTGAAACCGTGGCGCAATCCCCACCTGGGAGAGCGAGACGGTGTCATTGAAGACGCCGCGGATGGATGGCGCGTCCATGACGAAGCAGAGCCCCGCCGGCTCACTCTCAACCTCGTAGACGTACGCGCGGGATTCCTCGTCAGTGAGCATCGAAACAACAAGGTCACCGTTGGTGGAGGGCGTGCCTTGGGCTTCGTCAATTATTCGGTCAATAGTGCGAACAAATTCTTCGTCAGCCGACCCAGCCAGTCGCAGACGTGAATCCATTTCGAATGTCGAAGCGGAGAGCAACTTCGCCGCCCGGATGCTCACCGGTTCATACCCCTCGTTCTTCCATTGGGCAGCACCTGATGGCGTGACCCACACGCGGTGAGATGCCGCGCCGAGGGATCGCCAATACGATTGCGCTTCCTGCAGGAGCGACAAAAGTGTGTCGGGCGTTGGAGCGGCCCATCCATCAAGTCCGGTCCACACACTTGGTCCCTCATCGTCCATCGAGAACACGCTGCCGTAGAGAAAGCCGAGAACGCCAGTGGCGTCTGCTTCGATCCACGTGGGGTCGGGTGACTGCTCGAATGCTCGGGTGAGATCGGCGGGGGAGACCTCGGGATCGATGAGCTCGTTCTCGCGGTGGTAGGTGTGGAACTGATTACTCGACAACGTCGCGATGGCGGCAAAGTCGTCAGATGTCGCACGTCGAGAGTGGGGAGCCACGAAAGGCACCTTAGGCGTATGGGAGAATGAGAAAATGACACTCCGCGCCACTCTGTTCGACATGGACGGTCTTTTGATCGACTCCGAAATCCTCTGGCACGAAGCGGAGTTGGAGATTTTTGGCGCCCTCGGCGTGCCGGTGTCGGCGACGAATGAGCGCAGCACCAAGGGGCTCTACGTCACCGAAGTGGTGAAGCACTGGCACGCCCTCTACCCATGGAGCGGACCGAGCGTGGATGAGGTCGTCTCGATGGTGCTGACGCGCGTCGGCGACTTGGTTGAAGAAAAGGGTGTGCTGCTGCCAGGCGCCGAGCGGGCCGTGGCGCTGGCGTCCGAACGGGGGCCTGTCGCCCTCGCCAGTTCGACCCCCTTGGCGTTGATCCAGCGCAACCTCAATCACTTCGGTATCGCAAACCTCTTTGCCAGCGTGAATTCCGCCGAGTTTGAGACTCACGGCAAGCCTCACCCCGCCGTCTTTTTGACTGCCGCCGGCTCGGTTGCGACGCCCGCGACTGAGTGCCTGGTCTTCGAAGATTCGGCTGCTGGTGTTTTGGCCGCAAAGGCCGCTCGCATGACCGTGGTGGCCGTGCCGGTCGAAGCCGACCGCGCACAGCCCGCTTTTGGTCTAGCGGAACTGCTCTTGCCTACGCTCGAGGACCTCACACCGGAATGGCTTGACGAACACTTTGCCTCTGCCGCGAGCGCACGTTAGTACGCTGTAATGAACGATTTGAAGGAGAACCGTGTTTCGTCCCGTCAGCGCTGAACTGGATTTTGTTGCCATTGAAGAGGCCCAACTGGCTCGCTGGCAGGAGCACAACGTCTTCGCTCGCACGCTGAGTGAGCGCGCCGGCGCCGAACCATGGATCTTCTACGAAGGCCCACCGACGGCCAACGGCAAGCCCGGCCTGCACCACGCCTGGGCCCGTGTCTACAAGGACCTCTTCTGTCGCTACCAGACCATGCAGGGCCGCTACGTTGCGCGCCGCGCGGGCTGGGACACCCACGGTCTGCCCGTGGAAGTGCAGGTTGAAAAGCAGCTCGGTATTTCCGGCAAGAAGGCCATCGAAGAGCAGGTCGGCATTGCGGAGTTCACGCGACTCTGTCGTGAGTCAGTGCAGATGTACGTGAGTGACTTCGAAAAGCTCACGACCCGCATCGGCTACTGGACTGACATGGACAACGCCTATTACACCTACACGCCCGAGTACGTGGAGTCGGTGTGGTGGCAGCTGCAGCAACTCTTCGACCGTGGTCTTCTGTACGAGGACTTGAAGGTCGTTCCCTACTGCCCACGGTGCGGGACCGCACTGTCGAGCCACGAACTGGGCCAGCCCGGCGTCTACACCGACGAGGTCGACGAGAGCGCCTACGTGCGTCTCGCCATTACCGACGCCGACCAGCACCCGCAGCTCAAGGGCGCCACACACCTCGCCGTCTGGACCACGACACCGTGGACGTTGCTGTCCAACGTGGCCGTGGCTGTCAACCCCGAAATCACCTACGCCATCGTCAACGGCACCGTGGTTGCCGAGGCGTTGATGGCGTCGCTCTACGGCGAAGGCGCCAAGGCCGACGCCACGGTGCTCGGCAAAGACTTGTTGGGCGTCCACTACGAGCGCCCCTTTGACGATGTTGACTTCCCCGAGGGCGCTGACGCGTGCTTCGTGGTGGGGGCAGACTACGTGACGACCGACGACGGTACCGGTCTGGTGCACCAGTCACCGGCCTTCGGTGAAATCGACCGCGTGGTGGCGCGACAGAACAACTTGCCCACCATCAACCCCGTAGGCCCCGACGGCTGCTTCACGTCGGCCGTGTCGTGGCTCGAGGGCCGCTCGGTCCGCGAGGCCAACAGCGACATCAACGACGAACTCGAGCGCCGTGGTCTGTTGATCAAGCGCATGGACTACTCCCACTCGTTGCCCCACTGCTGGCGCTGCAGCACCGTGCTCATCTACTGGGGCAAGCCCTCTTGGTACATCGCGACGAGTCAGTTCAAAGAGAAGATGATGGCCGAAAACGCCACCATCGACTGGCACCCCGGACACATTCGCGATGGTCGCTTCGGTGAGTGGCTCGCCAACAACGTGGACTGGGCGTTGTCGCGCGACCGTTTCTGGGGAACGCCGCTGCCCATCTGGCGCTGTGGCGAGAACCACCTGACCTGTGTCGGTTCACGCGCCGAACTCTCAGCGCTCACCGGTCGCGACTTGTCACAACTCGATCCGCACCGTCCCAACATCGACGACATCCTGGTGCCCTGCCGCACCTGCGGCGGCGAAGCCCGTCGTGTCGAGCCCGTTATCGACGCGTGGTTCGACTCCGGCGCCATGCCCGCGGCACAGGTGGGCTACCCCCACGTGCCCGGCAGTGACGTGGCGATGCAGTTCCCCGCCCAGCTGGTCTGTGAAGCCATCGACCAGACGCGCGGCTGGTTCTATTCGTTGTTAGCGGTGAACACGCTGGTCTTCGGGTCCACGCCCTACCAGCACGTACTGTGCCTTGGCCACATCGTCGACGAAAACGGCAAGAAGATGTCGAAGTCGCAGGGCAACGTCATTGACCCGTGGGAAGTACTCAACACCCGTGGTGCTGACGCACTGCGCTGGTGGATGTTCTCCCAGGGCTCGCCCTGGACCTCAACGCGTGCCTCACTCGGTGCCATTGACGCCTCGCTGCGTGACTCGCTGGCGACGTTGTGGAACACCTTCAGTTTCTTCACCACCTACGCCTCACTCAACGGCTTCGACCCCGCCGACCCAGAGATTCCCGCCGTGGCAGATCGCGCCGACATCGACCGATGGATCCTCTCTCGTCTGGAGGCCGTCACGGTCGCGATGACGGAGGCGCTTGACGGGTACGAGCCACTCGGTGGCACCGATGCACTTTCGGCTTTGATTGACGATCTTTCCAACTGGTACGTCCGCCGCAGCCGCCGTCGTTTCTGGCGCACCGACCCGCGCATGCCCCGCTCCGACTCCTTGGCGGCGCAAGCGACCTTGCTCGAGGTGCTTCAGCGCATCACCTTGCTGCTGGCGCCACTGTGCCCGTTCATCTCAGAACGTCTCTACGCCGAACTCTTTGACGTGACCGAGTCTGACTCTGTTCACTTGGCCCTCTGGCCAAAGGGGAACCCCTCCCTACGCGACGAGGCGTTGGAGGCATCGATGGACGTCGCCCGCCGCCTGACCTCGCTGGGGCGCGCCGCCCGTGCCGAAGCGGGCGTCAAAGTGCGCCAACCCTTGGCTCGTGCCCTCGTGTTCATCGCGGCGGGTGACGTGCACCCGCCGGCCGGCATCGTTGAAGACGAACTGAACGTCGACGTGCTGGAGTACGGCACCGAGTTGGCCGATGTCTTGAGCTTTGAGCTCGTCCCCAACTTCCGCGCGGTCGGACCACGACTGGGTGAGGCCGTGAAGGAGTTAAAGCCAGCCTTGGCTGCGCTCGACTCCGTTGCCGCCGCCAACGCCCTCGAGGCGGGACAGACGGTCTCCGTGACGTTGTCGACTGGCGTCTTTGAGCTGGGGAGTGACGACCTTGAACTTCGCGTGAAGAGTCAAGGCGGCTTCGCGGTGTCGCGAGAAGGCGCGGAAGTCATTGCCCTTGACCTTGAACTCAACGACGAGCTCCGCAAGCGCGGCTATCTCCGTGACGTAGTTCGTCAAGTGCAGGATCTGCGCAAGAACTCCGGTCTTGACGTGTCAGACCGCATCGTGTTGAACGTCACTGGCTTGGACGACTTGGTCGACTGGTTCGACATCCTGGCCAGTGAAGTGTTGGCCACATCGGTGGTGCAGGCGGCTGGTGCGGGTGAGCCCACTGCGCTCGACATCGACGACGAACGCGTGGCGTTCGCCTGGATCGCCAAGGACTAGGCCGGCGTCTGCAACTTCTGCAATAGTGCGGTAAGCGACGTGCGCTCGTCGCACGTCAAGCGCTGTCCCAGTTGAGCCTCCAGGTGCGTCAGGTGCACCTGTAACGCTTCGTCGAGTTTGGCGTTGCCAAGGTCGGTGATGGAGACGTGAATAGCGCGTCGATCCTCAGGACAGTGCTTGCGGGCGACGAACCCGGCTTCTTCGAGTCGATCCACCAAACGGGTCGTGCCGCCGGTCGAGAGCACGATAGCGTCAGCGATCTCGTTCATTTTGAGTCGACCTTCGGGGGCACTATGGAGCTGCATCAAGACTTCAAATGACGACAGTGGCAGATCGCATGACTCTTCGAGGACGGCACCCATCGAGCGAACGAGTCGGGCGTTGGTGTCGAGGAGGAGCGCGAAGAGTTGGACGCGTTCATCGGAGATGGGGCAGGTGGTGTGCGTAATCGACATGTGAACTCCTCGTGACAATAATAATTCATGCAATAGTTATTTGACAAATTATTGCGTAAGCAACTATATTTGATTCTGACACAAAACGTGTTCCCTTCCAAGGAGAAACAAATGAGCAATTTCCCAACTCCCGGTGTGTACAACATTGACGTCACGCACTCGAGCCTGTCCTTCGTCGTTCGCCACCTCGTCGTGTCGAAGGTCCGTGGTCAGTTCACTGACTTCGAAGGCACTATCACCGTTGGCGACACCCCTGAGACCTCCTCGGTGAGCGTCACCGCACAGGCGTCGAGCTTCAACACGAACAACGCTGACCGTGACAACCACGTCAAGTCGGCCGACTTCCTCGACTCGGAGAACAACCCGACGTTGAGCTTCACCTCGACCTCGCTGACCTCCAAGGGCGGCAACGAGTACGCACTGACCGGTGACCTGACCCTCAAGGGTGTTACCAAGTCCGTGACCTTCGACGTTGAGTTCAACGGCCAGGGCGAGCACGCCTACGCCCAGTACTTCTCGTCCGTCATCGGTTTCGAGGCCAAGGCTTCGATCGACCGTCGTGACTTCGGCGTGAACGTGGGCACCAACGTGATTCCTGACTCCGTCGTCAGCCACAAGATCGACCTCGTCCTCGAAGTCGAAGCAACCTTGCCTGCTGCGAACTAAGTACGTGTCGTTGCGGGGGCGGACCACCTGGTCCGTCCCCGCAACATACGATGGCACTATGGCATCCTCCTCACGTCGTGGACCGAAATCCACACTGAGCGTGCTCGGCGCACTGGCGGCGTTAGTCTCCGTGTGGCTGGTCGCTCTGAAGCGACGCTCCAAGTAGCGCTCGTCTCGACAGGCACACCGGTAGCCTGTCCCAATGGCATCTGCGTCCTTTGCACCTCTGCGCCACCGCAGCTTCGCCCTCGCCCTCGGCGCCAACTTCATCTCCTCCACGGGATCGTGGATGCAGAGTGTGGCCCTGGGTATCTATCTCACGTTGACCACCCACAACGCCGTGTGGCTGGGACTCCTTACTCTGGCCGCGTGGCTCCCCGGCCTTATTGGTTCGCCCATCGGTGGTGTTATGGCCGACCGCATGTCGCGCGAGCGCTGGATTCAAATCAACAATCTCCTGCAGGCCGCGTCAGCCATTGCCCTCGCCGCCGCTGAACTGACCCACCACTTAAGCCCGCAGTTGGCGTGTTTCTTGGCGATTGTCGAGGGACTCTGCGGGTCAGCGTCCTGGTCGGCGTGGCAGTCTCTCATGCGAGATCTCGTCGAGCCCCACGAAGTCTTAGCGGCCGTTTCGTTGGGGTCCGCGCAGTTCAACCTGGGCCGGATTGTCGGTCCCGTCATTGCGGCCGCGATGCTTGCCGTGGCGAACCCCGGCTGGTGCTTTGTCGCCAACGCCGCCTCGTTCGTGGTCATTGTGGTGGCCTTCGCCTTCGTGCATTCGCCACCGCGCACCATTGTGCCCAGTCCCTTTACGCCTGTTGCTGACACCGTGAAGGGTGTGCGTGCGGCGTGGGGCGCCAACGGAGCCCGTAACGGCATTGTGATGGTCGGGGTGGTCGGTGTCTTGCTCAGTCCCTTTATTACCCTGGTGCCGGCCATGGGCATTGACGTCTTGCACGCCGGCAAAGTGGGTGTCTCGTGGATGGTGACCGCTCAGGGGGTTGGCGCAATTTTCGGTGCGCTTGGCCTGCCAATGATTGCCCGACGCACGTCACGCTTGGGTGTTCTTGTCGGGTCACTCTTCGGCGCCGCCGTGACCGAAGTGATCTACGCCTACTGCCCAAATCTGTGGTCCGCGCTCGTTGCACTCGTGGTCCTCGGTGCCGCCTACGTCGGCTGCATGACTGGACTGAATACGTCGGTGCAGATTCACGCCCCCGAGCGTGAGCGCTCGCGCGTGTTGTCGCTCTACGTGTTGTCATTGAGTGTGTCGTTTCCCATCGGAGCCATGATTCAGTCGGCGATTGCGCATCACAGTGGCGTCCGGCTGGTGAGCGCGGGGTCCGCGGTGGTCTTTCTTCTCCTACTGGGCCTGGTGACGCTACTGCGTCCGCAGATTTGGCACGATATGGGTGAGCCACGGGCACAAACGGCCTAAGTGGTGGCAGACTGGGTCTATGACCTTTACTGCCATCAATCCCGCCACCGGAGTCGTGATTGCCGAGTACCCATCGCACGACGACCAGTTCGTTCACGAGGCGTTGGCCACGGCGTCGGACGCATTTGCGCAATGGAAGCGCACACCAATCGCCGAACGAGCCGAGCTAATGAATCGTGCCGCCGAGGTGCTGGAAAGCGAGATTCCTTTCGCGGCCCAACTCATGACCTCCGAGATGGGCAAGACCTTCGCCGCCGCCAAGGGGGAGGCCTCGAAGTGCGCCCTCACCATGCGCTACTACGCCCAGCACGCCGAAGCCATGCTGGCACCCGAAGTCGTTGAGACGAAGGCGTCACGTAGTGGGATTCGCTACGAGCCACTGGGACCACTGTTGGCGATTATGCCGTGGAACTTCCCGTTGTGGCAGATCATTCGCGTGGCCGTGCCCAACCTGATGGCCGGCAACCCCATTGTCTTGAAGCACGCGTCGAACGTGCCAGGCTGCGCCCTCTACGTCGAAGGCATTTTCACCCGCGCCGGATTCCCCAAGGGCCTCTTCACCAACCTGTTTGTCGAGTCTCAGCGCATCGAGACCTTGATCGCCGACCCGCGCATCGCGGCCGTCACCGTGACCGGTGGCGAGCGTGCGGGCCGCAACGTCGCCGCGCTGGCGGGTAAGCACTTGAAGAAGGTCGTACTCGAGCTCGGTGGGTCAGACCCCTTCGTCGTGGCCGCCAGCGCTGACCTCGATCACACCATTCCCCTGGCCGTGACGGCCCGGGTACAGAACAATGGGCAGGCCTGTATCTGCGCGAAGCGTTTCATTGTGGTCAAGGACATCGCCGACGAGTTCACGCGCCGTTTCGCCGAAGCCATGGCGGCCACCCCAATGGGTGACCCCCTCGAGCCAGGCACGGTGCTCGGACCACTCGCGAATCAGGCGCAGATCGAAACGCTGACTCGCCAGGTGGCGGATTCGCTCGCCGCTGGTGCGGTGGCCGTCGTTGGCGGACAGCCCGCCGACGGACCTGGCTACTACTACCCAGCCACCGTCTTGACCAACGTGCCAGCTGACTCGCCGGCCGGCTGCGAAGAACTCTTTGGGCCCGTCGCCGTGGTGCACGTCGCGCAAGACCTTGACGACGCCATTCGCATCGCGAACGACACGCCGTGGGGTCTGTCGGGATCCATCTGGGCGACCGATCAGGCAGAAATCGACCAGGCCATTGCCGGCCTCGACGTCGGCATCGTTTTCGCCAACGCCGTGGTGGCGTCGATGAACGAGCTGCCCTTCGGTGGCGTGAAGGCGTCGGGCTTCGGCCGTGAACTTGGTGTGTCCGGCATCCGCGAGTTCACGAACGTCAAGTCTTTCTACGTCGCGTGAGCACGTATTACTTCGACCACGCGGCCTCGGCGCCACGACGAGTCGAAGTAACCCAAGCCATGGCGCCGTGGATGCACGGCGTGGTGGGCAATCCCGCGGGAACGCACCGAGCCGCACGACTGGCTCGACGCGCCATTGAAGACGCCCGCGACGAGATCGCCGCGTTGACCGCCGCCAAGCCCGGCAACGTCGTCTTCACCGCCGGTGGCACCGAGTCGTGCACCCTGGCCATCGCCGGGGTGGTGCGCGCCCATCGCCGCCAGCACGAACGCAGCCGCATTGTTATCTCGCCGATTGAGCACCACGCCGTGTTGGACGCTGCGGCGATGGTGGCTCGCCAACTCGACAATGTCGACGTCACGACGCTGCGCGTGGACGGTGACGGCGTTCTCGACCTCTCCTCGCTGCACGAAGCGCTCGAACAGCCCAACGTCGCCGTGGTGTCGGTGATGATGGCGAATAACGAAACGGGCGTCGTCCAGCCCGTTGACGCGGCCGCCGCCATGGCGCAGGCTGCGGGCGTGGTGTCCCACAGTGACGTCGTCGCGGCCGCCCCGTGGATGGACCTCTCGGTAGTCGGCGCTTCGGTCGACATGATTTCTTTGTGTGCGCACAAACTCGGGGGACCGGTCAATGCCGGCGCGCTCGTTCTGCGCCGAGACATCACCATGGACGCCCTCGCCCCCGGTGGTGGGCAGGAAAAGGGTCGCCGTGGTGGCACGGTCGATGTCGCTGCAGCGGTCGGGCTCGCCACCGCACTACGTCTGGCGGCACAGGATCGCGAGGCGACGGTCCGTCGAGTAACGGCACTGCGCGACACCTTGATTGCGGGCGTGAGCGACCTCGGTGACGTTGCCGTGACCGGATCGGCTGCCGTGCGTCTCCCGGGAACGGTGCATCTGACGTTTCCCGGCATTGCCAGCGATGAGCTGCTCTTTGTCCTCGATGAGGCCGGGGTCTGTGCCTCAGCCGCCGCGGCCTGCTCCAGTGGAGCGGTGGTGGCCAGCCACGTTTTGGACGCCATGGGTATGGATCCGGCGCGGGCGCGCGGGTCGCTGCGCCTGTCATTCGGCGCCGAGACGACCTCGGAGGATATTGCCGCGGTTACCGCTCTGTTGCGCTCCGCCGTCACCCACCTTCGCGCTGACGCGTGAGTCACGGGTAACTGGCAGACTGGGAGCCATGAAAGTACTGGTCGCAATGAGCGGGGGCGTTGACTCCTCGGTCGCGGCGGCACTCCTCAAGGAGGCCGGCCACGACGTGGTCGGTGCCACCCTGAAACTCTGGGGCGGCGCCTCCGACTCGGGGTGTTGCTCGGTCTCGGACGTCGATGACGCCCGCCGGGTGGCGCAGTTACTCAACATCGATCACCACGTCTTTAACTACACCGAAGAGTTCGACCGACACGTCGTCGCCCCCTTCGTCGCCGACTACGCCGCCGGCCTCTCTCCCAACCCCTGTATCGAGTGCAATCGTCACATCAAGTTCGATCTGCTCTTCGAGCGTGCCGAGCGACTGGGGTTCGACGCCGTGGCCACGGGTCACCACGCCCAGGTGCTTCCTGGTCCGCAGGGCCCCCGGTTGGTGCGCGGCACCGACCCGGCCAAGGACCAGTCCTACGTGTTGGGGTACCTGACCGACGCCCAACTGCGCATGCTGTTGTTGCCCATTGGCCACCTTCACAAAAGTGACGTCCGTGAGCACGCCCAGCGCATTGGACTACGCACCTGGGACAAGCCCGACTCACAAGACGTTTGCTTCATCGAGGCCTCGGCCGGTCGTGAAGCCTTCTTGCGGTCACGCATTGACCTGACGGAAGCGGAACTCGTGGACGTCAATTCGGGTGCCGTCATCGGCACCACGGCCGCGGCAGAACTTATGACAATTGGTCAGCGCAAGGGCGTGTTGCCCGACCGACACGGTGAAAAGCGTTTTGTTGCCAAAGTAGAACTCGGTGCGCGCCGGGTGCACGTGGGCCGCCTCGAAGACATTGTGACCACTGCCATTGCGCTCAATCAGGAGACGGTGACGTTCGCCCGCGAGTCACTGACCTCCGGTGCCAAGGTCTGGGTGCAGTGCAGTGCGCACGGCACGCCGCTGTCGGGCACGCTGTGGCGTGACGACGACTGGCGTATCGAGCTCGACGAACCGGCCCGGCCGATTGCCGCCGGGCAGAGCACCGTTTTCTATAACTACGAGGAACCCTCCGTTGTTGAGGGGGCCGCGATTGTGGGCCGATGAGCACGCCGCGCGATCGACACCGCGAGCTACTCGCTGAGATTGCTCGGCACAACGAGGCCTATTTTCAGCACGACGCACCGCTGATTCCAGACGCCGAATACGACGCCCTGGTGCGCGAACTGCGCGGGTTAGAAGCCGAATTCCCGGAGCTCTACGACCTGAGTTCTGACACGGTGGGCGCGCCCGTGAGTGCCGTATTCTCGCCGGTGACCCACGCCGAGCCAATGCTGAGCTTGGACAACGTCTTTGACGAAGCCGAGCTGCGTGCGTGGAGCGAGCGCGTGGTCCGACAGATGCCCAACGGCGAGTCGGCACACTATTCCGTGGAACCCAAGATTGACGGTCTGGCACTCTCCATCGCGTACGTCAATGGGGAACTGGTGCAGGCCGCTACCCGTGGCGATGGCCGGGTCGGCGAAGACGTCACCGAGAACGTTCGCACCATCGCCAACGTGCCAAAGTTCTTGGGCTTGGTGCCGGGGCGCATCGAGGTGCGTGGTGAGGTCTACCTCTCCAAGTCGGACTTTGTCGCGCTGAATGAAGCACAAAAGGCCCGTGGCGGGAAGATCTTCGCGAACCCGCGCAATGGTGCTGCCGGCTCGCTTCGCCAGAAGGACTCGAGCGTCACCGCTGAACGACCACTGTCATTTCTGGCCTACCAGCTCGTTGATGTGTCGGCCGAGGTGCCGCTCACGTCGCACGCCGCCATGCTCGAGACCTTGCGGACTTGGGGCTTCTCGACGGCACCCGAAACGCAGTCGATTGCTGGCACCGACGCCATGGTGGCGGCGTCCACGTGGTTTGAGCAGCATCGCCACGACTTGCCCTACGACATTGACGGCACCGTGATCAAGCTCGATGACCTCGCAGTGAGGAGTTCCCTGGGATCCACGAGTCGGGCCCCGCGCTGGGCCATCGCCCGCAAGTTCCCGCCGGAAGAGCGCACCACGACGCTGCTCGCGATTGAAGTATCCATTGGTCGCACTGGGCGCGCAACCCCGTACGCGGTACTCGAGCCCGTTGTGGTGGCCGGCTCAAAGGTCTCGATGGCCACCCTGCACAACGAAGACCAGGTGCGCGAAAAAGACGTTCGCCCCGGGGACCTCGTCATTGTGCGAAAGGCGGGCGACGTTATTCCCGAAGTCGTCGGCGCGGTGCCCCGTGAGGGCGTCGAGCGTTCGGCCCCGTGGGAGTTCCCCGCAACGTGCCCCGAGTGTCAGGGCGCACTGGCCCGCATCGGCGACGAGAGCGACACGTACTGCATCAATGCCGCCTGCCCCGCACAGCAGATGCAGAAGATTGTTCACTTTGCCTCCCGCGGCGCCCTTGACATCGAAGGCCTTGGCGAGCAACGCGTGGCCCAGCTCTTAGAGCACGGGGTTATCGCGGACGTGGCGGACCTCTTCGCGGTGACGGCCGAACAACTCCTCGCGCTCGAGGGGTACGCCGAGATCTCCGCGAACGCACTCGTGAGTGCCATAGCCGCGGTGCGCGAAGCTCCCCTAAGCCGCGTGCTGGTGGGTCTCGGTATTCGTCACGTCGGTCCGGTAGCGGCGCGTGAACTCGCCAACGCCTTCGGTTCCTACGAAGCACTCGCGACGGCGCCAATGGAAGGTATTGAGTCGATTGAGGGCATTGGACCCGTCATCGCGCAATCGGTCTACGAGTACGTCCGAGACGAGGAGACAATCACTCGCATCGCCGCTATGCAGGCGCGCGGGGTGGCTCTGGTAGAGCCGCGCACGGTCTCCACCGAGGACCAGACGTTGACCGGTAAGGCCGTCGTGGTGACGGGTGCGGTCGAGGGCTACTCCCGTGACGACGTTGCGGCCGCAATTGTCGCCCGCGGCGGTACGTGTCCGGGGTCGGTATCGGGCAAGACTTATGTGGTCGTCGTCGGTGAGGCCCCAGGCATGAACAAGGTCACCAAGGCGCGAGAGGTGGGAGTGCCCTTAATTAGCGCCGCCCAGTTCGAGGAACTTTTGGCCACTGGTGCGTGGTCGACTACCCTCGAGTAAGGCGAGAGACGAGACGTAAGAGGATTTATGAACGCAGCATCGTTTTCTCCAGGACACACCTTTGGCGGACGTTTTCAGATTCTTGAGGTGCTTGGCGTCGGCCACACCACAGAGGTCTACCTCGCGCTCGACCTCTCACTCAACCGCCAGGTGGTCGTCAAGTGTTTGGTGCCGTCGCTCGAAGCGCACATGGACATTCGGACAAACTTCCGGACCCGTGCCAACGAAGTCGCCCGTCTCCAAAACCCCCACATCGCCCGGGTCCTTGATGGACTGCAGGAAGACCAGCGCATCATCACGGTCTCGGAATACCTGCCCGATGGCTCACTCGAAGATGCACTCGCTCGTGGCCTCCTGCTGACCCCGGAAGACACCGCGCGCCTCGGCCGCGACATTGCCTCCGCACTGGCCGAAGCGCACGAACACGGACTGGTCCACGGCGAGCTGACGCCCGAGAAGTTGCTGTTCGATGCTGAGCGCCTCGTGCGCGTGTCGGATCTTGCGACCGCCGGACTCGGTGTGGCCTTTCGCACCTACACCACCGGTGAAGACGTACGGTACTTCAGCCCCGAGCAGGCGAGGGGAGAGGTGGCCACCCCGGCCACCGACGTCTACGCCCTCGCGCTCATCTTGTTCGAAGCCGCTACTGGCCAGCGCCCCTTTGAGGGCTTCAGCGCTGAGGCGACGTTGCGCAGCCGTGCCGTGCAGGCATTGCCCTCACGTCCGGAGCTTGGCACGCTCGACATGCTGCTGGCTCTCGCCTCGGTACCCGAGGCCTCTGTGCGCTTGAGCGCCGCGCAGTTCGCCGAGCGTCTCTCGTCAGTGGTGTCCGACACCTCTAGTTTCGTGCTGCCCCGCACTGCACCACAGCCCATCCTGTCGGCCTTCAGCGGCGATCGCCGAACCTCGGTCGGCTTTCAGCCTCCGTCGGCCGAAGACATTGTTGGTGCGCCCTTGATTACGACGCCGCCCGCACCCGTATCCCACGAACCCGTGACGTTCGAGCCCGACGTGGCGACGGGTTTGACGGTGCTGCAGCGCCGTCGCCGTCGTCGCCCGGGCTACCTCGTTGCGGCCCTCTCACTCGTTGTGCTGGCCGGTGTTGGCGCTGGCGCATGGGCGTTGGGCTATTTCACCACCTCGCACACCTTGCCGTCGGTTGAGGGGCTCACGATTGCCCAGGCCTCCTCACTCGTGAAGAGCGACGGGGTGACCATTCAGATCACCGGCACCGCATCATCATCGACCGTGCCGGCCAACGACATCATCTCGCAGGTGCCGGCCGCGGGCTCATCGATTACCCAAGGCAGCGCGATCAGCGTCATCGTCTCGAGCGGTCCAAAGAACCTGCCCGTGACGCTGCCCACCACGCTGGTGGGGGCGAGCTGCGCGAGCGCCACCAGCACGTTGGCCGCGCTGAATGTGCACGCCGTCTGCCCCGCCAACGCCCGCGTAGCGAGCTCGACTGTCGCCGTGGGTCTCGTTGCTTCGGTGACTTTTGGCAGCGTGACCAACCCTGCCACTGTCCCCAGTGGCGCCACGGTGGTTCTGCGCCTGAGTGCCGGCGCCGGTTCGACGGCACCGTCACCCAACGACCACGGCCCTCGGGCGGTCCCGAATCTGGTCGGTGACAATCAGGCCCAGGTCCACGCCGCGCTACACGCGGCCAATCTCTACTACGCCTCACGCGGCCCTGGTCAAGGCACCACCCTGTGGAAGCGCGTGGTCTCGCAGTCGCCGGCCGCGGGCACCATGGTGCCGTGGCACTCCACGGTCATTATCAACGTTGATGAGAAGTAACCACACGTCTGCCGAAATTCGCACGAAGCAGAACGGGTAGTCTTAAGTCTTAATGAGTGAGTCGAGCAGCCCCCTCCGACGCGACGACGTGGCCAAAGTTGCCCGTCTCGCCCGATTGACCCTGAGTGACGCGGAACTGGATCTCTTCACAACGCAGCTCTCGCAAGTGCTCGAGCACGCCAACGACATGAACGCCCTGGACTTGGCCGACCTCGAGCCAACAGCCCACCCCTTCGGTTTGACCAACGTGTTCCGCGACGATGTCATTCGCCCCAGCCTGGCACCGGAGTCCTTCTTGTCACAGGCCCCCGACGCCGAAGGTGGCCGTTTTGGTGTGCCACGAATTCTGGGAGAAGCCCCGTGAAGACCGCCCAGCAGATTGCGACTGCCGTCACGACGGGTGCCTCGAGCGCCACAGCTGAGGTGCATGCCTCCCTTGCCGCCATCGCGGCGCGCAATGACGAACTCAACGTCTTTCTCTACGTCGACGGCGAGCGTGCGACGGCCGCCGCTGCCGCAATTGACGAACGGATAGCCCGAGGCGAGACGGTAGGTCCTCTGGCCGGTGTGCCGATTGCCATCAAGGACAATCTTTGCCAAATTGACGTGCCCACCACGTGCTCGTCGAAGATGCTCGAAGGATGGCGCCCGCCCTATAACGCCACGGTGATCGACCGCTTGGTGGCCGCTGGCGCAATTCCAATGGGTAAGACCAACTTGGATGAGTTCGCCATGGGTTCCTCGACCGAGAACTCGGCCTTTGGGCCCACCCGCAATCCGCTCGATCCCGCCCGCGTGCCCGGTGGTTCGTCGGGTGGTTCTGCCGCCGCCGTCGCTGCGGACATGACCACCATCTCGTTGGGATCGGACACCGGTGGCTCGATTCGACAGCCCGCCGCGTTGTGCGGCATCGTTGGCGTCAAGCCCACCTACGGGTTGGTCTCGCGCTACGGCCTGATCGCCTTCGCCTCGTCACTGGACCAGATTGGCCCCTTCTCGAAGACCGTGACTGACTCGGCCCTGCTGCTCGAAGTGCTGGCTGGATACGACCCCATGGACTCGACGTCCTTGAACGAGCCCGCTCCGTCATTGGTGGCCCACGTGAATGACGGCGTGGCCGGCAAGCGCGTTGGTCTCGTGAAGGAACTCTACGAGGGGTCCGACCCTGGGGTGCTGGCCAGCGTGGCCAAGGCCGCCGACGCCCTGCGCGAGGCCGGCGCCGAGATTGTCGAACTCTCGATTCCTGAGCTCTCGCTGGGACTGAGCGCCTACTACCTCATCGCCCCAGCCGAAGCGTCGAGCAACCTCGCTCGCTACGACGGCGTTCGCTTCGGCAACCGTGTCGATGGTGCCGACGTGACCGCCATGATGGAAGCGACCCGCACCCTGGGCTTCGGCGCCGAGGTCAAGCGTCGCATCATGCTGGGCACCTACGCACTCTCCGCTGGCTACTTCGACGCCTACTACGGACAGGCACTGAAGGTACGCACCTTGACGATTAACGCCTTCGCCAAGGCCTACGCCCAGGTGGACTTCCTGCTGGGTGCGACGACGCCTGGCGTGGCCTTCGAGTTCGGCACGAAAACCAAGGACCCTATGGCGATGTACCTGAACGACGTCTTCACCATTCCCACCAACCTGGCCGGTGACCCCGCACTGTCGGTTCCGTTTGGTACCGGTGAGGCCGATCTGCCCATTGGTGTGCAGCTACTCGGACCGGGCCGCTCGGAGGCGACGTTGCTCGCCGCCGCTCGCGTGCTCGAGATTGCGGACGGTCGCCCATGACCCAGTTGCCCAACGGATGGGAGATGGTGGTCGGCCTTGAGGTCCACACCGAACTCCTGACCAAGTCAAAGCTGTTCTGTGGCTGCGAAAACCACTTCGGCAATGAGCCCAACTCCAACGTGTGCCCCGTGTGCCTTGGTCTGCCCGGCTCACTGCCCGTCTTGAATGAACACGCCGTGGAGTTGGCGATGCGCATCGGCATGGCACTGCACTGCACCATTGCGCCGTCGACCTTTCACCGCAAGAACTACTTCTACCCGGACCAGTCCAAGGACTACCAGATCTCGCAGTACGACTTGCCCATCAACGCCAATGGCTACCTTGACCTTCCTGACGGCTCGCGCGTCGGTATTGAGCGTGCCCACATGGAAGAGGACACCGGAAAGACGACGCACGTCGGTGGCTCAGGTCGACTCGCCGGCGCGGACCGCTCACTCGTGGACTACAACCGCTGTGGCGTGCCCCTCGTTGAAATCGTCTCGGCGCCGGACATTCGTTCCTCGGCCCAGGCTCGCGACTACGCCGCAGAGCTTCGCGGCATCTTGATTGCCACGGGCGCCTCCGACGGCCGCATGGAAGAAGGCTCGATGCGCATCGACGCCAACGTGTCGGTGCGCAAGGCCGGCGAACCATTCGGCACGCGTTGCGAAATCAAGAACCTGAACTCCTTGCGCAGCCTGCAGCGTGCCATTGACTACGAAGCCCTTCGTCAGATTGAACTGCTCGAAGAGGGTGGCACCGTTCGTCAAGAGACGCGCCACTGGGATGAAGTCATGGGGGAGACCTCCACGCTGCGCGTGAAGGAAGACGCCGAGGACTACCGCTACTTCCGTGACCCCGACCTGGTTGATCTCGCCCCAAGCCAGGCCTGGCAGGACGCCGTGCGCGCTGCCTTGCCCGCCATGCCGGCCGAACGTCGTGCCGCGGTGGTTGCGACACTCACCACCCCCACCTCGGCGCAGCTCGATGCGGTGGAAGTGGTGATCGACTTAGGCCTCGAGCGTTTCGTGCACGCCGTCGTCGCCGCCGGCGGTGACGCCGCTCTCGCCATTTCCCGTGTCGCCAACGAGCTGGCCGCCAATCCCGAACAGGCCACCTCATTGGACGTGGCCTCCTTCGTGACCACGCTCTCGATGGAACTCTCCGGCGCGCTGTCGGCCACGCAGGCCAAGGACGTCTTGGCGACGTTGCTGGCCAATGGGGGAGACCCTGAGGCCATCGCGAAGGCCAAGGGCTACGAGCAGATGTCAACAGATTCGCTCGGTGCCATTGTCGATGAACTCATTGCGGCGAACCCCGATGAATGGGGTCGCTACAAGGACGGCGACGACAAGTTGGCCGGCTTCTTTACCGGTTTGGTGATGAAGGCGACCAAGGGGCAGGCCAACGGCAAGGCCGTGGTTGCCGAGCTTCAGCAGCGCCGCTAAATCAGTCACGTCAACACGCCCGCTGGCGGAGTCCGCTTGGTAGCATCAAGCCTTATGACTGACTACTACTCGTACGGCACCAGCGGTTTGAACACGGCATCCATGAAGCCCTCGGTGCGACCGCAGGACGATCTGTTCCAGTTCACGAACGGCACGTGGCTCGACAATGTTGAGATCCCAAGCGACCGCGGCCGTTTTGGTGCCTTCGACAAGCTGCGCGAGAACTCCGAGGCGCAGGTTAAGGCCATTATTGAAGACCTTGCTGCCCAGTCGGCCCCCGTTGGCACCACCGCCCAGAAGATCGGTGACCTTTACGCCTCCTTCATGAACGAAGCGCGCATCGAAGAGTTGGGCATCAGCCCCATTGCCGACGATCTCGTACTGGCCCAGTCCGTGTCCTCGGCGGCTGACTTCGCCCAGATTCTCGGCACCTTGAGTGCGCGCGGCCACGGCGGCTTTTTCTATCACTTCATCGATACTGACCAGCGCGACTCCACGCGCTACCTGTCCTACGTTGGTCAGGGCGGACTGAGCATGCCCGACGAGTCGTACTACCGCGACCCCCAGCACGCAGCGCTCTTGGTGGCCCTGGTTGAGCACATGGAGCGGATGTTCGCTCTCGCCGGTATTGCCGACGGTGCCGCTCACGCGCAGCGCGTATTGGCACTGGAAACCGCCATTGCGTCGCACCACTGGGACTCGGTGGCCGACCGCGAAGCGGACCGCACCTACAACCTCTCCACCCTGGACGAGTGGTCGACTGTTCTCTCGAATTTCGACCTCGCCACCTACCTCACGGCATCGCAGACGCCACGCCACGTGCTCGAGACTGTCGTCGTGCGTCAGCCATCGTTCTTTGCTGGCGTCAATGAGTTGTTCGCCGCCTTCGACGCTCCTGCCTGGCAGTCGTGGTTGCTCTGGCACACTCTGAGCGGCTCGGCCCCGCACCTCAGCGCTGCATTCGTCCAGGAGAACTTCGACTTCTTCGGCACGACCTTGTCGGGCGTGCCCCAGATGCGCGAGCGCTGGAAGCGTGCGGTCTCGTTGGTGGAGGCCGCCCTGGGTGAGGCCATCGGTGAGCACTACGTCGAGCGCCACTTCCCACCACGGGCCAAGCAGCGCATGGAAGAACTGGTGGCCAACCTTACCGAGGCCTACCGCGTTGACATTGCCGCCCTCGACTGGATGGGCGAGGAGACCAAGCAGCGCGCCTTCGAGAAGCTCGACAAGTTCTCACCCATGATTGGCTACCCCGCCAAGTGGCGCGACTACTCGGCGTTGGCCATCACCCGTGATGACCTCGTGGCCAACCTGCGGGCTATCAACGTCTTTGGGCGCAACTACGCCTACGCCAAGATCGGGGCACCGGTGGACCGTGACGAGTGGCACATGTACCCTCAGACGGTCAACGCCTACTACAACCCCGGCCTCAACCAAATCGTCTTCCCGGCCGCCATTTTGCAGCCCCCGTTCTTCAACGTTGATGGCGATGACGCCGTGAACTACGGCGGCATTGGTGCCGTTATTGGTCACGAGATCGGCCACGGCTTTGACGACCAGGGGTCGAAGTACGACGGTGATGGCAACTTGTCGAACTGGTGGACCGACGACGACCGTGCGGCCTTCGAGGCTCGCACGTCCAAGCTGATTGCGCAGTACGACGCGTTGACGCCACTGGCCGCTCCCGACGTGCACCTCAACGGTGCCTTCACCATTGGCGAGAACATTGGCGACCTGGGCGGGCTCACGATTGCCCTCAAGGCGTACGAGATTTCGCTCAATGGCGCCGAGGCACCCGTCATCGACGGCTTCACCGGCGTCCAGCGCGTCTTCATGGGCTGGGCCCAGGTGTGGCGCGGCAAGGCCCGCCCCGAAGAGGCTCGACGTCTGGCAGCGATTGACCCGCACTCACCCGCGGAAGCCCGATGCAATCAGATTGTGCGTAACCTCAACGAGTTCTATGAGGCGTTCGACGTCACTGAGTCAGACGCCATGTTCCTGGCGCCGGACGAACGCGTTCGTATTTGGTAACGGTGTTCTAGCGGCGGGGTATTTTGAGCCCGGACACGAGGTCGGAGGGGTCAACTTTGAGGGCCTTGGCGACGCGGAGAATGTTGATCAGCGAAGGATTCACTTCGCCACGCTCAAGGTGGCCGATGTAGGTACGGTGAAGTCCGGCGACTTCGCCGAGCTCTTCCTGGCTGAGGGCCAGTTCTTTCCGAAGCGCGCGAATGCGGGTGCCGAATTCGCGAGTGGTCTTGTCTGATGCTGGGGTATTTGACACGTCTTCAGTCTCATGCACTTTTTATGCATGCGCCACACCCGATAGTCATCAATAATGGATAAATAATCACTTTTTTGTCACGATTCTGTCATTTAGGGCCGAAATACCCATCTCGAGAAATTCTCGTGGCAAAGTGGTAATTACCTCTGCTTTCCCGAATCTGTTTTCAAATGGTGCGTCTGCAAAAGGCAGAGGGGTGTTCGGTGTAACGGCACCGCTACCACGATTGGATTGACGTGTCACACGACGGCGAACTGAAGCACCCCCTCATCACCCTCGCCATTATTTCGGTGAGCTATTTGATCTTGATTGTCGACGGGTCCATCGTCATCACGGCCTTGCCATTAATTCGCGAAAACCTCGGCTTCTCGGCGGCCACCTTGTCGTGGGTGCAAAGTGCGTATGCCCTCTCGCTGGGTGGCCTCTTGTTGCTCGGCGCTCGTGTCGGCGACATCATCGGTCGCCGCCGAGGATTCTTGGTGGGACTTTGTGTTTTCATGGCCGCCTCGCTCATGGCGGGCTGGTCACCCAATGCCGTCATGCTCATCGTCGCGCGTGTGTTGCAGGGCGTGGGTGCATCACTCATTGCCCCCTCGACGTTGGCATTGCTGTCAACCAACTTTCCCAAGGACCCGGCCCGGGCCCGCGCGGTCGCGGTCTATGGCTCCATCACCGGTATCGGTATGAGTCTGGGTCTCGTGCTGGGTGGGTTCGTGACGCACGTGTTGTCGTGGCGCTGGGCCTTTTGGATCAACGTACCCATCGGCCTCGTCTTGATTGTGGCGACGCGCTACTACGTCAAGGAATCGGAACGCCACACTGAGCCCCTCGACGTCGCCGGGGCCGTCTGGGCGACGCTCTCCATGACGGGCATCGTCTACGGACTCGTCAACGCCTCCGAATACGGGTGGGGCCGGGCACTCACCATTGCGCCGCTGATTGTTGGCGTGGCACTGCTGGGTCTCTTTCTTCGCACGGAGCAGCGGGCGAGCGCCCCGTTGGTGCCGCTGCACTTATTAGCCAACGCGGAGCGCTCCGGCGCCAACACCGCACGCTTCTTGTTCGTCGGCTCAATGGCCGGCTTCTGGTTTTTCATCGCCCAGTATCTCGAGGTCTCGCGCGGACTGAATCCCTTTGGTGCGGGACTGGCCTTCTTACCCATGACGTTGGGCAGCTTCGCGATTGCCTTCCTCGTCCCTCGGCTGAGTCGTCGTTTCGGCACGGCCCCCTTCCTGATCGGGGGCCTCGCCACGGTGAGCATTGGCACATTCTGGATGGCCGGGGTCTCGTCGAACGGTTCGTATCTGTGGACCGTGGCATTGCCCATGCTGGTCGTCGGCGTGGGGCAGGGGGCGTCAACGATTCGTCTGACCTCCGCGGCGATTCACGGCGTGTCGCCCAAAGACGCGGGTGCGGCCTCCGGGGTGGTCTCGGCCGCGGTCCAGATTGGTAACGCCTTCGGACTGTCGTTGCTGGTGGCCCTCACGTCACTGTGGGTGCCCCGGACATCAACCGCCGCATCGTTCGCCGCCGCCCACGCCCGTGTGGCCATGGTGGGCGGGGGCGTCTTGTGCACGCTGGCGTTGACGTCGGCCGTTGTCTTCGTGTGGCACCCGCATCGGCGAGACGAGAGGTAGTCCCGTTGCCGCCCCTGAGCGACTGTGCTTAAATAGAGGGGTGACCAACTTCTTTCTCGTAGAGGTAGTAGTAAGCGCTTAGGCGCCGGCGTCACGACTCGTCGTACACCGGAGGCCTCCCAAACAGGGAGGCCTTTTTTCATAAGCAAACGTAAAGGATCATCGTGCAACTGACTGGCGCGCAAGCCCTGATCAAGAGCCTGGAAATGGAAGGCGTCGAAGTCATCTTCGGCCTGCCCGGTGGCGCCATTCTTCCTGTCTACGACCCGCTCATTGACTCGAGCATCCGACACATCCTCGTACGCCACGAACAGGGCGCCGGCCACATGGCCGAAGGGTACGCCATCGCCACCGGTCGACCCGGTGTGGCCATGGTGACCTCCGGCCCCGGTGCGACCAACATCGTCACCCCCATCGGCAACGCCTACATGGACTCAACGCCCCTGGTCGTCATCACGGGCCAGGTCGCCACGGCCGCTATTGGCACTGACGCCTTCCAGGAGTGCGACATCACGGGCATCACCCAGGGCATCACGAAGCACAACTTCTTGATCACCGACGTCAACGACATTCCTCGCGCCATTGCGGCCGCCTTCCACATCGCCACGACCGGCCGGCCCGGCCCGGTCTTGGTTGACCTGCCCAAGGACCTGTCGCAGTCGATGATGGAGTGGTGGTACCCGTCGACTATTGAAGAGCTCGACCTGCCGGGGTATCGCCCCAGTGTCGACCTCGACGCCAGTTCCATTGAGGCCGCGGCCGCACTCATCGCCCAGGCCGAGCGCCCCGTGCTCTACGTTGGCGGCGGCACCCTGAAGTCCGGCGCGTCGGCCGAACTGCTGGCCTTCGCCGAGCGCACCAAGATGCCCGTGGTGACCACGCTGATGGCGCGCGGTGCCTTCCCCGACTCGCACCCCCAGAACTTGGGCATGCCCGGCATGCACGGCGTCTACGCCGCGGTGACCGCGATTCAAAAGTCGGACCTTCTGATCTCGCTCGGTGCCCGCTTTGACGACCGAGTGACGGGCAAGATTCCCGCCTTCGCACCCGAGGCCAAGATCATTCACGTCGACATTGACAAGGCCGAGTTCAACAAGGTCCGCCGCACCAACGTGGCCATCCGCGCCTCGGTCGCCGACGCCCTCACGGCGCTCGACGCCGCCGGTGCGACGCCGAAGGGTCTCGGTCCGTGGTGGCAGCAGATTGACGAGTGGCGCGCCCAGTTCCCCCTCGTCTACGACGCCCCGACCGAGGATGGTCTGCTGCGTCCGCAGTACGTGATTGAGTCGATTCACGCCGCCGCCGAACCGGGCACCATCGTGTCCTCCGGAGTCGGGCAGCACCAGATGTGGGCCAGCCAGTTCTGGAAGTTCGAAGAGCCCGGCACCTGGGTCAACTCCGGTGGTGCGGGCACCATGGGATTTGGTGTGCCATCGGCCATTGGCGCCAAGGTCGGTCGACCCGACAAGACGGTCTGGTGCATTGACGGTGATGGCTGTTTCCAGATGACGGCCCAAGAACTCGTGACCGCCCGCGCCGAGGGCATTCCGGTCAAGATCGCCATTTTGAACAACGCCTACCTGGGCATGGTCCGCCAGTGGCAGGAGATGTTCTACGAGGAGCGCTACTCCGAGGTCTACCTCTCGGCCGACCTGCCCGACTACGTCAAGTGGGCCGAAGCGATGGGCTGTGTTGGTCTGCGCGCCCGCACCGTGGAAGAGATGCACGAGGCGATTCGTCAGGCCAACGAGATCAACGACGTCCCGGTGGTTATCGACTTCCGTACCGACGCTCGCGAGAAGGTCTTCCCAATGGTGGCCGCCGGTGCTTCCAACGACGACATCATGGTCCACCCACTGCAGAGAGAGGCATAAATGGCTCCCGAACCGTTCCTTGGCGTAACTGACCGCACTCCCGTGCAGCACCACATCTTGTCGGTGCTGGTGGAGAACAAGTCGGGTGTCCTCTCGCGCGTGGCCGGACTCTTTGCCCGCCGAGGCTTCAACATCTACTCACTCGCCGTGGCGCCAGCCGAAACGTCGGCCCGCTTTTCGCGCATCACCATCGTGGTGGACGCCGAATCGGCCCCGCTCGAGCAGATCGTCGAACAGCTCGACAAGCTGGTCAACGTGGTGGCAATTAGTGACATTTCACCCAAGGATGCCTTGGAACGTGAACTGCTGCTCGCCACGATTCGCACCGACGTGAACAGTCGCACGCCCCTGTCCGACGTCGTCGCCAACTCCGGCGCCGCCATTGTGGACGTGGACGCGCACTCCATCACGCTGATGCTGGCCGGCACGCCGGCCGCCTGCGACGAACTCGAGCGCCAGCTCGATAACTACGACACGGTCGAGCTCCATCGAACCGGTCGTGTGGCATTGCCTAGACTGGGAACGACAACGTCGTCGTGATTCCTGCTGAATAAGAGAAAGAAAAGAACCATGACCACGATGTACTACGAAGCCGATGTCAATCCCGCTCTCTTGAAGGACAAGAAGATTGCCATCCTCGGCTACGGCTC
>DAINRA010000011.1:0-5500 GCA_036742195.1 Acidimicrobiales bacterium
TGGTGGGCGAGGCGGGACTTGAACCCGCACTCCCTTTCGAGAACTAGCACCTGAAGCTAGCGTGTCTGCCATTTCACCACTCGCCCGTGGAGTGTCAATCCTACTGCAACGACACGGTTCTGAGCCATTTCGGGTAGGGCATTGGGGATAATGCCGGTACAGTTGGAAGCGTTATGGTCTTGAAAAAAATTGAGAACAGCCTCGAAAAGCTCTTCGACCAGACCTTGTCACGTCCGTTTAAGTCTGCGCTGCAGCCCATCGAAATCGGCGCACGCATGATTCGCGAGATCGACCTCACCCGTCGCCTCTCCGCCCAGGGACCGCTGGCGCCAAACCACCTCCGTTTGTGGCTGAGCCCAAAGGACGCTGAGCGATTCGATGGTTTCCAGAAAGCCCTGATTAGCGAACTCGAAGAGTCGGCGCGCCAGCACGCGCTGAACGAGGGATACGGCTTCGTCGGCCCCGTCAAGGTCGAAATCTTCGTTGATGATGACGTGAAATCAGGCGACGTCCTCGTCAAGACCGCTTTTGTGGGTGGCGCGAGCGAGCCCCGCCTGCTGTTGAGCGACGGTCGGTCGTTCCCGGTGGGTACCGAGCCCCTCATTATCGGCCGCAGCCCCACCGTGGCCGTTGTGATCAACGACACCAACGTGTCTCGCCAACACGCTGAAGTTTGGCGAACTGACCAGGGGATTGCCATTCGTGACTTGGGTTCTACCAACGGCACCTTTGTCAATGGGTACCGCGTGGACGCCGTCTCCCTGTCACCTCGTGACGAGGTCATGATTGGCTCCGTCCGATTCCGAATTGAGTTGGCGTAAGCATCATGATGGCCGTGACGAACTACGCCGCAGTGGTTCGTCCACTCCAACTGCTCATCATGGTGGTGGCGGTGCTGTTCTTCGCCCGCGTCCTGCGCGTGGCCCAGCTCCAGACCAAGAGCATCACACCCGACGCAGCGCGTCGAAGTCGTCGCAAGTCGGCCACGTTGGCGTTGTCGATCATTGAACCGCTGGACCGCGCCGATGAGCGCATAGAGGTGAGTCCCTCGGTTGTTATTGGTCGCAGCCCGGAATGTGATCTGGCCATCACCGATACTTTTCTCTCCTCTCGTCACGCGCGTTTCAGCGTGGATGGTGGCGACCTCTTCATCGAAGACCTCGGCTCCACGAACGGGAGCTACGTCAATCAGGAGCGCGTGGTGACGCGCACGCAGTTAGAACGAGGCGACATCGTCCAAACGGGCGGCGTGCTGTTTGAGGTCGTTCGTTGACCCGTTGGCGCTACGCCGCGGCGACCGACACCGGCTTGGTTCGTGAGACGAACCAGGACGCGTACTTCGTTGACGACGCTGTCGCCATCGTGGCCGACGGCATGGGTGGCCACGCGGCCGGTGAAGTGGCCTCGGCCATGTCTGTCGACATCATCTACGACGCTTTTGTCGCCACCCCCACCGTTGATGGCATGGTTGCCGCGATTTACTCGGCCAATCGCCAGGTCCTCGCTGATGCCGCCGCTCACCCCGAACGCTTCGGTATGGGGACAACACTGGTCATTGCAGCACTAATTGAAGACAAGGGCGCCACGCATCCCGTTGTGTTCCACGTTGGCGACTCCCGCGTCTACCAACTGCGCGACGGCGCCTTGCGTCAGTTGACGAGTGACCACTCGGTGGCCGAAGAGTGGGTGCGGATGGGTCGACTCACCGCCGAAGAGGCCCTCGTGCACCCTCGTCGCCACCAGCTCACTCGAGCTATTGGTGTCGATCAGCCCCTCGAAATCGACGTGCGCTCCGTTACTGCACAAGCCGGTGATCGACTGCTGTTGTGTAGTGACGGACTTTCGAACGAACTCACTGATGAACAGATCGCCATCTTGGCGACGAGTTCGGCCTCTCTGGAAGAAGCGGTGCAGGCACTGGTGTCGGCCGCCAAGGACCACGGTGGCCGCGACAACATCACGGCGGTGTTGGTGGAGTTTGATGCCGTGTCCGACGGGTTTGCGCCGCTCGAGGCGACGATGACGCCGTTACCACCCACCCCGCCTGAAGCACCGCGACCAGACCCCGTCCCGCGCGCCCCAAAGACACGGCGGCGGGTGACGTGGCGCAGCGCCGTGGTGGCGACGGTCATCCTCGGTGTGGTGGCCGCGGGTGTCGGCATTCTGCACTGGTACGCCTACGCCAACTTTTACATTGGGGCGAAGGGCCAAGAAGTAGTGATCTACCAAGGCCAACCCGGCGGTGTGCTGCTGTGGAAGCCCACGACCGTTGCCGTCACACCGTTCCCCCTTCACCAGTTCCGTAGTGCGGATCAACAGTTGATTCACTCAACCATCTCCGAGCCCTCGTCGCAGGCGGCGGTCGAATATGTTGGCTACCTGCACCAGCAGTGGCAGTTGAGCCAACCGACAACGACCACGACAACTACGACGCAACCGGCACCGAAGGGCTAGCGATGACGAGACGGCTCACCCTCTTCGCTACCGGCCTCTTGGTACTCTTCGCTCTCTTGGTGGCTCAGGCCATCAATGTGCAGTGGGTGCGCGCACCGGGACTCAGCTCGTCGCCGCTGAACCCGCGACTGTCGACCGTGCTGTCACAGTTCCCTCGCGGGGAAATCGTGGCCGCCGACGGCACGATTCTGGCCAGGTCGGTGGCGTCGAATAACGCGGCCTATCCCTATGTTCGCCAGTACCCGTTGGGCAATCTCGTCTCCGGCGTGGTGGGGTTTGCCGGCCCGACGTATGGCACGTGGGCGCTGGAGTATCAGTACAACACCTACCTCGAGCCCCACGCCCAGCCACCACAGAGTCTCGCCCAAGTACTAGCGCCGACGTCGGCTGCCGACACGCTCACCCTCACGCTCGAACCAGCGCTGCAACGTATTGCCTCGGTGGCCATGGCGGGGCAAGTGGGCGCCGCGGTGACCCTCGACCCGCGCACCGGCGCCGTGTTGGGGATGTACTCCAACCCCAACTACGACCCCACGCCCTTTACCTCGAGCGATCTTTCGGTGGCCCAGGCGGCGTGGAAGGCGGCCACGACGGCGGACAAGTTTGGCTTTGAGCCACTCGGCAACATGGCGACCCAGCAGACGTTCCCACCCGGCTCGACCTTCAAGGTGATCACCACCGCGGCCGCCGTGGTGCACAAGCCCGCTCTGTTGAAGAAGTTCTATAAGCGTGAGGCCTTCACCCCACTGCCCGACACGAATAAGTTGCTCTACAACGACGGCGGCACGGTCTGCGGCGGCACCGTGGCCATGATGTTGCCGCCCTCGTGTGACCCTGGCTATGGCCTTCTGGGTCTGGACGTCGGCGCTCAAAATCTAAGCGAAACGGCCTACTCCTTTGGCTATAACTCGACGCCGCCACTCGACCTCCCTGGCGGCGAAGTCAATCAGAGCTACTTTCCCCCGGCGGCCAGCTTTGCTAGGTCGTTACCGACCCTGGCCTACTCCGCTATCGGCCAAGACAATGTGCGGGCCACTGCACTGCAGCAGGCGTTGCTCGCGGCGGCCATTGCCAACGGGGGCGTCGCCATGACGCCGCACCTCATGGCCAGCATTACGAGCCCGACCGGCACGTTGATCACGAAATACCAGACCAGTGTCTGGAAGACGCCACTGACCAAGAGTCAGGCCGCGACCATTGTGCCGATGATGGTGAACGTTGTTCGTTTTGGTACGGCCGCGGGCATCTTCCCTTGGGGTGACAACGTGGCCGCAAAAACCGGTACCGCGCAGGCATTCTTGGGGACAACCAAGTACACCGACGACTGGATGATCGCCTTCGCACCGGCGACCAATCCCACCGTGGCGGTCGCCGTGGCCATGCCCTTCCAGTCCGACTTCCACTTCGGTGCGACCACGGCGGGACCCATTGTGAAATGTCTCATCGAGGGAGCCCTGGCGATCCAGCACGGTCAGCCCGCGACGGGTACCTCATCGACCTGTCCACGGTGAGTAAGAACATGATGAGTTGCCGGTGCAAGGACGTAGGCTAGAGACATCATGGAGCCTGTCGCCGACCGTCGCGTTTACTCGAATCGCTACGAAGTAACCCACCTCATCGCCCGTGGCGGCATGGCTTTGGTCTACCGCGCTCAGGACCAGTTACTGAATCGAGCGGTGGCCCTCAAGATTCTCTATCCCGAGCTCAGCGCCGACCCTTCGTTTGTGGAACGCTTCCGTCGCGAAGCGCAGGCCGCGGCCAATTTGTCGCACCCCAACATCGTGCCCGTCTTCGACTGGGGCGAGGACAACGGCACCTACTTCATTGTGATGGAGCTGGTCGAGGGGCAGTCCTTGGCCGAAGTTCTCCGCGGTGGACGAACACTGACCGCCCAGCGCAGTGCGCAACTCGCAGCCCAGACCGCGTCGGCGTTGGCCTACGCTCACCGTCAAGGCGTCGTGCACCGCGACGTCAAGCCGGGCAACATTTTGATCACCCCTGAAGCACTCGTGAAGGTGACGGACTTCGGTATTGCCCAGGCCGTCGCCAGTGAGGACCACCTCGCCGAAGCCGGGTCGGTCATGGGTACCGCTACCTACTTCTCACCCGAGCAGGCCGAGGGCCGCCCCGTTGACGGTCGCAGTGACATCTACTCACTGGGCATTGTCCTCTACGAGATGCTCGCCGGTCGTGCCCCCTTCACGGGCGACACACCCCTGGAAGTTTCCTCACAGCACGTCCACGGCACCGTGACGCCACTGGCACAAGTGAACCCAGCGGTGCCTGCCGATCTCGACGCCATTGTGATGAAGGCGCTGGCCAAGAACCCCAATGCTCGCTACGCGACGGCCGATGATCTGCGCGCTGATCTCCTGCGTTTCGTGGACGGTCAGCCCGTGTCGGCCACTCGTGGTGGTGCCTTTGTTGGGGCTGACGCTACCCAGGCAGTGGGTGTGGTCACCGCCGGCGAAAAGACGCAGGCCGTGCCGGTCTTTCACGGTCCTCGCACCGACGTGAAGGCCCGCAAGAACAAGGGCGGTGCCCGCCGTGGTGGCCTGTTCGCCCTCGTGCTCGCCGTGGTCGTTATTGCTGCCGGCGTGGGCTACGTGCTCGTGACGAAGAAGACGACGGTGGTCTTGCCGAACGTGGTGAACCAGACGGTGGCCGCTGCCGACGCAGCACTCCGCAAAGACGGACTGGTCCCACTACCGAATCTCGTTGCCTCCACCCAGCCCACCGGCACGGTCATCTCGCAGAACCCGGCCGCGGGTACCAAGGTGCCAGGCAACTCGGATGTCACCTTGAACATCTCGATGGGACCAAGCGCGGCCCCCGTCATTGTGCCCAGTGTTGTTGGTGAATCGGTGGCCGTGGCGGAAAGCTCCCTCTACGCCGCGGGTCTCGGCTTCACCGTGAACTTCATCGCGAACGCATCGGCGAAGACGACCGGTGCTACCGGCGTTACCGGTGTGACCAGTACCTCAACGTCGACCACGACGACCGTGGCCGGAGCTTCCACGACGACAACGACCCCACCTCAGCCCAA
>DAINRA010000011.1:5600-55322 GCA_036742195.1 Acidimicrobiales bacterium
CCACGACGACCGTGGCCGGAGCTTCCACGACGACAACGACCCCACCTCAGCCCAACACCGTGCTGTCGCAGTCACCACTGTCTGGCGCCAGTGTCGCCAAGGGCACCGTTATCACTCTGACCGTGCTGAGTCCGACCTCGCTCTTCCCGGTGCCGTCCGTGGTGAGCGATACGGTGACGCAGGCAGCTGCTGCCATTGGTCAGGTGGGCCTAAAGGTGTCCTCCACAACGTCCACGTCGTGTTCCTCCACCGTTCCCGTGGGCAACGTGGTCAAGACGTTGCCGGCCGCGGGTACCAATGTCGCCTCGGGCACGTCGGTGACGTTGGTGACCTCGTCAGGAAAGTGCAACGTATTGGTGCCCGACGTCGTGAGCGAATCCCAGGCGGTGGCGGAGTCAACGCTGACCAGTGCGGGCTTGACGCCACTGATCCAGCAGGCCAACCCCGGTTCTTGCACGGCATCACAAATTGGTGTTGTTCTCGAGCAGTCACCAGTTCCGAGCACGATTCCTGTCCCCTACAACAGTGTCGTCTTGCTCAGCGTGTGCGACGCTGGCTCCACCGGAACCACCGGCTCCGGCTCGGCGGGATGAGTAACATACACAGATATGTCGTCCTCATCGCACAAGTCCGCTAAGCGCGTCGGCCGCTACACCTCACCGCAGGAGCAGGGTCGCGTGACCGTTGCCTCCGAGCACCCGGAAGAGGAACACAGCCCCCGTTGGTACGGCTGGATGTTGCTCGACCTCGTGATCTTTGGTCTGCTGGTCATTGCGTTGAACTACTTGCAGGTTCTGCCAGGCGCCACTTCGTCGTGGTACCTGTTGCTCGGTCTCGTCTCGCTGTTCAGCGCCTTCTACGCCGCGACCAAATACAAATAACGTCGCCGTTAGATGTGGTCGGCCGGAATCTGGCCGAGTCGCCCCGCCTGGTAGTCCTCAAAGGCCTGCTGGAGCTCGTCACGGGTGTTCATGACGAACGGTCCGTACATCGCCACGGGCTCACGCAGTGGCTGACCACCAAGAACGAGTACCTCGAAGGCTTCGGTGCGTGAGTCCTGTCGTTCGTCGGCGCTGAGAACCAGCACGTCGCCGTCGACGTGCACGGCCAGCTGTCCCGAGTGAATGGCGTGACGGTCCGTCCCCACGGTGCCTGATCCGGCCAACACGTAGGTCAACGCGTTGTACGCCGGGTTCCACGGCAGCACCAACTGGCCGCCGGGGAGCAGGGTGACGTGGAGCAGCGTGATGGGGGTGTGCGTGACACCGGGCCCACTGGCGTCGCCCAAGGTACCGGCGATAACGCGGATGATGGCGTCGCCATTGTCGTTGGTCAAGAGAGCGACCTCACGAGAACCAATGTCCTGGTAGCGAGGTGAGGTCATCTTCATCTTCGACGGCAGGTTGACCCACAACTGGATGCCGTGGAAGAGACCGCCGGAGTCAATCAGCGCGTCTGGTGGTCGCTCGATGTGCAAGATGCCTGCCCCGGCCGTCATCCACTGGGTGGCACCGTCTTGAATAACGCCGCCGCCGCCGATGGAGTCCTGGTGTAAGAAGGTGCCCTCCATCATGTAGGTCACGGTCTCAAAGCCACGGTGTGGGTGCCACGGCGTGCCCTTGGGCTCACCGGGACCGTAGTCAATTTCACCCATCTGGTCCATGTGGATGAAGGGGTCAATGGCCGCCTGTGAGACGCCCGCGAAGGCGCGACGCACGGGGAATCCCTCTCCCTCGAGGGCACGAGGGGCAGTGGTGATTGAGGCAATGCGGCGAACGCGAGCGTCCGGTGAGGCACCGCTCACCTTGGGAAGTTCGAGTGGATTGTCGACAGAAATTGCTGGCACACACCCAGCATAAAGTCAGCGCCAGTGGCCCCACACGGTGCGCTCGCGACGCCACGTGGCGAGCATCACCACGAGGAAGGCCAGTGCGAGACCTGTCGCCACTCGCCAGGCGACGAGACCAAGACCACCGTGGCTCGTGGGCTTGCCCAACCAGTCGGCGACTGACGCGCCGAGTGGTCGTGTCAGAACGTAGCTGGTCCAAAACGTCGTGATGGCCCCCAGGCGACCGCTGACGAAGGCCAGGCCCGGCACCACGATGACGGCGGCGAAGATGAAGGTGGACAGGGCGTAGCCCCAGTGCAGCGTGGCTGCGGTGAGGTCGCCCAGGGCGGTGCCCAGAGCGAAGGTGGCGCACACAGTGGCCCAGTAGAAGAGCTCGCGTCGTGTGGTCGTGATCTCGTGAATCGACAGCGTGCCTTCGGCCCGATGCCACAGCACGAAGGTCACCGCCAACGCCAGTCCAAAGACCGCGGCCGAGATGGCGTAGGGGACGTGCAGGGCAACGTGCACACTGTCGGCGACCATGGTGCCGAAGATGCCGACCATGACCACGGCCATCCAATAGGCAATGGTCTCGTAGCGCCGCCGGGTGATCTGCCAGCCCAGCGCGAGCGCAAACACCACGCCCGTGCCCAGGACGATGGGAATCGGTGAGTAGTGATTAATCAGGGCGTCAGAGAGCGACTCCCCTAACGCCGTGGTGAGGAGCTTGAGGACCCAAAAGACGACCGTGATGGTCGGTACTTTGCGAGCAGCTACGGACCATGCGGCCATGGTTACCCCTGGTAGTGGTGGGAGATCGTGGCGAAGGCGCGGTCGAGCCGCGCGATGCCCTCGTTGGCCTCAGCGTCCGTGATGGTGCACGGGGGCACCACGTGGAGTCGGTTGAAGTTCGTCAATACCAAGAGGCCTTCGCGCTTGCAGGCTGCCACCAGTTCGGTCATGGCCGCCGACGTGCCACCGTACGGGGCCAGTGGCTCCTTGGTGGCGCGGTTCGTGACGAGGTCGAGGGCCCACATGACACCCACCCCACGCACCTCACCAATCACCTGGTGTTTGGCGGCCAGCGCCCGAAGGCCCGGCGCCAAGACTTCGTCGCCCACGCGACGGGCGTTTTCGATGACGCCCTCTTCCTCCATCGCCGTCATGGAGGCGACCGCACTGGCGCAGGCCAGTGGGTGGCCGGAGTAGGTGAGACCACCGGGGTAGACCCGACTCTCGAAGGTGTCGGCGATGGCCCGGTTGATGACGACTCCGCCGAGTGGGATATAGCCGGAGTTCACACCTTTGGCGAACGTGACCAGGTCGGGGGTGACCCCGTGCTGCTGGTACGCGAACCACGAGCCGGTCCGGCCGAAGCCGGCCATGACCTCGTCGGCGATGTAGACGATGCCGTAGCGATCGCAGATCGCCCGCACGCCCTGGAGGAAGCCGGCGGGTGGGACCATGATGCCGGCGGTGCCGGGCACGGTCTCCAGGATGATGGCCGCGATGGTGGAGGGGCCCTCAAACTGAATCGTCGTTTCGAGATTGGCTAAGGCCCGTTCGCACTCCTCGGCCTCGGTGGAGGCGTGGAACATCGAGCGATACAGGAACGGACCAAAGAAGTGCACGACGCCGGCACTGGCCGAGTCGTTCGGCCAGCGTCGGGGGTCGCCCGTCAAGTTGATGGAGGTAGCAGTGGCGCCGTGGTAGCTGCGGTACTGGGCCATGACCTTGGGCCGGCCGGTGTGGAGGCGGGCCATGCGCACGGCGTGTTCGACAGCCTCGGTGCCGCCATTGGTGAAGAAGACCTTGGCGGCCCCGTCAAAGGAGTGATCGAGAATCTTTTCGGCTGCCTCAATGCGGGCGATGTTGCCGTGCTGGGGCGCAATCGTGCAGAGCAAGTCGGCCTGCTCCTTAATCGCGGCCACAATCTTGGGGTGTTGGTGGCCGATGTTGATGTTGACGAGCTGCGAGGAGAAGTCGATGTAGGAGTTGCCGTCTTCGTCCGTGACGTAGACGCCGTTGGCCTCTTTGACCATAAGTGGGTTAATACTGCCCTGGGCGGACCAGGAGTGAAAGACCGAAGCGCGCTCGCGCTCGACGTGGCTCAAGGTGCTGCGGTCGGTCATGGGGACTCCTTCGAGTGGAACTCCCTAAACGCTAACGCAAGGCCTCGCGCCGGCGTCACCCAAAAGTGAAGTCATAGGCGCGAACGCCGGGTGAGACGCCGAGGGTCAAGAGACCCTCACCATTTCGCGGCAGCGAGGCGAGGGTGTAGAGCGTGGGGTAGCCGCTGACGTGCAGGGTGCGCGCGGTGCGCCCGTCGAGCGAGACCGTGACGGTGCCGGTCCCGCCAAGGACGAGATAGACGTGGGCCGCCTGAAAGTTCAACGTCAGGCTCGCTTGGTGGCCCGCTTCGATGTACTCCGGCTCAGTTCGCCAGGTGCCGCCGAGGTCGTAACTGCCGAGGGGTGGGTAGCCGTCGCGGTAGGTCGCACTGGCCCCCGTGGTCATGGCCCCGTTGTTGAGATACTGGCTCCGGTCTGTGCCGAGATAGGTCTCGGGGCTCAGGCTTCCTAGTGGCGTCAGGTTTGGCACCGAGGTCGGGGCAGGAAGTGGCGAGTGCGCGTGTGCCGCCAACAGACTGCGAAGCACCTTTTCGGTGTCGCTGTAGTGACCTTCGCCGTAGTCAACGTGGCGAACGGCGCCCGAGGCGTCGATCAAATACTCGGCGGGCCAGTACTGGTTCTCGTAGGCGTTCCACGTGGCGAGATTGTCGTCGACGGCTACTGGGTAGGTGACGCCGAGCGTTTTGGCGGCGGCAGCAATATTGGCGACCTGATGCTCGAAGGCGAACTCTGGTGCTTCGATACCAATGACCTCGAGGCCTGCCTGATGGTAGCGCTGGTACCAGGCTTCTACGTGGGGAAGACTGCGCTGGCAGTTGATGCACGAGTAGGTCCAGAAGTCGATCAAGACCACATGACCACGCAACGAACCCATAGTCAGGGGCTTTTCTCCCGGGGTGTTGAGCCACGCGGTGATACCGCGGAACTCGGGGGCCTGCCCGCAATTGAGCGTCGAAAAGTTTCGCCCCGCCGCGGCGAGGTTCTCGCACGTCACCAGGCTGCCCGTCGTCGATTGATTTTGCAGTTGGCGCAGCGCCGCACTGGTCTGGGCGTTGCCTTCCAACCAGTTTTGGAGTGATTGGGTGTAGCTCGGCAGTGCCCGCTGCAGCGGGGCTGCCAAGTTGAAGGCGAGTGACAGGCCAATAGCGACGAGGAGCACACCGCCGACGGGGCGCCAGCGACGAGCACGAGCCGCGAGCCGGCGATTGCGCTCGATGAGTCGGTCGCCAGCCAAGGCAATGGTCAGTAACGGTGTGGCCGCACCGGCGGCGAAGAGCAGGCTGAGCAGGAGGCTGTAGATCGTGAACTGGTGGCGTGCACCCAGCACCGAGATGGCGGCGAGCACGGGGCCGGCGCAGGGTACGAAGACCAGTCCCAGGCTGAGACCAAGGACGAAGCCGCTGCCCGAGCCGGTTGCGGAGGTCCGCGTTAGCCGAGCGAACGGGCGCTCCAACACGTGGCCAATGGCGGGCACCACGAGGCCTACGCCGAAGATCACGAGGAGGGCAATACCGGCATCGTGGAGGAAGTTTTGGGGCAGCCCGAGGCTACTAATAAGAGCGGTGCCCGTCGCCGTGATGATGCCGAAGCTGAGTACCAGGCCGGCGACGACGGAGAGTGCGCGACGCTGTCGTTGGCGGCGGTTGTCAATTGACTCGGGAAGTGGTGAGGTCCACGCGACGAACACAATGGGGAGAATTGGCAAAATACAGGGGGAAACCCCCGCGATAACTCCGGCGAAATACCCAATAAGCAACAACGTGGCCATGAAAACCCTCCGTTGCTTCAGAGTACGGGCAGGAGGAGGGAGAGAAAGCGTCAGCGCGCTCGAGGTGGTGGGGGATTAGTAGAAATACCAAAAGCCAAGTGATCAAAGGGCTATCGAAAATTGGAAATTCTTATATCACCAGAGCAGGCGAGTGTGCTCACCAGCAATTCTGGATCTACTCACCACCAAGAATGATTCCGCCCACCAAAGGTGTTGGAGTATTGCGGACTGTGCAGGAAGTGCGCGCAGCCCCAACAAATTGAAGAGCCAGTTTCACAAATCGTGGGCCTGAAAGCATGGTGTCTAGTTCGAATCTTGAGGGTGATACACTTTATCTATCATGATAGATAAATATAACAATTCATCGAAGATGAACGACTCAGTCTCCTCTGTCGTATTTCGGCTGGACCCGCGCTCGGGCATTCCTACCTACCTCCAACTCGTCCAGCAGGTTGAGAGCGCAATTCGACTCGGTTACTTGGTACGAGGAGATCAACTTCCTCGAATCAAAGATGTCGTCACCTCGCTGTCAATTAATCCCAATACCGTTCTCAAGGCATATCGCGATCTTGAGCAGCAGGGACTAGTCATCGCGCGTCCTGGCATTGGTACCTTCGTCGAGGCTGCACCGGAGACTGTAGGACTCTCGGAGTTGACAACGCTGCGGCGCAGTCTTGTCACCGGATGGCTAACCGAGGCGGCCGCGGCCGGCCTCGACGAGAACGGGATCACGGCGCTCTTCACGAGCGCGCTCTTTGACTTTTCTAGGCAGTCCCAAGGGCGCTCTTCAACTCGTCCTGACTCATTGGACGAAACCGGAGGGGTCGCATGAATGTCGTTGAAAGTTTCGGGCTTGGCGTGACCTTTGGGGAGACTCGGGCGCTGAGCGACTGCACCCTAGCAATTCCTGAAGGGCGCATCGTTGCTCTCGTCGGATCAAATGGTGCTGGCAAAACGACACTGCTTGATTGCATTGTTGGACTAACCACCCCAACGACAGGGGACATAAGGGTGCTCGGTGGCATTGAGGCAGGATCACCCGCTGCTCTGGGACGCGTTGCCTTTGTGGCGCAAGAAGCACCTCTCTATCGCCACATCACGGTGCGATCGATGCTTACGGTGGCGGCCAACCTTAACCAGAAATTCGACCGAGATTTGGCGGAGAAGCGCTTGTCGAACCTCGATATCCCGTTGGAGGGCAGGGTGGGAAGACTATCTGGTGGTCAACAGGCCCAACTCGCACTCGCACTTGCATTCGCACGACACCCTGACCTTCTCGTGCTCGATGAGCCGCTAGCTCGACTTGATCCGCTAGCGCGACATGAAGTGATGGCGGTCGTTATGTCATTGGCGGCCGACGAGGGCCTTTCGGTAATCTTCTCCTCGCACGTGGTTTCGGAGTTGGAGCGGGTAGCTGACTACTTGGTCTTGATGAGTCAAGGTCGAGTCCAGATGGTTGGATCGATTGATGATCTTCTCGCCAGACACGTGGTATTGATCGGACCTAGCGACGAGGCGGAAAGCGTCGCTGAGGAACTGAACATCGTCAAGTCTCAGCGCGCGGGACGACAGATCCAGTTCGTCGTCCGTGAAGAAGCCGAGATGGAGGTCCCTAGCGGTTGGATGGCCGAGCACATCTCACTTGATGAACTCGTGCTTGCCTACCTGAGCGAACCATCCGCCTCAGCTATGTCAGGTCCACTTGCAATTGCATCGAACCGTGCGGGGAGATGACGAAGTGTCGATAACAAGGATCGCCGGATCGAGTTCCACAACCGACCAATATTCGCCAGGACATCACTACTCGTGGCGACGTCTTGTGCGGGTTGCTCTCATTCAGCACCGCGCTACGTTCATGACCGTTCTCTTCACTACCGCTGCTCTGGTCATTGCCATCATCATCGGACGCATGGCGGTGATTGGCGACTATGGAAAGTATCTCGCGGCCGGTTGCACGCTTGCCCATCCAACCAATCTCCAAGTGTGTGCCTACACGACGAATAAATTTGCCGACATCCCGAGTTTCACGCCGCTCGTCATCGCGCTCCGAATATTCCCGCTTGTGATTGGGGCTTTCGTTGGAGCACCGTTGATTGCGCGCGAGTTGGAGCTTGGCACCTATCGCTTCAGCTGGACCCAAGGGGTTGGCCGTGCCCGACAATTGCTTGTGATGCTTGCAATATTGGCCGCAATCTTGACCTTCGCCGCGGTGGTGCTTGGATTCCTCTTCGAGAGCTGGTACATGCATCCCTACTCGGTGATCAATGTTGGTGTTGGGAGCCAATGGCAGTCCGGTTTGTTCATGACGACCTGGTGGATGACTCCAGTCTTGTCAGTTTTCGAGTTGCTGCTAGGAACGCTTATTGGGGCTCTAGTTAAGCGTACGGTTGCAGCGATAGCCACGACCGCGTTCATCGGCGGCGCAATCATCGTTGGGATGAGTCAGTTGATCCCGCGAATTCTGGATATCGGTGCATCAGCGTCATCGCGCATTCTGCTCAGCTACCTTCCTCTCGGCACGGTCAACACGGTTGCTACCGAGGGCGTGGGGCCCAGCGGGAGCTTTCTTGTGAAGGGTTGGCTGGTCGGTCCTGGAGGGCATGTGCTGGGTGATCATGCCGCAAATGTCGCTCGCCTGCACCTCGCCTCATTGTTCCAATACGGTCCTAGTCCCGTGAAGAGGTGGATGCAATTGCACCATGAGGTGTATTGGCTCTCATACCAGCCGGCCAACCATTTCTGGATTCTTCAGGCAGCCGTGGGACTCGTCTTGCTCGCCATGACGTTGATATGCGGGCTTGCGACGATGCGGTGCATACGAGGTCCGGACCAGTAGCGGAGAGTCTTTCTTAACAGATCAGGGACAGTTTCTGGAAGATCATTCCAACGCTTCACTTGATGAGCTCGGACGAAATGAGAAGCACCACCACCAACAGTAAGTTCTCTCACTAAGCCACTTGCAATCGACGCGGCAGCGGGATCTGGTCAGGCTTTGATTCGTATTTTGGCGGGCCGACCGCGGTCAATTTCAAGGATGCCCGCTGCCTCGAGTAGAGATGCGACCCAACCCGCCGTGTCTCGCTTCATCGCGGTCTTCAAGTAACCATCAAGAGTCCCTGGATTACCCTGGGAGTCTCGCCGACCACCGATGGGAATCCAACCGAGACCCATGAACTCCACTCGAACCCCTTCGAGGGTGGACCAGCTGAACGGTGTCTTGGTCCTCTTCTCGCCGAACAGCAAGACAACCCCACGATCGTCGATCGTATCGACGACAAATGGCTGGCCTTGCGAGGGAGTTCGGAGGACATCGTTCTCATGCAATGCGGTGCTCACCGCCAATTCGACAGGTCCCAACTCTCTCCCCTAGTAGTCGTAAGAAATCAGGTGCACCGCTACAGGTGATTGGGAGCTGGCGGAAGTATCTCCCCGATCTCTCGGCGAGCGAGCATGTACTTGTCCCAAATCACCCGTCGCCGTTCGGGGTCCCGCATCTCGATAAGCTCCTCGGTGTATTCGTGTAGCGAGTCGAGCAATTCTTGGTGACGAAGTAACTGCGCGCGGGTAAGAAAGAACTCATTGTCGCTCACATCGCGAATCTAGTTGGCCCCGCTTGGAACTTCAATCGGCATTCTCCGAAGGCCTCGGGATTCAGCGTACTCTGGCAATTCGAGTTCAATGGTAGCGACTTCTTCCGTTCGGTCAACTGGCTCACCTAAGTCCTCGAGGGACAGCACCACTTGATCGATATGGAGACATGCCTATGCGTTCGCAGTCTGCACTCGCGCGAGTGGAATCGTCCTAGGCATAGCTGACATAATTCTAGGAATTCCAGCTCGATACAACCAGGTTGTCTCGCTACGCAAGAAGTGTGTTCGGAGCAACGGCGGTCGTTCCAGTCTTCCTTGGCAACAGGAGCGCTACGTCCTCTGAAGGTCGAGATCACGTGAGTGGACCATGTGGTGGCAACTTCGGCGCCCGCCATTTTTTCTAATGGTTTGCCGTGATTTCTACTAATGGTTTCACGCCATTTGTACGAATCCCTCGTGGTGGGGCTAGTAAGAATCGAACTTACGACCTCGTCATTATCAGTGACGCGCTCTAACCGACTGAGCTATAGCCCCAAGGGATTACTAATCTACACCAGAATCCCCACACCCCCGCCGAGCGGGGTGTCAGCGTGCGCTGCGCGAGCGGGCAGACTGGAGGAGTGATTGCTCCCCAATTTGTCTATCTCGCGGTGGTTCTCGCCTTTTTGGGAACGGGAAACTACGTTCGCGAAACTTGGCGTGGCAACACCCAGCCCCACCGTGTGACGTGGGGGCTTTGGGCTGTCGAAGGCATTTTGGCCTTCTGCGTTGAGATTCAGCAGCACGTTGGCCTGGCCTCGCTCATGACGCTGGCCTTGGGTGTCGTGCCCTGCGTGGTGATTGCGGCTTCCTTTAAGAACCCGCACGCCGTGTGGAAGATTGACCGCATTGACATCGCTTGTGGCGCAGTTTCGGTCGCTGGTTTGATTTTTTGGGCGTTGGTGAATGAGCCGACCGTGGCGCTGGTCTCCTTCGTAGTGGCCGACTTCATCGCCGCGTTGCCCACCCTGCGAAAGTCCTGGGCCAATCCCGAGAGCGAAACGGTCTCTGCCTTTATTAGTGGTGTGGTCAACTGCGGGATCACGCTGTTGACGTTGCACCAGATCACGACAGCGGCGGCACTCTTCCCCGGTTTTATTTTATGCACCGACGTGATTATTACGTCATTGATACTGTTCAAGATTGGGCCACGCATCACTGGGCATCGCGCGCTGTCGTAACGATGGGCTCGCTTCCTTTTCACTGGCACCTCGTTGCCCTTGCCCTCGTGGTGGCCATCGCGTGGTTGCACCGCGTGCTGGTGCACGACACGCATCACCGACGCCGGATGGGATGGGCTCTTGTCGTGCTGCTGGTGGCGACGATGTGGCCACTGGGCGATCTCGCCCAATCGGTCTCATTGACCGCGGCAACGGTGCAGCGACTCCTCATCATGCTGGTCGTCGCCCCGCTGATTCTGCTCTCCACGACGACCGAACTTCTGGTCAAGCTGACCTATCCGGCTCCAGTCGACGCAATTGTGCGTCGACTGGCGCACCCCGGCATGGCCATCATTTTGGTGACGGTGCTCGGCACCTTGACGCTGTCGAGTCCACTAGTTGACTGGGCCGCGACCAGTTGGGGTGGCCACGTGGTGGTGCTTGGCGTGGTGTTGTTCGTGGGGTTGTTGCTCTGGGTGCCAGCCCTGGCCATCATGCCCGGCGCGAAGCGTCTCTCACCAGCGGCCCGCTCCGGCTACGTCTTTGGCTCGGCGATTGTCGTGACCAGTCTGTCGTTTGTCTGGATTTTCGCCCAGCACTCGCTCTATCCCGCACTGCACGGCCAGCAGGCGGTTTTGCACATGACCCCTGTATTTGATCAGCAATTGGCGGGCTTTGTCGCCAAGCTCGGGGCCTACTTTCCCATGTGGGCCGTCGCCTACATCATGTTCTTTCGCGCCGACGAGTCCGGCGTCTCGGTTGATGAATCGCCGCTTCATTGGGCCGATGTTGAGCGACAACTGCTGCGCATTGACCGAAAGCAGGCACGGGCGATACGTCGCCATCGCCCGAATTGAGCCGTGTCGCCGCTGCGACTATCATGGTCGTTTACCAAGGGGATGTAGCTCAGTTGGTAGAGCGCGGGCTTTGCAAGCCTGAGGTCGTGGGTTCGAACCCCATCGTCTCCACCAAGTGCCGTAGGTCCCATTTGGTGGACATCGTTTATGACGATGAAACCGGTTGGTGAATTGATTCCTTAGGGCTCGATTCTCTCGACTGTGGGTATTCGACTGATGGCTTTGTCGAAAGAAGCGACCTTTCCTACCCCAGTGGTTTCCGCGCAAGCCACGAGGTAGGCGTCGGCAAAATCAAGCCGTTCGCCTTCGTACAAGGCAACCGTTCGCAGGAGTAGCGGAGCGTCAATGACTCGGACGGACTCCATCGCCAGCAAGGATCGAATTGCTTCACTGATGCGAGAACGGTCGATTTCGTAGAACGATTCGAGTACGTACACCGTTTCGGCAACGATGAGATCAGCGAGGTAGAGACTCTCTTCATTCCTCAAAAAGGCGGTGGCTCGCCTCGCCATGTCGGGTGGATCACCAACCAGATGACGAACCAGAACGTTGGTGTCGACAAACGAACTCACTGAAACTTCTTGGCCCTACTCGCACGTGAGATCTCGAGGACTCGGTCCCAGCTGGCGCTCTTCTTTGTTGCCGGCGCGGCGAGTGTTCCCGCCAGTTCAAGAAAATCTGGTGTCCGCTGAAGCGTCGCCAGGTTGCCATCAATGCGAAAAATAACGGAGTCGCCTTCTTCAACACCGAGGGCATCACGTACTGCCTTCGGAATTGTTACCTGCCCTTTGGAGCTCAAGCGAGCGGCCACGTCCATGTTGTTCTCCTTACTTTTTTCTAAATGTAAGGATAGCAGATGTCCGACGGATTCGCCACTCGCTCTTGGAAGAACACCGACCGTACAAGCAGCTAACTCAGGAGACGCTTCGGGATTGAGCCTCAAGACTGTTGAGAGGAAGGGCTCCTCTGGAACTATCTGATCAGTGTGCCAGGGAGCCGAGAACCTTGTCAGGTTGGCGGTATGCCTTGATTTCGATGAGATTTCCGCTCGGATCTTTGATCATCAATTTTCTTTCTCTGTGGGCTCGCCCACATACGAGAGAGTTGGCGGCTCAACAATCAGCGGACCTCCACGAAGACGAGCTGAGATTGACTCCCACGCGTCCCATGAAACGGTCGCCCCGAAGTGTCTCGTCCTCGGCATTGGTGCCGTCACGCTGGCCGGATCGTTTTGAAGCGTTACTTGTGCGCCAAAGAGCAGGGCATCGACAAAGTCGTCCGTTCTCCTTCCAATCTCAGCACCGAGGTGGCTCTGGTAGAAGTCGACTGCCTCACTCAGATCACGGACAGGAATCGAAAGATGAAAAATGGGACGCACGGAAGTCCTTCCTTCGTTGTGTGCTCTCAATTTACGAGCATCTCACTCAAACTTGGGGCAAGGACGTGGGGCTCGAACGTTGTCCCATCTCTTCCGCTGCTAGCGGAGAATTGCCGGGTTTGATCCTTTTTGGCGGGCGCGCTTCATCAGAAACCCCTGAAACTAAGTAGTTTCTGGCCCCAGGAGGGGTTCGAACATAGTCCCATCACCTCCAGAATGTTCTAGGTACTACTCAAGCCCTACTCATAGTAAGATAAGAGTATGAAAATAAGTATGAGTTTGCCAAAAGAGGATGTGACTTTCCTTGACGCCTACGTCGAGGAGAAGGGGCTCGCTTCGCGGTCAGCTGCTCTTCACAGAGCCGTTCGCCTTCTCAAGGCGAGCGGACTTGGCTCAGCGTACGAGGCCGCGTGGTTGGAATGGCACAACGAGAACGAATCGCTGTGGGATGCCACATCGAACGACGGACAGCGCTAGATGCACCGCGGTGAAATCTATTTGGTCAACCTTGATCCCGCGAGAAGTGGTGAAGCGAACAAACAACGTCCCGCGGTGATTGTGAGCAACGACGGGGCGAATAGTTCGGCTGAGCGAAGCGGCCACGGAGTAATTACCATCGTGCCAGTGACGTCGAACGTTACTCGTATTTATCCGTTCCAAGTTTTGATCCCAGCTGATGCGACGGGACTGGACGTTGACTCTAAGGCACAAGCAGAACAAGTTCGTTCAATTTCGGTTGAACGGCTAGGGCCAGCAATTGGTGAAGTCCCACACATATTGATGGAAGCAATTGACGAAGCTCTGAGGCTCCATCTCGCGCTCTAAGAGGTTTCCGAGCACCTTCGGCTCGACGCTTTTCAAAAGGGGTTCGAACATAGCCCCATCACTTCCAAGTCCACGCCAAATCATCATGTTGTGCCCCGAATTGGGCTGAGAATTGGATCAGAACCCCTGAAACTATCGAGTTTCTGCCCCCAAGAGGGGTTCGAACATAGTCCCATCACCTCCACCATTTTCATCGACGCCACGCACGGCACACCTCGAGCAGCTGAATAAATCGCCGACGAGAGGTGCACCTCGCCCCAACAAGTGCGGGTAAGGCTTCCTCAAGCTGTGCGTCAGTGCGGACCGATAATGCCGTTTCATCAAATGGCCAAGGCGGCATCACTAGTCAGAGTGCGGACCGCGCTCGGTACTATGGGCTGTGGCCTCGCTCGTTGTGTTTGCTCTCGATCCGCCCCGTTTGGCCGCTTTTTATCAAGCGGTCACCGGGTATTCCATCGACCACAGCGATACCGGAGGTTTTCGTCTACGTGGCGAATCAGCTGACATTTTCCTGCACGCCATTCCGGAGGAAATAGCCGCATCAATTGCGGTGACGACACCTCCGGTATCGCGGGAAGACGCCGCAATAAAGCCCGTTTTCGACGTGCCGTCACTGTCGAACGCATTGGCCGCTGTGACCGAATTCGGCGGCGTCGTGACCGATCGCTCGTTTGAATATGCGGGGGCCGTGCTGCATGATGTGCTCGATACCGAAGGCAACGTTCTGCAACTGCGGTGGTGGCAGAAGTAATTGGTGTGGCACCGGCTCGACCTCGATGGCAGAACTAGGGTCGATGTATGACAAAAAGCCTCCTACTGGTCCACGGCGCTTGGCACAACGGTGCTGGTTTTGACGCACTCGTCGCTGAACTTGCCAAGCATGACATTGCAGCAACGACGGTTGAATTGACCAGTGTCGGTCACGAAGACGCGCCGCTTGGTGACCTCTACAGCGACGCCGCACTCGTGCGAGAAGTGGTTGCAACTCTCGGTGACGATGTGGCAGTGCTTGGTCACTCCTACGGGGGCGTCGTGATCACCGAGGCACTCGCCGGTGTGGACAACGTAAGCCACTTGATCTACCTGACCGCGTTCATGCTCGACGAGGGCGAAAGCCTCTACGCCGCCTGTGGCAGTGTGGACCCCGAATGGTGGGTGCGGTCACCGGACGATCAACGTCTGAGTACGGCTACTCCCGACGACGTGTTCTACAACACCTGCGAACCATCCGTGGCGGCTCAGGCCGTAGACGCACTTCGCTGGCAGAGTGTCGCCTCGTTCATGAATCCGGTGACGCAGGTCGCGTGGCGCGAGGTGCCTTCCACCTACATCGTGTGCGAACTCGACCAGGCCATTCCGGTCTTCGCACAAGAGGCCATGTCCCAGCGCGCCGGCACCGTGGTGCGGATGTCGAGCGACCACTCGCCATTTCTCTGTCAGCCAGCGGCGCTGGCCGACGTCATCGCTGCAGCGTTGCGTTAAGCCCCAACGGTGCGTCGCGACGCGAGCGCCACGAGGTTGCCCTCAGAGTCTCGAAAGAAGGACATCTCTTCTGCTTGACCCGCTGGACCGAAGAGGCCATCGTCGTCGGTAAAGATCACGTGCGGTTCGGTCTCGATGACGACACCGGCGGCCCGGAGACGCTCAGTCTCACTCGCCACGTCGTCGACGTGGAGGTACAACAACGCCGCCGAGGCACCCTTTTCTAACAACAGACGCGTTGTGCCCAATGAGAAGAAGGCCAGACCCGGTGGGCTGAACTGCGCGATGAAGGGAAGGCCAACAACGTCTCGGTAAAAAGCCACGGCCCGATCGAAGTCGGCAACCCCAAGGGCAATTTGGTGCAAGCCATCAACAGCCATATGGAAGAAATGTAGCGCAGGAGGCAATGTGCCTTGCGTGCGGTCGCCTGTGCGTAACCTACGGGTATGCGTTCTCCCGTCGTTTTGGTAACTGGCGCTTCCGGTTACGTCGGCGGTCGACTCGTCCCCGCCTTGCTTGAGCAGGGAGCGACGGTGCGCTGCCTGGTGCGCACACCGGCCAAACTCGCCACCGCTCCGTGGCACGATGACGTCGTTGTAGTTCCCGGTTCAGTCGGCGACGACCTGACGGCGGCGATGGCCGGCGTGGACGTGGCCGTCTATCTGGTCCACTCCATTGGGGCGGGCGACGGATGGGTTGAACAAGAACAACGCGACGCCGAAAACTTTGCGCGGGCCGCGCGGGCCGCTGGTGTGGAACGCATCGTGTATCTCGGTGGACTCGGATCAGCGACGGATACCTTGTCGCGGCACCTCGAAAGTCGCCACGACGTGGGAGTCGCATTGGCGAGCACCGATGTTCCCACCATTGAGATTCGCGCCGGCGTGATTATCGGATCGGGCTCGGCCAGTTTTGAGATGCTGCGCTATCTCACCGAAGTGCTGCCCGTCATGGTGACGCCGAAGTGGGTCGCGACGCGATGCCAGCCAATCGCCATCGCCAACATCATCTCGCTCCTTGTGGCGGCCATTACCAACGGCGACGTTGCCCCTGGGGTCTACGAAGCGGGTGGCGCTGACGTTGTGACGTACGCCGACATGATGGCCCTCTACGCCGACTGCGCCGGCTTGCGCCGGCGCATCCTGCTGCCGGTTCCCCTGCTGACACCGCGACTCTCGTCGCTCTGGGTTGGACTGGTAACTCCAGTCCCCGTGCCGCTGGCTCGAGAGTTGGTGAACTCACTGATTAACGAGGTCGTCGTGACACGCAACGATGCCGGCACCGCCTTTGGCGTGGCACCAATGCCCTTGCGAGTCGCGATTACCCGTGCCCTGGACGTCACCAAGGGTGGAAATATTCCCACGACTTTCACCGACGCGGACCTCGTCTACTTTCAGCCCACCAAGCTTGACCCATCGTGGGCCGGTGGCACCGTCTTCTACGACCGTCGCCGAGTGACCACCGCGGCAAGCGCCGAGCGGGTCTTTGCTGAACTCTCGACCATTGGTGGGGAGAAGGGTTGGTACGCCGGCGAGTTCTTCTGGAAGATGCGGGGTCTGCTTGATCAATTGGTCGGCGGCCCCGGTATGCGTCGCGGACGGCGTCGCGAGTTACGCGTGGGCGATGCACTGGACTTCTGGCGCATTGAACAGGTGGCCGCACCCACCGACCTTCGCTTACGCGCCGAGATGCGCCTCCCCGGCGACGCCTGGTTGACGTGGCAGATCACGCCCACCGATGTGGGCTGCGTGGTGGAGCAAACGGCGGAGTACCGTCCCCGCGGTCTTCTCGGCCGACTGTATTGGGCCGTGGTGTGGCCCTTTCACGGCTTTATTTTTCCCGTCATGCTCAATCGCATCGTCGCCGCTGCCTAAGAACCCGGCAACGTAATGTGGGGGTCATGCCCTTCCCGAAGCGTTCCGACGTTGATGACTTCTTTGCCCAACTTCCTGACTACCAGCGCCCGCATTTGGAAACGCTCCGGGCGTTAAGCCGGGAAGTAGATCCCGAGGCCGTTGAGGTCCTCAAGTGGAATCTGCCGACCTACGTTCGCGGCGAGAAGACCAATCAGTGGATGTTGCAGAGTTTCAAGAACCACTGCTCGCTGCGGTTTTCACCGGCATTCTTTGGTCCGCATAAGGCGGCGGTTACGGCGGCGGGCTATGAAAGTGGGGAAGGCTTCGTCAAACTCCTCTATACCCAGCCGCTACCGATCGAGTTACTCACGACCTTGATGCGTGCCCGCGTGGCCGAGTTCGAAGCGGGCGCGGAGTAGTCATTCATGACTGGTATGTCGTTCAGTTTTGACGCCGAAGTGTGGTGGTGGCGCGGCCCCTCGCCGTTTCACTTCGTCACCGTACCCAAAGATGTTGCCGATGAGATTCACGACAACGCCGCCGCCTTCACCTACGGCTGGGGCATGATTCCTGTCACCGGCACGGTGAATGACGTGGCGTTCGCCACCGCACTCTTCGCCAAAGACGGCGGCTACGTGGTGCCGATAAAGAAGGCCGTACGAGAGGCGGCGGGTGTTGAACTCGGAGATGTCGTTCACATCACCATGGCGCCAGTGCAGGGGTAGTGCAGCTCGGCGCTGAACCGCTTATGTGGTGGCGACACAAGGGCGCAGGGCCCTCTGGAGGGACGCCGATGCAAAGGTTTACACTGAGATATGACCTCGCCCGCCAGCGCGCCACGCAGCCGTCGCCCGAAGGCCACGCCCAGCGCCTCGATTGAAGACGTCGCCAAGCTGGCTCGGGTCTCCAGCGGCACCGTGTCGCGGGCGTTGCGCGGGCTGCCGAATGTGTCGGAAAAGACGCGCGCTCGTGTGATTGCCGCTGCTGAGTCGCTGCAGTATGTGGCCTCACCATCGGCGTCGTCGCTGGCCTCGGGTCGGATGTCGACCGTCGGCGTCGTGACTCCCTTCGTCTCTCGGTGGTTCTTCGCCGAAGTCCTCAGTGGCATCGAGCAGGTGTTGCACGAAGCGTCCTTTGACCTCGTGCTCTACGTCGACACCGACGGTGATCTCTTTGAGAAGCTGCCCATGCGCCGCCGCGTCGACGCCGTGTTGTTGTTGACATTGCCTTCAGACGTGCCCGACGTCGAAGGCGTGGCCAGCCTCGGGGTCCCCGTGGGATCGCTGGGTGTGGACATTGCCGGGTTCTCGAGCGTCACTATCAACGACGTGGCCGGCGCGGAGATGGCCGTGAATCACCTCATTGGTCTCGGCCACCGCAGCATTGCGATGGTGTCGTTGGACAAGGAACTGTCACTGCACTTCCCCACACCATTCGATCGCACATCGGGATACCAACGAGCCTTAACGGCCGCCGGGATTGAGATTCGCCCCGAACTCGAAGTCAATGGTCACTCGAGTGTCGAGGGTGGCCAACAGGCCGCCGCGGAGCTCTTGAGTCGACCAGATCGACCAACCGCGATTTTCGCGCAGTCCGACGAAATGGCGATGGGCGTCTTGCACACCATTCGTCGAGCGGGCTTGCGCTGCCCGGAAGACATCTCGGTCATTGGCTTTGACAACCACGAGTTGTCCCACGTCTTTGACCTCACGACGGTGGCGCAGCCGGCCCTTCGGCAAGGGGAGCTCTTGGCCCGCAAGGTGCTCGACCAAGTTCTCAATGGCTCCGCTCCGTCGACCACCGAACTGCCCACCCAGCTCATCATTCGCGGCACCACGGCGCCTCCGCCCCAGCGTCACTGAGACCACTACGCTTCCGTTATGAATGCTGCTCACTCGCACGGCCCCCTGGCCCTCGTTGGCTCGGGTGAATACTTGGCGCACATGGCCGACATCGAAGGCGCCCTTATTGCGCAACGCCCTCCTCGGTACGTGCAACTAGCCACTGCTTCGGTGCCCGACGGCGAGCACGTAGTGGCGAAGTGGCACCGACTGGGTGCTGAGCAGGCCGAGCGCCTTGATGTCGAACAAGTCATCGTGCCGGTGGCCAGTCGCGCAGACGCCAACGATCCCGAGGTGGCGGCGCTCGTCGAGGGTGCCGGTCTCATCTACCTGTCGGGTGGTCACCCTGCCTTCTTGGCCGACACCCTTCGTGACACGTTGGTCTGGGAGACCATTGACCGAGTGTGGCGCGCCGGGGCAGCGCTGGCGGGCTGTTCGGCCGGCGCGATGGTGATGGGGGCGTGGGTGCCCAATGTTCGAGGTAGTGGCGGCGCCACGGGCCTCGGTGTACTGCCGCACGTGCGAGTCCTGCCCCACTACGACGCCTACTTCGCCCGAGTGGCGAACGCACGAGCACGCTTCCGCGGCGATGACGCCACTGTGACGTTGGTGGGTATTGATGAAGACACCGCACTCATTCACGATGGTGGTGAGTGGCGTGTGGCCGGTCACTCCAAGGTCTGGCTGCTGGGTGAACAGGACCAGTCCTTCACTGCTGGCGACAAAGTCCCGCTGCAGTAGTACTCCTATGCTTAGGGTCATGTCTGACCCGCACCGTCCCAGCGAAGAACTGGCCTATTTGACGGCGCACGACGTGCTGGCTCGGTATGCGGATGGATCCCTGAGCGCGACGACGTTGGTCGAGGCCTTACTTGAACGAATCACCGCGCTGGACGATGACGGACCAACCGGTCTCCACGCCGTTATCGCCCTCAGCGACGACGCACGGGCGACGGCGAAAGAGCGTGACGACGAGCGTCGAGCGGGAACCATTCGTGGTCCACTGCACGGAGTGCCGGTCTTGATCAAGGACAACATCGAAGCCGATGGCCTCCCCGGTACCGCGGGGGCCACGGCCCTCTTGGGCCGTCCGGCACACGACGCGGCCTTGGTGACGACCTTGCGAGAAGCGGGGGCCATCATCCTGGGCTCGACCAATATGAGCCAGTGGGCGAATTTACGCTCTACTCGCTCGACCTCGGGCTACTCCGCGGTCGGTGGGCTCGTGGGAAACCCGTGGTCCATTGATCGCTCCGCGGGTGGCTCCTCATCAGGTGCGGGCGCCGCTGCCGCTGCCGGGTACGCCCCTTTGCTGGTGGGAACGGAAACGGACGGCTCAATCACCTGTCCCGCCTCACTCAACGGCGTCGTGGGTCTCAAGCCCACCGTCGGCCTGGTCTCTCGCCAGGGCATTGTGCCTCTCAGTTCTCGCCAAGACAGCCCCGGCCCACTCACGCGCTCGGTGGCCGACGCGGGACTTTTGTTCTCGGTGCTCGCTGGTATCGACATCCCCGCCGAAGCACCAGCGGTGTCGATGGTGGTCTCGAGCACCTGGCGCACCGGTCACTACCGCACGGATGAACTCTTCACCAGCGTGATGGACGACCTTCGCGCCACTGGCGTGTCGCTGCCGGAGCGACCCTTTGGGAAACCCAGCGTGCAGGAGGGCACTGACGAGCTCTACTGCCTTCTAGCCGAGTTCAAAGATGATCTCGCCGCGTATCTCGCCACCCGTGACGGCGAGGGGGTGCGTTCGATTGCTGATGTGCTCGAGCACGAACGGGCCAACGCCGACGTTGAGTTCCGCTACTTCCGTAATGAACACTTGGTGGCGGCGAACGACTCGGCGGGCACCGACACTGATGAGTATCGCCAATGCCGTGACCGCATCACCACCTGGGCGGTGCAGGACTGCCTGGAAGTCGGACTGGGCGACGCCGATGTCGTGTTGTCCCCGGCGTATGCGCCAGCGTGGAAGTGCGACGTCGTCCTCGGTGATCCCCACGTCTGGTTTAACCCCGGTATCTCTGTGGCCGCCATCGCCGGCTGGCCCATTGCCACGGTGCCGATGGGACTCGTGGATGAACTCCCGGTGGGGCTGACCATTATGGGGCGACCACACAGTGAGTGGAAAGTGCTCGCCGCGGCCGCGCAGATTGAGGCAGTGGTGGCGGCGCGGGGATGGACAGGTCGTCCCAGCTGGCGAAACGCGCAGCGCGGCTAATTACTCGCCGTCTTGGACGGGGCAATGCCCACTTCACGGTCGTGCGCACTCTGGCGCAGGTGAAACTGCGTGACGCCGATGGTCAACGAGACGGCGCCAGCAACGTGCAACTCAACGAGTACCGCAGGCACGTGTGTCACATACTGCACCGCGCCAATGAGCGCCTGCGCGAGGGTGATGAGGACGAGGCGTCGCACTCCCTTTTGGAGGGCGAGTGGGGCCGGTGAGCGCCAGACCGTGACAAAAAGTCCGAGTACGAGGCCGACGAACAAGGTGGCCGCCAGCGAGTGAATCCACGCTGCGTGCGAAAAGGCGAAGGGGAGACGACGTGCTGTGAGCTGCCCCATGGAACTGCCGGCGTGGGGGCCCGATCCCGTGGTCATCGTGCCCGTGAATAGCAGCACCACGAAGGGCACCCATAGACCACGGGCAATAGCGAGGTAGTGCGGCGAACGGATGTCGTGACGGGTGCCGGGGCCGTAGAGGTACTTCGAGCGGTGATACAAAATGGCACTGACCACCACCATGGCGAGTGAGAGCAGTAAGTGGATGGAGACCAGCCAGGGGTTCAGCTTGGAGTAGACGACGAAGGCGCCGAGCACGGCGTCGGCGACCACGCCGAGAATAAGCAGTCCCGATAAGACCACCAGGTCACGCCGGCGCGGCGACCGAAGCAGGGCGGCGATGAAGGTCACGCCGGTCAAGGTCACGAGGCTGACGGTCACCATACGGTTGGCGTACTCAATGAGGGGGTGAATACTCCAAGAGCCAGCGATCTGGTTGTGGAAGCAGGTGGGCCAGTCAGGGCACCCCAGACCGGAACCGGTCAAGCGAACGGCAGCGCCGGTGAGGACAATGATGATCATCGACAAGAAGGTTGCGTAGGCGAACCAGCGGAAGATTGCGGGGGAAAGTCCTCGTCGAGTTGGGGTCACGTCTTCAGCCTAGAGAGTTACGGAGAGGCGTAGACTGACCACGATGGCAACTCTCAGCCCCACCAGCTTTACGACCGCGGAAAAGGTTAAGGGCTACATCGCCCTCACCAAGCCCCGGATCATCGAACTCCTGCTGGTCACCACGTTGCCCACCATGGTGGTGGCCGATAAGGGCATTCCCGGCGTGATGCTGATCGTTATGACCCTTATTGGCGGCACGTTGGCTGCCGGTGGCGCCAACGCCATCAACATGGTCGTGGACCGCGACATTGACGCCATTATGAAGCGAACCCAGGGTCGCCCACTGGTGCGTGGCGTGATGACGCCGCGCGCCGCCTTAATCTTCGCCCTGGCCATAGAACTGCTCGCCTTTGCGGTGTTGGCGATTTTCGTGAACCAGCTCTCGGCCTGGCTAGCCATGGCCGCCACCGCCTTCTACGTCTTCGTCTACACCTTGTGGCTGAAGCGTCGTTCGAAGCAGAACATCGTCATCGGTGGTGCCGCCGGTGCCGTGCCGGTCTTGATTGGCTGGTCGGCCGTGCAGAACAACGTCACCTGGACGCCCGTCTTGCTCTTCGCGGTCATCTTCATCTGGACACCCCCACACTTCTGGGCCCTGGCCGTGCGGTACCGCGACGACTATGAGGCGGCCAACGTGCCGATGATGCCCGTGGTGGCGTCACTTCGCCGTACCACCTTGGAAATCCTCGTCTACTCCGTCATCATGTGGGGCACGACAATCTTGATTGGTCCGATTGCCCACCTCGGGTGGATCTACGCCGTCTCGGCGACGGTCTTGGGTGGCCTCTTCACGCTGATGGCTTTTCGTCTGTTTCAGCACGCGCGTGAGGACAAGGCTGACGTGGCCGAGGCCATGAAGCTCTTTCACTATTCGATCTCGTATCTCACGTTGCTCTTTGTCATGATGGCGGTGGATGTCCTTGTCCGATTCCACTAAGCAGCGCGGGCGTCCCTCGCCCATGATGTTCATTTCGCTGGGCATCGGGGCCGTGTTGGCCATTGCCTTGATCACCGTCGTCTCCTACCTCACCGGTGGCACCGTCACGAATACGGCGGGACAGTCAGCCCTCATCGGCACGAAGATTGCCCCCTTCTCGGGCACTGACACGGCCGGCACCAAGGTCAGTGCACCGTGGGCCGAAGGGAAGCCCGCCGTGCTGGTCTTCTTTGCCAGCTGGTGCGCGCCCTGCCACGCTGAACTTCCCGTGGTGAGTAGTTATCTGACCTCCCACTCATTGGGGCAGACCCAGGTGGTGGGCATTAACTACCTCGACCAGCAGACCAAGGGCGTGGCCCTGGCGATCTCCTCAAAGTTCACCTTCCCGATCCTTGAAGACGCGGGCTCCATTACCCAAGGTGACTTCGGCTTTAGTGGTCTGCCCGACACGGTCTTTGTCAACGCCAAGGGTGTGGTCACGGCAGTGCACTCGGGCGTGATTAGCGTTGCTCAACTGCGCGCTGGCCTCGCAACCTTGGGTTAATCAAACCGGAAGGTGCGCGCCGCCAGCAGCGGTGCGAGCAGCGCCCAGAGTCCCAAAGTGCACCACTGACTCAACGTGGGGCTCGTGGCAAAACTCAACACGTTGTGCACGGCGGCGGCCATTGCTCCCGAAGGCAGCCACTGCACCACACGAGCAACACCGCTCGGGAGCGATGACAACGGCACCACGATGCCCGACAGCATGAGCAACAGCAAGTAGAGACCGTTGCTCGCCGCTAGGTTCACTTCGGCGCGCAGGCGTCCGGCCAGTAGCAGGCCAATACCGGCACATCCCGCCGAGCCGAGGGCCAGCACCGCTGCCACCTCGAGATCTCCGAGGGCAGACGCGTGGGGATGCCAACCGAGCGCGAGGGCCACTACCGCGAGTACGACGACTTGAATGACCTGAGTCACCGCAACGCCGGCAATCTTGGCGCCAATGAGTCGACGTTGGCCGAGCGGGGTCACGTGCAGTCGGCGCAGCACGCCGTAGGAACGTTCGAAGCCCGTGGAGATAGAGAGCGCCACGAGTGACGTGGAGAGAACGCAGAGGGCCAATATGCCGGGCGCCATGAAGTCGATGCGTGAGCCCGTCGGCACACTCACCACTTTGGTGGTGGAGAAGAAGACGAGCAGGGCAACGGGGATGCCCAAGGTCAAGAGCAACGTCTCACCACGGCGAATGGTCATGCGCACTTCGGCGCGCGTCTGGGCCCACCAGGCGTTCATCGTGCTCCCTTGGTGACGAGTTCGAGGTAGCGCTCCTCGAGAGAGGCTCGAGAGCGCAGCCCCTGCAGGGTCACCCCCTGTTCCGCAAGGTAGGAGGTGATGATCGCCATGGTGTCGGGCGTGTTCGCCACCGCACAGCTCACGCTGGTCGCATCGATGGTGGTGACGGTGGCACTCAGGCGTCGTGTGAGTGCGTCGGCGTCAATCGGTCCAGAGGCTTCAATGATCAAGACGGGGTCACCCGCCAACTCCTCGAGGGTGCCCTGTGCGACGACTGTACCTTCATTCATGATCACCAGTCGATCGGCACTACGTTCGGCTTCCACCAGTTCGTGCGTCGTGATGAGAAGCGCCACGCCCCGCTCGCGTTCACTGGCCAGCAACGCGCGAATGACCTGTCGTCCCTCGGGGTCGACCGCCGACGTGGGTTCATCGAGCAAGAGGGCCTTAGGGCGCCCCAGCAACGCAAGGGCCAGCAGCGTTCGTTGCTGCTCGCCGCCGCTCAGTCGGCGCCACGGCGTCGTGGCACATGACGTGAGGTCCAGGAGGTCAATGAGCTCTCGGGGGTCACGGGGTAAGGCGTAGTAGGAGGAGGTGAGGTCGAGGACCTGCCGCGGCGTCATGGGGAACCAGACGCCACCGCGCTGCAACAGTGCACCGGTGCGGGCGACAACGTCGGCGTGGTCGCGCACGGGGTCCAGGCCGTGCACCCGCGCGGTGCCGTCGGTCGGTGGTCGAAAGCCAAGGAGTGTCTCGACGACCGTGGTCTTGCCGGCGCCGTTGGGGCCTAAAAGAGTGACGATTTCGCCGTAGTTGACCTGGAGGGTGACGTCGCGAACGGCGTCCTTCTCACCGAAGGCAACTCGCAGATTGGTGGCGTCAATGGCGTAACTCACTGTGTAGTAAACCTAGACGGTCTCTCGGCGCATTGAGCACACTTCGGTAGGCTGGCAGCATGATTGACCTCGCTCAGCTCCGCCGTGAACCCGACGTTGTGAAGGCCGCTCTGGCCCGACGTGGGGTCTCGTCCGCCCTGATGGATGAGATCATTGCCCTCGACGTCGAACACCGTCGTCTCCTGCAAGAGGCTGAGCGTCTCCGCGCCGAAGTGAAGGAGCTCTCACGCCAGGTTGGCGAGGCCCGTCGGGCCAAAGACACTGCTACCGCCGAGACGTTGACGGAGCAGAGCCGCGAGGTCGGCGAACGTGAGCGAGTCGCCAACGAAGCAGTGGAAGCCGTGGCCGCCACTCTTCGTGGTGAACTCTTGATGATCCCTAACCTGCCGTCGGAGGACACCCCCGACGGCGTTGACGAAAACGACAACATCGAGGTCCGTCGCTGGTGGCCCGGCATGGACGACGGCGCCGCCTTCCCCACCTTTGGGAACCACCAACGCCTGCCGCACTGGGACGTCGCGAAGGAACTGAACATTCTTGACTTAGAGGCCGGTGCCAAGCTGGCCGGCTCGATGTTCCCGCTCTACCGTGGCGATGGATCACGCCTGTTGCGTGCATTGGGTGCCTTCGCGCTCGACCAGCACCGTGACGCCTACGAAGAGATTCGCCCACCCAGCTTTGCGCTGACTGAGACGATGATGTCAACGGGTCACTTGCCTAAGTCTCAGGACGACATGTACGCGATTGAGCGGGACGACCTGTGGGCGATTCCTACCGCCGAGGTCCCCTTAACCTCCATGCGCCGTGGCGACATTCTCGACGAGGCAGAGCTGCCGCTGCGCATGACCGCCCAGACGGCCTGCTTCCGCCGTGAGGCGGGCTCGGCCGGCCGCGACACCCGTGGCCTGTTGCGCGTGCACGAGTTTGACAAAGTGGAGCTCTTCGCCTACTGCACGCCTGAACAGGCGCCCGCCGCACACGCCGACATTTTGGCGCGCGCCGAAAACCTGCTGCGCCTTCTCGGCCTGCCCTACCGGGTGCTCGACCTCTGCGCCGGTGACCTCGGTACCTCGTCGGCGCGCACCGTCGACCTCGAGGTCTTTAGCCCCGGTGTTGACCGGTGGCTCGAGGTGTCGTCCGTGAGCTGGTTCCGTGACTTCCAGGCTCGTCGCGCGAACGTGCGCTACCGCAGTGAGAACGGCACACAGTTCGTCCACACCGTGAACGGGTCAGCGCTGGCGTGGGCCCGTATTTGGGCCGCACTGGTGGAGATCAACCGCCAAGAGGATGGCTCGGTGGCGATTCCCGCTGTCTTGCAGCCGTACTTAGGTGGGCAGACCCACCTGCGCGTCCCTACTTCGTGAGTTCGAAGCGGTAGCCCACCCCACGCACCGTGGTGATGTTGGTGGGTACCTTGGGGTCGGGTTCGACTAACGTGCGCAGGCGCTTGATGTGGACGTCGAGCGTCTTCGTGTCGCCCACGTAGTCATTGCCCCAGACACGGTCGATGAGCACGTCTCGGGTTAACACCCGACCGGCATTCTCCATCAGGATCTGCAAGAGTGCGAACTCCTTCTTGCGGAGCTTGACTTCCTCACCACTGACGAAGCAGCGACGTGAGTCCATGTCGAGACGCAAGTCGTTTAACGCAAGGCTGAGCGAGTTATCGACCGGGGCGTCCCCCTTGGTTTCACGACGACGAAGCACGGCACGCACGCGTGCGACCAGCTCGCGCAGGCGATAGGGCTTGGTGACGTAGTCGTCGGCGCCCATTTCGAGGAGCAGCACCATGTCGACCTCTTCACCCTTGGCGCTGACGATGATGATTGGCACATCGGATGTGGTGCGAATGGTGCGGCAGATGTCGAGACCGGAGACCTTGGGCAACATCAAGTCGAGGAGCACGATGTCGAAGGTCTTCTCGGCGAAGGCGTCGAGTCCCTCTTGCCCGTCGCGGGCGATGGTGACGTCGAACCCTTCACGGCTGAGGCCGATATGCAGGGCGTCGACGAAGGACTCTTCATCCTCCACCACGAGGAGACGAATCCGGCTATCCGAAGAGTTCGTTTTGGTCATAGGTTGTTCACGGGGAGCTCCAAGGTAAAGGTACTACCTTCACCTTCTCTGGAGTCTACGAGCACCCGCCCGTGGTGGTTCTGAGCAACGTGGCGCACGATGCTCAATCCCAGTCCCGTCCCGCCGGTGGCGCGGGCGCGGCCCGGATCCACACGGTAGAAACGCTCAAAAATTCGTTCGAGGTCCTTGGCGGGAATGCCAATACCTTCGTCACGAATTGCAATCTTGACGATCTGGTTGGGGTGACCAGTTTCGGAGACGCCGTCGACGCGCTGCACCGTAATGGTGATGGTGCCGCCATCGGGTGAGTAGATGACGGCGTTCTCGAGGAGCGCCTGCACCGCTGAGATCAGCTGGCGGCGGTCGCCATTGACGACGTAGCCCATCTCGGGCTCAATGAAGTTCACGTGCACGTTCTGTTGCTCGGCTGCGGTGTGAATGCGTTCCACACCTTCGGCCACAATCAACGAGACCGGAAGGGGCTCTCGAATCGGGGAACCTTCACCCTCAATGCGCGAGAGGTCGAGGAGGTCCTCGATGATGCGATTCACGCGAAAGGCCTCGTCGTTAATGCGCTGGGCCAAGCGATTGGCGACGGTGGGGTCCTTCTCGTACTGCAGCGTTTCGGCGAGCAGTCCCATGGCTCCCATGGGGGTCTTGAGTTCGTGCGAAACGTTCGCGATGAAGTCGCGACGAACCTCTTCGAGGCGACGACGCTCTGAGACATCTTCGATGAAGGCAATAACACCAAGGGGCTTGCGGCCATCGTCGATGACGATCGCCTGAATGGTCAAGGTGCGACGGGGTGGTCCATAGATGTCAACGGTGCGAGTGGCGACCCCGTTGGTCCACCCTTCGGCCAAGGCGCTAGTGACTTCTTGGGCGGCGATGGCGTCGCCGTAGCGACTCACCATGAGTTGCTCGGCCTGAGGGTTGCGATAGAGCACGGTGCCACTCTCGTCACAGAGAACCAGGCCGAGGGGCAAGACGTCGAGCGCGCGGCGCAGGCGAATCACGTCGGCACCAGCTTCGTTTACGACCTCGGTGGCGTCACCGGCAACTTCTTCCAAGACGGCGAGGGCAGTTTCCACCTTGCCCTTGTCATCACGGGGCTCGACACCCAAGCGAGCGGCGAGCGCCGTCAGGCGCTGCGCCAGGGCGCGCGAACTGCGCCAGCGGTGCAGCACCGATCCGAGGTAGAGGCCCACGAGGAGAACGCCAATGGCGGCCCCGTACACGGCGAGGGCCGTCCAGTGGGCGGCGAAATTATGGCCGAAGGCAATGTGCACGTGTTCATTCTCGCAGATGGACGCGTAATCGCGCATCCCTTATGAGGGCAGATCAACCAATTGTCAAGTAGTTGATGAGCACACCTCACGAGTTCCCTCGTGAGAGGCACGGTGGTCAAGACGTTGCGTGAGCGATGCCTAGCGGCCCGCGTGACGGTAATGATCGCGCCAGATGAGGCGATAAATCTTGATTCGGCGCGGAATCGACCGAACGCCCGGGATGAAGGGCACGAGGACCATGATCACCGAGGCGAGCATCATCAGTGCCCAGACCATGAAATCGCCGCTGGCACTGGTGCTGAACGGCTTGATTTGATACCAGAAGGTGTAGAGCCAGAGCCATGCTTGGCCGGGGTAGTTCCCCGTTTCGTTCATCATGCCCCACTGGTTGCCGGCGAGGTGCTTGTTCCCCGCCAATGTGCTGAAGTAGTTACCGTTCGCGAGGAACAACAACGGTTCGGTGTAGTTGACCGAGTAGTACCGCTGGTTATTGGTCAGGAGTGCTTGGTCGAGCGCGCCCGACTGGGCCATCTGCGTGAGTGACGCGATGAGCACCGGCACTGGCCCGGCGTGGTGGGCACGCATTATGAGGTGACCGCGAGCTACGGTCGTGGGCTCGTGGGCGGCGTAGTCCGCAATCCACGCCGCTTGGACAGTTGGAGTTGCACCGCGCCACGCGCTCAACGCTGCGGTGAGTCTGCGGTCATCGGTCTGGGCGGCGAGAGGAATCAGGACAAAGTCGTTCGCAGTGTTGATAGGGATGTGCACCCCCACCAGATTCTCGAGTGATACTCCCAAGATTGACTGTCCGGTGGCCGGGACGTGGTTATAGGGGGCTCCGTAGGTGGCCGTAGCCGAAGCCCCCGCAAGCTCAGTGAAGGCAGTGGTTGCAAAGTCGATTGGGTCGGCATTGCTCCACTGTCGGATGGTGACGGGAGCGTCATCGGGTGAACCAAAGAGCACGGCCAGGGTGACAACGAGTAGTGAGACCACAATGAGGGCAATGGTGCCCTCCTTCAAGATGTCGTAGGGGCGCTGGCGACCAGTCCACTCCGCAACCTCGACGTCGGGGTTGAATCGCTTCGTGCTCATTTCCCACCTTCTCGTGGTTCGTCGGCAAAGGGAGGTACGACGCCGCGTTTACGGACCAAAATCACGTGGAGGGCGGTCAAGGCTGCGGCGGCCAGGGGCAGCAACGTAATGTGCCACATCAACATCTGCCCGAGGTTCAGCACGTTGAAGAAGGCTCCTGCGCCGGTGGCATTTATACCGTCTTTCGCTTGCGTGGCGATCCATTGGGAGTCGAAGTTAGTTTGACTGAGATAGCCGGTGAAGGCGGTAGCTATGGAGGTTAGAAACGTCACGCCGCCAGTAATCCACGTGAGGGCCCGCCCACCGCGCCATGCAGCCATGAAGTACTTGCCCCACAGGTGCACAACCATGGCGAAAAAGAAGACCTCCACGCTCCAGAGGTGCAGGGAGTTGAGGAAGTGACCAACTCCACTCACGTGCCACCACGTCGGTCCCATGATTGCGAGGGCCACGCCCGTGGCTATCACGAGCGCGAGGGCCGCCAGGGTAAGGACACCGAAGACGTAAATCCACGATGCGACGTAGGCCGGCTGCGTGTCGGGCAGAACTTTCTCCGGAGGGAAGGTGCCGGCGATGCGCTTGCGAACTCGCGTGGTCCATTGCCGATCAATTGCGGTGGTGCTCATTCGACCTCCTCGTCACGGTGTTTCGGGAAGGGGATCACCAGGGCAGCCACAAAGGCTAGAACCATCAATCCAACAACGATGGCGTTCCCGTATGAAATCTGAATAACGCCCCAGTGCAGATAGTGACCGGGGGTATTGAGATTTACAATCGCGGCGAACCGTACATGCGTAGCGCCCATACCTCTCCTTTTACCGTCCTAGTTCAGGTCTACACCTCAAAGTTGGCTCGCACCAGAAAAAGTGAATAAGTCCCTCGTAGATGTGAGTAATGAGGAGGCTCGCGATTATTTTGCGCCAGTGGCAGACGCGTGCATGAGAAATGCAGGCGAGTCATGTCCGCGCCGTCTTCGTTCACGACCTTGGTGGCATTTCCGGCAACTCGAGCAATACCGAGTCCTGTCCTGCCAACGGCGCAACAGTGGCCGATGGCATGTTGCTCGCAAGTGCGGTGGCAGCGACCGTTGCGAGGTCCCTAGAGAGAAAGTGAGTTCGCATGCTTGTTGCAGGCGTCACCCTAACCCCATCCACCGCCGACCTTCCGGGCAGCAGCGTTCTTCAGTCGCTGGTGAACGGTATTGCCTCATGGGCCCTCATTGGAGCCTTGGCGTCGCTGCTTCTTGGTGCCGCCATGTGGGCGGTCGGTAACCACACTCAGAACATGCAGACGTCGAGCATGGGCCGCCGCGCCGTTATCACGGCGCTGGTCGCCGCGATTCTGCTTGGCGCCGCGCCGGCACTGATCAACTTCTTCTTCGCGTCGGGCGCCAAAGTTCATTAGTGTCCAGCTTCCTCTGTTACTTCAGTCTGAGTTGTGCCACGTCGACCATTGCCAGCGCCAGTCTCAACGACTTCTTCAATGCGCTGACGTCGTGGATTATCTCGTCAGTCCAGTGGCTCCTCACGAGTGTCTTAACAGTGTTGGATGCCACCAGTGACCCCAGCACCATTGTCAATGCGGCCACGAGTGAGTATGCGAATCTCACCTCGCTGGCCCCGTTGCTCCTGGTGCTGGGGCTCTTGGTGGCGACGTTGCAGGCGCTGCGTCACGGTGACAGTGCCTCGCTCTGGCGGGTGTATCTCGGTGTGGCACCGGCGGCCATTGCGTCGATATTCCTGGCGCAACCCCTCGCTTCGATCACCCTGCGGGTGGTTGATGCACTCTCCGTGGCCGCGACAGCCTCGTCCTTCGTGCACTTAAACACCATGGGTACCGCCGTGACCAAGATGGGTGCCGTGCCCAGTTTTGGTGTTTTTCTCCTCTCCGGGTTAGTGATTCTTGCGGCCCTACTGCTGTGGATTGAGCTACTCCTGCGGACCGTCGTACTGACGTTTCTTCTGGTTCTGGTCCCCGTCATCGCACCGTTATCAACCTTTCCGGCACTGCGACGAGTGGGGTGGCGCTTAGCGGAAACCTTCCTGGCGGTAGCGGGATCGAAGATCGTTGTGGTGATTGCCCTCACCCTGGGGCTGAATGAAGTGGTGTCGGAGTCGGCAACGTCGGTACTCGCGGGCGTGGTCACGCTGTTGTTGGCGTGTGCGACGCCGTTTCTCATGCTGCGCGTGGTGCCGTTTATGGAGCAGTCCGCGCTGCATGCGCTTGATGGGGTACGGCAACGAGCGGTGCGTGCTGGCATGAATGCCCCGAACAGTCCGGCGGGCATGGCAGTGCAGGCACTTCTGCCAAAAGTGCCACTGCCCACACCACCGGAGGATCGAGAAGATTTTGGCCTCCCCACCCTCGAGGGGGACGGCGATCTCCCGCTTCCCCCGCGAGACGGCGTTCGCCCCCGTCCCCCAGTGGGCACACCCCTGGTTCGCCACGGCCACGCCGTGTACCGAACGGACGAAGGGGGACCGGTGATTGGGTGGCACTGGGATGACTAGTCGCGCCACGCTTTCTCATAGTGATGCGACCCCTCAGTGGGCCTCGATGCAACGACACCAAATCGTCGGCGTGCTCGTGACGTTTGGTGCACTGGCGACCTGGTTGCTCATCTTTCCCCACGCCACACTTCTCATTGGCATCGGGGTAGGAGCTGGTCTCGTTGCCGTGCCGATAGGCATGGGAGAGACGGTGGGCACCATGGCACTCACCACACTTCGGTTTGTCATTCGTCCGAAGTGGAATGTGGTGAAGGAGACAACCGGGCCGGCGTGGTCTGCGCAGCTCGACCACACGGGAAGGCTGGATTTATCGGGCAAAGATGCGGTGGTGGTCTCACAGATTGAGGATCTGTGCACGCGTCTCGCCACGCTGCCCACCGGGGGCGAGGTCATGGTACGGGTCGATATGCGAAGTGAGGTCGCCCACACCATGCTTTCAGCGTCTGGTGGCGGCCCGCCGGTGGGGTGGCACGAGGTTGATACTTCGTCTGCCGTCCCACAACGTGGCACGGTGACACGAGAGCGTTGGTCAGTGCTCCATGACGCGGGCGAGGTGACGACCATTCTACGCGTGCACCTCTTTAGTGGCTCCTCGCAGCGCGGCCTGCTCGAGGCGCTGCAGCGCACACCGGTGCCGATGGAAATGGGGCTTCGCTTCGACGTTCTGCCAGCTGCGCGGGCAGTTCGCCTGACCGGTCGTGCGGTTCATCGTGGCGGCATCGACGGTGCGGCAGCGACCACCTTGGGGTTTCGTCGCTCGGCGCGTAGTGATCATGATTTTGAGCGGGTGCGGCGACGCGAACAGTTAGTGGCCGAAGGCCGACCGCTGATGCGACTTGGCGTGTATCTCACGGTCCACGCCGCAACAACTGCGCAACTGCGAGAGCGTGTATTGGTGCTGCAGCGAAGTGCTCGTGATGCCGGGATCGGTCTGCATCGTGGTCGTGGTCGTCAGCGTCACTTCGCCGCGTGGTCACGCGAGGAGGGAAGAGGATGAAGTCCTGGACGCACTGGATTACCAGTGATGACCTTTGGTCGCTGCGGGTGCCCGCCCACGACGCCGGAACGACGTTGCGCGGACGGGCTTTAGGCCTCTGCCACCGTGGTCGATCCTTTGTATTCGACCCCTTCGATGCCTATGAGGCCCGCCTCACCACGAATCCCAACATGGTTATTGCCGGCGCCATCGGCATGGGGAAATCGACACTCGTCAAAATGATGCTTGATCGGGCCTTGGAGCGAGGCCGCCGCGTGGTCGTTGTTGACCCCAAAGGTGAGTATGGGGCGCTCGCCCAGGCCTACAACACCGTGCCCGTGGTACTGGGCCGCGACGGGTGGTGTAACCCGTTTGGTCGCAGTGAGTATGACGATCGAGAATTGGTGCGAACACTGCTGGCTAGTGCACAGGGGGCGCCACTAACGACAGAGCAACACTTCGCCTTGGACACAGCCTGGGAACGCGCCACCACGAGTTCACCTCGACTGTTGCGTGCGCTCTTTCACGAAGTGTCAGACGCCATTGTTGGTGAGGAGGCATCAAGCCGACGCGACATTGCGCTACTGCTGCGCCGATTTCTCGATGGTGATTTCGCCAACCTCTTTGACGGACCTGGTAAGCCACTCTCATTCGGTGGGCAGCTCGTTATCTTGGACCTGTCGCAGCAGTGGGCCTCGTCATCACTGGGGATGGCCGGACTCTGTGCGGTCGCCGCGGCCCAACAAGTGGTGCGTGACCACGGCGAGCAAGGACACGTCATTGTGGATGAGGCCTGGGCACTCCTGGCTGACCCCTACGCGCTGCGCTGGTTGCAGGGGTCGTGGAAGCTGGCGCGGTCCAAAGGTGTCAGTCACCTGTTGGTGTTGCACCGCTGGTCCGATGCGGGTGCGGTCGGTGACGAGGGGAGCGCCAATCGGTCTAGGGCACAAGGGCTCTTGCGCGAGTGTGAAACGGTCTGGCTCTTTCGACAGGAGGCCGATGAAAGTGAGGAGATGGCCAAGGCTTTGGCCCTGTCACCACTGGAGCGAGCGACGGTGGTGGGGCTTCGTCGAGGGTCGGTCCTCGTTCGGTACGGCGCGGCTCGGTCAGTTGTTGATCTGCACCCGGATGAACGCGATGTCGACTTCATCGATACCGATGCGGCGATGCGGGAGGCGAAGTCGACGTGAGCCAAGGGCATGAAAGGACCTTGGGTACCATAGAAACGTGAGTGACGTGGCTGCGCCGGCAAGTGTGCTCGCCATCGATATTGGGGCAACCTCAATAAAAATGGCTGACGTGTCAGCCGATGGGGTCATCGTCAGTTCCATCCGCAAGCGGTCCACGCCGTATCCCTGCTCACCAACCCGTCTGGTCGAGTGGCTCGCGACACGCATCACTGATCGAAACATCGCCAGAGTGGGGATCGGTTTTCCTGGTGAGTTTCGCGATGGCGTGGTGCGTGGCTCTGGCAACCTTGCCCGCGTGACCGGTGCCGGCACGCCGGTTGATCCGGTGATTGACGCAGCCTGGCGTGGGTTTCCCCTGACCGAGAAACTTATCTCGGCGACGGGGCGAAACGTTGTGGTGGTGAATGATGCCCGCATGGCCGCCTTAGGCAGCGTGCGTGGTGAAGGAACCGAGCTGGTGATCACGTTGGGTACTGGTTTTGGCATCGCGCTGGTCCGAGAAGGCGATGTTGTGGAGATTGACGACTTCGGTCAGCAACGAATGGCAAATGGTCACACTTATGACGAGGCGCTCGGTGAAGGAGCGCGCGCTGAGAACCAACAACAATGGGAATTCGCGGTGCGGCAGGCAGTGCACTTCTTTGCTGGTCAGTGGCGTGTTGACGCCGTGCACCTCGGTGGTGGCAATGCCCAGCGGCTTCGACCAGGTGCACTAGTGGGGCCAGACTTCACCGTCACCATTCAGGGAAACCGAGCGCCACTCCGAGGGGCGGCACGGCTGTTTTCAACGAATGAAACACCCAAATAGTCTGGGGTGGCTATTGCATGGCGGGGTGGAGTAAGATGGTCATCCTGCATCAATGCGGCTGTAGCTCAGCGGATTAGAGCATCGGTCTACGGAACCGAGGGTCGGGGGTTCGAATCCCTCCAGCCTCACCATTTAGAAACTTCAGACAGGACCTAGTAATTGAGGTCTGGATATGGTTTCTTATTCGTTGTGTGATTGGCACCACAATACTTATGGCAATACCTATTCTTCGCAGAATGTAAAGGACTTGATTATCGAAGGTCGTTGAACAACGAGGGCTTTATGAGGAATAGTTAGTGCTAGGCCTAGGACGCAAGCCGAGATTCTGCAACGATTTCTTGGTTCAATTGAAACGAGGCTCCTTAGTGTCGGCAATCGTGTATAACTAAATTGTGAAAACAAAGGGAATATTTTCTGGAATCGGCCTGCTGCTCTTGGGATTTGTGGCTGGCTCTGTCGCTATTGGACTAAGCGCCTCGGCTGCCTCCAAGTCGATTACCTTTTATGCATGTTCAGCGAAGTCCAATGGCATAATCAAGGTGTCATCAACTAAGGCAATGACCTGCGCTAAGGATGCCACGCTCGTTTCTTGGAACGCTGTTGGCTCACAAGGTCAGCAAGGTCCTCAAGGACCCACTGGCTCACAAGGTCCACAAGGTCAGCAAGGTCCTCAAGGACCGACTGGCTCACAAGGTCAGCAAGGCCCACAGGGTCAGCAAGGCCCACAGGGTCAGTCAGGCGCGGGCATCCCTCCTTCAGTTTTTTTTGTAAATGACTACTTGATTTTTCCGAATGCCAACCTGGTTAATGCCAACCTGAAGAATACGGTCATGAATAAAGCTGACCTGCATGGCGCCAACCTAACCAACGCCAATCTGTCCATCGCCCAAATGTTTAAGGCCAACCTAGAATCTGCCAACTTGACCAATACAGACTTGAGGGGGACTGACCTTCGATTTGCCAACCTGCAAAATGCAAACTTGACCAACGCCAACTTGAATAACGTCCACATGCTCGATGCAAATCTGGTTGGAGCTAACTTAACCGGCGCCAACATAGTTGGGGCTGATCTGACGAATGTTGACCTTACCGGTGTCACCTGTCCCAATGGCTTCCTTCACGGCAACTACAGCGCCGACTGTTAAGAAATTGAATCTCGATAGGCATCGGCAAAGCCGACAATACTTATTTGGAGCTGTACATCAGACTTCGTCTTCATAGACGAGACCCATCAGATCGCTAATACTTTGAGCCGGCCAAGTTTCTTCGATCCAAGCTTCTGTGAATCCGTCAAAGTGGTTAGACGAACCTCTTTTCCCGAGCTGGGTACCGTGATTTCGGAGACTTCTGAGAATTGTATGGATATGAAGACCGGCCACCATATAACTGTAGAAATATCTGCAGTACTGGCCACCAGGGCTACTTATGCGATGAATAGTCATGCTGATATCCGAGCTGGGCCATCAGCGGGTCGCCATCAAACTGCCCCAGTGACCGAAGTACGCTGATGGCCCGAATATCTAGTACCCAGGCACAGATAGCAAAGTGGCATTACATACAAGTACAGGTATAACGGTATTTCTGACTCGCTACTCGTGTGAAAACAAGTCTTCAGGCCGAAAAAAATCCATGGCTTTACTCGACTCGATGACTTAGATGTACCTAGCGGTGTTTGGAGTTGCAATGCAATCGATGAACACCAAAGAAGTTCAAAAGCCAGAACGAATGTTGAGATTTACGTCTTGGTAGGCCTTCAAATAGGATGGCAAGTTTTTGGATTTGATTTTGGTATTCCGTAATGATTGTTTCATTAGGCCCAACAAGTTCACTCCTTGTTCGGTTTGGTAGGTGTGCCATCGAAGAATTTCAGGAGTGAGAATCCGCTCGATTGTTACTAGGGTTAATCCAAATTCGGATTCTGGCTTGAATCTGAGATCGTTCCTAAAGTCCCATCGACATTTTCCGTTTGGGGCTGCGGATTCTTGTCAGTCCTTCCCAGTCCGACAATTAGGTAACTTAAAAATCACTCCCGAGGCGGCTAATTGAGAATTCCCAGGAAGAGACGGTTTGGTGATTACGCCCGCCAATTGACCGGCTTGAAAATATTGATGTCACTTGGCTGTCGTATTGTTTTCACGTGATTGCTATTGGCCTCTCCTATGTTTGTGAAGTGAAGTGAATATGGCTCGTGAACTGCGCCTTGACGATCTCCCCATCAGACCGCAATACGACAGCACAGAGGATTCGCCTCTTCAAAATTTTTATATTCCTTGTCTTGAAAATTCAGTTCGCTATGACCGCGCAGTTGGATACTTCTCCTCAGCGATATTGAGTGTCTTGACGGATGCCTTCACAAACTTCTCGTCTCGTGGCGGGAAAATGCGCCTGATTTGTAGCCCAATTCTCAGTGCCGGTGATGCGGAGACACTTGAAGTAATTTCGGCCAAGCAAAGTATCGCCACCTTGAATGAGCGAATCGATCAACTCGACCTCGATGGGGTTATAAATAAGCCACTTGATTTGATGGCACACTTGATTCAGAGCAACTGTCTTGAACTGAAGTTCGCCATTCCATTGGACATTACGTCAGGAATTTTTCATCAAAAAATTGGAAATTTCGCCGATGGAATTGGCAATCGTGTTGCATTTAGCGGAAGCAACAACGAATCGATTTCAGGCTGGATGGACTTGCGTAATTCGGAGTCATTCAGTGTCTACACGTCATGGCGTGACGATAACGATGAGGCACGGGCCAATGACATTCAACAGCGATTCGAGAGAATGTGGAACAACCAGTATCGCGGATTCGAAATTGTTGATTTCACTTCAGCAATTCAGTTTGTACAGCGGCGTCAAAATACAGATCTAGACCCTGATTCAGTCCGCGGCGAAGTACGCTCGTGGGTCGACGCCCGAGTGCCGCAAAAGCATCAGAAATCTGGTGGCTTGAGGCCCTATCAGTCCGAAGTTATTGCTGATTGGGAAACGTCGGGAAACTCAGGAATCGTATGCTTCGCTACGGGTGCTGGAAAGACACGGACTGCTCTCGCAGCCATTGACCGATGGAGAGGTGGGTTTGAGAAGCGTGCAGTTCTAGTTCTTGTGCCAAGTGAGAGATTGCAACGCCAATGGAAGAAGGAATTTGAAGAAAGGCCCGAATTTGACGGAGTTAGCATCCTTCTGGCGGGAGGAATAGCCCCGGGGCCAAAATGGCGTGATGCAATTCGTGACATCACCAGCTTTAGGCGACATAGCAATGATGGAATAGTAATTGCCGTTAATGACACTGCATCGGGAGAATCCTTCACCTCGCGTGTTGAGTGGGGCCGACACCTGTTGGTCGTGGCCGATGAGGTGCACAACCTTGGCGCCCCTAGTTACTCGGATCTACTTGCGGGAATCTCAAAATGCGCGACTATCGGACTGTCTGCTACGCCTGAGCGATACAACGAAGACGAGACTCAGACTGTTCGCGATACGTTTGGAGCAGATCTTCGCCCAGTAGTCGACATCCAATATGCCCAATCCCTCGGAGTTCTAGTTGAATACCGGTATCGATTTCTTACTGTCGGTCTTGACCCCGAAGAAAAAATCCGGTACCAAGAATTAACTCGAAAAATTGGTGCGCTGGCGAACAGTGGTGATAGCGAATCTTCCTCGAAAATCCAATTGCTGGCTGCTCAGCGTGGAAATGTTCTCAAAGGCGCAGAGGCCAAAATATCTGTCGCGGCTGAACTTCTTCGGAAACATTACAAAGATGGAAACTCATGGATAGTTTTCTGCAATGACATTGCTCAGCTCAACCAGTTAAAGGAAGCGATTGGAGATCTTGCACCTTTGGATTTCCACGGAGAGATGGAGGGGGATAAAGCCTCGACACTCAAATATTTCGCAAAGAATGGCGGGATTCTCCTTTCGATTCACATGCTTGATGAAGGCGTCGACATACCCTCCATCGATCACTGTCTATTAATAGCTTCTTCTCAAAGTAAGCGTGAATTTATTCAAAGACGTGGCCGAGTTCTCCGGGCGAATCCGCTCAGACCCAAGGGTTACGCAGAGATTTGGGACCTAATTGTCGTGGACGAAGATGGGAAGGCCTTCGTTGATGCGGAGATTACTAGGGCCATGGAATTTGGAGGAACGGCAATGAATCCGTCGGTAATAAATGACCTCAATAAACTTCGGCGAGTGTCTGCTACTCCTTTGCAGCATGAGAGCGAATAGTCTAGGAAAATGGACGACGCATCTGAAACACTCGACGTATTGCTAGCAGCAATTTTAAGCCTTCATGAATTGCGACGAGAGCAATGGGAATCTGATGGTGGGGCTAAATACGCTGACCTCACGGAGGACGAAATTCGTTGGATTGTCTCCGAACTTTGGGTTGATAGGTATACCGAGTCGAGAAAGAAGTTTGAGGAAGCAGTCGGTAAAGTGATGAACGACTACTTGGCACGGTCATGAAACTCCTAAATCTGAAAATGAATGATTTCATGGCCTATAGAGGCGAACATGAAATTAGTTTCGAGGTAAGTGAAGCCTCTCCAATCATTCTGTTTCTTGGTGAAAATGGCCATGGCAAATCGAGCATTCAGCACGCGGTCAGATGGTGTCTTTATGGAGAGACTGAATCAAAGAAAATCGCTATTCCGCCGCAGCAGCTGATCAACCGCAAAGCATCTCAGGGTAACCCCTTTAGCGCCAATCCAGAGATGAGCGTTGTTCTTACCTGGGGGGCGGATGGAAAGAAATACGAGCTTTCGAGGCGCTGGACAGTTAGAAATTCGGGAGCACAAGGCGAAGCGACTTTACGAATTGATGGTGGTAATCCTGTGCCAGAAACTGCCATTCCGCATTTTGTTAACCGATACCTCGCGAGATCGGTTGCCCACTTCTTCTTCTTTGACGGCGAGGTGCAAGACGAATTCGATGACATGGTGTCCAATGCGAAGAGTGCCGCATTCATCAAGAATGAAATCGAAAACCTACTCTCAATTCCAGTCATTAGCCAAGGTGTTACGTGGCTGAAAAGCAAAGAACATGAACAGTATGAAGCTATCGCCAAGGCTTCAAAAGAGGACAAGAAGGTTTCCAAGGCCTCTCAAGCCTTAGTTGAGGCTGAACAGGAGCGAAGTGTATACGTTTCTGAAATGGAGCAGAGTAAGAAAAAGTTTGCTGACGCTGAAGCGCGAATCATCACTATGGAGCAAGAGATGAGAAACGCGAGTGAAGTCGAGCACCTTATCTCCGCGAGGGACCAGTTGAGAGGAGAGAAAAACTCGCTGAAGAATTTGAGGAATCTCAAGATTGAAGAGTTGCGCAATGTTCTCTTTTCGAATCCGTGGATTCCGCTAGCAACGAAGCTGCTTGCGCTCCAGGAATCCACAGATTCTCGTATTGAGGCCTCGCGGCAAAAAGAGGTCGAGGTGGCGAAGAAGCGTAATGAGTTGGATCTCCTGACGGCGATGCAGCGGAGCCACAGGTGCCCTCTCTGCGGTCAGGACAAGGCGACGGACGAGACCGTCGCACTCCGAGTTCAAGAACTTCTACAGGACCTCGAAGACCAAACAAGTGATGATGTTGTTGAGTTGACGACTCTGCAACATCATCTGCAGCAAGCTCACGTTAATAGCGCTGCACTGACCGAAGTTCGAAATCTCAAGAAGGAAATTGATTCGTTTGGTTCTCAAATCGCGCTAACCGATCAAGCCCTCGAAGCCAAGATAAGGGATTTGGACTTGTACGGCATCCAAAATGCACAAGAAATTGTGATGAGCATAAGGGCCCTCGACGAAGACAAAAACTCTGCAGAAAACGAAATCAAGGATTACGAGAAGAAAATTGCAGAGTGCGACAGAGAGATAGCAGTCCATAAATCGGTAGTTTCGCGAGGTCAGGGAGTAGACCCGGCACTGAGGAAGAAGTATCAGTCGTATGGCTATCTTTCAGAACTCTTGGGACAAGTCAAGGTTGCCTATGCACAGCAAATAAAGAACAAGGTGCAGAATTACGCCTCACAAACCTTTATGAGTATTATTTCGGACCCCAAGTTTGCTGGTTTGCGCATTAACGAAAACTATGGTGTGGATCTCCTTATGCAGGATGGTCACATAGACAACTTGAAGTCAACCGGGCAGGGAAAGGTAAGCACCATCGCCCTAGTCTCTGGCCTTATCAAGACCGCTATGACCGAAGGCTTCATTTTGATGGATACTCCATTTGTGAGCCTCGACGTTGGTCACCGCGAAGCTGTTTGCAGATGGGCGGCTTCATCTGGGCTGTACATTTCGTTTTTCATGCACTCCGGCGAATACAACGAGGAGCAAATACTTCAATACTTGGGGGGCAAAATTGGTCGGGTTTACAGAATTCAGAGGATTGATAGCAATGAGTCAACCGTTGTTGCAGAGCAAGGTGGGTTCTAGTGACTGATGAAGTTCAACAGCCAAAAAACATCACAATTTCGGTTCACGGTAACGAGATCTGTGAGCGTTTAAAGGGAACTGGATATTTTGAGGACCTACAGGATGCATATCGGACAGCAATATTTGTTGCCCTAGCTGAGGATTTGCCTGACAACTTAGATGAAGACCCAACGATGAAGCCAGTGCAAAATAAATGGGACACCGATGCCGTGTTTCGGACAAAAGGCAACAATGTTGAGGCTGCGTTACTTGCAGTCGGTGTGACGCCGGCCGAAACAATAACTCGCGGTAAACGATTGGCTGAAATTGGTCTACGCCACTTGCTCTCGAAAATGGAGCGAAACGTCGACATTCTCGATGTAATCATCCCACCGTTTGACTTAAGCGCCTAACGCCTTATTTCAAAGTATTGAGGAAGCGCCCTCTCGCTCCAGCGAGGTAATTAGAGTCCATTTCTACGGCTATCCATTTGCGCTGCAATTCTTCTGCTGCTTGGCCCGTCGTGCAGCTTCCACCAAAAGGATCAAGGACTAAGTCACCTTCACGAGTCAGAAATTGGATGAAAAGTTTCGCCAGCGAGACTGGCATTCGAGCGGGGTGCATTGTTAGTTCTTGTGACCTACACCATTCGTAATATCCCTTGTCCCGTTGTGTGTTTGACATTCGAATTACAGAACCAATTTCTTGTTCTTCAGATGAGTCGGCTGTGAACGTAGAACCACGGATTGCCCCGCCATTGTTTGTCACAAAACCATCAACACTGATTTTGTGTTCCGATGGTCGTGAGCCGTGGTTATAGGAGCCCTTGGCCATTAATTTCCGCTGCCCATCTTTATAGGGTGTGAGGATTGCCATGTTGTTAGATTGCGGCCGTACTGTCGGGGAGTACCACCAAATGTTGGTATGCGAGTCCTTAAGACGAATTCTGTTAGTTGTTACATACGGCGCCGGTCCAGGTAGTTTCGCAATATTTTCCCAAATAAATTGTTGGCAAACGTTGTACTCAGATTCTTCGGCAATGGCAATGAGTGTTTGTAGCGGTAGGAGCGACATGGTGGGCTGGCCCTTGTCCCATGCGTTTCCGATTTCAATGACAAGACTTCCGTTTTCTGCAAGCAATGGACGAAGAGAGCGACAGACCTCAACGATCCATGAGCGATAATCCTCGCCAATCTTGTTGCCATACGCCTTAGGCGCTGCAAGGGGGAAAGGTGGGGAAGTCAGGATTAGATTGACCTTTCCCTTCAGACGTTTCGCTGTGGAAGAGGCCACGAAGTCTTCGATTCTTGAACAGTAAGCCTTACCAAGTGACGTTGAGAATTCTGGCTTAAGTGACGTTGACATGTAATTGAGCTTAGCTCAACCCTGTAACGTCCTCTGGATCAACATGGCTGCGATTCCTAATATTTGCTATAAATAGGGGTCGTGGCTGACGTAACCTGTCCAAAGTGCAATGAAGGCAAGGTGTATGTCAGGCAGAGCGTCGACAGGTTCATGGATAAACCCAGTTTCTTCGCAGCCTGCAATCGTCATCTTGTGAACCAGTGTGATTGGAAACGCAACTTGGTGCCTGCTGAGCCACTCTCCGTTGGCCTTAGGGCGCGTGACCGAATGTACTGCCCCTCTTGTGACGACGGAGTGATCTTGGTTCAGATAAACCGTAACGGCCCGGACGTAGGTTCGTATTTTCTAGGCTGTGGAAACTACCGGACGTCAGACTGCACCTGGACCCATCCGCTGACACGGAGCATGCCAATAACAGTTGACTATGAGTGTTTTCGCTCCGTTGATGTTTACGGGGTAATCACCAAATTTGAGAAGTCTCCCAAGGCGCAATCAAAGCAATTGAAGTCTGCGGCAAAAGTCAAAGTCCCAAGTGATCAATCAAATGTCGCTTCATCGGCTGCGGTCACACCCATTGACCACTATCTGATCATTGGGGACGGACCTTATATCCAGGAATCAACCTCATATCGACCAAAGTCATATCGAGGCCAATGTAGTTGTGGTCAATGGAGCGCATACCGAATGAGCGAGGCCGGCCTTCGCACCGCTCACGGTCGCCACCGTGATGAGTGGGAGCAAGCAATAGGCTAGGGCTGCTAGTGGCGGGGTTGTCCTGGATTGACCCTCTGGGTACTCAACTGGGTACTCATTGGCTGGTGCTGACAGGGTCTCACTGGTGGTGACTCCTCTAACAGGTCTATAATGAGGTCAGTAGGATTTAGTTGGTGAAACCCCAGTGTTTACTGGGTAGGTGCGTCTGCTAGGATTATTACCCTGCGTCATGCGGCTGTAGCTCAGCGGATTAGAGCATCGGTCTACGGAACCGAGGGTCGGGGGTTCGAATCCCTCCAGCCGCACCATTTATGCTCAACCCCATTTGGGGGCTAATGGGCCTCTGTAGCGATCACGGGCTTCACTTCATTTTGGTTATTCATGAGTGCATGAAATCGCAGCGGCAGACATGTCATCTACGGCGAATGTCGATTCAAACTCGCAAGGCATGAACCGAAAAGGCCAAACTCGCACGCAGAGGTGCTGAAGCGTGGCCGAGCATCATGACCAATCAGGCTCGCTTCCCAGAAGAAGGATTATTTCTTCCCATCCCTTTGTATTCACCTCGAAGCAGGTACCGCCGTGAGCTCGGGATATCGAGAGCTTGCCGAGGACTTGAGAGGTGGTGGGCCCAAACCAAATTGGTAGCTCGAAGTGGGGAATATAGCGAAGGTTGACTCTGGTCACTATTTCCGTCGATGGCTCGTGACCAATTTGGAAATAGGGAGACGGGTGGTCAATAGAGGGCTCTGGATCGGTCTCAACCACAGCGAAGCCGACGATACCCCTGGTTCCAGTTCCCTTGCTGAATTTCCAAATAATGGCGCGGTCACCAGAGGAAACCTTCCGATTATTGGTTTGCCATGAGTCATAACTACGGTCGGCAATAGCTTCTTCAATTCGATAGTGCAGGGGGTCTGCACCAAACGACCAGAATTTTATGAGCAAAAACTAGTTCAATCACTGAACATATAGAACCGATGACGATTTGATTGGTTTACTGTGAGTATGCGTCGATTACTTGCCGTCTAACTGATTTCAACCGACATGGGAGGGCAAAGTTGGATTTTAGAGTCCGTAAAAACTGTAAATTGAGCCAAGTGATTTGCTTTGAGGGGTAGAAAAGCTCGTGATGGAGCGACTCAATTGAAAACAATCGTCTTAAGAGTATGAGTCTTGACATTGAGCTACTCGATGTGGGGCTCTTGGCTTCGGTCCCCTCATCAATACCCGAGGGCTCGGGTCTACCACCGGGAATTGATGAGCCAAGAAGTTCACTTTTGCTGGCCTGCGTAAGAGGCAAGGTTTGGAAGGTTTTGCCAGGTAAGTCGACAGAATTTTCCCCATATGAGGATCTTCTTGAAGCCAATCCTTTGATTTACTCACGCAGTGAAGGATTCGTATATCTCCGTGTAAATGGTGTTTGGGCCAGAGGGGATGCCAACCTCGACGACGAAACGATTACGGCCCTTGCTCTCGTGCAAATTGAAAAGAGAAGTCGAAAGATACAAGATGCCAAAGACTTTCTCCACCAAAATTCATCCAAGCCGTCCAGGTCAAGGACGGCGATTCCTGACGAGATAAAAGTATCGGTCTTTAGGCGAGACGGTGGGTGTTGCGTCGTTTGCGGCTCTACGGAAGATATCGAATACGACCATGTCATTCCGTTTTCACGTGGCGGATCGAATTCGCTAAGAAATATTCAGATTCTCTGTAGGTTGTGCAACAGGAAAAAGGGCGACTCCTTGACTGTTATCTCTGTCGAGGACTCCTCAATGATTGCGAAGCCACGACTTCAGCCAAAACGTCGAGGGACTTTTCAGTCGAGAATCACATCGCAGCCTGCGATTTACCTATCTTCACCCAACATTGGGGACTTCGATTTTGAAGATGAATCGCAACTTCTTGATGGCATCGAGAACAAATGGGAGTCCATGCGCCACGCTCGTGGCGAAACTAATGCGATCGAGGCCGAATTAATTGAATTGATTTCGCACAAAAATTTGAAGAGTGATCAAATCTCTGAGGCGCTTGATGATCTTGATGCAGCGGGCGTTGAGCTCTATACGCTTGTTAATCGCCGGGAGGAGTTGTGGCTACAAGCAATGTCGGGTGCTGACATGCTCGATCACTCGTTTATGTTTACGGATGCGAGAAGTGGTGCCTTGACAGAATTCCACAGATTGCGCATTCACGACCTCGAGAAGTTGATCGACGAATTGGAAGAACGGCGTCGCGTCTTGATTGATCATGTTCTTACGATCTCAAGACTTGGAGCCAAAGGTAAAAACTTAAACTCTGAAGTACCGAATACCCCAGCTTCGCTCATCGTGATTTCTCAGCTGGGGTCAAAAGGAAAAATTCTCAACCAATGAAAATGTCAATTTTCACTCGATTTAGCCGACAGAAATCTGGGGAGATACACAGATGTTGAACTTCTTGTCCAATGCCGTTGCGCCATTGAATCGGACCCTGTTTCTTTTTGGTCAGGACCATGTGACGAGCGCCGAAATTCTTGGCTTCGCAACCGGCCTCTGGTGCGTATGGCTCACGGTTAAGGCAAGACTATTGAATTTTCCAGTTGGGCTTGCCAACGACGCGTTTTTCCTCGTTCTCTTCGTGGCTGCACGGCTCTACGCCGACGCAACTTTACAAATCGTCTATTTCGTCCTTGGTTTAGTTGGCTGGTACGCGTGGACTCACGACAATGGAAAATCTGAGCGTGCAGTCAGATTGGCTTCGCGCTGGGAAGTCATCGCTCTCCTATTATTCGTTACAATTGCGACTATTTTTCTTACTTGGCTACTCACGAAAGCCAACGATGTCGCTCCCTTTCTTGATGCGTTTACTACCGCACTCAGTCTGGCGGCTCAGTGGATGCTCAACTTAAAGAGAGTCCAAAACTGGTGGTTCTGGCTGATTGCAGATGCGATTTACATCCCCCTTTACATCTATAAGCATTTGTGGCTGACTTCAATCGTTTACGTCGCCTTCTTTGCTCTCTGCATTATTGGCTGGCGTGCATGGCGCCGAGAACTGAACCTTGATCCACTCTTGAGTTCGGCACCGGGGCGAACGACATGAGGAATTTTCGCCATGCGTTGTGTATCGGAAAGTTCTACCCACCACATTTGGGACATTTGGCACTGATGCAACGAGCTTCGGAGCTCGCGGACGTAGTGACCGTGATTGTGATGGCTTCCAGTGTGGAATCACTGCCGTTAGCGAGCCGCGTTGAGTGGGTTGCTGAGTCCATTGCCGACCGACCGAATGTGGTCGTGGTGGGCGTGATGGACGATGTTGAAGTCGACTATGACAGTCCGGAGTTATGGTCTCAACATGTAGCAATTATGAAACAAGCACTTGCACGGCTGCCGCATGATCCCGTCGATCTGGTGGTGTCGGGAGAAAAGTATGGGTTCGAGTTGGCACGTAGGTTTGAGGCCGCTCACGAGTTGGTTGATCGTAACGGTGACGGTCGGAGCGGCACTCGGTGTCGGCAATCGATTGATGCCCATTGGAATGACCTTGTCATTCCTGCGAGAATTGGACTCGCAAGAAAAATAGTTGTTCTTGGTGCAGAGTCAACGGGAACGACGACTCTTGCGTTTGGCCTATCTCGAGCGCTCGGTGCCCCTTTTGTCCCGGAGTGGGGAAGGGTACTGTCGGTAGCAAAGTTGATGAAAATGCGCACATCGAGGCCCAATGCACAGATGGACGATGTCGAGTGGAGTGGTGATGATTTCACGGAAATCGCCGCCACCCAAAAAAGACTTATTGAAGAAGCATGTCAAGCTTCTCCGCTGATTGTTGCTGACACAGATCCTCTTGCAACCAGCGTTTGGCATCATCGTTACCTTGGTGGCTTCCACGGACCATCAAACGTACTGGCAGATCGAAGACCAGCGTCACTCTATATATTGACGACACCTTCTGGCATCCCGTTTCACCAGGATGGATTTCGAAGTTCAGAGGACGCAAGGATGGAGATGACTGCAACATTTATGGAAGTACTGAAGAAAAAACAGACTCCATTTATTGTGGTCGATGGTGATCGCCAACATCGACTTGAGGCCGCCCTCTCCGCTGTTCTGCAGTATGCCGGCACTTTTGAATTCTCCGCTCTGAATGGGGCAAGCCCGAGTGCCATTCCAACTGTGCAGTTCTAGTCTGCAACTACTGAATTGCACTTTGGTCGAAATTGGTGCGCGCAATTGCTCTTCTTCGCAGCTTTTCATTGTGACTAAGTTCCATTCACAATTCCTTCGCACAATATTTGCTTAGTCCAGCCGGGGCTGCCACGGGCCCAGCATTAATGCCTTGAACTTTGTGCGTTTTGCCCTGAACGCTAGCCAAGTGAGACTCGCTCTACGGATACGCTACAAACGTATGAAGGTTCGCATACTTTCGCCGAAAGAGTTGACCAGTGTCCGCTCAAAGTTAAAGGCTGAACTTGCGGTCAATCCCAAACAGTCGGTTCCGTCACTTGCAAGGGCTCTCAACCTGGCGGCTACCGATGTTCAGACTGTTCTTTTAGGGAACACTGACGTGTTTCGTGCGGTGGGCGATCCACCAAAATGGCAACTCCACACGGCACATTCCAAGAAACAGACCAACGCTCGTGCAGTGAAAGAGGCAAAGGCCAAAGCTGTAAAACCAGTGTCTGTGCAGTCGAAGCAGCGGATTGCCAGGAAAGACCGCACCCAAAATTGGGCGTCACTTGCCTCGAAAGCCCCACTCCCGTCTATGGCCTCGTTGAAGCTTCGCAAGTGGCAAAAGGATGCCCTTACTGCCTGGATTACGCACGAGCGAAGAGGGATTATCTCTGCTGTCACTGGCGCTGGAAAGACACGAGTTGGTATTGCCGCCATTCGCGATCAGCTTGGCCGTCGCGGAAAAGTTGTTGTTCTCGTACCGAATCAAATCTTGCAAGACCAGTGGTTTGTAGAGATCAGTCGAACGTTTCCAAGTCGCACGGTGGTGCGCCTGGGTAATGGTCACAAACAAACACTCGCTGACGGCGAAATCCTCGTGGCTATCGCCGCCAGTGGTCGGCAGTGGTCGTTCGATGTACCCAAGGGGTCCAACTGCCTGTTGATTGCCGACGAGTGCCATCGATACGCTAGTAGCCAAAATCGCAGGGCCCTTGAGGAAGTGTGCAACACGCGACTGGGATTGACCGCCACGGTTGAGCGGATGGATGGGCTCCATGAGTCAGTGCTCTTTGGCTATTTCGGTCCCATCGTCTACACACTCGGGTACGAGCAGGCGTTAAAAGAAAAAGTTATTTCACCATTTCGAACGAGTTTTATCGGATCGAAATTCACGGCGGAAGAGCGCGCTCTATATGACGAATTGTCATCCGATTTGGCTCAACTTCGCCTCGTTCTGATTCACAAATTTGGGGCGAGCGAAACGTCCTTCAGTGATTTTTTGGCCGACGTAATCCGCCTTATCGCCGATGGCTCACCCGCCGCTGCCAAGGCCGCCAAGTCCTGGCAGAGCAAGTGGGTTGAGCGTCGGCAACTTCTCTCCCAAAGTACTGAGAAGTTGAAGAATCTCGAAAAGCTCAGTGGCATATTTGAGGATGCCGATCGTTCGCTGGTGTTCACCTTGGGCATCGAGTCAGCGACATCCGTTGCGAAAATGCTGAATCGAAAAGGCATTAAGTGTGGCGTCCATTCGAGTGAGATGAGCGTTGACGCGCGAAACGAAATGCTGAGCGCCTTCGCGAGCGGCAAGTTGCGTGTTATTGCTTCAGTATTTACCCTCGAAGAAGGTGTTGACGTGCCCGAGGCGGACCTCGCCGTCATATTTGGCACGACCCAGCAACGACGGGCGATGGTGCAGCGCCTTGGTCGCATTTTGCGCGTGAAGCCCGACAAACGGTTTGCTCGTTTCGTGTATATGTACATCAATGACACGACCGAAGATCCGCGTTATGGGGGGTACGAAACCGTACTGAATGAACTCGTTGACGTGTCTGACGAGTCCGCAGTGTTCTCACTCCCAGGACCTATCACTCCAATTAGACAGTTCCTTAAACCGAAGCGGCGATCGAAAAAGTAGTCTTTGATCTCTGCGCGAGGTCTGAGAGGACCAGGCACGACCCAGGTGATTCACATCCCTTGACCAGTTGAATCGCCTGGAGCGATTTAAGATGACGCTTATGTCAATCGAGATCGTGCTTGAAACACCTCAGGTGTTGGAAGAGAAGCGCCGCAATCGAGTGTGGTCTTGGATTACCAAGTCGA
>DAINRA010000012.1:0-5264 GCA_036742195.1 Acidimicrobiales bacterium
TAGGCAGCAAGCACAAGCTGAGGCTTGGCGTTTATTTTTTGTTTCCGGCTCTTTAGCGTGGCTCCGGAGACCACGGCTCGCTTCTTCTACCTTGCTGTCAGATGTCGAAACCAATCATCCCCTTGTCCGCCGTCGGGTGACGGCAGGAAGCCAAGTGTAGTGCGGCGTTGTGACGGGGCTAGGCGAATTTTTCGGCGTTGCGGACCGTGCGGTCAATCTCACGCTTGGCGTCGCGTTCCTTGATGGCCTCGCGGCGGTCCTGGGCCTTGCGACCCTTGGCCAAGGCGATCTCGACTTTGGCCCGACCTTCCTTAAAGTACATCTTGAGCGGCACGATGGTCAGCGGTTGGGTCTTGGTCTTTTCGAAAATGCGGTTGATTTCGTGGCGGTGCAGCAAGAGCTTGCGCTTGCGATCTGGGTCGTGGCTCCCGAAGCCCACCGCGAACTGCCATGGCGGGACGTGGGACTGGAACAGCCACATCTCGCCCTCATCGATGCGGGCGTAGGCCTCCGCGATGACGGCCTTGCCTTCGCGCAGGGACTTCACTTCGGAGCCCGTGAGGACCATGCCGCACTCGAAGGTTTCGAGGATGTCGTAGTCGTGACGGGCGCGGCGATTCGTGGCGACGACGCGGTCACCATTGGTATCGGCCTTGGCTTTCGCCCGCCGTTCTTGCATCTGCTTTGCGCGTGCCACCCCTCCAGCGTACCGACCCTGCTCGCAACGGCCCCTCGGCACTACGCTGGCGTGCGTGCTGACCATCACCCCTTCGCAACGTGACGCGATGTTCGCTACCTGTATTCGTGCCCTGCCCGACGAAGGCTGCGGCCTCCTCGTCGGAACGGCCGATGGGGTAGTGACGGAAGTTGTTCCGAGTCCCAACGTCGCGGCGTCGGCCAAGGTCTACGAGATTGACCCCAAGGTCATGCTGCGAACCTTCCGTAAAGCTGAAGACGACGGCCTAGAGGTGATTGGCGTCTTTCACTCGCATACACACTCGGCGGCCTATCCCAGCCCGACCGATATCCGCCAGGCCCCCGATCCCGCCTGGCACTATGTCCTGGTCTCGTTGCAGCACCTTCCGACGGAACTTCGCTCCTACGCGATTGTCGATGGGGAAGTCACCGAAGAATCGGTGGCAATCGTCACGTTGTAGCCCGCGACCACTAATGTTGACTTCGTTAGTCATATTTACCCGGAAGTGAGTCCTCATGGCTGCCGTTCTTCGCATCCCTACCGTTCTTCGCCCCGCCGTTGGTGGTGTCGCTACCCTCGAGGTTGAGGGCACCACCATTGGTGAAGTGCTGCGCACCTTGACCGCCGCCTACCCCGCGACACAAGGGCAGTTGCTCGACGAGAACGGTGCGCTGCACCGCTTCTTGAACATCTACGTGAATGACGATGACGTTCGCTACATCGGCGGCCTCGAAGCCCCGGTTGCCGACGGCGACGACATCACCTTGTTGCCCGCGGTAGCTGGTGGCGCTGCGTGACCCGCTACGCGTCGGTTCTGGATCTCATCGGCCGCACGCCGATCGTTGACGTCTCGGCACTGTCGCCCAAGCCCAACGTCACCATTCTGGCCAAGTTGGAAGGTCGCAACCCCGCCGGCTCCGTCAAGGACCGCGTGGCGTTGTCGCTGATCGAAGCGGCCGAAGCGGAGGGACGTCTTATTCCCGGCGCGCCCGATCAGGTACTCCTCGAGCCATCGTCGGGCAATACCGGCATTGCGCTCGCCATGGTCTGTCGCATGCGTGGCTACCACCTCAAGGTGGTGTTGCCTACCAACGTCTCACCCGAACGCCGACAGCTGCTGTTGGCCTGGGGCGCAGAGATCATTGACTCACCGGGTTCCGAAGGGTCGAACGGCGGCGTGCGCATGGCGCGCGAGCTCGCGGCCCAGCACCCCGAGTGGGTCTTTTTGTATCAGTACGCCAACCCCAACAATCCGTTGGCGCACTACCGCACGACCGGCCCCGAAATCCTCACTGACGTGCCAGAGATCACGCACTTCGTGGCGGGCCTTGGTACCTCGGGTACCTTGATGGGCGTTGGCCGCTACTTGAAGGAACACAAGCCCGGAGTGCAGATCTGGGCCATTGAGCCACCTAGTGGCGAAATGGTGGACGGCCTGCGAAACCTCGACGACGGCTACATCCCACCCATCTTCACCGACAACAACGGGGCTGAGTTGCTGGACCGCAAGGTCGTGGTCCGCCCTAAGGAGTCCATCGAGTGGACCCGGCGTTTGACCGAGGTCGGTCTCTTTGCCGGCATTAGTTCGGGTGCCATCATGTCGGGCGCCGTCAAGGCCGCCAATACCGTGCCTGACGACCAAGAGGCCACCATCGTGACCATCGTGTGCGATGACGGCTGGAAGTATCTCTCCACCGGCGCCTGGAGCGATGACGTAGACGACGTGGTCGAACGCGCCAAGAAGATCATCTACTTCTAAATTCCTTAAGGCGTCAACTACCCTTAATGGTTGACCCCACAAGGAGACTCTATGACCACCCTGCGCGCCGACGGCCGAACCCCCGAACAAGCTCGCCCCCTCTCGTTCGAGCGCGACTTCACCGAAATGGCGCTCGGATCAGTGCTGGTGAGCTTCGGTCGCACCCGCGTGCTCTGCACCGCCTCGGTACAAGAAGACGTGCCACGCTGGTTGAAGAATTCGGGCAAGGGATGGGTCACCGCCGAGTACTCGATGTTGCCGGGCTCCACGCCCGACCGCGCCACCCGTGAGGCGGCCAAGGGCAAGCAGTCGGGACGTACGCAGGAGATCCAGCGCCTCATTGGCCGTAGCCTGCGCACCGTCACCACGCTTGAAGACATGCCCGAAATCTCCATCACAGTTGACTGTGATGTGCTCCAGGCCGATGGCGGCACACGCACAGCCTCAATCTGTGGTGGCTACGTGGCCCTGCACGATGCCCTGACCCGCCTGGTCCAGCGCGGTGCGTTGACGACGCACCCACTGCGCGACCTCGTGGCCGCAGTCTCGGTGGGTGTTGTTGGTGGGGTGGCCATGCTCGACCTTCCCTACGAAGAAGACTCGCGCGCCGACACCGACATGAACGTCGTGATGACCGGTTCGGGTGGCTTCGTGGAGATTCAGGGCACGGCCGAACAGGCTCCCTTCTCGCGCGCCGAACTCGACGCCTTGTTGGACCTGGCCTCATCGGGCATTGCGGCCATTCATGACGCCCAGCGTGCCGTGCTGAGCGTGGCACCAACGCCACGATGACGACGTTCGTGTTGGCCACGGCCAACCCGCATAAGACGCTGGAAATGGCGGCCATCCTCGAAGGACTCGGGATTACCGTGCTGCCTCGCCCGAGCGACGTCCCGGACGTCGACGAGACCGAAGAGACGCTCGAAGGCAACGCACTGTTGAAGGCCCGCGCGCTGGTGGCCGCGACTGGTCACGCGGCCGTGGCCGACGACACTGGCCTCTTCGTGGACGCCCTCGACGGACGGCCCGGCGTGTACAGCGCACGCTACGCCGGCGAGCACGCGAGCTACGAAGACAACGTCACCAAGTTGTTGGGCGAAATGTCCGGCGTCGCCGCTGAGCAGCGCACGGCCCGCTTCCGTTCCGTGATCGCAGTGGCGTATCCCGATGGCACCTCACTCGTCGTCGACGGCGTCCTCGAGGGAGTTGTCACGCAGGCTGCTCGTGGGACCGAGGGGTTTGGCTACGACCCGGTCTTTGCGCCAACGGAACTCGGCGGACGCACGTTGGCCGAGTTGACGCCGACCGAGAAGAATGCGGTCTCACACCGTGCCCGTGCACTCCTCGCGTTGGGTGCAGCACTGTCCTCATAATCGGGTGCGACCTTTAGGCTGACTCACGTGAGCGAGCGCATTGTGCCAATGTTCCCGTTGGGGGCAGTTATCTTTCCCCATCAGACGATGGCACTCTACGTCTTTGAAGATCGCTACCAGACTTTGCTCAATGATGTCGCCGCCACCAATATGTTTGGCTCGTGCTTAATTGCCCGCGGCAGTGAGGTCGGCGGGGGAGACGAGCGCACCTCGTACGGCACCATGGTGCGTATCAGCGGCGCGCAGCCACTGGGTGGCGGACAGATGCTGTTACGCGTCGAGGGCCTTCACTGTTTCAAGATTGACTCGTGGCTGCCCGACGCGCCGTATCCCCGTGCGGTTATTAGCGAGCGCTGCTGTGACGACGTGATGATTGACCCCGAACTGCTGGAGCTGGCCCAGACGTCGGTGCGCGCGGTGCGCACACTCCAGAGCGAACTCGAGCCGGAGTTGGTGCTCAGCACGAACTGCGAAATGTCCACTGACCCGTGGGAGCGTGCCTGGCAGCTCTGCTCCATGACGCCCATGGCGATTTTGGATCAGTTCAAGGTGCTGAGTTTGAGTAACCCCAATGAGCGTCTTCGACTCTTGGTCGAGATCTGCTGCGAGCGTTACGGTGACTTCCAGCGCATGCTGGCGATGCCACCGGCATCGTCGAACGACTAGTGAACGTTCAGTAGGTCGACGACGAAAATAAGCGTTTCGCCGGGAGCGATAACGCCACCGGCGCCACGGTCGCCGTAGCCGAGGTGGGCGGGAATGACCAGCCGACGACGTCCGCCGACCTTCATGCCCGCAACACCCTGGTCCCACCCCTTGATGACGTAGCCGGCACCAAGGGGGAAGGACAAGGGCTCATTGCGATCCCATGAGGCGTCAAACTGCTCACCGGAAGACATACCGACACCGACGTAGTGGACGTCAACGAGCTTGCCCGTGGTCGCTTCCGCGCCGGTGCCTTCGATGATGTCCTCGATGATGAGGTCAGTGGGTGCGTCACCCAGGTGTGGTTCGACGAATGGTTTCTCAGACATAAACGTCGATATTAGTAGCGACGCTCACGGCCGCCGCGAGCGGGGGCGCCGCTGCGCGCAGGTGCACCACGACGGTCACCGCGACCGGTGTTGCCACCGACGGGACGAACGTTACGAGCCTCACGGCCCTTGGGTCCCTCAGCCTCTTCGAAGGTGATCTTCTGGCCCTGGGCGAGGGTCTTGAAACCGTCTCCCTGAATGCTCGAGAAGTGAATGAAGAGGTCGTCGCCCTTGGCGTCGGTAGCGAAACCGAATCCCTTGGCGTCGTTGAAGAAGCTCACGATGGCCTCACCAGCTCCGGGTGCGCTTGCGGCACCACGGTCGAAGGCACGAGGGGCACGCTCAGAGAACTCGCGACGTGGTGCACGCTCAGCGCGGTCGCCAAAGTCACGGGCCGGACG
>DAINRA010000012.1:5364-37376 GCA_036742195.1 Acidimicrobiales bacterium
AGAACTCGCGACGTGGTGCACGCTCAGCGCGGTCGCCAAAGTCACGGGCCGGACGTGGGGCACGCTCACCGAAGTCACGTGGTGCACGCTCAGCGCGGTCGCCAAAGTCACGGGCCGGACGCGGGGCGCGCTCGCTGAAGTCACGTGGTGCACGCTCAGCGCGGTCGCCAAAGTCACGGGCCGGACGTGGGGCGCGCTCGCTGAAGTCACGACGTGGGCGGTCGTCGCGGTCACGACGCTCGAAGGAGCGAGGACCACGCTCGCCGAAGTCACGCTGTGGGCGTGGGCGCTCGGAGCGACCCTTGCCACCACGGTCGTCAAGCTGCTCGGTCGCTGCCACGTCGTCGACGGCACCCAAACGGATGGCCGGCGCGTCTTCGCGGACTTCGATTGAGGTTGGTACACCCAAGGCGCGCTGTAGGCGCTTGACCTGTCCGATGGCGTCTTCACCCACGAGGGAGATGACGACACCGGTGGCACCGGCGCGGCCGGTACGACCCGAACGGTGCAGGTAGTCGGTGGCCTGGGCTGGTGGGTCGTAGTGAACGACGACGGGCAGCAGGTCGATGTGGATGCCTCGGGCGGCTACGTCAGTTGCGACCAAGACCTGGATCTGTCCGGCCTTGACGGCCTTGAGTGCGCGCTCGCGCTGGGCCTGGGTGCGGTCGCCGTGCAGTGGCACTGCGGAAATGCCGCGCTCTTCGAGCTGGCGGGCCAAACGGTCCGCGCCGTGCTTGGTGCGGGTGAAGATGATCGCGCGCTCGTACTCGTCGATGATGTCAGCGGCGAATGAGGGGCGCTGGTCGCGGGGGACCTTCCAGAAGAAGTGGTCAACGTCGCTCGGGGCTTCTTCGCCGACCACGTCGTGGACGACGGCGTCGTTGGTGAATTCGCGAACGAGTGACTTGACGTCAGGACCCATGGTGGCTGAGAACAACATCACGTGACGGTCAGACGGCGTCTGAGCCATGATGCGGCGAACAGCGGGCAAGAAGCCCATGTCAGCCATGCGGTCGGCTTCGTCAACGATCACGGTGCGGCAGTCGTCGAGGTCGAATGCGCCCTGTTCGAGCATGTCTTCGAGGCGGCCGGGGCAGGCAACGACGACGTCAACACCCATGTTGAGGGCCTTGCGCGCAACGTTGTAGGAGGTACCGCCGTAGATGGTGATGATGCGACGACCGCGGTCCTCGGTCAAGTTGGCCAGTTCCTTTTGGACCTGAGCAGCGAGCTCACGGGTCGGAACGAGGATGAGGCCAACGGGCTTGCGGGGGCGGGCCTTGGTGACGTGGGCGAGCAGTGGCAAGCCAAAGGCCATGGTCTTTCCAGATCCGGTCGCGGCCTTGCCGACGACGTCGCGTCCGGCTAGGGCGTCAGGAATAGAAACTTCCTGAATGGGGAAGGCTTCGGTGATACCACGAGCGGCGAGACGCGCTACCAGGTTGGCGGGCACACCGAGGTCGGCAAAGGACATAGACATATTGACTCCTATCAAGTTGGACGAGCCCAACTCGACGAATATGTCAACAGTCGAATCGGCTCCACCGCAGTGCGCGGCGTATACAGCAAAAGCAACGCTAACAGAGCAGCGGGCAAATAGCGAGGAAAACTTTTTGACGCGAGCGACACGCTGCTCGCATTCGTAGCGCTGGCAACGATATCGAGCAGAAAAAAACTTTGCTCATTGGTGCGGGCGGAGGGACTCGAACCCACACTCCTAGGAACTGGTACCTAAAACCAGCGCGTCTGCCAATTTCGCCACGCCCGCAAGATTCCTCAGTCTAGGGCGGTGAGAGGAGTCGCTTCGCTGAGGGTACACGGTAGATTGGGAGCATGATTACTTCCGGACTTACGGACGGCTTCGCGGCCGTTGACCTCAACCAGCGCCTTCTTCGCGAACGCATTGTTTTCCTTGGCACGCAGGTTGACCAAGAGTCGGCGAACCGCATTTGCGCTGAACTGCTGCTTCTCGAGGCCGAAGACCCCACCAAGGACATTTCGCTCTACATCAACTCGCCCGGTGGCTCAGTCACCGACGGCCTCGCCATTTACGACACCATGCAGTACGTGGCCTGTGACGTACGCACGATCTGCATCGGCATGGCTGCCTCGATGGGGCAGTTCTTGCTGTGCGCCGGTGCCGAAGGCAAGCGTTTTTCACTGCCCCACTCGCGTATTTTGATGCACCAGCCCTCCATGGGCGGCATGCAGGGCCAGGCCTCCGACATCGCCATTCAGGCGGAGCAGATTGTGTACATGAAGGGCATGCTCGCTGAGCGCATTGCCCACCACACGGGTCAGACCGTGGAGCGCATCACCGCCGACTCCGACCGTGACCGCTGGTTCACCGCGAAGGAAGCATTGGCATACGGCTTCATCGACGCCGTGATTGAGCGTTCCGCACTGTCATCGAGCCTGTAGTGGGAGACGCCACCTCGGCGCACAACGCCAGCGACGTGAGCTTGGCCCCGGTTCGGGTCGTGAGTGCGCGCGTCGGTGTGGGGCAACGTTTGGCCAATCTCTGGGAGCGCCGTGAACTACTGCGCAACCTGATCACCTCCGACATCCGTATTCAGTACAAGGGGTCGGTGCTGGGCATTGTCTGGTCAATGCTGTCGCCGGCCTTCACGCTCGGAATCTTCTTCCTCGTCTTTTCAATCTTCTTGAAGAATGGCATCCCGAACTTCGTGATCTACCTGTTTTCGGGCCTGGTGGTCTGGAACATGTTCTTTGCGGGCGTGATGTCGGCGACCAGCGTCATTGTTGACCGCGCCGGATTGGTCAAGAAGGTTTCTTTCCCCCGCGAAATCCTGCCGCTGTCGAACGTTGGTTCGGCCGTGGTCTACTTCTTGATCCAGCTCAGTGTGCTGGGACTCTTCACAGCGGCCTTGCGGCACGCGCCCGACTGGAAGTTCTTCCTGGTCTTGCCCGTGACCTTTGCCAGCCTCTACTTCTTCACCGCCGCCGTTGCCATCGTGATGTCGGCGTTGACGGTCTACTTGCGAGACCTCAAGCACTTGACGGCGGTGGGTCTGCAGTTGTGGTTCTACCTCACGCCGGTGGTCTACTCCTACGAGAACTCGTTGGCCAAGCCCCTGCACGCACACCACTTGGCGGGGCTCTACTTTGCGAATCCCATCACGTTGATTGTCATGACCTTTCAGCGCACCTTCTACGTGTCAACGTCAGTCATCTCGACGGTGACGCACGCCCAACTCAACCTGTTGCCGACGTGGTCGCTCGCGACCTACTTCGTGCGCAACCTGGAGTGCTTGGGCGTCATGATCATTCTCTTCTTGCTGGCGCTGTCGATCTTCGGTCGACTCGAAGGCAACTTTGAATCGGAGTTGTGATGACGACGGTTATTGAAGTCAAGGACGTCAACAAGACCTTCAAGATTCACCACGAGCGCAACCAGTCGCTCAAGGAACGCATCCTTCACCCGCGCTCTGGTCGCGTGGAGATTTTCCAGGCGCTCAAGGACATCTCCTTCACGGTGGACGCCGGCGAGACGGTCGGCATCCTTGGTCACAACGGCTCGGGTAAGTCAACGTTGTTGAAGACGATCTGTGGCGTGCTGCAGCCCACGTCGGGTGAGATCCGCTTGCGCGGAAACCTCGCCGCCCTCCTCGAACTGGGCGCGGGTTTTCAGGTGGAGCTGTCGGGTCGCGACAACATCTACCTCTACGGCACCATGCTGGGCTTCTCGAAGAAGCGCATCGACGAGATCTTCGACGAAATCGTCGCTTTCTCGGAAATCGAGCACTTCATCGACACCCAGGTGAAGTTCTACTCCTCGGGTATGTACGTGCGACTGGCCTTCGCTGTGGCGGTCAACGTTAATCCCGACATTCTGGTCGTTGACGAAGTACTCGCCGTGGGTGACGAACGCTTTCAAGCGAAGTGCATCGACCGTATTCGCCGATTCCAGGAAGAGGGCCGCGCCATCTTGCTGGTGACGCACTCGGCCGATCAGGTGCGCGCGCTGTGTGACCGTGCGGTGGTGCTGGACAGTGGCCTGATGATCGCCAACGGTCCGGTCGCCGACTCACTCGCAATTTTCCGTGACGCGATGATGAAGGATGCCGTCGCGCATCAGGAAGCTGGCGACGTGAGCGACGTCACCATCGACTCAGTCACCACCCCGAATGGTTCATTCGATGTCGCTAATGGCGCCTCAGTGCACTTTGACGTGCAGATCACGTCAGCGACCGCTTACAGCGGCTACGCACTGCTGGAAGTGTTCTCGCGCACGGGCGTCCTCGTGAGTCGATCGGATCGCATGAGCGCCCCGGTGACGCTGCGTCCCGGTGCGAACACCGTGAGCGTGGAACTGCCAAACGTGCCGTTGCTCGACGGGGTCTACGACCTCAACTTCGGCATTGTCGATGAACGTGGCGCCAACGTCAAGGCGTGGAGCGAAAAGGTCGCCTCAATGCAGGTCTCCTATAACGGTCGCGAAGGCGGCCTGGTGGAGCTCGGCGCCGTTATTCGCCAGTCGTAGGCAGCGGTGGATAGATCCGCAGTGCGCCGAACCGACCGAGCTTGCCGCAGTCAAAACCATACGTTGCCCCCGCGAGCAGACGACGGTCACCTCGGGAGTTTCCGTAGGCGTAGATCGTCGGTGCGCTGGGGTAGTTGCGTTCGGCAATCCAGGCGCTGAGCCGGCGCATCTTCTCTGTGCCGCGACAGTTCTTGCCGTCGTAGTAGCCCGTCAATCGGCCATCTTCTACCGCCAGTCGGGTACCGAGACCGCCGGCGATGCCGAACTCTTGGGTGAGGATGTCGACGTAGATCTGCGGCGAAGCTGAGACCAGCACAACGTCGTGGCCTTGCTCGACGTGCCAGCGCAGGCGAGCAGTGACGTGGGGTCGACCTTCGTGGGCTAGGTGGTCGAGAATGAAGCGACGGCTTACCGCTGTGACCTCCTCGAGTGAGCGACCGTGTAGTACAGCGTGAAAGAGGCGCTGCTTGGCGTCATCGGCCCAGTGGCCCGCGCGAATAGCGCCGACCGTGAGGGCCGGGGTGAGGGGGAGTGCGGCGCGAAAAACGGCGCCATTTCCGGCTACCTCGCGCAGCCAGTGAAAGACGCTGCCACCCTCGGTGAGTGTGCCATCAAGATCGAATGCGGCGACAACGGGGGAAGTGGACATTTATCTAGTTTCCCAGACCGACAACTCGTGACTGACCACTATTTCTACAATTCCCATAGGTTTTTGCAACAATTACTTTTTTTCCGCTACACTGTGAACGTCAGCCGAGTGGTTGACACTGTTACCTACAAGGAGCAACCATGGCGATTCGTCTTGGCGACGTGGCCCCCGACTTCACGGCGGAAACCACCGAAGGCACAATTTCTTTCCACGAGTGGCTGGGCGACAGCTGGGGCGTGTTGTTCTCGCACCCCAAGGACTTCACCCCGGTCTGCACCACGGAGCTTGGTGGCTTCGCGGCACGCAAGGGTGACTTTGACGCTCGCAACACCAAGATCATCGGCCTGTCGGTTGACGACGTCGAGAGCCACAACCAGTGGAAGTCCGACATCGGCGAGACCCAGGGGACGGACCTCAACTTCCCATTGATTGGTGACGAGAACAAGACGGTCGCCAACCTCTACGACATGATCCACCCCAACGCTAACGACACCTTGACGGTGCGCAGCGTCTTCATCATCGGACCAGACAAGAAGGTCAAGCTGACCTTGACCTACCCCGCGTCAACGGGCCGCAACATTGAAGAAGTGCTTCGCGTCCTCGACTCGCTGCAGCTGACCGCTGGCTACTCGGTGGCCACCCCAGTCAACTGGGTCAACGGCAAGGACGTCATCATCGTCAACTCGGTGAGCGACGAAGAGGCTGCCACGAAGTTCCCGAAGGGTTTCACCCGCGTGAAGCCCTACCTGCGCACGACCCCACAGCCAAACCTGTAAGTCGCGTTTCGCAGACAACGGCGGCCACCTTCGGGTGGCCGCCGTTGTTATTTCGCGGCGCTCGTGGTGGCCGGGAGAAATAGGTGGTTGCGGTAGTGCACGAGTTCGGCGATGGACTCACGGATGTCGTCCATGGCGCGATGCGACGTGGCCTTCTCTTCCTTGGCGGCAATGACCTCAGGGTTCCAGCGCTTGGCGAGCTCTTTGATGGTCGAGACGTCCACGTTGCGGTAGTGGAAAAAGGCCTCCAGCTCGGGCATGTACTCCTGCAAGAAGCGTCGATCGGTGCCGATGGAGTTACCGCACAACGGCACGCTGCGGGGCTCTGTGACGTGCTCCTTGAGGAAGGCCAGCGTCTGCGCTTGGGCCTCGGCCACCGAGACCGTTGAGGCCACAATGTGGGGCAGCAGTCCTGAACTGGTGTGCATGTCGGTCACGAACTCACCCATCTCGGCGAGTTCTGCCGGGGTGGCGTGGAGAACGAGGTCGGGCCCTTCGGCCACGATGTTCAAGTGATCGTCGGTCAGCAGCGTCGCAATTTCGACAATCACGTGTCGGTGGGGCTCAAGGCCCGTCATTTCCAAGTCCATCCAAGCAAGCATGGTGTCAGCCTAGTGAGGAATGACCAGCGCACTGGGGGCAGAACTAGTCTCGTGGCATGCAGATTTCAGTTCGCCGACTCCACCCCGACGCGGTACTGCCTTCAGCGGCGCACGAAGGCGATGCGGGCTGCGACCTCGTCGCCGTGGCATCGGTGACGCTCGCCGCCGGTGGTGGTCGCGCCATGGTGCCGACGGGCTTTGCCATGGCCTTGCCCGCTGGCACCGCGGGCTTCGTCCTGCCCCGTTCGGGCCTGGCGTCACGTCACGGCATTACCTGCGCCAACGCACCCGGTCTCATCGACGCGGGCTACCGCGGGGAAGTGAAGGTGGCGCTCGTGAACCTTGATCCGACCAACGACTACGTGGTGCAGGTGGGGGACCGTATCGCCCAACTCGTAGTCCTGCCGGTGCCCACGGTGACATTCCTTGAGGTTGACGAACTCGACGCCAGCGAACGTGGCGAAGGCGGTTTTGGGTCTTCTGGCCGCTAGCGCTGCGTTTGTCAGTGCTGGCGAATCCCGCTATACTGGGAATTCCTCGCGGACGTAGCTCAGTTGGTAGAGCGCGACCTTGCCAAGGTCGAGGTCGCCGGTTCGAGCCCGGTCGTCCGCTCCACGAGGTACCGCTCGACGGTATTGAACATCCCCGGTCCTAGTGGCCGGGGATGTTTCGTTTTCTGGTGTGACAATGCAGTTCTAGGGTCGCGGGCATGAGTATTCCTTGCACCCCACACGTGGATCGCTGCTCGTGCGGCACGCCACGCTACAACTATCCGGTCTGCCCCTTTTGCCGCACCGAAAATCAGGTGTGCTGGGCCGCGACGAACTACCACTGCACCCAGTGCGGTGTTCGTAATCCCGTGAACTAATTACTTGGTAATGAGTTCAAAGGCGCGCAGGCCACGGATCCGGTCGGCGCGGCGCTGGCGCAGCTTCTTTTCCGAGAGCTGGGCCAGTGAGGTGTAGGACTTGAGGATGCTGGCGTGCAGGTGAGCGACGGTAACGAAGGGGTTCTCGTCCTCCGGCACCACTTCGTCCACCAGACCGAGGTCCAGCTGGTCGGCGGCCGTGGAGCGCATGGTGGAGACGGTGACCTTGACCTGCTCGTGTGACGGCGTGGCCGTTTTGTAGAGGATGGAGGCGGCGGAACGGGGTTCGGCCACGAAGGCCATGGCCTTTTCCAGCATGATGACGTGGTCGGCCATCGGGGTCGTGGCCAGTCCACCACCGGAGCCCAGGGCACCGGCGACAATGGTGATCACGGGCTGGGAGTAGTCAATACCGCTGTAGATGGCCTTGGCGATCGCGCGGGACTGTCCGCGGCGCTCGCTCTCGAGCGTCGGCTTGGCGCCCAGCGTGTCGGTAATAAAGATGGCCGGTAGACCAAGGCGCTCACCGAGCTCGAGGATGCGCTGCATGTAGTCGAAGTCTTCTGGGGCGGGGTTTGATGGCCGCTTCACCACGGTGTCACCGATGCGCTGGTACGAGGGCTGGGTACCGACGATGACGAAGGGCTGGTCACCGATGCGGGCAATGGCGCCCACCACGGCGGGGTAGCGCTTGAAATTGGGCTCGGCGATGTAGTTGTAGAGCGCCAGCGTGTCGGTGAAGGCGTAGCGGGCGATGAACTCGAGGTCGATGCGGTTCGCGTCGGTCATCAGGTCCTGGTAGCGCTCGACGAGTGCGTCGGCGGGGTCCTCGCTGGGCGTACGCGACGGGGTGGGGCGCACCAACTCGGCCATCTTGTCGATGTCGAAGGTGGGGCCGTGAATACCGGTGCGACCAAAGTCGAAGGTGCGACGGGCGTCAGGAGCAGCAACGTTGCGGACTAGGGGGCGCGCGTCAGCGGGCAGCTGGTGCTGGCGGTCGGGTCGCGTGGTCGTCGTGACAAGATTGCCGAGGAACTCAACGAGTTCCGGCACGTTCTTGAGCACCACGTCGATATTGCGGTCCAGCAAGTTCGCCTCGGCACTCTGTGAACCCTCAGGCACGCTCATGCCTTCGAACGCTTCAATCACGTTGGGGCCAGCGAAGCCGTAGTCGGTGCCGGAGGTGGCCACAATGAGGTCGGCGTTCGGCACCGCCGAGGCGGAGACGCCGCCCCAGACGTTGCCGAGCAAGACGGCAACCTGGGGGAGGGCAACCTTCTCCTTGTAGTTACGAATGGCTTCCACCATGCGGGTCATCTGGGTGAGGCCGGCGAAGTTTTCGTGCTGGCGAACACCGGAGGAGACGTAGACACTGACGAAGGGCAGCTTCTTAGAAATCGCCAAGTCAGCGGCAGCCTGGAAGGCTTCGCCGGAGACGACACCGAGTGAACCGGCAAAGAAGTCCCAGTTCATGGCGTAGAGGACGATCTGGTGGCCACCCACGGTCGCGAGGCCGTAGGTCGAGGACTCAGACTTGCCGCGCTTGGTCTCGCGGCGCAGCTTGTCGAGGTAGGACTCGTCGGACTCACCAGCACTGCCGCGGCGAATGAGACCAATGAGGTCCTTGCGAATCGACCAGGCGGCGTTGCTGGGCTTGAAGTTCACCAACTCCTGAAATTCGAGCAGTTCTTTGGGGCTGTTGACCTTGCGGCGGTTCGTCAGGTGAGCGCCGACCTTGGGCTCGAACGTGGGCAGACCGACCGGCAGGCCTTCGCCGTAGAACTGGGCGTCGAAGTCGTCATCACGGGGGGCGCTGGAGGTCACGTTCGTATCAGTCATGGGTGTCAATTATGCCACAGACCCCTTATTTTTCTAGGGTGGCTCAGGCCTCGAGGGGCCAATTCATAGTGCTCGTCCGGTAACCCCGGAGTAACTATTTCGATGAAGTGGTCGTCGAGCGAGCTATGCGTCGCGTCGGACGAACAGCACCGTTCCGAGGGCCACGAGTGCGGCGACGTAGGCCGTCAAGATCACGGTGGCCACCCAAGCCGAAAAACTGTGGGCGGTGCCGAGGGGGCTCATCATGGACTGACCCAAATTTGACGGCAAGAACTTGTTTAAGACGTTCTGCCAGGCCGAGGGCAAGAAGTTCGTGATGATCGGAATAATCAACATGACGGCGGCGTAGATAATGATGCTGGCGGCGGTCGTGCGGACAATCAAGCCGAGGCTGAAGCCGAAGAGCCCGAGCAGGGCCAAGTAGAGGCCGGCCAGCAGGACACTCCGTAAAACGCCCGGTGCACCCAAAGTGGTGGAAAGTCCTGCACCCTTGAAGATTGCTTGGCCGATGGTGAAGGCGCCCAAGACGGTGGCTTCACCGACGACGAGGAATGACGCGAAGAGGACGACGCACTTGGCGACAATGACCCGAACGCGCTTCGGCACGGCACTTAACGTGGTGCGAATCGAGGCCGTGGCGTACTCCGAGGTCATCATGAGTGCACCGATGCTGCCCACGGCGAACTGGGCGAAGAAGAGGCCAACCAGTGAGTCGCTGGTCGGGTCGAATGCCGCCCGACCCTCGCCACCGTGATCATTGATGTGGGACTTAATGGCCAGCGCCACTAGGCCACCAATACCTAACGTCAAGACGACAAGCGCGAGAAAGCCAATCAGCGTGGAGCGAACGGTGCGGAATTTAATCCACTCTGACTTAATGACGGACCACACGGTGGGGTTCATTGTTCGACTCCTCGGTGCTGTCCGTATTCAACGGCGTCGGACGTGAGTTCCATAAAGACCTCTTCGAGCGATGCCCGCTGCGGGGTGAGTTCGTGCAGCGCAATGCCCTGAGCGAGGGCGATCTCACCGATGGCTTCGGCCGAGAGGCCGGAGACCGCGATGGCGCCATCGTTCAATGTTTCGAGTGCGCTGGCGTCATTCAGCGCGCGCACGAGGGCGGGGGTGTCGGCGCTGCGAACCAGGACCGATCCGGTGGCCGATTTGGTGAGCTCATCCACCGAGCCGGAGGTGATGAAGTGGCCACGCCCAATAACGATGATTTCATCGGCGCTCACCGCCATTTCACTCATCAGGTGCGATGAAACGAAGACAGTCCGGCCCTCTTTGGCGAGTGAGCGGAAGAAATCGCGAATCCAGCGAATCCCTTCGGGGTCGAGTCCGTTGACGGGTTCGTCAAACAAGAGAATTTGCGGATCGCCCAACAGCGCGCCCGCAATGCCCAGTCGTTGGCTCATGCCAAGTGAGAAGCCACCGATTTTCTTGTCAGCGACCGAAGCGATACCGACGAATTCGAGTACTTCATCAACGCGACGAAAGGGAATGTTGTTCGATGCGGCCAGCGCCCTCAGGTGGTTGCGAGCGCTCCGCTTCGGGTTGACTGCCTTGGCGTCTAAGAGTGCACCCACTTCACGCAGTGGTGTGCGAAGGTCCTGGTAGCGCTGCCCGTTGATGGTGGCCGATCCGGACGTCGCACGGTCGAGACCCATGATGATGCGCATGGTGGTGGACTTTCCCGAACCATTCGGTCCCAGGAATCCCGTGACGACGCCGGGCTTCACCTCGAAATCGAGGTCATTGATCGCGAGAGTGTCGTCGTAGCGCTTTGAGAGGTGGTCGATTTTTAGCATGTGCTCACCCTCACCCTACGAGTTCTGCGCACTCTTCGCACAGGCCCGAGAGCGCGACATGGTGGCGATCCAAGGTGAAGCCAGTGGCGACGCGAAGGTCGCGACTGAACCGATCGAAGAGTTCGCCGGGGACTTCGAAGGTGACGTGGCAATGCTCACAGGTGGCGTGACCGTGTTCACGGCCCGCCAGGTGGTAGACCGCCGCTGAATGCCCAGCGTGGGTGTGCTCAACCAGTGCGTACTCCTCGAGCTCTTCGAGAATCCTGTACACCGTGGAGGGGGAGACGTCGGGCGATTCACGCTGGACGGCGGTGGTAATTGCTTCGGCCGTCTGATGCCCGTCGCTCGCGACCAGTACGTCGACAACGGCGCGCTTGGGCTGTGTGATGCGGCGCCCCTCCTCGCGAAGAGCGGCGAGAACTTCTTGAGCGGTGAGTGTGCGTTGCGCCATGGCTTCTAGCGTAGGTGGTCGGCGAATTACCGCCGCCTCCTAATCTGGAGACATGCGTTCTCCTCAATTCATGGTCGCCCCTGAGCAGGCTCTTCCGGGTCGAGACACCCCATTGGTTGTCACGCAGCCGCACCTCACCTTTGGCTGCGCATTGACCGATGAGCCCGCGGGATCCGAAGTCGCGTACGTCGGCATGGGCTGCTTCTGGGGCGCCGAGCGCAAGTTCTTTCAGACACCTGGTGTGGTGAACACCGTGGTGGGCTACCAAGGTGGCTACACCCCGAACCCGACCTACCAAGAGACGTGCACCGGTCTCACCGGGCACACTGAGGTCGTCAAGGTGGTGTTCGACCCCACCGTGATCTCCTACGCACAGATTCTGGGCGTCTTCTTCGAAAACCACGACCCCACACAGGGGTATCGACAGGGTGGCGACATCGGCACGCAGTACCGCAGCGCGATCTACACCACGTCACCGCAGCAGGCCGAGATGGCCCTCGCCGTGCGCGAGGTGTACCAGGCACAACTCGACGCCAGTGGTTATGGCGCCATCACCACGGAGATCGCGCCCGCCGGCCCGTTCTATATCGCTGAGGACTACCACCAGCAGTACCTCATCGCGAACCCCAATGGCTACTGCGGCATCGGTGGCACGGGTGTGAGTTGCCCCATCGGCCTCGCGCTGTAGGCAAACTTTTTAAGAGCGAGCCGGTAGGCTCGATAGGCCCCGATGCTACGTCGGCCCTACTGCCTGGAGGGAACCAATGAGTTCAACCACCACGTCCACTGTCGCTAAGCGCGACCTCTACTGGATCATGAGTGCCCTGATGTTGGGCATGCTGCTCGCGGCGCTCGACAGCACGATTGTCTCGACCGCACTTCCCACCATTGTCGGCGACCTCCACGGTTCGAGCCACTTGAGCTGGGTTGTCGTGGCCTACTTGCTCGCCTCCACAGTGTCGACCCCGCTGTGGGGCAAGCTCGGCGACCTGCACGGCCGCAAGGTGTACTTCCAAGGCGCCATTGTGCTGTTCTTGGCCGGTTCTATTCTTTGCGGCTTCGCGACATCGATGATTACGTTGATTGTGTTCCGAGCCATTCAGGGCCTCGGCGGTGGCGGATTGATGGTGGGCGCACAGGCCATCATCGCTGACGTCGTCCCGCCCCGCGAACGAGGCAAGTACTCCGGGCTCTTCGGTGCCGTCTTTGGTGCGGCAACGGTCTTGGGACCGCTGCTCGGTGGATTCATCGTTGAATACTGGAGCTGGCGCTGGATCTTCTTCGTCAACATCCCCTTTGGCGCCATCGCCCTCGTGGTCACGGCGACCGCCCTGCCCAATGCGGCGACGCGCGTGAAGCACGTTATTGATTACGCCGGCTTCTTTTTGTTGACCCTCGCATCCACCGCGTTGATTTTGTTCACCTCTCTCGGCGGATCCTCATGGGCGTGGGGCTCGCCTCAGTCGCTAGGCCTCCTGATTGGCGGCGTGCTGTTGACCGTTGCCTTCGTCATGGTGGAGCGCCGAAGCGTTGAGCCGGTTCTCGCTCCTCGCTTGTTTTCGAATCGAGTGTTCTCGTCGGCCTCGGCCATCGGATTTGTCGTTGGCTTCGCCATGTTTGGCGCGCTCACGTTCTTGCCCCTGTACTTCCAGGACGTGCGTGGTGTTTCGCCGACCAACTCGGGTCTTCGCTTGCTGCCCATGATGGTGGGCCTCTTTGGCGCATCGATCATCGTGGGCCAACTTGTTGCCAAGGGCAAGAAATACCGCCCCTTTCCCATCTTCGGCACCGGCATTATGACCGTCGGCCTCGGACTCCTCGGCTCTATCGGCGTGGCCACGTCGTCGCTGCTAACCGCCCTGTACATGCTGGTCTTGGGTGTTGGCATCGGTATGGTGATGCAGATCTTGATCACGGCGGTCCAGAATGCGGTGGACATGTCCGACGTTGGTGCGGCAACCGCCGGCGCGAACTTCTTCCGATCCATCGGTGGTTCGTTCGGCACGGCCGTTTTTGGCGCGTTGTTCACCAACGAACTGGCGCACAAGTTCCATGCGTACGCGAGCCATGGCAGCCTGCCATCGTTCTCGTCGATGACGCCGGCGCAGTTGCGACGGCTGCCGTCGAGCGCCTTGGTCTTTATCCGCGAAGCCCTGTCGCAGAGCATTTCCAGCATCTACCTCTGGGCAATCCCCGTGGGTCTGCTGGCACTTGTTTTATCGCTGACCCTGCCCGAAATCCGCCTACGTTCCAGCATCCACCATGGTGCCGACCAGGGCGCGGAGGTACCATCGGAGCCCTTGCTCTAGCCCGGTAGCGAACCCCGTGCGAGCGGGTACGCTTCGTAGTGCGAGGAAGGAGTTGAGATGCCACTGTCAGAACATGAACAGAAGATCCTGGCGGAACTCGAAGAGTCGCTGTCCAAGCAGGACCCCAAGTTCGCCAAGAGCGTTCGAGAGACCAACGTGTACTCACACTCCCTGCGCCGCGTGCGCTGGGCGATTTTGACCTTTCTCCTGGGCCTCGTTGTTCTGGTTGCCTTTGTGCAGAGCGTGATGGTGGGCATTGTGGGTGTCGCCATGATGTTTGTCTCGGCGGTGGTCATTGAACGTAATATCCGTCGCATCGGTCGTGCCTCGTGGCGTGACCTCACACGGCGAACCAATGCCGATGACGCCTCGGCGGTCGGAGGCCCGTTGCGTGGCCTTCGTGACGCATTGAATAAGTTCCGCTCTCGTCCGTAATGTCGAGCCTCGCACCGACCGTCCTGGCGCTTGACATCGGCGCAACGAAGGCGGAGGGCGCAGTGGTCACCGCCTCGGGAGAAATCCTTTCTCGTGCGCGTGTCGGTGTCGCTGAAGCGGGAGACAACTTGCTCGCGGAGATTGTGTCGATGCTGCAAGCGCTGCGACGTGACCAGAACGTCAGTGCGATCGGTGTGGGGTGCGCCGGGCCAATGGGGCAAGGCGGGTCGTGGGTGTCACCACTCAACATCCCCCAGTGGCGAAACCTCGCCCTGCGTGACGAGCTCGCTCGTGCCACCGGTCTTCAGGTCGCGGTTGACGGCGACGTCCGCGCGCTCGCTCTCGCCGAGGGGCACTTTGGTGCCGCGAAAGGGCAAGTGAACTACGCCTCGTTGGTGGTCTCTACCGGCATTGGGGGAGCGCTGGTTCTCGATGGTCGCCTTCTTGACGGTGCCAGTGGCAACAGTGGACACATCGGCCACCTCACGGTGGTCCCCGATGGGCGCGCGTGCTCATGCGGATCGCGCGGATGCCTCGAAGCAGAGGCTTCGGGGTGGGCCATCGCCCAGATGACGGGGCGGCCGCCGGCTGAAGCATCAGTTGAAGTTCGCGTCCGCGTTGCCCAGCTTGTCGGACGAGCTATTGGCTCGCTGGCCGCAGTGTTGGACTTCACGCATTGCTTCGTCGCGGGCTCGGTGGCGCTCGGCTTCGGTGATGAGTTCTTTGCCGAGGCAACCCAACACGCGCGGTCGGTCGCGACATTGGATTTTGCGAAAGATATTGCCGTAGTGCGCTCCGGACTTGGGGCTGATGGACCTATTCTTGGAGCAGCACTCGTCGGAAGGCACTTCTCGGAATGAAGCAGTTTTGGACGCCCGGTCTCGGACGGTACATGCTTCGTCATCCCTCCGCGGTTCCCGTTCTCGCACGCGCAGCCTGGCGGCTTCGCCGCGATGCGTGGTGGCGCTCCGCCCCCTTCTTGCCACTCCCCGGGGACGCCTACTGGAAGTTTCGAATAACCACGGTCGCCGGCACCACGGGCGAGCTTGATCCACGAGGTGTGGTCGACGCCGCCCGCTGGTCACTGCGACAACGAGTGGGAGCGTAAGCCACTATGGGCCGCGTACTTCTCCTCAACGCAACGTTTGAACCGTTGCAGTTGGTGAGTGAACGTCGCGCGGTCGTCTTGTTGCTCGCCGGCCGGGCCGAGTCCATCGCCACCGCCGAGAATCCACCGGTCTGTCACTCACCGTCGATGAACGTCGAGATTCCCTCCATTGTTCGTCTCCACGACATGGTGCGCATCCCGGTCAAGATGCGGACACCGCCGTTGACGCGACGGTCGTTGTTGTTGCGCGATAACTACACCTGTGCCTACTGCCATGGTCCCGCCGACACCATCGACCACGTGGTGCCTCGCAGTCGAGGTGGGCGTCACGAGTGGACGAACGTCGTGGCGTGCTGCCGCCGTGACAACATGAAAAAGAGCGATCGACTGCTGTCAGAAATTGGCTGGCGATTACAGTTTGAACCGCGACCTCCCGAGGGGCCGTGGTGGCGCTGGCGTCACCTTTCTGACCCTGACCCCTTGTGGGCCCCCTTTCTGCCAAAGGCATCATGAGCTTCGACATCGAAGAGTTGTACGACTACGACACGCTTCGCCAACTCCAACACCCAACCATGTTCTCGATTCGTCTGGGCGCACCGACCATCGTGTTGGGCGGCAGTCAGTCGGACGCCATACTCGCCGACGCGGCCGGTGCTGTCCCGCTTCGCCGCCGCCGAGGTGGCGGCGGGGCCGTGTTGCTGCAACCGGGTGATGCCTGGGTCGACTGGTGGATCCCACGCGATGACCCCCGCTGGCGCGTCGACATTCACGAGTGCTCATACATGGTGGGCGAGTGGTGGCGCATCGCGCTCTCGACAGTGGGCGTTGCCGCCACGATGCACGTCGGCAATGTCATTGATGAGCCCGAACATCGCGTGGCCTGCTTCAGTGGTCGCGGCCCTGGGGAGATCTTCATCGACAATCGCAAGGCAGTTGGCCTGACTCAATGGCGTGTTCGCGAAGGCATGTTTTTATCGACGGTGTTTCACGCCTCGCCCTCGATCGACCTGCTGATGTTTTTGCGTGAGCCTGCCCCGACCTTGGGTGATGCGCTTGGGCATCATCAGCTCGACCTCCTCGGCCTCGATGCCGAAGACCTGGTGGCGCAGCTACGCCACCTGAGTGCGCCGGAATCCTTCCGGCAGCTCTTTTTGCTGGCCTAACCAGCACTTTTAAAAATTCAGTGAGACGGCGTGGGGATTCCCACGCCGTTTTTTGATGCCAAGTGGCGGGATTTGCCCCTTTGGTGGAGGGAAGTGGTGGCATTTGGTGCTAATGTGGTGCGCAGTGGCGCAAAGTGGAGCGCCTGTGAGGAAGCTATGAGTCTGTTCGTTGGGGATGCGAGGCACACGCTTGACGCCAAGGGTCGACTCATCATGCCCGCGAAGTACCGCCCCGATTTCCTTGCGGGTGCCTACCTTTCACCAGAACTTGGTGGCTGCGTGTCGATCTACACCATCGAAGTCTTCGAGCAGAAGGCGAAGTCCTTCGTCGCCAAGCGCGAGGAAGAGGGTGGCCTCGAGGCCAGCCGCTACTGGGCCATGCTCGCCGCTCACGTTGATGTCGACCGTCAGGGCCGCTTCGTGGTGCCGCCGGTGCTGCGCACCGACTCGGAGCTCGACGGTGAAGTGGTCATCATCGGTGCCATTGACCACCTTGAAATCTGGAACCCTGAGCGTCTGCGCAACCGCGTTGAAGTTCCCGGTGCGTCGATTTTGAAGATGGACCGCCATGACGCTTAGCCCTTCACTCTTTCGCCCGCGATCCATGAGCAGCCTGGCAATGTCAGCAGTGGGAGGGGCAATCTCCGCCTGCGCCTCCGAACGCGACATTGAAAGGCTGCCGGTGGAGCGCGGGGAGTATCACGTTCCCGTCCTGGCCGACGAAGTGGTGGCCCTCTTGAGCGCTATCGACGGTGGTGTTGTTATTGACGCCACACTTGGCGGCGGGGGCCACAGCGCCCTGCTGCTGGCAGCCAATCCCACCATTCGTGTCCTCGGAATTGACCGGGACCCCGAAGCGCGCGCAACGGCCGCCGCAACGCTGGCGCCGTACGCCGGTCGTTTCTGCATTGCGGCTGCGACCTTTGCCCAGATCGCCACCGTTGTCCGTGAAAACGATTCATGGATTGACGGCGCACCGGTCGTGGGTGTCTTGATGGACCTCGGTGTGTCCTCGCACCAGCTCGACGAAGGCTCGCGAGGCTTCTCTTTCCGCGCCGATGCGCCACTCGATATGCGTATGGATCCGACCACGGGATTGACCGCCGCGGAGTACATCGCCCAGGCCGATCTTCATGATTTCACGCGTCTGCTTCGCGCCAATGGTGAGGATCGCTTCGCCTTCGCGATTGCCAAGTCGGTGCTCGCCGCCTGTCCGCAAACGACCGATGAACTGTCGGCGGCCGTTGAACGCGTCGTCCCCATGGCCGCACGCCGCAAGGGCCACGTTGCGACCCGTGTTTTTCAAGCTCTTCGCATTGCCGTCAACGATGAAATCGGCCAACTCGAAGCAGGGCTCGCAGGGGCCTTGCAGGTGTTGTCCACCGACGGTGTGCTCGCCGTGATCTCGTACCACTCGGGTGAAGACCGTCTGGTGAAGAGCACGTTTGCCACGTGGGCGACCGGGGGCTGCACCTGCGTGCACGCCCTGGGCTGCGTCTGCGGCGCCGTTGCCCTGGCCACGGTGGACCGTGCCAGTTCGCAGCTGGCCACGGCAGCAGAAATCGAATCAAACCCTCGCGCCCGTTCCGCTCGGCTGCGCGTTGCCCGAAAGGTTGCCCCATGAGCATCATTAACTTCCCGCGCACATTCCGTACACCCACGACGACGACGGGTACCCGTCGCCCGCGCACGACGACGCCAACGTCGACGCGTACCGTTCGCACCCCCGTCACGCGTACGGGGATGCCCCGCGCCTACCGCGCGAGCATTGTGGTGATGGCGGTCGCCCTTGGCATTATGACGTTCAGCATGTTGTTCGATGGTCAGCGTCAGGTCGACTTGTACAACCTGCAGACCACGCTCCAGAACGACCAGTCGGCCTACGCGATTCAGCTGAGCTCCTTTAGTGCGCTGTCGGCACCTGGCGCCGTCGCCACTCACGCACAAACGCTGCACCTTGTTGAGCCCACAACCGTGAGCCAAGTTCCGTCGACGTCACTTGACGCGACCCTGCCATTGCCTACGTTCTCTGGGTACGCACCGGTCACGCCAAGGACGCAGCGGTGAGCACCCACAACACCTCCGCTCACGCGCGACCCCGCTCCACCGCCACCCCCGCCAAGAGCGAGCGCTGGCGCCGCATTCGACTGATTCACCTGATCTATTTCGCCATATTCGCCGTGCTCGCACTGCGACTGGTCGTCTTGCAAGTCGCTGACCACAGCGCCGCTGCGAAGCAGTCGCTGAGCCAGGTGCGAAGCGAGAAGACCATTAAGGCACTTCGTGCGGGAATCTATGACCGCTACGGCCACACCATGGCCATCTCGGAACCCACATCGTTCATTCTCGCCGACGACTTCCAGATAAAAGATCCCGCCAAGGAAGCGGCCGCCATGAGTGGTTTGGTGCAGATTCCGGTCGCGAAGTTGACCGCACTGTTGTCGGAACACAATGGCTACGTCATCTTGAACCCCAACCTTCCGCTCACGTTGGGGCGTGAAATTGCCTCGCAGGCCTTCGCGGGTATCAACGTTTTTGACTCCGCGTCCCGCTCCTACCCCAACGGCACGCTGGCCCAGTCAATTCTGGGTGGTACCAACGCCACCGGCAAGGGCACCACGGGCCTTGAATACCAGTACCAAACGATGCTCGCCGGTGTTGATGGGCTTTCGCGTGACTACGAAGACAAGAACACCGGTGTTGCGCTGCCCAGTACGTACACCCAGGTGATCAAGAAGGCGCACCCCGGCGTTGGCCTCGAACTCACAATCGACAACTCGCTGCAGTTTGTCACCGAGCACGTTCTGGCGGCGCAGCTGCACGCGGTGAACGGCATCACCGGTCAGGCCATTGTGATGGACGTGAAGACGGGCGAAATTCTCGCTGATGCGTCTCTCGTGAACACCCAGACCAATCCTGGAGTCTTAGGGCCGGTACCCGCGTGGGGACGCAACGTTGGTGTCCCAGGCATCGAGCAGACGATTAACAATCTGCCCTTCACCCAGGCCTACGAGCCCGGCTCCGTCTTCAAGGTCGTCACCTTTTCTGCCGCCCTGCAGGCTGGTGCCATCACCCCGTCGAGCGTGTTCGCAATTCCCAACTCCGTGGTTGTCGGCACCCGCGTGTTCCACGACGCCGAAGGTCACGGTCTTGAACATCTCAGTGCCACACAAATTCTTGCGCAGTCGTCCAACATCGGCACCTATGAAGTTGGTGCCCGTATCGGTGAGAACAAGATTTTGGCCCAGGTGGAGCGCATGGGATTCGGCCAACTGACGTCAGTGAACTTTCCTGGTGAAACGGCCGGACTTCTCGTCGATGCGGCGAATTGGTACGCGTCTGACCAGGTGGCGCTCCCGATTGGTCAGGTCGACGCCGTGCCGGCCATTCAGGTGCTGAATGCCTACAACTCGATTGCCAACAACGGTGTCTTCGTGGAGCCCAAGCTCGTGCGTGCCTACGTCGAGCCAACGGGCACCGTGGTGGCGACCGCCCCGTCGGTCAGTCGACAGGCGCTCTCGCCACAAGTAGCGCAAACCATGAACCACATGCTGCAGCAGGTGGTGTTGGCCGGAACGGGAACGAACGCGATCATTCCCGGGTATCAGGTCGCTGGTAAGACCGGTACGGCCACCATTCCAAACCCGCACGCCGACAAGTTGCTGGTGGGGGAGTACAACGCCAGTTTCGTGGGCTTCGCCCCCGCGAACGCCCCCGTGTTCTCGATCATTGTCGTGATTGAACGTCCCACGACGACAATCTTCGGTGGTGCGGTGGCCGCTCCGGTTTTCCAGCAGATCATGAGCTACGCCCTGCACCACTACAACATCCCCTCGAACGGCACTATGGTCAAGCCATTGAAGGGCCAAGCCGGTTTCAGTTCGGACGTGACCTGATGCAGCTCGGCGAACTCTTTGACGACCTGACGTTCGATCTCGCCACCGCCGCGATTGACGTGGTGAGTGTGGAGATTGACTCGCGAGCCTGCACGCCCGGGGCCCTCTTTTTCGCCGTGCCCGGTGCCACGACGTCGGGCGTTGCCCACGTTGCCCAGGCTGTCGCCAATGGTGCGGTAGCCGTGGTGGCAACCGAAGCACTTGCGTGCGACGTGCCCGTCGTGGTGGTGACCCCGCAGCGTTTGCGTCTGGCCCTGGGGCACGCGGCCGAAGCGGTGACGGGATGGCCCGCCTCCGATATGCAGCTCGTCGGTGTGACCGGTACCAATGGCAAGACATCGGTCGCCACATTGATCGCCGACCTGTCGCGCCAACTCGGGTGGCATGGTGCCTCGATTGGCACGTTGACGAACGCCCGCACGACCCCTGCTCCGCCCGAGCTCTGGCGATCACTCGCCGCCATTCGTGCAACGGCGACTACACCGTCGCCGAGTGTGGTGGCGCTTGAAGTGTCGAGTCATGCACTCGACCAAGAACGCGTGGCTGGCGTGCACTTTGCCGTGGCGGTCTTTACCAACCTGTCGCACGACCACCTCGACTACCACGGAACGATGGAGGCCTACTTTGCCGCCAAGGCGAAACTCTTCACGCCGGAGTTTGCCTCGCGTGCCGTCATCTGGTGTGACGACCCCTACGGTGACCAACTTCGGGGAGCGACATCGCTGCCCGTAACTGTTGTGCGTCGTAACGACGCTGCCGTGACGCACGCGTCGCTTACCGGAACCGACTTTCTCTGGCGTGGGCACCAGGTGCACTCACCGCTCATTGGCGACTACAACATCGATAACGCCCTGCTGGCCCTCGCGACCATGGCCGCTCTCGGGGCCGACGAGGCCGAACTGGCGCGCGCCATGGCCCACGTCACACCGATTCCTGGGCGTTGTGAGTTGGTCTCTTCGACGGGCCCGACGGTGGTGGTGGACTACGCCCACACGCCCGCTGGCTTGGAGCGGCTGCTGACAACGGTGCGCACACTGCACGAGGGCCGCATCATTACGGTCTTTGGCTGCGGCGGCGACCGCGACACAACCAAGCGTGCCGACATGGGCCGCATTGCATCGACCTTGTCCGATGTGGCGGTCGTCACGTCGGATAACCCGCGCACGGAAGACCCCGCTGCCATTATCGATCAGGTGATTGCGGGTTGTGACCCATCGCGGGTGGAACGGGTCATTGACCGCCGTGACGCTATCGCCCGAGCGTTGGACATTGCTGGCCCGAGTGACGTTGTCGTCATTGCCGGAAAGGGCCACGAAACGACACAAATTATTGGTGAGCACGTTCTAGCCTTTGATGACCGCGCTGTTGCTCGAGAACTGCTGAAGTGAGGATGCCATGCTGAGTTTGATGAAGTCCGGCGGCGCCGCATTCCTCATTGCCCTGCTGATGACACCACTCTGGATTCGATTCGTCGTGGCGCGGTCGATGGGCCAGCGCATTCGCGAAGACGGCCCCGCGTCCCACCAGGTGAAGGCCGGCACCCCCACCATGGGTGGCGTGGTGATTGTGGCCGCCACCGTCATTGGCTATATCTGTGGGCACCTGTGGACCAAGCTCCCCTTTACCCGCAGCGGGTACCTTGTCGTTGCCGTCGTGGTGGCCTCCGGCGCTCTGGGTTTCCTTGATGACGTCATCGGTATTCGCAACGCCCGCAACCTCGGCCTGAATAAGCGCGGCAAGTTTGCCGGCCAGTTGCTCATTGCCGGAGGATTCGCGGCCGCCGGTATCTATTGGGTCCACACCTCAATCCACCTGTCCTTCACCCGCGTGACGTTCCCTGGGTGGAACCTGACAGTCTTCGGGTGGATGGCGTTGGCCGCCTTTGTGATCGTGGCCACATCCAACGCCGTCAATCTGACCGATGGCCTGGACGGCCTCGCGGCCGGCTCGGGGGCTTTTTGTTTCACGGTGTTGTCCATCATCGGCTACTGGCAGTATCGCCACTTTGGGATTTACCACCTGCACGACTCGCTCGACTTAGGTCTCGTTGCGGTGGCGATGGTCGGTGCCTGCCTTGGCTTTCTGTGGTGGAATGCCGCACCGGCTCGTATTTACATGGGCGACACTGGGTCGCTGGCGATCGGCACCGGCTTAGGTGCGCTGTGTCTCTTGATGAACCTTGACTTGTTGCTGCCCATCATTGGCGGACTCTTCGTCGCCGAGACGCTCTCAGTGATTTTGCAGGTGTTTAGCTACCGGGTCTTTGGGCGTCGCATCTTTCGCATGGCCCCTTTCCACCACCACTTTGAACTGCGCGGATGGCCGGAAATCACGGTCATTATTCGGTTCTGGATTCTGGCCGGACTGCTCGCCGCGCTGGGCCTCGGCATTTTCTACAGTGACTTCATCAAGATTGCGGGAGTGGCATGAGTCTCTTTGATCGTTTCCCTCGGGTGCACACCACCGGTGACAAGTTGATCAACGCAATGCTGATCAACATCGTTCTGTTGGTGACCTGTGGCACCCTGGCCGTGGCATCGGCGTCGGAAGGGCAGGCCGCAGTGAGCGGTTCGGCCTTCTCCATCATGGAGATGCAGGTGCTGTGGATTGGGGTCGGCGCAATCGGTTTCTGGTTCATGATGACGGTGCCACTGAAGGCCATCATGCGCCCTTCACTCGTGTATGTTGCCTTGACCTGCGCGCTGGTGCTGTTGGCCTACGTCGACGTCCGTGGTACCAAGGTTGATGGTGCGCGTCGCTGGATCCGCATGGCGGGACTCGACTTGCAGCCATCTGAGTTGTTCAAGATTGCGACCGTGGTGGGCCTCGCGGTGCTCATTTCCCACTTCAGCACCGTGATCGGCAACGGACAGCGACTCATCGCAGTCTTGCTTCCGATTGGGTTTGGCGTGCTCTTGATTGTCGGCGGTAAGGACTTTGGTACCGCCAGCATCGTGGTGGCCATTGCCCTGATGATGCTCTACACCGCTGGTGTTTCCTCACGCAAGCTCGTGTTGACGATGGCAGCGGGCGTGACGTTTTTTGTCCTTGCACTTATGACGCATCCGTTTCAGTACGTACGCGCTCGCTTCACGGCCTTTCTTCACCCAGCCCAGGACACGGCCGGCGCTGGGTGGCAGTTGCTGCAGTCCAAAATTGGTCTCGGTGCGGGTGGTCTCTTCGGTCTGGGCTACGGTCACAGCCGCGAGAAGTGGGGGCTGCTGCCGAATCCCCACACCGACTTCATTCTCGCCATCATTGGTGAAGAAATGGGACTGATTGGCACGCTCGTCGTCGTCGGTTTGTTTGTGTGGTTCCTCATCACGGCGACCAAGATGATTCAGCGCTGCCCGAATGACGTCTACCGCCTCATGGCCGTTGGCATTACGACTTGGATCACGGTAGAGGCCATCATCAACATCGCCTCCATCGTTGGCTTCTGGGCAATTACCGGCGTACCCTTGCCCTTCGTCTCCTACGGTGGCACCTCGCTGGTGATGGAACTCTCGGCGGTAGGTCTGTTGTGCAACATCGCCAAGCAGCGCGAAGCCGCGCCACCCCTGGTCTTGTCCGCCACACTGCCGCCCTTCTTTTCCTTCACGCCCCGGGCACCCCACCGTGCCGCGCCGCCGCGCACGCCCCAGCGCCCGTCGCGTCCGAGGTACTAGTGGCGCGTCCGATCGTCATCACCGGTGGCGGTACGGGTGGGCACATCTTTCCCATGAGCGCCATCGCCGAGGCACTGCACCGTTCGGGCGTGCCGGCTAGTGACCTGCGCTTTGTGGGCAGTCGCCGGGGGCAAGAGCAGAGCCTGCTCGGTGGCGGGCCTGTCGCGCTGACGTTGCTGCCCGGGCGAGGCATTCGTCGTTCACTGCAGCCGCGGGCGCTCCTCGACAACGTGGTGGCAACGGGGGCATTGGCCCTGGGGTTCGTGCAGGCACTTGGGCTCGTCGCGAGCTGGCGACCACGGGCGGTGGTCTCCGTTGGTGGCTACGCCTCATTCCCAGTCTCACTGGCGGCCGTGCTGTTGCGCCGCCCCCTGCTCCTCGTCAACCTCGACGCAACCCCGCCGGCGACCCATCGCCTGCTGGCCCGCTTTGCCACCGTCCGTTGTGAAGCCCTTGGCGAGCAGGGCCCCGGAATTGTCGTCACCGGCGCTCCCGTGCGTGACGAGATTGTCGCGGTTGATCGTTCGGTTGCTGCGCGTCAAGCTGCCAAAGCGGCGTTGTTGCCTTCGATTGATCCATCGCGCACTGTCGTTGTCGTCATGACGGGCTCACTCGGGGCCGCGAGTGTGAACCGCGCCGTGTCAGCGCTGGCGTCTACGTGGCGCGAGCGAAACGACATCACCTTGGTCCACATCACTGGCCGACGCGATGCCTCGTGGGTTGTCGCCGAACGCCCCGAGACGACTGGGCTGGACTATCGGATTGAACCGTTCGCACATATGCCTTCGTGGTGGCAGGTGGCCGACGCTGCGGTCTGTCGCGCTGGTGCTACGACAGTTGCCGAACTCACCGTTCTTGGTATCCCCTCAGTACTCGTGCCACTACCGGGGGCTCCTGGTGATCACCAAACGGCCAATGCGCAGTCATTGGTGGCGGCCGGTGCGGCCGTCATGATCCGTGACAGTGACGTGAGTGCCACAACCTTGGCCGCCGCACTGACAACGCTGCTGGATGCACCAACGTCGGAGCAGATGGGACGTAACGCCTTGGCATTGGGCCGGCCCCACGCCGCCGACGCCATTGCGGCAGCGATTCGTGAGGTGTCGGCATGATGCTCGCGCCGGGAACTCGCGTCCACATTGTGGGTATTGGTGGCGCCGGTATGAGTGGCGTCGCCACCCTTTTGCACGAGCGTGGACTCGTCGTCACCGGTTCAGACGCTCAAGCGTCCGCCGCTATTGATGCCTTACGGGAACGGGGCGTCACGGTGTTCGTTGGTCACGACGCTTCGCACAGTGAGGGGGCTGCGGTCGTCTTGTGGTCACCGGCCGTTGCGCTCGATCACGTTGAGATCGAGGCGGCCCGTGCGAACGGCGCGCAGTTACTCCAGCGAGCCGAACTGCTCGAGGCCCTTGGTGAGGCCTATCGCGTGGTGGGACTTACCGGAACGCACGGCAAAACGACGGCGACGTCAATGATGGCGTACGTCTTCGCCGCCGCCCACCGCGACGCCAGTCGCCTGCTTGGCGCAGCAGTTCGTGGGCTCGGTGGAAACGGTCACGACGGTACGTCGGGTGAGCTGCTGCTCGAGGTCGACGAAAGCTACGGCACCTTTGGTCGTATTAGTCCGTATGCACTGGGTGTCTTAAATGTCGAGCCGGATCACCTGGACCACTACGGCACCTTCGACGCGCTGCGCGACGCCTTCGTGTCACTCGTGGAGCGCACCTTGGGGCCCGTGGTGCTGTGGACCGATGACAGTGGTGCGCGCGACGTAGACGAGCGAGCGCAGCGCTCGACCGTGACCGTTGGGCGTGAGCCGCCGAGTATGTGGCGCGTGCGCGACGAACAAACGCACCGAGACGGCAGCAGTTTTGTGCTCGAGGGTGACGAGGAGATCTCGGTGACACTTGCGGTGAGCGGGGCCCACAACGTCGCCAACGCTGCCGTGGTGGCGGTGCTGGCGCACCAGGTGGGCATTGCTCCTGAGGCGATCAGCGCCGGTCTCGCGGCGTTCCCTGGAGCACCGCGTCGCTTTGAACGGCGTGGGCGTCTTGGCACAATGGACGTGGTCGAGGACTACGCCCACTTGCCGGGAGAAATCGCGGCCACGATTCAGTGCGCCAAGGACCTCGGCTATGAGCGCATCGCCGCAATCTTTCAGCCGCACCGCGTGACGCGCACCGTGGCGATCGGCGAGGGCTTTGCTCCCGCCTTTGACGGCGCCGACGTGGTCGTCATTGCTGACCTGTACACCGCCGGAGAGGCGAATCCTCAGGGCATTACTGGTGCCTACGTCGCCACACCGCTGGCGACTCGCCGCAACGGCGTGTTCTACGCTCCGACGTTCGACGACGTTCGCACCCAGCTCGCGACCGTGGAAGCGGACATCGTGTTACTCCTTGGCGCTGGCGACATCGCCACCGTTCTTGACGACCTGCCGGGGCTGACGCGATGACGACCCGACGCCGCAGCGATGTCTCGATGGCCGCCTTCTCGACCTACCGCGTGGGCGGCACCGTCACGTCATTGACAGTCTGCGGGAGTGAACAAGAGCTCCTCGACACGATGAAGGACTTAGGTGCACGTTCCTCGTCGGTGCTCGTGGTCGGCAATGGTTCAAATCTTCTCGTTGCGGACGGCACGGTTGACGTCGACGTCATCCACCTCGGCGGCGACTTCACTGAGAGCACCTGGCGTGACGAGGGTGACGTCGTGGTGGCGGCCTGTGGCGCCGGCGCCGACCTCCCCGTGCTGGCTCGTCGATTGGTCGCTGATGGTGTTCGTGGTTTTGAGTGGGCCGTTGGCGTGCCCGGCACCATTGGTGGTGCGGTGGCGATGAACGCTGGTGGGCACGGGTCCGACATGGCCGCCGCGGTGGTGTCGGTACGCCTCTTTCGCGATGGTGCGATCATCGAACTGGCGGCAGCCGAATTGGCCTTCGGCTATCGCCACAGTGCGATACGAGCTGGTGACGTGGTGCTGAGCGCCACCTTGCACTTGACACGCGGTGACGAGGCCGAGGGGCGAGAGATGCTGAGTGAGATTGTTCGCTGGCGCCGTGCACATCAGCCCGGGGGAGCCAACGCGGGCAGCGTGTTTCGCAACCCACCCAATGATTCCGCCGGACGGCTCCTAGAGGCGGTCGGGATGAAGGGCGTGACCCACGGTGGAGCCGAGGTTTCATCGAAGCACGCCAACTTCATCATCGCCGGCGAAGGGGCGAGGGCGGCGGATGTGCTGGCCCTCATGCGTGAAGGTCGCCGCCGGGTTGAACAGGAATTTGGCATTACCCTCGTGGCGGAGACCCGCCTCGTGGGATGTGAGGAGCAGTTATGAGTCGTCGCTTTCCGTCACGTCGTAGCGATCACGCCGCGCCAACGCGCACCCGAGGGCGCAGCGAGCAGCCGGCAACGCGGTCACGCCGTGAGGCCCCCAAGCGCTCACCACGAGTGCTGAAGGTCACCCTCGTGAGTGCCGTCGTCGTGACGGTACTTGTCCTGGGTGGTCAGTGGATTCTTCAGCAACCCTTCTTTCGGGTGCAGCACCTCACTGTGACCGGCAACGCCCACGAGAGCACGACGCAGATTTCCAGTGCGCTCGGTCTTCACGCCCATCCGTCGATGATTTCTCTGTCGACCGCCGGTCTCGAAAAGCAGATGCAGTCGTTTCCCTGGGTGGGGTCGGCCGTGGTCACCAAACACTGGCCGAACACGCTGTCGATTGTGGTCCACGAAACCTACGCCGTGGGCGTGGCCAAGTGGCAGGGGAGTTGGGTCTACGTCTCGGCGACCGGCTCGGACCTCGGTGGGGCGCCGGCCACCGTCAATCTACCCACACTGACCACTTCCGGCCCAACCTCTGGCTGGCCCTATCAGTCGTCGGCCATCAATGCCGTAGCAGTGGCGTCGCAGATTCCCGCCTCCTTTGGATCGCAGGTGCGCACTATTTCGGTGACATCGTCTGGCTCCGTGACCATTGCCCTCACGACGCCCGTGAGCTTTCTGCTGGGTGACACCAGCAAATTGCACGCCAAGTTCGTGGCAATGGCCTCAGTTATCAAGAGCACCACGCTCCACGCCGGTGACGTCGTGGACGTGACGGTGCCAACAGAATTGGCAGTTTCGGGACCATAGCCGTATTTCGGTCCAAATTGGTCCTAGAATGAGTCGCTAACGAGCCTGCGTGCAGGCAGACGTGCGAAGCAGTGCGTTGTACCGAACGAATTAGAACACATCGAAGCAGAAAGTTGGAAGTTCATGAGCCTGAGCCAGAACAATTACCACGCAGTCATCAAGGTCATCGGTGTCGGTGGTGGTGGTGTGAACGCCGTTAACCGCATGATCACTTCCGGCTTGCGCAACATCGAATTCATCGCCGCGAACACCGACGCCCAGGCCCTCTTGCTCTCCGAGGCCGACCTCAAGATCGACATCGGCCGCTCGCTGACCCGCGGCCTCGGTGCTGGCTCGGACCCCGAAATTGGACGTCAGGCCGCGGAAGACCACCGTGCCGAAATCGAAGACGCCCTGAAGGACACCGACATGCTGTTCATCACGGCTGGTGAGGGTGGCGGTACCGGTACCGGCGCCGCACCCGTCGTCGCCGACGTCGCTCGCGCCATGGGTATTTTGACCATCGCCGTCGTGACGCGCCCCTTCGGATTCGAAGGCAAGCGCCGCGCCACGCAGGCCGAGAAGGGCATCCAGGCGCTGCGCGAAAAGGTTGACACCCTGATTGTCATCCCGAACGACCGCCTGCGCACCGTCTCGACCGCCGAGACCACCGTCCTCGACGCCTTCAAGACTGCCGACGACGTGCTGCTCTCCGCCGTTCGTGGTGTGACCGACCTCATCACCGTGCCGGGTCTCATCAACACCGACTTCGCTGACGTCAACACCGTCATGCGCAATGCCGGCACCGCCATCATGGGTGTTGGTATGTCGACCGGCGAGGGCCGTGCCGTCAACGCCGCGCGTGCCGCCATTACGTCGCCGCTGCTCGAGTCACCAATCGACGGTGCCCGTGGCATCTTGATCAACATTGTTGGTGGCCCTGGCGTGACGTTGTCGGAAATCACCGACGCGGCCAGCATCATCCACGACGTTGCGCACCCCGACGCCAACATCATCTTCGGTTCGGTCATCGACGAGTCCATTGGTGAGGCCGTGCGCGTCACGGTTATTGCCGCGGGCTTCGACGCGGTGCAGCCAGCGAAGTCGGTCACGACGTCGAGCCCCGTTGCCTCACTCGTGGAGAGCCCTCGCGCCAGCATCTTTGCCGAGACCACGGATGACAACTTCGCGGGCTTGGGCGATGACGACGACCTCCCAAGCTTCCTCCGATAACGAACTTCGTGAACGCATCGCCGCGAATCTCGCGGCGGTGCGCACACGCATAGCCGACACGGGGCGAGACCCCGACTCGGTGCGTATCGTGGCGGTGACCAAGACCTTTGGTGCCGACGTGGTCGCCCAGGCGGGCGCGGTCGGACTGGTGCACGTGGGGGAGAACTACCTCGATGAACTCGAGGAAAAGTCACGCCTCTCCTACGACGTCGACATGTGCTGGCACTACCTCGGTGCACTCCAGACCAACAAGATTGCCCGCATCGCTGCGCGAGCTTGCGTGATCAGTGGTGTCTCGCGTGTCAAGGAAATCACCAAAATCGCCGCCGCTCGACCAGACGCCGTAATCGACATCCAAGTCGACACTACGGGCCGCGAGGTGCGTAACGGTGCGCCCGCCAGCGAGGTGCCGGCGTTGGTCACCGAGGCCCGAGCGTGCGGGCTCACGGTGCGGGGATTGATGGTGGTGGCACCACCGGACTCTGACGGGGCTCGCGAGGCCTTTGTAACCGTTGGCTCCTTGGCCGACGAGTTGGCCATCACGGAGCGGTCGATGGGTATGAGCGACGACTTTGAACTCGCTTGTGCGCTCGGTACCACCGAAATTCGCTTGGGTCGCTTGTTATTTGGGCCGAGAGAGGGTGTTGTCGCGCTGCCCTAACATAGAGGAACGGAGTTCCGCAGGGGAGAGTGCAATGAATCAGAAATTCCACAAGGCATTGGCCTTCTTGGGCCTCGTTGAAGAGGATGTTGTCGGCTTTGAGCAGCCGGCACCCCGGGGCTACGAAGAGCCGGTCCGCGCTACCGAGTTCCCACGTGAGCCCGTTCCCTTCTCCACGCCAGTGCGCCCGGTACCGCCACGTCCCAGTGGCATCAACTTCATTGACAAGAACGGTCAGCCCGAAGCGCCACGGCCCACCTCCATTGCGGGTGGCGCGAGCGTGCAGCGCACGGTGCACAACGCCGCCGACATCCCCGTCGTCGCCCCCGCCAACTTCAACGAGACCAATCAGGTTGTTGACTTGTTGAAGCAGTCGCGCCCCTTGCTCTTGAACCTGCACCGCATCGACCCCTCGAAGCGTCGCCGCTTCGTTGACTTCACCGCCGGTGCCATCTACGCCCTGGGCGGCAAGATCAACCAGGTCGAGCCCCAGACGGTGTTCTTGGTGCTGCCCGTCGGCATCACGGTCACGCCTGCGGTGCGCGAGGAAATCCTCACCGCTCGTTACGACCAGATCTAATTCATGGGTCTGCTTTCCCTGGCGATTTCGCTCTACATCGACGTGTTGATTGCCAACGCGCTGATGAGCTGGTTCCCGCCCTCGTATCACTCGTGGGTCGAGCAGATTCGTCGAGCCCTGCACACCCTCACCGATCCGGTGCTGCGGCCTTTGCGCCAGATTCTCCCCGCACCGAATTTTGGTGGCGTGCGCATCGACCTGTCGGTCTGGGTGGCCATCATCGTGTTGCGTATTTTGCAGGCGTATCTCTAGGCAATAGCCACGATTTCGTGGTGTGTGCGCTGTAGGGTTGAGGGCATGGAAAGCACTGCACCAACACCATCGGCCCTGGACCGTATCAAGGACGTTTCCTTCAAGCAAGGGATGCGTGGCTATAGCGTCGACGAGGTCGACGAGTTTCTGGATCAGGCCGCCGTCGAGGTCGATGCGCTCCGTGACGAGTTGACCCAGCTGCGCCAGCAGCTTCGTCAGGCTTCTGAGCGCATTGTGCAACTGCAGAACGGCGCCAGTGCGCCCGCGCCAGCACCGGCCCCCGTGGCCGCTCCAGTGACCCCGTTGGCCGTTCTCCCCACGCCCACTGCGTCGTCGTCGGGCGCCGAGCAAGTGGCCGCCATGATTTCAATGGCCCAGCAGTTCATTGACCAGGCCCAGAACGAGGCCGAAGCGAAGGCTCGCGAACTTACGACCACCGCCCAGGAGCGTGCGCGCGAGATTATCAACGAGGCACGCAGCCGCGCCGAGGACGAAGTGCAGCGCTTGAATGGGGTGAAGCAGCGTCTCAGCGAAGACGTCGGGGCCCTGACGCGTCAGCTTGACTCGGAGCGCAAGCGCGTCACCGCAGTGCTGAGCGAGCTGCACCGCTGGGTCGAGGACTCCATGCGAGTCGCTACCGCCAGCGCCGCTCCGGCGCCCGCACCAGCCCCAACGCCCGCACCTGCCACGGCCCCAGCGCCAGCACCAACGTTGCTCACTGAGCGCCCAGCGACGCCACCTCCGGCGCCACGTCCAACGATCGGTGACTTTGTGTCGCCGCCTCGCGAAGACAACGGGAACTAATGGCGCCACGCGCTGGTAGTCTCGGCGCGCACAAATTCGTGTAGTGAAAGGGAGAGAGTATGCCTTCGAAGAAGACCGCCGCTAGCGCCAAGAAAGCGGCACCCGCGAAAGTAATCGCCAAGAAGGCGGCTACCCCCACAAAGGCGGCATCGCCAGCCACAAAGGCTGCCGCCAGCAAGGCACCCGCCAAGAAGGTCGCTGCCGCAAAAGCTCCCGCAAAGAAGTCCGCTGCCGTAAAGGCACCTGCCAAGAAGGCTGCCGTCAGCAAGGCGCCCGCCAAGAAGGTCG
>DAINRA010000012.1:37476-52063 GCA_036742195.1 Acidimicrobiales bacterium
GTAAAGGCACCTGCCAAGAAGGCTGCCGTCAGCAAGGCGCCCGCCAAGAAGGTCGCTGTAGTTAAGGCGCCCGCCAAGAAGTCCGCAACAAAAACCCCCACCCCCAAGGCTTTGGCCAAGAAAGCAGTTGCAACAAAAGTGAGCACATCATCGCGCCCGACGTCGAAGGACGCATTGGCCAAGCAGAAGGCCGCGGAAGTAGCGGCCAAGCAGAAGGCTGCCGCGGCCGCTAAGGCCGCGAAGGAAAAGGAAGCCAAGGCTCGTGCCTCGGCGAAGGAAAAGGCCCTGAAGTTGAAGGCTGCTGCCGCCGCGAAGGCTGCGGCAGAAAAGGCGAAGGCTGCCGCCGCCAAGCAGAAGGCTGCCGCCGCTGCCAAAGCCGCCAAGGAAAAGGCGGCCAAGGATCGCATTGCCGCCAAGGAAAAGGCCGCCGCCGCTAAGGCGAAGGAAAAGGCCGCCGCTGAGGCACGCAAGCTCAAGGAAGCCGAAGCCAAGCGCAAGGCCATCGAGGCAGAGAAGGCTCGCAAGGCAAAAGAGGCGGAGCGTCGCGAGGCCGAAGAGCGCAAGCGCATTGAAAAGCGCGAAGCCGAAGAGCGCAAGCGCCGCGAGGCCCTTGAGGCCAAGATGCACTCGAAGCCCTACGAGAAGGACCAGAAGTTCTTGGATGAACTCGCTGGCCTGCTCCAGGAAGAGCGCGAAAAGACGCAGGCGATGATCGCGACTAGCGAGTCGGAAGCTGACGAGATGCTCGTTGACCGTGAGCGCCTGGAGTACGACGACGAGGACGGCAGCAGTGTTGCTTCTGACATCCAGCGCGACCAGCTTAAGGAGTCGGCTATTCAGTACCGCTTGAAGGTTGCTGAAATCGACGTGGCGCTGGCCCGTATCGCTGATGGTAGCTACGGCCGCTGCGACGAGTGCTACGAGGCTATCTTGAAGGATCGCCTGCGGTACCAGTTGCCCGCCTTCTTGTGCACCACGTGCCGCGCCAACGTTTGAGGTCACTGAACAGCACTGTCGCCGTGGTCGCTCTGGCGGTGACCGCCGCTGACGCACTTTCCAAGTGGTGGGCCCGTTCATCGGTGGCGGCGCACGGCACGCACGTTGCCGGGCCGCTGTGGTGGCGCCTCCAATACAACACGGGCGTTTCATTCTCGTTCAGTCACGGCCTCCCGATGGTGACGGCGATCGTGACGCTGGTGGTGGCCGTTGGTTTGCTCGGTGTTGGCCTGCGGGCGCATCGTGGGCTTCCCACGTGGGGCTTTGGCTTGCTCCTCGGTGGCGGGGTGGCGAATGTTGTCGACCGCTGGTTGGCGACGCCCCATGAAGTAACCGACTTTATTGCCGTCGGCTCATTTCCTGTTTTTAACCTCGCCGACGCTGCAGTGTCGGTGGGATTCCTTCTCCTGCTCACCGCTGTGGTGCGTGGCAAACGATTGGTGGCCGCGTGAGCGACGAATTTGACACAACAGATCCCTTCGACGGGGAAACCCTCGACATGGCGATTCCCGGAACCCTGGACGAGACTCGCATTGACCGGGTGCTCGCCATGCTGACGGGTCTGTCGCGAAACGAAGCGACCGCCTTGCTGCGATCGAGCGCAGTGACCCTGAATGGCAAGGTCATTCTCAAGGGGTCGGCGATGGTGAGCGAGGGCGACCACTTATTGGCCCTCCTGCCGAAGCCCGATGATGGCACGGTCACGCCCGATGCTTCAGTCCCGGTGGACGTGGTGCTGGACGATCCCGACTTTGCCATCATCAACAAACTCTCTGGTCAGGTGGTCCACCCTGGGGCCGGTCAGCGTGATGGCACGCTCGTTGCTGGTCTCTTGGCGAAGTTCCCCGAAATACAGCACTTGAGCGACGTCGGCCTGTGTGATCCCTACCGCCCGGGCATTGTGCACCGCCTCGACAAGGGCACGTCGGGCGTCCTCGTGGTGGCAAAGACCGTTGAGGGCCTCCACGGCCTACGCGACCAGTTAGCGAGCCGCGCCATGCAGCGCACGTACCTCGGGCTCGTGGAAGGACACGTCACCGAAGAGCGTGGCGTCGTCGATGCCCCGATTGGTCGATCAACGCGCACGCCGACATTAATGGCGGTGCGCAGCGACGGCCGAGAGGCTCGGACTGGCTATGACGTTCTCACGCGCATTGACAAGCCCCACGCAGTGACGCTGCTAAAGCTGTCACTCGACACCGGTCGCACCCACCAGATCCGTGTGCACATGGCGACCATCGGTCACCCGGTCGTCAACGACCCTCGCTACGGGCACCGTCGCGATCGGCGACTCAACGAAGATCGCTTCTTTTTGCACTCGCGCACGTTGGCCTTCGCACACCCCATGACGGGGGAGTGGGTCTCTGCAGGCGCACCGCTGCCAAGCGACTTGACGCCGCTGGTACCGGGATTTGAGGACGTTGGGTTCTAGGCGTCGGCGCGGACCGCGAGCACGTTCTCGTTGCCACGCAACAGCGCCAGCGCTTCTTCTTCGGCGCGGCGCACGCGGCGCACACCGATGTCGAGCTTGGTCGCGGTGGCCTGCAGTGAGAGCGGAGTAGCGCCGTTGAGGCCGAAGCGCAGGGCGAGTACCTCGCGCTGGAGATCGGTCAGGGTCGCCAAGGCGTCATGCAACTGGGCGTCCATCATGTTCTGCTCGATGTCGCCAACCCAGTCAGTCTGGCTTGGTGCCACGAGGTCACCCAGCGTGGTGGCCGAGTCTGAGGATGCGGGCTGGTCGAGACTCGCCGTGACACCCGAGAGGCCCTTGAGGCTCTCGCGCAGCTCGCGGTTCATGCCGGTGGCCTCTTCGAGCTCGTCATCAGTGGGCTTGCGACCAAAGATGGAGGTCAGCTCAGCCGTGGTGGCTTCAAGGCGCTGCAACTGTTCGCCCACTTCCAGCGGAATGCGGATGGTGCGACCGTGCTGCTGCACGGCGCGCTGCAGGGCCTGACGGATCCACCAGGTGGCGTAGGTTGAGAACTTAAAGCCACGCTCCCAGTCGAACTTCTCGACGGCGCGCAGCAGGCCAAAGGTGCCCTCCTGGACGAGGTCGACCATTTCGACACCGCGGTCCTGGTAGCGACGGGCCCAGTGCAGCACGAGGCGGAGGTTGGCGGCAACCATCTGCTTCTTGGCTTCTTCGTCACCGGCGGTGACGCGCTTGGCCAGTTCTACCTGCTCGTCGTAGTTCGGCATGGGGTAGCGGTCAAGGTCGCGCATCAACAGGCCCAACATGTCGTTGGTGTTAACGCTTGAACGGCGGGGGTTCGTTTCCACAGCTACTCCTTCATTGGATGCTTTTCGGGCGCCGCAGGTATTTCTCCTACGTCACTGTGGGTAAGTTACCACGCAGTATTTTGAAAAACGCTCGTTCTTATTGATGTTTTACATCTAGTTCGTTAATGCTCGAGCGTGGCACTAACGGGCGTCTCGCCGCGGGCCTGGGAGACCATGTCAGCCAGGGTAAAACTGCCCAAGTGTTCGCGCATGTGGTTGCCGACTTCGGCCCACACACTTAAGAGAACGCACTGCCCCTCATGATCGCAGGCGCCGTCACGGTGAGGCTCACCAAAGTCGCCGGCCACAATTGGTCCGTCGACGGCGGCGACAATCTCGGCCAGAGTGATGCTGCTGGCGTCTTTGGCCAAAATGTAGCCACCACCGACGCCCCGCTTCGAGCGAACGAGGCCTACGCCCTTCAAGCTGAGCAGAATCTGCTCGAGGTAGGGCTGGGGGAGTCCAGTGCGCTCGGCGAGGTCACGGACCGAAACAGGGTGGTCGAGGTTGTCACGGAGCGCGAGGCTCAACAGCGCTCGGCTGGCGTAGTCACCTCGGGTCGACACCTTCACGCCCAAAGTCTACCGGTGGCGTCGGAATTCGCCTCGTGACACGGTGGAGGCAATTTTCTGGCACACTTCTGGGGTGGAACAAGAGCGCGAAACCCCCATTACCGTCGATCCGGCTGAAGTTCTGAGCCCCGGCGAAGAGCCAACGCCCGCCATCGACGACACCGAAAATACTGACTACATTTCCCAGCCCGCCAAGGTCATGCGCCTCGGCGCGATGGTGAAATCACTGCTGGATGAGGCCCGTGGGGCTTCGCTGGACGAGGCCGGGCGGCACCGTTTGGCCGATATCTACGCCACGACCCTGACGGAGCTGTCGGGATCGCTCTCCAAAGACCTGGCGGACGAACTCGGCCGATTTGCCCCGCCCTTTAGTGCCGAGGTGCCCACCGAATCTGAACTTCGCGTCGCCCAGGCCCAGCTCGTGGGCTGGCTCGAGGGCCTGTTTCACGGAATCCAAGCCTCTATTTTCGCCCAGCAGGCTGCGGCCGCCCAGCTCGAAGCCAGCCGTGATCGGTCGCTTCAGGCACCCGGAAACGAGCGCCCGGGCACGTACCTGTAGGGATGCACACGATGCGTCACAACCCCTCACTATCGTTGTCACCCTACGGCCATCGTTGGGTCGTAGGAAAGGCGACTCATGGCTGACGGATTTGTCCATCTCCACAATCACACCGAGTATTCGATGCTCGACGGGGCGGCGCGCCTCGAGGAGATGGTCGTAGCGGCCAAGGCCGACGGCCAGACGGCGATCGGCATTACTGACCACGGCAACCTCTACGGCGCCATTGACTTCTACGAAACCTGCCGCAAGCACGGCATCACGCCCATCATCGGCCTCGAGGCCTACATGGCGGCCAACTCCCGATTCGATCGTCCGCCCCGTCGCGGCAAAGTTGACGACACCGGTGGCGACACCGAGGGCGGCCAGAAGCTCTACCACCACTTGACGCTGCTCTCGACGAACAACGTGGGCTACAAGAACCTGCGCGAGGTCTCGTCCCGGGCTTTCCTCGAGGGCTACTACTACAAGCCCCGGTTGGACTGGGAGCTGCTCGAAGAGCATTCTGAAGGCCTGATCGCCACGTCAGGCTGCTTGGGTGGCGTGGTGCTGCAGGCACTGCTGCGTGACGACTACACCAAGGCACTGGAGTTGGCAGGCCGACTCCAGACCATCTTTGGCAATGAGAACTTCTTCATCGAAATGCAAGACCACGGCCTGCCCGAACAGGCACGAACGAACCCGAGCTTGTTGCAGATCGCCAAGGATCTCAACGCACCACTGTTGGCGACGAATGACCTGCACTACGTCAAGCACAGTGACTACGAAATGCACGACGCACTGCTGTGCATCGGCACGGGTGCGCGTGTCTCGGACCCCGACCGCTTCCGCTTCGCGAGTGACCAGCACTACCTGAAGTCGGCCGCGGAGATGCGCTATCTCTTCCGCGACATTCCTGAAGCGTGTGACAACACGTTGGCCATCGCCGAGCGTATTGACCTCACCATTGAGTTCGGTAACTCGGCACTGCCCGAGTTCCCCGTGCCGGCAGAACTGCAGGGCGCTACCCACAAGGAGGGTGCGGACCGCTACCTGCGCGAACTGACCTACGCCGGTGCCCGCGAGCGCTACGGCCACGACCTCTCGATCGAGGTCACCGATCGTCTGGACTACGAACTTCGCGTCGTCGCCGACATGGGCTTTTCGGACTACTTCCTCGTGGTGTGGGACCTGATTCGCCACGCCCGCGAGAAGGGCATTCGCGTTGGTCCGGGTCGCGGTTCGGCCGCCGGATGCTGCATCGCCTACTGCTTGCGCATCGTGGACTTAGACCCCATTCGCTACGGCCTGATTTTCGAGCGCTTCTTGAACCCTGGTCGTAAGCAGATGCCCGACATTGACATGGACTTCGACGAGCGCTACCGCGGCGACATGATTCGCTACGCCGGCGAGCGTTACGGGGCCGACCACGTCGCCCAGATTGTCACCTTCTCGACCATTAAGGCCCGCGCTGCGGTGCGTGACGCAGGTCGCGTGTTGGGATATCCGCCACAGTTGGGTGACCGCATCTGCAAGGCCATGCCGCCGCTGGTCATGGGTCAGGACTTGCCACTCGAGGCCTGCTTCTCCAAGGTGCCGGGCTACGAAGATCGTTTCAGCGAAGCCCAGGAGCTTCGCCAGATGTACGAAGACGACAAGGAAGTTAGCCACGTCATTGACACGGCCAAGGGGTTCGTTGACAAGCGTCGCCAGGACGGCATCCACGCCGCCGCCGTGGTGATTACGCGAGGCCCCGTCCTTGACTACGTGCCCATTCAGCGCAAGTCATCACCGAACGCCGCCGCGGAAGAGGCGCCCATCGTCACCCAGTACGAAGCGACGACCATCGAGAAGCTGGGCTTACTCAAGATGGACTTCCTGGGACTGCGCAACCTCGCCATTATTGAGCGCGCTCTTGACCACATCGAGCGTCGTACCGGCACCCGTGTCGATATTGACCACATCCCGCTCGACGACGAGAAGGTCTTCCAGATGTTGCGTCTGGGTAACTCCATTGGCATCTTCCAGCTCGAGGGTGGCCAGATGCGGACCTTGATGCGTCGCTTGGCGCCGACCTCATTTGATGACATCGCGGCGCTGACCGCGCTCTATCGACCGGGACCGTTGAGCGAAAACGTCCACAATGACTACGCCGACCGCAAGAACAATCGCCAGGCCGTTTCCTACGACCACCCCGATCTCGAAGAGATCCTTGGTGAGACCTACGGGTTGATGATCTATCAAGAGGACATCATGCGCGTCGCCACGCGCATTGCGGGATTCTCGATGACTGAGGCCGACGACCTGCGCAAGGCCTGTTCGAAGAAGATTCGCGACATGATTCAGGCCCAGCGGGCCAAGTTCATCGACGGCGCCGAGCGTGAGGGCTACGAGCGCTCGCTCGCCGAGGCCATTTTCAACAAGATTGAGCCCTTTGCCGACTACGCCTTTAACAAGAGTCACGCCTACGGCTACGCCCTCATCGCGTACCAGAACTCGTGGCTGAAGGCGAACTACCCCGTGGAGTACATGGCGGCCCTGCTCACGTCGTTCCGCGACGACAAGGACAAGGCGTCGCTCTACCTCAACGAGGCACGCTTGATGGGCATCAAGGTTGACGTGCCTGACGTTAATCAGTCCTTCAGTGACTACACCCCTTCGCTCACGGTCGACAAGACCATCGTCTTCGGCATGGCGGCCGTGCGCAACGTGGGTGAAGCATTGGTGGAAAAGATCGTCGCTGAGCGTGCGGCCGCTGGCCCGTTCACGTCGGTGCACGACTTTGTTCGTCGCGTCGACCCGGCCGTGTTGAACCGGCGCACCATGGAGTCGCTGATTAAGGCCGGCGCCTTCGACTCCCTCGGCGTGAGCCGACTGGGCTTCTCGATGAAGGTCGACGAACTTATCGACGTCACTCTGAGTCGGCGCAAGGACCTCTCGTTGGGTATCACGACACTCTTTGCTGCCCTCGCCGACTCGGCAGAGTCAAATGACTGGGAGGGGACGGAGATCGTCATCCCCAACGTCGAGTACGACAAGTCGGTCAAGTTGGAGTTCGAGCGCGAAATGCTCGGGACCTACATCTCGGACCACCCGCTCTACGGGGTCGAGTCGATTCTGGCGACCAAGACCGATGGCACGGTTGATCAGCTCAAGGACAATGCACTCGAGATCTCTCGAAGCCCTGCGCCGTTCCGCGTCGGCGGCATCTTTACCGAAGTGCAGCTTCGCAAGACGAAGGACGACAAGGACTACGCCCGCACAGTCCTTGAGGACTTGGGTGGCTCCGTGGAGATCAACGTCTCGTCGAAGGCCTTCACCAAGGTGGCGGGCATGCTGGTGAAGGACGCCATCGTGGTGGTCAAGGTGCGTGTGGACTTCCGCGAGGATGAGCCCCGCTTTAGCGTGCTCGAGATTGAGACCATCAAGGTTGATCAGGGGCCGCAAGAACTGCGCCTGCAGATGCCCCGTGAGGGACTGAACGCCCAGGCGATCGCCACGCTCCGAGAAATCCTGACCCGACACCCGGGTCCGTCACCCGTGGTGTTGGAGGCGGGCGCACAAGGTCAGGCATTCCGTCTTGGCGATGATTTCAAGGTTTCCATTGCCGCCGTGGCACCCGATCTCCGCGAGGTGTTCGGCCGCGGCATCATCCGCTAGCCGGCCAATTTTCGCCCTGTTCACGAGGTCGTAGAATGAGACCTATGGCTTTTTCTGTCGTCACGAAGGACACCACCGCGTTGAGCGATGCCGAGCTTGCCGAAATGGCGGACTTGTGTGTTGATCGCGATCCCAACTTTGACATCGGGTTCTTGTCGAAGGAACGCGAGTCGTGGGTCCTCGTGACCATGGCGCGCGAGAACAACAAACTTCGCGGCTACGCCTTCGGTACGTTGGAGCGCATTGGCGGCACGCCCTCACTCTTGATCGGCGTCATGCTCGTCGACCGCAACGCCAAGTCGGACCAGACTTTGAAGACGATTCTGCACGACCAGTTCCGCCGCGCCTTGCTGGCCTTCCCAGATGAGGACGTCTTGCTGGGCCTGCGCCTGATGAGCCCCGATGGCCTGCGCGCCTTCATTGGCCTCGAAGACGTGGTGCCGCGTGTGGGCTATCGCCCCACTGGTGAAGACCGCGCCTGGGGCCGCCGTTTGGCCAAGCGCTTCGGATCGGAAAAGGCCATTGATGACAAGACCTTCATCATGACGGTGCCGACGGGTCCCGTCGGTGGTCTGGACTACATCTCGTCCAAGGGCGTGCTGCCCGAGGGCGCTGCCGAGGTGTTTGCCGGCGTAGACGCCAGCGCCGGTCAGCGCCTGGTGGTCTTTGGCTGGGCTATGGCCGAAACGCTCGCCAAGGGCAAGCTGTTTAAGTAGATCAGCCGCGGGGAAGTAGTCCCGTGCAGCTCTTGTAGCAGTGGCCGTCAATCGGCTGGCTCAACGTCGTCAACACGTACGCCGGGCGAAAGCCGAGCGCCGTCGCGAGGTCCTTGCCCACCAGTGAGGTGCGACGCGTGGCTTCAATGGCGCGAATCGCGTGGCGGTCTTCGCAGAGCAGCCAGATGTCGTCGCCGAACCATCCAAAACGCACCCACGTGGAGCCGTCGTCGAAGCGGCGCATTAACTGGGGGCCGCGGTCAGGGGCAATGAGGGCCACACTGGGCTGCTCACCACGAAACTCCCAATAGGGCGCGCTCGGGCCGCGAAAGCCAAACAGGGCGCCGTCGGCCGGCGTGCGCACGGCGTCGAGCCACTTGCGTACGTTGCGTCCGCGGTAGTTGCCCAAGCGACGCGGCAGTTCGGCCAGCGTGACCGCTTCGGGCTGGGCTAAGTCGGTGCGCTCAATGTCATCGGCCAGGCGGGCCTCGACGACGTCAAAGGCGCCCAAGTCGGAGTCCTCATCACGGCCCCACGGCACCCGCCAGCGCACGATGGCCTTGGAGGCCAGGTCGATAACGGTGGTTGACTCAGCCGTTGAACCAAGGACGAGACCGTAGGTGGTCGATCCGGGGGTCAGGTCAACTTGCGCCAATGGAGGAATCGACTCCACCAGTTTCTTGATGCCACGCACCACATCGTCGCGCTTTTCGGCCATCAGCGCACCTCCGCGAGCGCGGCGTCGAGGTCAACAATGGTGGCCACAGGCAACTGGCAGACGCCTTGTCGGCAGACGTAGGCGTAGCCCTCGCTGCGATCAGCGAGGAGGGGCGACGATCCAGAACCGGTAACGAGAACAGCGCGGGGCACGGCAAGTAATCGTAGGTGGTCGAGCAGCACCGACGCGGCCCCCGGCACAACAATTTCAATACCGTCGAGGGCGAAACCGGCGGCATCCACCAGATCGACGACGGCGGTCGGGTGGGTCCGCAGTAGTTCCGCACCCAGGGCCACGAGGCGCTGAGCGATGACGAGATCGGATGTGTCGCCAGTGATCAGGGCGTGGCGGGCAATGGCGAGCGTGGCAGCGGCGTGGCTCGAGGGCGTGGCGCCATCGAAGATGTCCTTGGGTCGCGTGAAGAGATCGTCCACCGTGTCAGCGTTGGCAAAGAGACCACCACCGACACCGGGCTGCGTCGGCGAGGGGATATCGCCATCCCAAAAGTGCTCGTAGAGATAGTCCAGCGCGGCGCGACTCTGGGTTAGCCAGTGATCGTCGCCGGTGGCCTCAAAGACGTCCAAGCACGCCCCAGCGAACCACGCGACGTCGCTCGCACCCGCTGCCGTGGTGCACTGCTCGGTGCGCCACCATCGGCCGTCGCTGACGTGGGTGGCGACCAGTGAAGTCAGTAGTTCTTGGGCCCGCGTCAGCCACTCAGGTCGGCCACTAGCGACGAGCGCACTCGCCACCATGGCGTTCCACTCCAAGATGACCTTCTCGTCGCGCGCTGGCTGGGGCCGTGCCGCGCGCACGCGACGGAGTGCTTCGCGTGCCGGCACCAGGTGTGCCGGGGTCACAAAGGTCTCGTCAGCGCCCAGGCGAGGCACACTGCGTCCATCGAGGTCGCCTTCGTCGGTGATGGTCCAGCGCCGCAGAGCAGCGTCAATTAGTTCGGGGCAACCAGCCTCACGCAGTGCCTCGCGCACCTCCGTTGGCGTCCACGTCAGGTGTGACCCTTCTTCACCGTCAGCGTCAGCATCGAGTGAGGAGGCGTACCCAGCGGGAACGGCAAACGTCTTCAGTACGTGCGTCAACGCCGCGTCGGCCACCTCGCGCCACAGGGGGGTGGCGAGCGCTCGCGACGCCTGGTAGAGCGCGCGAGCCATCAGCGCCTGGTCGCTCAGCATCTGTTCAAAGTGTGGCACCCGCCATTGGGCATCAACGCTGTAGCGAGCGAAGCCGCCTTCGAGGTGGTCGTAGAGTCCTGAGTACGACCAGGCGCGCATGATGCGCTGCGCGGCGCCAGGGTCGTGCTCAAGGAGTGCCGTGACGTAGCTGGGGCGAGGAAAGCGCGGTGCACCATGGCCACCCGCCTCGTCGGTGCGCTCGGCGATCTCCGTGGCGAGCGTCTGGCGAATGGTCGCCAGATCAAGGGTCTCGTCACTGGGGGCGAGAAAGTCAATGAAACCAATTTCGCGACGAAGAGCCTGCTGGAGTTGGGTGGCCTGACGTTCAACGTCCACACGACGCAACGCCCACGCCTCGGTGATGGCGGTTAACAGTCGGGGAAAGCCCACCGTGCCGTGGCGGTCCTGCGGCGGGTAGTAGGTGCCCGCTGTGAAAGGGCGACCATCGGGGAGGAGGAATACGGACATGGGCCATCCTCCGTGGCCACTCATGAGTTGTGTCGCGGCCATGTAGACCTGGTCGACGTCGGGCCGCTCCTCGCGGTCAACCTTGATGGCGACGAAGTTCTCCCGCAGCGCATCACCAATGGCGGGGTCTTCGAAGGACTCGTGGGCCATGACGTGACACCAGTGGCACGCGGCGTAGCCGACTGACAAGAAGACCGGCACGTTGCGGCGCTGCGCTTCGGCAAAGGCGTCGGGGCCCCAGACCCACCAATCGACCGGGTTGGTGACGTGGCTCGCCAGGTAGGCGGAGGCGACGGAGGGCAGATCGCGAAGCAGGGGCATAACTCCACGCTAGAGGAGAGACCGCCGAGAGCGGCTTGGCTAGGGTGGGGAAGCAGCGAAAGTGAGACGTCATGACACGACCAGTTCGATGGGGCATTATCAGCACGGGTGGCATCGCTCGGACCTTTAGTGGCGACGTAGCGCTCATCGATGAAGGCGTCGTGGCGGCCGTGGGTTCGCGGTCCATCGAGAGTGCTCGCGCCTTCGCGGCCGAGTTTGGTGGCACGCCCTACGGCTCCTATGAGGAGGTCTGTGCCGACCCCAACGTCGACGCAATCTACGTTGCGACCCCGCACCCCTTTCACTTCGACAACGCCATGATGGCCCTGGCGCACGGCAAGCCCGTGCTCGTCGAAAAGGCTTTTACGATGACCGGCGCCGAAGCACGAACGCTGGTGGCCGAATCCCGTCGTCGTGGCCTCTTCATGATGGAGGCGATGTGGACACGCTTTTTGCCCCACGTGGTGAAGATTCGCGAGATGATCGCCGAGGGTCTACTCGGGGAGCTCGTGGTGTTTGACGCCGACCACGGAAAGTACTTCGCCGCCGACCCAACGTCGCGGCTCTTCGCACCCGAACTCGGTGGCAGCGCGATGTTAGACCTGGGCGTCTATCCCGTGTCGTTCGCGTCAATGCTCCTTGGCACGCCAACGAAAATTGTGGCGATGGCCGAACCGGCCTTCACCGGTGTTGATGGTCAGATCTCCATGATCTTTGGCTACGGCACTGGTGTGCACGCAGTGTTGACCACCACGTCCGCTGCACGCTCGGCGACCAAGGCCGTTATTACTGGTACTGATGGCCGGATCGAAATGGACGACAATTTTTACGGTCTTGGTGGCTTTCGCTTCTACCCCCGTGGGGGAGAGCCTGTGCGCTACGACTTCCCCGCGAACGGTCGTGGCCTCCACTACGAGGCCGTCGAGGTGGCGCGTTGCCTCGAGGCCGGTCTGTTGGAGAGTCCCGTGATGCCCCTCGATGAGACGGTGGCGATCATGGAGACGATGGAGTATTTGATCGCGCAGCTATAGCCAGGCCCACGCCGGCAGACCGCGTACGTCGTCGGCACGCGGTGGCTGTGCACCGGCCTGCTGGCAGGTGCGACGTGAAATTTCGATGGCGCCCTGAAGGGCAGCGGTAACAAGATCAGCGTCGTTGAGGTCTGCTGGGGTGTAGTCGTTGCCCAGCCACCACGAGATGAAGCCACCGGTGAGTGAGTCGCCGGCGCCAACTGTGTCGACGATCTCGGTCGGTGGGACTTCAACGGCGACGTGATACGACGCGTGCACGGCACGAACGGGGTCAGGTCCGTCGGTAATCAAGACCAGTCGCGCGCCGGCAGCCAAGATTTCTTGGGCGGCGACTTCGTACGCCACGCCAGGGGCGAGGTAGTCGAGGTCTTCGACTGACACCTTGACGACGTCGGCCCGTGCATACATTCGCTGCAGGCGGGCTCGGTAGCCGTCGTAGTCGGTGGTGGCACTGGGGCGACAGTTCGGATCGACAATGGTCAAGGTGGCAGGAGGTGCCGCCAGGAAGAGTCGCTCGCCAATCGAAGCCATGGGTTCAATCAGGAGGCCCAGGGTGCCAACGTAGAGCGCTGCTGGGCTCTCGATGTCGGCATCGGGGATGGCGAACGACGCAGTGTTAGCCAAGTGAAAGTGGTAGCTCGGGCCCGACTGCCCCAATGTCACCACCGCCATGGTCGTGGGCAAGGGGGAGGGGGCGGGGACGAGCAGCGTGACGCCATCGGCCGTCAGTTCGGCACGAATACGTTGGCCGAAGGCGTCAGCCGAGATGCCGCTCAGGAACGAAGCGGATGAACCCAACCGGGCCATGGTGCGCGCCACGTTGAGTGGCCCACCGCCGGTGATGCCGTCAAGGTGATCGGGGTGGACGAGAAGGTCGACCAGGTTTTCACCGATAACGACTGTGGTTGCGAGCATTGCGGCGGCCTTGCAAGTAGGTCGACAGAACATTTCGTCCTGTCGAATTTGAATTACGACAACGTTATCTCACCTAGAGTGAATGTCGTTAGTTCCCGTTTGGAGACCCATGACCGACACACTGAACAACCGAGGACAGTCGCGGGCCACGATGAAAGACGTGGCCGCACGTGCCGGTGTCAGTCTCAAAACAGTCTCTCGAGTGATCAACGACGAACCCACGGTGAACGCCGACATGGTGGCACGCGTGAGGGCAGCTGCTGAGGAGCTTCGCTACCAACCGAATTTCGGAGCATCGGCATTGCGCAGAAATGACGGGCGTTCAAATCAAATCGCCCTGCTGCTCGAGGACTTGGCAAACCCGTTTTCTGGCGCGATTTATCGTGCGGTGGAGGAGGCTGCGCTGATCAAGGGATTGACCGTGCTCGGCGGGAGTCTCGAAGAGGACCCGGAGCGAGAGCGTTCACTCGTGGCCTCCATGGTGCGCCACCGCGTCGATGGCTTGATACTGGCCTCTTCCAGTCACGACCACCGGTATCTGGTGGCGGAGCAAGAGGCTGGCGTCCCCTTGGTCTTTGTTGACCGCCCACCGGTCGGCATTGACGCCGACCACATCATGTCCGACTCTCGCAAGGGGAGCTTCACCGGCGTCGCCCACCTGGCTTCGCAGGGGCATCGACGCATTGGCTATCTCGGTGACCTGGACACCATCTTCACCGCCGAGGAACGTTTCGGCGGCTATTGCGAGGCAGTTGAGGCTTTTAGTTTGAATGTCGACGATAGCCTTGTTGCCAAGAACCTCCGCACCGTCGAATCGGCCATGACGGTGGTGATGACCATGCTGCAGAGCACTGCACCTCCAACGGCACTCTTCGCTGGTCAGAACATGATCACGATGGGTGCGGTGCGAGCACTCCGCGCGCTCGGGCTGCAGCACGAGGTGGCCCTCGTGGGCTTTGACGACTTTGTGCTGGCGGACATGTTGGAGCCGGCCGTTACGGTCATTGCGCAGGACCCTCAGGCCATCGGTACCCTCGCGGCCCACGCGCTGTTTCGACGACTTGAAGGCGATGCCTCGCCAACGACCTCGCTCGAGGTCCCGACGGCACTGATCACGCGAGGATCTGGCGAGATCCCCCCAAAAGCCCTGTAAATAGGCGCTTTCCCTACGCTCAAAAAATT
>DAINRA010000013.1:0-38721 GCA_036742195.1 Acidimicrobiales bacterium
GCACTCCCAACGGGATTCGAACCCGTGCTGCCGCCTTGAAAGGGCGGTGTCCTAGGCCGCTAGACGATGGGAGCCTAAGTGATACTTCTTACAACAACTGCGCGCACATCCGGTGGTCGGGCTGCCGGGATTTGAACCCGGGACCTCTTCGTCCCGAACGAAGCGCGCTACCAAGCTGCGCTACAGCCCGTCTCCGAGCTGAACTCGCAGCCCATTAATCCTAGTCGGCGCAGTGGCGTGAGGGCAAAGCCCTAGGCGTCGGCTTCAGATTCCGTCGCGTTGTCGTGATATTCGACCACGATCTCGCTGATGCGCTGTTTCACGATTGACTGCACCCGGAATGACCATTGACCTTGGGTGAAGGTCTTACCGGCTGGCGGAATCTCGTCGGCGATCGCGAGCAGGTACCCCGCCAAGGTGACGTAGTCACCCTCGGGGATAGTGACGCCCAGGGCGTCGCGGACTTTGTCGACGTGCGTCTGGCCGTCGATCAGCCAGCGCCCTGTACGAATCTTGACGATGGTGACGGCGTCTTCCTCGTCGAACTCGTCGCTTAGGTCACCAACGAGTTGTTCCAAAATGTCGCGAATCGAGATAACGCCGGCCACCCCACCGTGCTCATCGAGCACAATGGCGAAGGTGCGACGCTGCTCGCGCATTTCTTTCAAACTCTCGAGCAAGTCGAGCGTCTCCGGCAACATCATGGGGGTGCGAATCTTGCGCGCAATCTCTTTGTCGTCGGGCAACGAGACGCCAATGGCGCGCTTGGCTGTCGTCGAGCGGAAGAGGTCATTGACGAAGAGGACGCCCTGAACTTCGTCGAGATCGTCGTCAATGACGACGGGGAAGCAGGAGTGACCAGTGTCGCGGACCGCCTCGGCGATTGCCTCAGAGGTCACGGGCATCGTGAGGTAGGCGACGTCCACGCGTGGCGTCATGACGTCGCGCAGTTCAAGCTCGCTGAGCTGACTTATGCGGTCGTGAATGGCCTGGGCTTCAGGATTTACGACGGCGTGCTCGTGCTTGCCAACACGGGAGCGAAAGCGGGCGAGGCCGGTGGCCGGAGGGTGGGCGTCTTTCATGCAGTCTGGCCAACGCGGACGGTGGCTGGGGTCAGCGCATCGTCTTCGAAGGCGTCGCCGCGCAACAGGGCGCGCACGGCGGAACGAACCGTGAGTGGTTCGAGGGGCTTGAGCACGAAGCCCTCAGCTCCGGTGCGACGAGCCAGGAAGGCGTCGGCGCGTCGGTCGAGCAGGATCAAGACGGGCACCGGTTCGGCGAATCCGTAGGACTCGTCGTGGCGCAGTTCCATCGTGACCGCCAAGGCACCCATGGCCCCCATCTGCATGTCGCAGATCACCAAGTCAATGCCACCGGCACGAGTGGCGGCGAGCACGTCGGGGCCGGAGGCCGCGTCAATGATGGTGTGCTCGGGTGAGGCGAGCATGGTGCGAAGCTCTTTGCGCAAGGTGACGAGGTCACTGGCGAGAAGGATGGTTGCCACGGCTCCAGCGTAGCAAGGGTGACTCATTCGTCACGCCGCCCGCTTTGGCGTCTCGCGGGGTGCCGTCGCTAGTGTGCTGAACAGGTAGTTCTGTCAAGGGGAGCAAATGGCGTTAGTACTTCCAACGTGGGCCGACGAAGCAGCATGTCGAGGCGCCGAGGGCATCATCTTTTTCTCGCCCGACACCTTCGAAACGAAGGATGCCCGCCTGCGTCGTGAACGCCACGCGAAGGAACTCTGCAAGGCCTGCCCCGTTCGTGAAGCCTGCCTCGAAACGGCCTTGGCCACGCGCGAGACCTACGGGATCTGGGGCGGCCTGACCGAGCAGGAGCGCCGCGCGCTACTTCGCCGCGGGTGAACCCCAGCCCAGTTGGGTGGGCGCCACGCGGGTCATCACGATCAGTATCGCGAAGGTGACAATGTGCACCGCGGTGCAGTAGAGACAGACGTGGTCGATGATCACTAATTCCGCCGCCACGAGCCACAGCACGAAGATCATCGATCCAATGCTGAAGAGAAACCGCCCGGCGTGCAGCCAGTAGTTGGTGGCGCGCCACGCCCACGGGGTGGTGAGTGCCGTCATCACGGTGTAAGCGATTAGCCCTAAAACTGCCACGGGAATACCCATCACGTAGGACTGGGCCGAGGTGGTGACGCTTTCGCAGTTAAAGAGCGCGTTCTGGGGGCACAGCAGCAGGTTGGAGTGCCCAAAGTGCTCAATGGTCAAGTAGATCGACAGCGCCAATCCGACGAGGCTCAACGCCAACGTGGTGACCTGGGCCCAACGGGCAACGGGCTGGAGCTGTCGAGCCATGACTAGAGCGTGGCGGCAGCCTTGACGACGCCGGGGCTGGTGCACACGGCGGCCGGGGCGTTGTTGGTGACCTTGCAGATAGCGGCAGTGAGCTCATTGGCCGAGGCGAGAATGGCCTGGGTGATGGGGCTCGACGAGGTGTTCAGTCCACTAGCAATGTCGTCGCGGCTCACACCGTGCAACAACGCGGGCGTGTACTGCGATCCCGAAATCAGGTACTTGTCCGCAATCGTCATGAAGGGGAAGGCGTACTTGTCGGCCGCGGGCATACCGGGCACGAAGGCGGGGGTGTCGTACTTCCCGAACTGCAGGGTGGCGACCTTGGGCAACTTGTTCAGGGTGTACCAGTAGTTCGTTGCGGGGTTGACCTGGTTGGAGTACATCTCGTAGCCGTTGAAGGCGATGTAGGGCGACGAGTACGTGGCATTGGCGAAGGAGAAGCTCTGCGTGCTCGGGTACACGTCGGTGCTCGACGAGACGGTGTTCTGCAGGCCGGTGAAAGTACCGAAGCGGCTCAGAGCGGTAATGACCGACCAGCGCTCAGCGGCACAGTAGGGGCAGTACTCGGCGCCGACGTAGATGAGTGCAGGCACCTTCTTGCCGGTGCTGGCTGAAGGAGCGGTGTAGGGCGCCTGGCCCTTCATGGTGACGGGTGGGGCAACGGCGGCCAGCGACGAGGTGGTGCCCACCGCGTCGTAGACGCTGGCGGGGATGGTGGTCAGCTGGGAGACGAGCGTCGATGAGGTCGGCGAGTCGCCAACGGACTTGCTGGCCTTGTGGGAGACCTTGATAACCACCAAGACGGCGATAACGACGAGCACTAGGCCCACGGCGACCCAGGTGAAAAGACCGGCAGGACGACCGGATGCGTTGTTCGAGGACGTAGGCGTGGCAGCCATGATGCTCCTTTAGATAAGGCGGACACGACCAACTTAGTAGGTAGCCGACCATTCTTTAGCCGACTCTTAGGAAGACCGAGCCCCTAGGAAACTGCTTGATCCAGGGCGTCGAGGAGCCGTGCCGTGCAACCTGCGGGCACTAGGGAGGCGCCAAGTTCGTTGAAGGTAGCGGCGAGGGTATTGAATACGGTGCCAGCCACCGGCGTGCCGGTGTCGCCACCGTGGGCGAGGGCAACATCGAGGGGAATCGTTCCCAGCAGCGGCACGTCGAGGTCAGCGGCCAAACGCTGGCCACCCCCATCGCCGAAGTAGGCGTGTCGCTCACCACAGGCGCAGGTCACCGGACTCATGTTTTCAATCACGCCCAGGAGTCGCAGATTCGACTTTCGGGCAAAGTCGCCGGCGCGCGCGGCCACCTGTTGGGCCGCGAGCGCGGGTGTAGTGACCACGACGACGCCGAGGTGCGGGAGCAGGCGTGACAGGGTCATCACGATGTCGCCGGTGCCCGGTGGCGTGTCGATCAGCAGAACATCAATGGCTGACCAGTCGGCGTCTTCGATGAACTGCGCCACGGCCTTTTGCACCATAAGCCCGCGCCACAGCAGCGCCTGGTTTTCGTCAGCCAGTTGTCCCATGGACAACAGAGCTATAGAGCCAGCCCCTTCTGCCCGCACCAGTGGCAGCATCTTGGCGTTGCGAACATCGATCTCGCCGTGCATGCCCAGCAGGTGCGTAAGAGAGAATCCCCAGATGTCGGCGTCAAGGACGCCAACGCGCTTGCCAGTGCGGGCGAGTGCCACGGCGAGGTTGGCGGTAATCGAGGACTTGCCAACACCACCTTTGCCGGAGGCGATCATGAAGACGGGGGCTTGACGCGGCACGCTGGTGGTCGGCGCTTTGTTCTGCGCCAGGCGCCGCGCAGTCCGCAGGAGTTCGGCCTTGGCGTCGGGGGCCAAGGTGCCAATGACCACTTGCGTGCCCGTGATGCCATCAAGAGACTCGGCGGCCGCTCGCACGGCCCGTTCGATATCGCTGCGCAGGGGGCACGAGGCCGTGGTGAGGGCAATCGCAATGGTGGCCTCGCCGTCGGGCGTAACCGAAATGTCACCGACCATGCCCAGTTCGACAATGGACGCCTGTAGTTCGGGGTCCTGGACGGCTCTGAGTTTTTCGCGCAGCGCCTCTACGAGTTCCACGATGGCAACCTACCGGCTCTCGGTCAGCCCCGTCGCAAAACGACAGTAATTCGCTACGATAGAGACAGAGAAAAAGGAGCATCATGTCTGACGCCAACGCCACCACCGTCACGCTGACGAAGAAGAACGCCGACCCCATCGTGCTGACCGACGCCGCCATCGCTAAGGTCGCCGAACTGATCGCCGCCGAAGGCACCGACGAAGTCCTCGCCCTGCGCGTCGCCGTTAAGCCCGGTGGCTGCTCGGGCTTCAACTACGACATGTTCTTCGACACCGAGTTCGCCGCTGACGACATCCTCAAGGAGTTCGGTGGCGTCAAGGTCGTTGTCGACCCCTCGAGCGCCGACCTGTTGACGGGCTCGAGCCTGGACTTCGCCGACGGCCTCCAGGGTGCCGGCTTTCACATCACTAACCCCAACGCAACGCGCACCTGCGGCTGCGGTAACTCCTTCAGCTAAAGGTCACCATGACTACGCCTATCGGCCCATACTCGCCCGCTCGTCGCGCTGGCGACTTCGTCATTCTCTCCGGTCAGCTCGGCATGGTGCCCGGCGCTGAGGTACCCACGTTGGTCGAAGGCGGCGCCGCTTGCGAACTCCGTCAGGGTCTCGAAAACGCCAAGGCCTTGCTGGCTGAGCACGGCGCGACCATGGACGAAGTCGTCAAGGGCACGTTGTTCTTGATGGACCTCGATGACTTCGCGGCCTGCAACGAGGTGTGGATGTCGTTCTTTAACGCCCCACGCCCCACGCGCTCAACGATTCAGATCGCCAAGCTCCCCATGGGTGCTCGCGCCGAAGCTGAACTCTGGGCTTTTTCGCCGCGGAAGTAACTCAGACGTCGAAGTCGTTCGACGCACCGAACTTGTAGCCCACCGACCGCACGGTTGAAATCAGGTGGGCGTGCTCCTCACCCAACTTGGCGCGAAGGCGTCGCACGTGCACGTCCACGGTGCGCGCACCGCCGTAGTACTCGTAGCCCCACACGCGACTCAGCAACGTTTCGCGGGTAAAGACGCGGTTGGGGTTCGTGGCGAGAAAGCGCAGGAGTTCGTACTCCATATACGTCAGGTCGAGCACGCGACCAGCAATGGTGGCCTGGTAGGTCTCTAGATTCATCGAGAGTTCCCCGTGGGCCACGCGTGGTGCCACACTCTCGTTGCCGGCGCGACGCAGTCGGTGGCGCAGTCGGGTGGCGAGTTCGGACACGTCAAAGGGGCCCACCACGAAGTCGTCGAAGAGGTCTTCGCGGAAGGTCAAGTCGTCGAGTTGGTAGTGGTCGAGCAGCAAGATGACGGGCCCCACCGAGCGCTCGCGGGCCCGGAGTTGGCGACAGAGATTCATCGCGTCAACGAAGGGGAACTGTGACGCGTTAATGACCACCCCGGCGAAGCCCTGTTCGGGTTCAACGGCGGTAATTTCTTGGGCCCGTCCACCCGGTGCCACCGCCGGCGTGACGCCCGTGACGTCAAAGGCCTTTCGGATCGGCCCTTCGCACGAGGGAACGCACAAGACGACGTCGATCACAGGAGTGGCAGGTACCGTTCGAGTTCAAAGGGGGTGACTTGGCCGCGGTAGGCGTCCCACTCGGCACGCTTGTTGCGTAGGAACCACTCCACCTGGTGTGCGCCAAGTGTTTCGAGCAACAGCTCAGACGTTGCCATGAGTTCGATGGCTTCATCCAGTGACTGTGGCAGTTGCGCGGTGCGCTCGCCCTCGGCGGGCAGTTCGTAGTTGCCGGTCACGCCGCGCAGACCGGCGGCGAGGATGACGGCGAAGGCGAGGTAGGGGTTCGCCGCCGGATCGGGGGCACGGTATTCCAGACGGGTCGAGTCAATACGTCCGGGCTTGACCGACGGCACACGCACGAGCGCGGCCGAGTCGGCACGACCCCACTCGGCACCGACCGGCGCCTCGGTGCTGGGCACTAGACGCTTATAGGAGTTGACCCACTGGTTGGTGATGGCCGTGATTTCGGGTGCGTGGCGCAAGAGACCGGCCATGAACTTGGTGGCTACCTCGGAGAGACCGTAGGGGCCGTCACCAATGAACGCATTCTTTCCGTCGGCCCACAGCGAGAGGTGGGTGTGCATGCCTGATCCCTGCACGTGGGCGAGGGGCTTAGGCATGAAGCTGGCGGCGACACCGTTCTGGCGGGCGAGTTCTTTGACGACATGGCGCACCGACATGACGGTGTCGGCCATGGTCAGTGCGTCGGTGTACCGCAGGTCGATTTCGTGCTGACTGGGGGCGTCTTCGTGCTGGGCGTGCTCGACGCCGATGCCCATCTCTTCGAGGGTCAACACGGTTTTGCGGCGCAGCTGCGAGGCAACGTCGTCGGTGAGCAGGTCGAAGTAGGAACCCTGGTCGAGGGGAACGGGTTTGGTCGACGGATTGAGTGAGGCGAAGTAGAAGTACTCAATCTCTGGGGCGACGTAGAAGGTGAACCCTTGCGCGCGGGCGCCATCGAGGACGCGCCGCAACTGCTGGCGGGGACATCCCGAGAATGGTGTGCCGTCAATGTTGACAATGTCGCAAAAGACGCGGGCGATGCCGGCGCCCTCTTCGTACCACGGCAATAGTTCAAAGGTGGTGAGGTCGGGGCGCGCGAGGACGTCGGCCTCGGTTGTTCGGGAGAAACCGTCAATCGAGGAACCGTCGAAGGTCAGGCCCTGGTCGAGGGCGTCTTCGAGTTCCGCAGGCGTGACGTGGAAGGCCTTGTGGCGGCCAAGGACGTCGGTAAACCAGAGCTGCACGAACCGAATGCCGCGCTCTTCAACGGTTCGCAGGACGTACTGCGCTTGACTTTGCATATCTGCCATTCTCGCACCTTCTCAGCGTTGTGCCAATTTGGCCCCAGAACGCACATACCCGCCGCCAAAATGGCGGCGGGTATGTGCGAACGCGGGAAACGTACTTACTTCTTGACGGCTGCCTTCTTGGCAGGAGCCTTCTTGGCTACCGCCTTGGCGGGTGCCTTCTTGGCGACGGCCTTCTTTGCGGCAGGAGCCTTCTTGGCCACCGACTTCTTGGCGGGAGTAGCAGCGGCGCCACAGATGGTCTCGACCATCAAACGCGTGACCGTGTACGGGTCAACGTTCGCGTTAGGGCGACGGTCTTCGAGGTAGCCCTTCTTCTCACGGGCCACACCACCGGGGATGCGGATCGAGGAGCCACGGTCTGACACGCCGTACGAGAAGGTGTGCCATGGAGCGGTCTCGTGGGCGCCGGTCAGGCGGTCCTTGATGCCGTCACCGTAGTTCTCCACGTGCTCGAGCACGCGCGTGCTCAGCGCCTCGCAACCGGCGATGATGGCGTCCCAGCCACCGTTCGCACGCATCTGCTTGGTTGAGAAGTTGGTGTGTGCACCGGCACCGTTCCAGTCACCCTTGATTGGCTTCGCGGCCCAGGAGACTTCGACTTCGAACTCTTCGGCAATGCGCTCGAGCAACCAACGGGCAACCCAGAGCTGGTCGGCCACGGCCAGCGTGTCGAGCACGCCGATCTGGAACTCCCACTGGCCCATCATCACTTCGGCGTTGGTGCCTTCGATGCCGAGGCCGGCCTCGAGGCAGGCGAGGGTGTGAGCTTCGACGATGTCACGGCCGGGCATCTTGGAGCCGCCGACGCCGCAGTAGTAGGGACCCTGGGGGGCGGGGAAGCCCACCTCGGGCCAGCCGTAGGGACGGCCGTCCTGGAAGAAGGTGTACTCCTGCTCGATACCGAACATGGGCTCGAAGCTGGCGTACTTCTTGGCCGCAGCCGCCGCGGCGTGACGCGTGTTGGTGGCGTGCGGGGTCATGTCAGCGTTGAGCACTTCGCAGAGCACGAGGATGTCGTTTGGTCCGCGCAGTGGGTCGGGGCAGGTAAAGACGGGGACCAAAACACAGTCCGAGAATGAACCGGTGGCCTGGTTGGTCGACGAACCGTCGAAGCCCCAGATCTCTGGCGTCTTGCCGTCCTTGATGATGCGGGTCTTGGAACGAAGGCCGTGGGTTGGCTCCGCTCCGTCAATCCAAATGTATTCAGCCTGGTATGGCATCTGTTTGTCCTCCAAAACACACAAACGCGACAGTCGCGCACCTCTAAGTTTGCCGTGCTGGCGCCAGCAAAGCGTCAGGTTCTGTTTCGTCAATGTGAACGTTGTGAGCCAGTAGGGCGGTCCGGAGCGCGCCGGTAGGCTGAAGGCGTGACGACTGTCCGCCTGGCGCTGGCTCAAATGAACGCTCTCGTTGGCGGTTTGCGCGACAATGTGGCGACGTTGCAGCGCTTGCGCACCCAGGCTGCCGCGCAGCACGTGTCACTCGTTATTGCCCCCGAATTGGCCCTCACGGGCTATCCGCCCGAAGACTTGTTGCTGCGCGACGGCTTCATCCGCGCCGCCGGTGAGGCGCTGGCCGAAATCGCGGCAGCGGCGCTGCCACCCGTGCTCGTCGGTACCGTGGTGCCCGAGGGGCCATCCGTGCCCCTTGGTTCGTCGCGCGACAGCCGCGGTGCCTCGCTGTCGATGCAGCGACCCCGCATCGCGAATGCTCTCGTGGCCGTCGACACCGACGGCATTCGGGCGGTGGCGACCAAGCGCTTGCTCCCCAATTACGACGTCTTTGACGAACAGCGCTACTTCCACCGCGGCACTGGACCGGGTGCCATCATCAACGTTGACGGGGTCGCGATTGGTCTCTTGATCTGTGAAGACATCTGGGCGCCGGAGCCGGCCGCGGCACTCGTGGCACAAGGTGCCACGTTGCTGGTGGTGGCGAACGCCTCACCATTTGCGCGAGGCCGCCGCGTTGACCGCGAATCCATGCTGGCGCAGCGGGCCCAAGAAACTGGGTGCCCCATCGTCTACGTCAACATGGTCGGCGGACAGGACGAACTGGTCTTCGACGGACAGAGCGTGGTGGTCGACGCCACCGGTACCGTCATTGCTCGCGCCAGTGCCTTCCAAGAGGAACTACTGGTGGTGGAAGTTGAGGCCCGCGCCAGTGACCAGGGTGTCGTGATCAACGATGCCATCTTCATCTTGGATCGTCCGGCCACGCACACCAACACGGTGGCCGAGCCACTCAGTGACATCGCCGAAATCTACGAAGCCCTCGTCATGGGGACCCGGGACTACATCCGCAAGAACGGCTTCCGCTCAGCGGTATTGGGTGTCTCCGGTGGCATTGACTCCTCACTCGTGGCTGCGATCGCCGTTGACGCCGTCGGTGCGCGAGCGGTGCACGGCTACGCCATGCCGAGCCGCTACTCATCGGAGCACTCGGTGGCCGACGCCCTTGATCTCGGTGTCCGCCTCGACATTGAGGTCACCCAGATTTCTATCGAGCCAGCGCACCAGGCCCTCATCGAGATGCTGACGGGCCCACTGGGTGGTGCGCCACAGGGTCTCACTGAAGAAAACCTGCAGTCGCGCATTCGTGGCGTCACGTGGATGGCACTGTCGAACGCGACGGGTGCCATCGTGTTGACCGCAGGCAACAAGTCAGAGATGGCCGTGGGCTACGCCACCCTGTACGGCGACACGGCCGGTGGCTTCGCCGTTATTAAGGACGTGCCCAAGACGCTGGTCTACGAGCTCTGTCGCTACCGCAATGAAGTCGCGGCGGCTAACGGTGACCCCGAGCCCATTGCGCTCTCGGTGTTGACGAAGGCACCCTCGGCTGAGCTGCGGCCCGACCAGCGTGACGACCAGTCGTTGCCGCCCTACGACGTACTGGACGCGCTGCTCGCGCTCTACGTCGAAGAGGACCGCACGGCCGAAGAGATTATTGCCCTCGGCTACGACCACGATCTGGTCACCCGCATTACGCGCCTGGTCGACGTTGCCGAATACAAGCGCCGCCAGGTACCACCCGGGGTGCGCATCACCAAGAAGGCCTTTGGTCGCGACCGACGCATGCCAATCACCAACGCCTATCGACCCGAGTCCCGATGACCCCGGCTGAACGCGCCCACTTGCTGTCGCTCTACGACGCGCTCTATCGTGCGCTCGGCGAAGCGGCACCCACGTTTGGTAACGACGCCCTCGTGGTTCGAGCTCATGAGCTCTCGCGCCACTTTGGTGCCGCCGCTTTGCCACTTCGCAGCGACGACGAGGTTGTTGAGCCATCGGCTCCGCTGATCGCCATGGTGTCGCACGCCAGCGCCGAAGACCCGTCGGGTGCGCTGGCCCTCTTTGTGGTGACGATGCTGCTGAGCCCACGACTCTTGATCTGGCTCCGTGACGTGGCCGAGGTTGAGCCCGACGAACTCGTCACCGCCGGTCAGGAACTCCTCGTGACGTCCATGCACCAGACGGGGGCGGTGCTGGCCACGCAGCCACCCCTCGAAGGTGAAAATCTCGAGGGGGTCGTCCAGTCCTACCTCGAAATGCTCGACTCGCTGGGCTGGGGCGAGCACCTCGGACCACGCTGGGTCCAACTCAGTTAAGTCAACGCCTCTACGGTTGCGCATCCTCGAATAACTCGGGTGAGTTGACGTCGCCTACTAGCGCTGGTTGCGGGTCCTCGTATAACTATCAGTACCGGTTCCCCCGGACCACAGCGTTAAAAGGAGTAGCCATGGCAAAAGACCGCGTAGACCGTGATGATGAGGACCTCGTCCGCCTCTATCTCTCCGACATTGGTCAGTACATGCTGCTCACCAAGGACGACGAAGTGCACTTGGCGCAGACGATCGAAGAAGGCCGCGAAGCCCGCGCCGAGCTCGAGGCCGCCGAGACCGACAAGGCCGTCAAGCTGACCCCCACGAAGAAGCAGGCGCTCAAGCGCACCGTGCACCGTGGTGAAAAGGCCGAGCAGGACTTCGTCCAGTCGAACCTTCGTCTCGTAGTCTCCATCGCCAAGAAGTACCAGGCCTCGGGCCTGCCACTGCTTGACCTCATCCAAGAGGGCAACCTCGGTCTGATGCACGCCGTGGAGAAGTTCGACTGGCGCAAGGGTTTCAAGTTCTCGACCTACGCCACCTGGTGGATCCGTCAGGCCATCACCCGCGGTATCGCCAACACCGGCCGCACCATTCGCCTCCCCGTGCACGCCGGTGACACCTTGGCCCGCGTGCAAAAGGCGCAGTCACGTTTGGAACTCAAGTTCGGTCGTCCACCCACCATCAAGGAGCTCTGCGAAGAGTGCGAGATGCCCGAGGACAAGCTCATTGAAGCCCTGCGCTTCCGCTCCGAGCCCATCTCGCTGTCGGAGCCACTGCGTGAAGACGGCGACGCCGAACTCGGTGACGTGGTCGAAGACCGTTCGGCCGAGTCACCCTTCGACGTCGCGGCCGTCAAGATGATGCCCTCGGCAATCGAGAAGTTGCTCCAGCCCCTCGACGAGCGTGAGCAGAAGATTCTGCGCATGCGCTTCGGCCTCGATGGTGCCGGTGAGATCCGCACCCTCGAAGACGTTGGTGCGGAGATGAACTTGACCCGTGAGCGCATCCGTCAGATTGAGGCGCGCGCCATGTCAAAGCTGCGTCACCCGTCCTCGGACACCGGTGCGCGCGACTTGTTGACGCTCTAATTACTTGTCGCTGCGCCGCGAGCGGCCCAGCAGCGCCAAAATGCCCAGCACGATCGCACTGATGATGAAGGGCGTTCGCGACTGCTTGCCGTCGTGGGCCCGCACGGGGTGCGTGAAGCTCAACACCGGCCAGGAGCGCTCTTGGGCAATGCGGCTGAGGGCTCGGTCGGGGTTTACGCAGAACGCGTGACCCACGGCCATCAGCATCGGCGCGTCGGTGCCGGAGTCGCTGTAGGCGAAGGACTCGGCGAGGTCAATACCGCGCTCGGCGGCGACCTCACGCATGGCGGCGGCCTTGTTGTCGCCGTGGGCGATGAAGTCCATCTCACCAGTGAACTTGCCCTGGTCGTCAATGCGGGCCCGCGAGCCAATGGCACCCGTCATCGAGAGCATTTCGGCGAAGGGCTCAACGATCTCCACCGGTGACATGGAGACCAGCCATACCTCGTCACCGTTGGCCACGTGCTCCTTGATCAAGTCGAGGGCTTCTTGGTAGATGAGGGGTTCAATGACTTCATTGATGCTCTCGGCCACCAGTGCGCGCACCTCGTCGTGGTCCCAGCCCTTCGTGAGGCGCAGGACGTGGCGACGAATCTTGTCGAGGCGCTCGTCGCTGGCACCGAAGCGCAAAAAGAGCAACTGGGTAAAGGCGCCACGCAACAAAGTGCGACGACTTAAGAGGCCGCGAGCGTGGAATTCGGGGCCGAGCGCGACGATGGACGACTTGGCAATGACAGTTTTGTCAAGGTCGAAAAAAGCGGCGCGCACAGTTCTCATGCTACGCCGATATGACAATGGTCACGAAATGGCTGATGCTCAACCGATGAATGCGGCGGCGCAGTCTTCGGCCGAATCGGCGCGGACCACCAAAATCACGTGGTCGTGTTCGTAGAAGTGCATGGCACCCTGCGGGACGAGTGGCTGGTCGGAGCGAACGACCGCGACGACACGTACGGCATCGGAGAGGTTCAGCTCGTTCAGGGTGCGACCCTCGGCGACGGCGGGGGCGGAACTGGCCAGGGTGACCTCAATCAGGCGCATTTTGCCGTGCGCGAGGTCCATGAGATTGATGATCGAGCCAACCTCTACGGCCTCGTCGACGAGCGAGGTAATGAGCGCTGGGGTCGAGACGGCGACGTCAACGCCCCACGAGTGGTTGAAGAGCCATTCGTTGCGGGAGTTGTTGATGCGTGAGATAACGCGTGGGACGCCAAACTCCTGCTTGGCGAGCCAGGAGATCACGAGATTGTCCTCGTCGTCACCGGTGGCGGCGATGGCGACATCGACGGTGCGCAGGTCAATCTGCGACAGGGCCGTGACTTCACAGCCGTCGGCGTGGAGGACGTTCACCCCGGGCAACTGCAGGCGAATCTTTTCGGCGATGTCGGCGTCGTGCTCTAAGAGCACCACGTCGTGGTGGCGATCAACGAGGTCGAGGGCGATCGCCATACCGACCGAGCCACCACCAGCAATCATGACTCTCATGCGGGCCTCGTTTCGAGGAAGGCCTTGAGCTCGACGCGGCCGGCTTCAGTGACGAGGAGTTGCAGGACGTCGTCCTCCTGGGCGAAGAGGCCATCAACGTCGACGCGGCCGATGCCACCGCGAACGAGACCAACGGGACGAACGTCGCGGCTGATGGCGAATCGAGAAATGGGCTGGCCGGCCAGGTGGTCGGGCACGACAATTTCAATCAGGCTGAGTGAACCGGTGCCGTCGGTCCAGACGAGGCCGTCGGAGTCGGGAAAGATGTAGCGCTTGACCTGCTGGGTAGTCCACAGTGCGGAGGCCACCGTTGGAATACCGAGTTTGAGGTAGACCGAGGCGCGGTGGGGGTCATAAATACGGGCCACCACGTTCTTCACCTGGTAGTTGTCGCGGGCGATACGAGCGCAGAGGATGTTGGTGTTGTCACCGCGGGTCACGGCGGCCAGCGCGTCGGCTCCCTGAGCTTCGGCCTTGGCGAGGATGTCGCGATCGAAGCCCGAGCCGTGAATGACGCGGCCGTCGAAACGGGTCAGGCGGCGAAAAGAATCGCGATTCTTGTCAATGACGACCACCGAGTTGCCCTCTTCCGACAACTGCATGGCGAGACTTGATCCGACTCGGCCACAGCCGACGACAACGATATGCACGCTCTCATCTCACCACACTTGAAGCAAAAAGCGCAACCAGCGAGGGCTTTTCTAAGATGAGTCTGCAAAATATCGCTCGGTAGGTTTAGGGTAGTCATCGTGTCAGACGCGCAAAAGCAGCTCAGCAAGAACTCGCCCGTCCTGACGTCGCACGCCAATGTGGCCGCCGTCTACCCCGAATCACTGGGGTACCGCATCAAGCGCATTCTCTTGGGTCGCCCCTACGTCACCGAGCAGTTGTCCGGTGAGCGCCTGGGCCGCACCGTCGCGCTTGGCGTCTTGGCCCCCGACTGTATTTCTTCGTCGGCCTACGGCACCGAAGAGATCTTGACGCAGATGACCCCCTACATTGGCCTGGCCGCATTTTCCCTGGTCGTACCCATTATGTTCGTCATTTTGGGTGTGCTGTTATTCGTGACGCTGTCCTACTGGGACGTCATTAAGTACTACACCCAGGCCGGTGGCTCCTACGTGGTGGCCCGCGAAAACTTTGGGCCGAAAATCGCCCAGATTGCTGCCGTTTCCCTACTTATTGACTACACCGTCACCGTGGCGGTGCAGTGCAGCGCCGGTACGGCGGCACTTACCAGTGCCATTCCATCGCTGACCCCGTACACCTTGCAACTCACAGTTGGCGTGGTGTTGGTCTTGATCTTCGGCAACCTTCGCGGTCTGCGCGAAGCCGGTACCTATTTCGCCTTTCCGACGTATTTCTATATCTTGGCGCTCTCGGCCACGATCATCGTTGGCTACTACAAGGAGCTCACCGGCACCCTGCACCTGATCAAGATTCCCCAGACGAGCTTGCTCGTCGAGGGGCACCTTGGTCACTCGGGAACGGGCGTCTTGATGGGTCTCGCCTTCGTCTCACTGTTGCGCGCCTACGCCAATGGCGGCTCGTCACTGACGGGCCTCGAGGCCATCTCCAATGGCGTGGCCAGTTTCCGCAAGCCCGCGTCGGTGCACGCACGCCAGACCCTTGTGATTATGGCCAGCGTGCTGGCGTTCTTGCTCTTGGGCACCACGTTGCTCGCGCACTGGACCCACGCCCTGCCCTTCGCGGCCGGGACCCCCACGGTGGTCTCGCAAGAAGTGGGCGCCGTCTTCGGCGCCACCGGCGCCGGCCACATTGTCTTTCTCATCGTCCAGTTCGCGACGGTGGCCATTTTGTATACCGGTGGCAACACCTCTTTTAATGGCTTCCCATTCCTGGCCAACTACGTGGCCACCGACGCCTACTTGCCACGCCAGCTGACCAAGCGCGGGCACCGCTTGGGCTTCTCGAACGGCATCATCGTCCTCGGCATCATCTCGCTCACGCTGATCATCGCCTTTGGCGCCAACGTCAACTCGTTGGTCGCGCTCTACGCCATTGGCGTGTTTACCGGCTTCACCATGGCGGGCTTGGGCATGGTGGCCAAGCACCACCGCGAGCGCGCCGGCCACTGGCGTCGAGGCATCTTCTTTAACGGCCTTTCGGCCACCGTGACCTCACTCGTGGTCTTGATCTTCGTGTTCGCCAAGTTCACCCAAGGCGCGTGGCTTATCGTCGTGGTGGGTCCACTGATGTACTGGGCGTTGATTCGCTTCAACAAGCAGTACACCCGCGAGCAGGCCTCCTTCGAGGCCGGTGTGACGAGTGCGCCGGTGGGCATTCGCACCACCCGCGTCGTCGTCTTCGTCGACTCCTACGACCTCGCCACTGAGCGCGCGCTGCAGTACTGCTCGACGCTCAACTCGTACTCAATCCGCGCCGTTCACTTCGATATCGACCCAATGGTCACGAAGCGGCTTGAGAGCATGTGGGGTCGCGAGCACAGCGCGTCGGCCAACGTCAACCTCGAAATCGTTGAGTGCCAGGACCGCCGGCTTGACCGCGCGGCTCTGGAGCTGGTGGCCGACATCGTGCGCGACCCTGAAGTGTTCTGCATGGTGATCCTGCCGCGTCGTGGCTTCGTGTCACGTCTGCAGCGACTCTTGCACGACCGCACCGCCGACCAGATTGCAAGTGCCGTCATGCAGATTCCGCGGACGGCGGCCACGATTATTCCGTATCGTTCGAGCCGTATTCGCATCTCTGAGGGCGACGTCACCGAAGCACCGATGAGTGATGAAGTCGTGCGTGGTGGCGTGCGCGAGGACGCGCACCTGGAAGCCGACGTGAAGTTGGCGGAGCGCTCCGGTGAAGCGGCACCTATTGGCTCGTTGATGGAACGTCAGCTCGCCGAGGTGGCCGGACGGGTGCGTTCGATGACCGTCACGCGCGAAGACGGCACGTCGGACCTGCGTTGCATGATTGTTGACAACACCGGTTCGGTCGCCGTTATTTTCCAGGGACGCTCGTCGGTGCCGGGCATCGAGCGGGGCACGCGCTTGTTGGTGCGTGGTACCGTGACCAGCCTGCGCCGCGAGGCCGTTATTTTGAACCCGCAGTACGAGATTGTCGCTGCGCCGCAGTCCGACGACTAACGTTCGGCACTTGGCGACGGCCGTTGGAACACGAGACTGCAACCGGGAGGTGAGGACATGGCGAGAGCACTAGTAATTGTGGAGTCGGTGGCGAAGGCCACCCGCATCCAGGGCATGTTGGGCCCCGACTACATCGTCAAGCCTTCCATTGGCCACATCCGTGACCTACCCCAGAGTGCCTCTGACATCCCCGCCGACATCAAGAAGGAAAAGTGGGCCCGTCTCGGCATCAACGTGGACGATCACTTCAAGCCGGTCTACGTCATCTCGCCGGACCGCAAGAAGGTCGTCACTGAACTCAAAGCCGCATTGAAAGAGGTAGACGAGCTCTACCTGGCGAGCGATGAAGACCGCGAAGGCGAAGCGATTGCGTGGCACTTGCTCGAGGTCCTGAAGCCCAAAGTGCCCGTAAAGCGCATGGTCTTTCACGAAATCACGCCGGCGGCCATCGCCAAGGCCGTCGAAGACACGCGCGACATCAACATGCAGCTCGTGGACGCTCAGGAAGGTCGCCGGTTCCTCGACCGTCTCGTCGGTTATGAAGTCTCACCCGTCTTGTGGCGCGCCGTCGACAAGGCCCGCTCGGCCGGACGCGTGCAGTCGGTCGCGATCCGATTGGTGTGCGAACGTGAGCACGAGCGCATGGCTTTTACCTCGGCCACCTGGTTCGACGTCACGGCGGCACTACAGGCCCAGAGTGTTACCTTCGACGCCATCGTCGACACCATTAATGGTGCGGCGGTAGCCAGCGGGAAGAACTTTGACGCCAGTGGTCGACTCGACGCCAAGGGAACTGTTACGGTCCTCACGGCCGATTCGGCTAACGCCATTGCGGCCGCGCTGCGCGACGCCACCGTCACCGTCTCGTCCATCACCTCAACGCCACGGACCCAGCGTCCGCAGCCACCGTTCATGACCTCGTCGCTGCAGATCGAGGCCTCGCGCAAGCTGCGCTTTGACCCGGAGCGCACGATGCGCGCCGCCCAGCGACTCTACGAACAGGGATGGATCACCTACATGCGAACCGACTCGACGAGTCTGTCCGATGAGGCGATTCGGGCCGCGCGCTCCATGGCCGCCGACATGTTCGGCGACGACTACGTCGCTGACGCGCCTCGTCGCTATGACCGCAAGGTGAAGAACGCTCAGGAGGCGCACGAAGCCATTCGCCCCGCCGGTGAGAGTTTCCGCACCCTCGACGAGGCGCAGTCGAGTCTCGGTGGCGACGAACTCGCCGTCTACGACCTGATCTGGAAGCGCACCATCGCCTCGCAGATGGTGGACGCTCGCCTGACGCAGGACAAGGTCAGACTCCAGGCGCCGCTGGGCGCCGTGGCCGGCTTTGACGGTGACGTCAGCGCGACGTTGAGTGCGACCGGTCTGCGCATCGAGTTCCCCGGATTCCGTCGCGCCTACGTTGAGGGCACCGATGACCCTGAGGCCGAACTGGCCGACCAGGAACGCATCTTGCCGCCGTTGACGGAGGGTGCGACGGTGCCCGTGGCCGACGTGACCATGAAGAGTCACGACACCCAGCCACCGGACCGCTACTCCGAAGCAACGTTGATCAAGAAGCTCGAAGACTTGGGCATCGGCCGCCCCTCCACCTACGCCAGCGTGATGAAGACCATCGACAAGCGCGGCTACGTGTGGAAGAAGGGCAAGTCATTGGTCCCGGCCTTCCGCGCCTTCGCCGTGGTAAATCTGCTCGAAACCTATTTCGCCGACTTAGTGGACTACCAGTTCACGGCGGCCATGGAAGACCAGCTCGACGAAATTGCCCAGGGCCAGAAAGAGCTCGAGCCCTGGCTGCGCAAGTTCTACTTCGGTGACGCCGCCGCCACCACCGAGTTCGCGAAGCAGGGTCTGGAAAAGATGACCCACTCGGAGCTGGACTTCGACTTTGCGGCCATTAACTCCATCGTCCTGGGCACCGCGCCCGACGGACTTCCCGTGAGTGTGCGCTCGGGCCGCTACGGGCCGTACCTGAGTCACGGCGAACAACGTGTCTCTATTCCCGAAGCCACCGAACCCGACTCACTCACCGTTGAGCGCGCCCTCGAGTTGCTGTCGGCGCCGAGCAACGACCGCGAGTTGGGCACCGACGCCGAAACGGGCCTGCCGGTCTATCTCAAGGCCGGCCGCTACGGACCCTACGTCCAGGTCGGTGACATGGAGAGTGTGAAGGCCGGCGAAAAGCCCAAGACGGCCTCACTGTTCTCCACGATGGATCCCGCCACGGTCACTTTCGCCGACGCGGAACGTCTGCTCACCTTGCCGCGCACCGTGGGGGCACACCCCACCGACGGCGAACCAGTGTTGGCGCAGAACGGTCGCTACGGTCCCTACATCACGTGGGGCAAAGAGACCCGCTCCCTCGAGAGTGAAGACGAGATTTTCACCGTCACCTTGGACCGCGCACTTGCGATTCTGGCCCAGCCCAAGCAGCGTGGTCGCCGTGCCGCCGCCGGTCCGTTGAAGGACCTTGGTATCGATCCGGTCACCAAGCTGCACGTGGTGGTGCGAACGGGCAAGTTCGGCAACTACGTCACCGACGGACAGGTCAATGCAACGCTGCGCCCCGGTGATGCCATTGAGTTGCTGACGATTGATCGTGCCGCGGAACTGCTGGCCGAAAAGCGCAACGCCGAACCTTCAACGCGCCCACGCAAGGCCGTGGCCAAGAAGGCTCCTGCCCGCAAGGCACCGGCCAAGAAGGCCGCAGCGAAGAAGGCCGCGCCCGCGAAGGCCGCCGTCAAGCGCGCCGCCGCAGCCAAGGGTGCCAAGGCGAACGCCGCGCTGATTGCCAAGGCAACTGAGGCCTAGTGCCGGGCCGCTTCGTGGTCTTTGAGGGCATTGACGCCTCGGGCAAGAGCACGCAGGCGCGCCGTGTCGCCGCGGCCGTTGGTGGTCTCTTCACGTTTGAGCCGGGCGACACTCCTTTGGGCGCGCAACTGCGCACGTGGCTCCTTGACGCCGCGACCCCCATGTCACCCACGACCGAAGCCCTGCTCATGATGGCCGATCGGTCGCACCATCTCGACACCGTTATTCGCCCAACCCTCGCGAGTGGCCAGCACGTCATCGCCGACCGCTTTTATGGCTCCACCCTGGCTTATCAGGGCTACGGCCGTGGACTGCATATCGACGCTCTGCGCGCCGCCAGTGACTTTTCGATCAGTGGCGATGAACCCGACCTGATTGTGCTGATTGACATCGACATTGCGACCGCCAATGAACGGCGTGCCCGCAATCACGAAGACCGCTTCGAGTCGGCCGACGCCGCCTTCCACCAGCGTCTGCGCGAGGGATACCTCTCCTTGGCCGCTGGTGCCCCTGATCGCTGGTGCGTGATCGACGGCTCCGGCGACATGGACACTGTGGCCCACGCCATCGATGAGCGACTAGCGAGTCTCTGGTGAGCGACGTCTTTGACGCCATCGTCGGCCAGGACCGTGCGGTGGCTGCCATGCGTGACTACGTACGTCAGCCGGTGCACGCCTACCTCATTAGTGGCCCTTCGGGGGCCAACGTCGAAGAGACGACGCGCGCCTTCATTGCCGCGCTGCAGTGCCCCGCACACGGGTGCGGTGCCTGCGACGTGTGTCGACGAGTGCTCGAAGGCAATGAGCCCGACGTGCACGTTGCCACCAGAGCCGGCGCATCGTGGTCGGTGGAAGACATCCACGACATCGAACGCATCGCGCGTCGCCGACCACTGCAGGCCCCGTTCAACATCGTTGTTGTCGAGGACATTGAACTCACGGTGTCGGGTGGTTCGCCGAGCGCCCCCGCACTACTAAAAACACTCGAAGAGCCGGCGACAAAGACAATTTTCATTCTGACCGCCGAAGAGCTCCCCGAGGAACTTGTCACCATCGAGTCGCGGTGCGTCAACATTCCCCTGCAGGGTCTCTCCATTGACGCCATCGTCGATGTCCTGGTGCGCGGGGGGGCGTCGCGTGAGGTGGCCGTCGAGGCGGCTGCGTCGGCGCAGGGAAATCTGCGCCGAGCGCACGTCTTGGTGAATGACCCTGCATTGGCGCAGCGCTTGGCACTCTGGCGTGGCGCACCCGATCGCTTCAATGGCACGGCGGCCTCGGCCGCGGCGTTTGCCCTCGACATTTCCGTCGCCATCACCGCGGCGTTGGCGCCACTGGTCGCGCTGCAAGACGCTGAGCTGGAGCGGCTCGCCGCCCAGGCCAAGGAGATGGGGCTCCGTGCGGTGCCTGGGCGCACCAAGATCGAGCAGCAGCACAAGCGCGAACAGCGCCGGTTTCGTCTCGACGAACTGCGATTTGGCTTAAGTGTGCTGGCCGCGGTCTATCGCGAGCGGTTCCATGAGCTCACCACTGCACCATCGTTGGATGCGCGCGCCCAGTTCACCCTGACCCAGACCATCGCCGCCATCGAAATTGTCACGGAGGCCTACCAGCGATTGGGGACGAACGTTGATGAAGGCCTGTTGCTGCACGACCTCGCTCTGTCACTGATGCGCCTCTAGGCGGGACCAAAAATATCCACTAGAGTCGGTAGTCGCGCCTGGGTAGCTCAGCCGGCAGAGCAGCTCATTCGTAATGAGCAGGTCAGGGGTTCGATTCCCCTCCCAGGCTCCACTTTCGTGGTGGGGCGTCGCAGTGGTCGCCCTTACCATCAATGCCCGTACGGGGAGAATTCGCCGTCGAACTCTCGCCTAGGGCAGACAGGCCGCGAAGTCTTCACTGCGCTCGCGCCAATTGGCGTAGCGATCAAAGCTTGGTGCTGCGGGCGAAAACAGGACCACACCGTCACCGTTACAGGCGTCGCGTGCGACGTCGACCGCCTCCGCCATTGATCCTACGACGGTGACCATGGCGGGGTCGAGCAGATGGGCAATGCGCTCACCGGCGGGGCCCATGGCCACCACGGTCGTTGGTTGGATCCGAGCGGCGATGGCGGCGACCAAAGGGTGGTAGTCAACACCTCGGTCGAATCCGCCAACGATCAGCGAGACGCGGCTGGAGGCAAAGACCTCGAGCGCGGCAATAGTGGGAAGCACTGACGTCGCCAGACCATCGTCAACGTAGCGAACCCCATCGATACTCGCGAGCAGAGTGAGTCGTCCCGGCAAGGGTACGAAGTCGGTGCTGTGCTGGCGCACAGTGGTGGCAACGTCCTCCACCGAACGATGTAGTGCGTCGGCGACAACGGCGAGTGCGAGGGCCACGTTGGCGTTGGAGTGTTCGCCCAAGAGGTGCAGGTGGGTCGCGAGCGAGGTGCGGTCGGGGGTGATGAATCGAACGTCACCGCCGATGTGGCCACGGTAGTCGTGAAGGATGTCGCTGTCTGCCACAAAAGTGGTGTGGGGCGTTGCGACCCGCGTGAAGGCCAGTTTGTCGAGCCGGTACTGCTCGAGGGAGCCGTGCCAGTCCAGATGGTCCGACCCGAGCGACGTCACCACGAGGCGCGTGGGGACGGTGTCAAGGTCCACACTTTGAAAACTTGACGTTTCCAGGACCACCCAGCCGTCAGCGATAGACAAGGTGGGGTCGTAGGGCGGCTGGCCAATATTGCCAACGGCGTGAGCGCGCGCCCCGCAGCACTCGAGGAAGAACGTCACCAGGGAGGTGGTGGTGGACTTGCCCTTCGTGCCGGTGATGGCGATAGTTCGATCTAGGGGGGCTTCGGCCATCCAGAGATTGAGCGCAGACGTCACGGTGATGCCGGCCTCGCGCAACGCCACGATGGTCGGCGTGTGAGGCGATATGCCGGGGCTCTTGAGAACGACGTCGCAGGCCACGAGTGCCTCAAGACCACCGTCTGTGGTGGCGAGTACCTCGGGGTCATGTGGGGTGTCGTCAACGAGCACCACGGTGGCCCCCACAACATTCAGGCGGGCGTGGGCGGCGCGACCCTCGATCCCGTAGCCGTAGATGCCTACGCGCTGGCCCGCAAGGTCAGCGAAGCCACGAGGCCGGGACACGGCTGACCCCTTGTGGCTCGAGTAACTGGGCGAAGCTTCTGGTCGGCTGCACCCGAGCGGCGAGCGCGGCGAGCGCGGGCGAGTCCGCCCACTGGGGGCGGTGCGCGATCTCAACGAGGGCGGCGGCACTTTCGTCGGGGTCGCCCACGCACTCAAAGGGTTTGTGCTCCAGACCGATGCCCACGAGGCTCTCGAGCGCCGGAAGTAGTTCGGGCGAGATTAACGGCTCGGAGCCAAAGATGCTGGCCAGCTCCTGGCGCTCGAAGAAGGGCGCGAGGATGAGGTGGATGAACAGACACTTGTCGCACGTGCCACACCACTGCGTGGCGCGGGCCGAATGCTGTTGGGCGAAGGCCCGGTTACAGGAACGAAAGACGTGGTGAAAGGTCGCTGCCGCCGCGAACTGTTGAGCGACCCAGAGTTCCGAGCGGTTGCGAAGGAAGCTGGCCACCACGAAGTCGGTACCAATGCGTTCGGCAACCGCGGCCGCAATGAGCTCCTCGGCGACGAGTGACTTGCTCCACTGGTGGTTGATGTCACGTCCCCGCCACTGCAGATTCGGTGCCGATGAGGAGTGCTCGTTGCTCATCGCCACGGCCCCTTGGCCGTTCGCTACTGCGCTGAGCACGGCCAGGAGCGTCACCATGGTGGTGACGGGCACGTGGCCATTAAAGAAGGGGCGACTCGTCAAGGTGGCGAGATCAAGGTGGCGCGTTACGCGCTGGACGGGGAGGCCGGTGACGGCGGCGGTGGCTTCCAATGGTGCGAAGGTGCCACTGGCAGGGCTCATGACAAAGAGGGTTTGGTCGAGGTGAGCCAGCGACGTCACCGTGACGCAACTGTCAATGCCGCCACCAAAGGGGGTGAGTATCCGATCGCTGGCGGCGACGGTGTGGCTCGTTACCGCGCTCCCACCCACAAAGACGACGTCGTCGAGTGGCAGGTCGTTGCGGAAGGAGTATTCGCCGAGACCGTCGAAGAGGGCCGCCCGAAGCAGCGCCAGCCCGGCTGTTCCAACGGGGGTGGTGCCCAGGTCGACGACCGTCGCGGCACCGGCCTTGTAATAGGAGAGACCAGCGATGAGGTACCACAGCTGTCCCAGAGCGATCTGGGCGGGGTCGGTGAAGTCGGCGCCGGCGACCGTTACGGTCTCGGCGAAGGCGACATCGTCGAGGAGCCAACGGCCCGTCAACGTCTCGCCGGTGGCCTCGAGACCTTGGTAGGTGAAGCGCGCGGCTCGGTTCATGCGTCGTCTCCCACGAGATAATCGTAGGACGCGCGACGGGCCACGACGGCAAAGCGGCCACAGGGCCGCGCCGCTCGGTCGGAAAAGAAGACCTGACCGCCGTCGGTGGTGGCGCTGGTGCGTAGCAGTTGACCCGCGGGGACGCCAGCGCGGCGTGCCTGGAACTCGGCCACGGCGACGAGATCGAGCAGGAAGCGTGGTGCATCATCAGGGCTGGCGCTGGGGGCAAGCGCGCCAGGTACGTCACGGAAGTGCGCCGCTACCTCAGCACCCACTTGGTAGGTGGCGCGAGAGATGCACGGGCCAAAGAATATGTGCGCGGTGGCCGGGTCGGGGAAGTGCGCCAACGCCGCGGGAATCACGCCGGCAACCAGGCCGCGCCAGCCGGCGTGGACCACCGCGAAGGTGGATGAGAATGCGTCAGCGATAACGATGGGTAGGCAGTCGGCCGTCATAATGGCCAACGCCACGTCATCACGGCGACTCACCATCGCGTCGCCTTCGAGTTGCGGATAGTCCTCGTCGGCGTCGACCACGGTGGCGCCGTGCACTTGGCTCACGTAGACGACTTGTTCGGGGCGAAGACCAATGGCCTTGGCGACGCGACCGCGGTTGTGTGCCACCGCGGCTGCGTCGTCACCAACGTGCAGGGCCAGGTTGAGTTCGTCAAAGGGCGCGGTGCTGACACCGCCACGGCGCTCAGTCACGAAAGCGTCAATCCCGAAGGCGCGAAGGGGTTCGATGGCGTACACGGGTAGGCCCCCGCGCATCTCCACCTCGAATGCCACTTCTTGCACGACGACTCCTTATTTCTGGCGATATGTGCGCCCGCCTAGTCTCGCACGGTGGCCGCGCTGGCTGGTCCTAGGCTTACACCTCGTGGACAGCGAACTCCTGCGCCAGTGCGCCTTTGCCAGCCCCGGCACCCGTGTCGACGTGGCGGTCTCGGGCGGTCCTGACTCGGTCGGACTGCTGCTGCTCGCCCTCGACGCCGGCCTTGTTGTCCACGTGCACCACGTTGACCACCACGCGCGAGCAACCAGTGGCGAGGACGCGGCATTCGTGGCCCAACTCTGTGCCGAGCTCGATGTGGCGTTTGTTCTCCATAACGTCGATGTCCCCGCTGGCCCCAATTTCGAAAGTCGGGCCCGACAGGCCCGGCGCAGTGCACTGCCCTCGGGCGTGCTCACGGGTCACACCATGGACGATGCGGCTGAAACCATACTTATGAACCTGCTGCGTGGTGCCGGTCGCCAGGGCCTGACCTCGATGAGCGATACGACGACGAAGCCGCTGCTTGGGGTCCGCCGTCGCGATCTCCATGACTACGTCGCGCAGCGTGGCATCGTGGCCCGACTGGATGAGTCAAACCTCGATCCTCGTTATACGAGGAATCGGGTCCGACACGAACTCCTGCCGTTGATGAATGATGTCATGCAGCGTGACGTGGTGCCGGTGCTCATGCGAGCCACCGGGGTCATGGATGACGAGTTGGCCTGGCTGCACCAGATCACGGCGCCCGACCTTCTGCTGGGTCTGGGCGATGCGGACTGCCGCGAGTTGGCCACGTGGCCGGCCGCTCGTTTGCGACACTGGCTTCGGGGTGTCCTCGAGTCGGCGAACGACCACGGGGATGTCTACGCGCCCAGCGTCGACGAGGTGGAGCGCGCAATGGCCGTGGTGCGCGGCGAGGTGGTGGCCTGTGAACTCAGCGGTGGACGCCGCTTATCGCGCCAGCACCAGCGACTCACCCTCTCGGAGTGACGAACTACCATTTCGCATATGACTTCACCTTCGTCCTCTGACCTCTCCGGCCACTGGGCCGCCCACGAACTCGGACGGGTGGTGGTTTCGGCAGCGGAGCTGCAAGCCCGCATCACCGAGATGGGTCGCCAGATCACGGCAGACTACGCCGGTGCGCCACCCCTGCTGGTCTGCGTCTTGAAGGGTGCGGTCAACTTCATGGCCGACATCATGCGCGCTATTGAGCTGCCCGTGCAGATTGATTTCATGGCCGTCTCCTCCTACGGTGCCGCCACCAAGACTTCTGGCGTGGTGCGCATCGTCAAGGACCTCGACGTCGACTTGAACAACCGTGACGTCCTCATCATCGAAGACGTCGTCGACTCGGGACTGACGTTGAACTACCTCCGCCAATACTTGGGTGCGCGAAGCCCCCGGAGCCTCGAAGTCTGCGCGTTGCTGCTCAAGGAAGGCGAGCAGCGCGTGGAGCAGGACCTGAAGTACGTGGGCTTTTCCATTCCCGCTGACTTCGTCGTCGGCTACGGCCTTGACGTCAACGAGCGCTACCGCAACCTCGACGCGATCTACACCTTCGTCGGTGAGGCGTAAGTCGTGGTTGACCGCGAGCGCGTCGAACGCCTGATTGGCGAACTGCTCGAGGCCATTGGCGAAGATCGCACCCGCGATGGACTCGTCGAAACACCCCGCCGGGTTGCCGAGATGTACGTGGAACTCTTTAACGGCCTCGACGAAGACCCTGGCCAGCACCTGCGCACCACCTTTGAGGCCGGCCACGACGAGATGGTCATGGTCCGTGACATCCCCTTCACCACACTCTGTGAGCACCACTTGGTACCCTTCACCGGTGTCGCCCACGTGGCCTATCTCCCTGGCCCTGACGGCCGCATTACGGGACTGTCCAAGATGGCCCGTTTGGTCGAAGGATTTGCCCGTCGCCTGCAGGTGCAAGAACGCATGACGACCCAGATTGTCGACGCCATGGAAGCCGAGTTGCACCCCCGAGGGTCAATGGTCGTGATCGAAGCGGAACACTTCTGCATGTCCATGCGCGGCGTGAAGAAGGCCGGTGCCACCACGGTGACCTCCGCGGTGCGCGGCGTGTTCCGTGACGACGCCGCCTATCGCGCCGAGGCCCTGCAGTACATCCACCAGTCGCGCTCCTCGTGGCGGTAAATCCGTCGCTCATGGGGGTCGTCAATGTGACGCCCGACTCATTCTTCGAAACGGTGCGCACCCCCGACACGGCGGCGGCCATCGCTCGCGGTCGGGCCCTCTTTGACGCGGGCTGCGACATCGTTGACGTGGGTGGCGAATCCACGCGGCCCGGCGCCCTCGACGTCGCGCTCGACGAAGAGCTCGCCCGCGTCGTGCCCGTCATCGCTGCCCTCGCGGCCTACGGCCCCATCTCCGTCGATACCCGCAAGGCCGAGGTGGCGCGGGCCGCCGTGGCGGCCGGGGCCAGCGTGGTCAACGATGTCTCAATGACCTTGCCCGAGGTCGCCGGCGAGCTCGGCGTTGGCTACGTGGCCATGCACACCCAGGGCACCCCGCAAACGATGCAAATCAATCCCCACTACGACGACGTGGTGGGGGAGGTCTTTGCCACCCTTGCCGATCTCGCGCAGCGGGCCCAGCGCGCCGGTGTACGCCAACTCTGGCTTGATCCGGGCATTGGCTTTGGCAAGCGTCCTGACGATAATTGGGCCCTGCTGCGCCACCTTAGGGAGCTGGTCGAGCTGGCTACCTCGCTGGGGGCAGGTGTTTTAGTGGGTACTTCGCACAAGCGCTTTTTGGACACCGCTGGTGCGCCCCTGGCAACCGTCGAGGACCGATTTGAGGGTTCGCTGGCGACGGCCGCCTGGGCCCTTAGTCAGGGTGTGAGTATTGTGCGAGTACACGATGTTGTGGCGTGCGGGCACGTTCGAGATCTGCTGGCTCGGCCAGTAGAGGAGGTTTCATTGTGAAGGGCAAATGGTCGGCCGGTATCGAGCCGCGCTCCTTTACCTGGGTGTTCAAGGGTGCGCTCGCTATTTCCGAGCGTCCCGGTGGCAACACCTCTGTGCACCGCAAGGTTCGCCGTGACGAAGAACTCTTGTGGTTAAAGCAGCAGGGCTTTACCCGCGTGCTCTCGATCCTTCCCCCGATGGTGGCCCTCGAGGGCTACGCCGAGAAGGGTCTGGCGATTGCGCACTACCCCTTGCGAGGAGGACCCCAGCAGGGTCTGGTGCTTGACGCCTGTTACGAAGACGTGGCCAAGTGTCTCGAGAACAAGACGACGGTGCTCCTGCACGGCGACGAAGTTTCGGACCGACTGCTCGGCGTCCTCGCTGGCTATCTCCTGTGGAGCAAGCGTGCGCCCAGTGCGCCAACTTCCATTGCGCTCATCGAGCGATTGGTAAAGCGGACCATTGGTCCTGACGGACGGGCTTTGATGGCCGACGTTCCGCTGCGACGAGACCCCGCCGAGTCCTAAGCGTGCGCGACGTCATTGAGTTGCGCGATCTGCGGATCGTCGCCATTGTCGGCGCGCTCGCCCACGAACGCGTTGAGCCACAGCCGATCGCCCTCGACATCGACATTGAGCGCGACTTTACGGCCTGCGCCGTGAATGACGACCTCAGTCAGACCACCAACTACGCCGCGGTTCTGGACCTCGTCGAACACGTGGTCATCACCGGCCAATTCATTTTGTTGGAGACCCTGGTGCGCCGGGTCGGTGCGGCAATTCTTGCCTTCGACGAGGCCATTGCGAGCGCCACCGTCGCGGTGCGCAAGCTCGAGCCACCGGTGGCCCAGGACATCGCCACGGTGGGCGCACGGACCACACTCACTCGCGAGTCGTGACCCTCGCCTACTTTTCCTTCGGTTCCAATATGGGGGACCGCGGTCAGTATCTTCGTGGTGCCGTGCCAGTGGTCGCCGCAGGTGAGCCGCATCGACTGTCGAGCGTGTATCGAACGTCGCCGTGGGGTGGGGTGGAGCAAGACGACTTCTGGAACCTGGTGCTGGAAGTGTCGACCACGGCCGCACCACACGAACTCCTCGTGCGAGCCCAGGCCGCTGAAGCCGCCGCCGAGCGCGTTCGCGACGAACGGTGGGGTCCACGCACCCTGGACGTGGACATCATTTTGATGGAGGGCATCACCGTGTCGACGCCTGACCTCGAGGTGCCCCACCCACGGATGCACGAGCGTCGCTTCGTGCTGGAGCCCTTGGCCGAACTTCGACCCGATCTGGTGTCGCCGGCAGCGATGGCCGCGGCCGACGGCATCGTGATGAACTTAGGTACACTCGAATCGTTGCACTAACGAACGGCACCCTCGTGGGCTGGAACGGAACAGGGCTATGCCATCACTAACGCGCCAGGCACGCTCGTGCTGACCATCACCACCATTGATGAGTGGCGCACCTTCTGTGACGCAACGCGGACCACGGGAGCACGAATCGGGCTCGTCCCCACCATGGGGGCCCTCCATGACGGTCATTCGGCTTTAGTGGCGGCCGCACGAGCTAACGGCGACGTGGTCGTGGTGACTACCTTCGTCAACCCGCTGCAGTTCACGTCCGCCACTGACCTGGCGACCTATCCGTCGACGGCTGACGCTGACGCGGAGCGACTCCGTCACGATGGCGCCGCCGCCCGTATTCATCCGTCGCTCGCCGAGATGTGGCCGGACTATCCCGCGCAGACGCCCACCACGATCTCGGTGCGGGGGTTCGAAGGTCTCGAGGCCGTTGACCGGCCCGGCCACTTTGACGGTGTGGCCACCGTGGTGGCCAAACTCTTCACGATCACCGGGCCGTGCCGCGCCTACTTCGGCGAGAAGGACTACCAGCAGCTCGCCGTTGTTCGACAGCTTGTCCGTGACCTGCGCTTCGACGTCGAGGTGATCGGCGTTCCCACGGTCCGTGACGAGCATGGACTGGCCTTGTCCAGCCGCAATACGCGCCTGAGTACTGATGGGCTAGTGCGAGCGCGGGGATTTCGACGAGCGCTCCTTCTCGCACAGTCATCACCGGCGACCGCCACGGCGTTACGGGAGATGATGCGCCAGGAGCTGCTCGCTGCGGGGGTGGCGGTCGCCTACGCCGAGATTGTTGAGCCCCACACACTCGTACCCGTCGCTGACGACTACGTCGGTCCCGCGCGCGCGATGCTCGCTGGCGTTGTCGACGGCGTGCGACTGCTCGATAACGATGCACTCATGATGGGAGCCTGATGCTGTTAGCAATTGACGTTGGAAACACCGAGACGGTGATTGGCCTCTTCGGCGACTCACCCACGTCACCGGACGCGGCGGGCTTTGGTCGCGCCTCGGGTGAACACGGCCTGGCCTATCACTGGCGCATGTCGACCATCACCGAGCGCACGCCCGACGAGCACGCCATCATGCTGACCCAACTGCTCGACCTCGAGGGACTGGATCTGCGCACCACCGTCACCGCGCTCGCCATCTCGTCGTCGGCGCCAGCAGTGACCACGCAGTTGCGCCGCATGGCCTCGCGCTGGTTTAGCGACCTGCCCACCACCATCCTGGGACCGGGCACGAAGTCGGGTATGCCAATTCTGTACGACAACCCTCGTGAAGTCGGTGCCGACCGCATCGCCGACGCCGTGGGTGCCCACGACCTCTACGACGGCGCCCTCATCATCGTGGACATGGGTACGGCGACCGTCTTTGACGTGGTGAGCGCTAAGGGTGAGTACCTGGGCGGGGCAATTGCGCCGGGCGTGGCCATCTCGCTCGAGGCCCTCTACGCGCATGCCTCCGCGTTGCGATCCGTGGAGTTGGTGGCACCGCGCTCGGTGATCGGTACGTCCACGGTGGAGTCGATTCAGTCCGGCGTCCTCTACGGCTTCGCGGCGCAAGTTGACGGCATGATTGGCCGTATTCGTGAAGAACTCGGCGAAGCAACCGTGATTGCCACCGGTGGCCTCGCTAGCCTGATTGCACCCTTCACTTCGAGTGTGTCGTTCGTAGAACCGTGGCTGACCTTGCACGGATTGCGTATCGTTCATGAGAGGAATCATTCAGGAGCCCCACGTTGACCAGTCCGTACACCTTTGACCACAACGCCTACGCCGCGACACTGCAGGCCAGTTACGCGCACCTAAGCGACGGGGAAGAGTCGGGCGTCTCGGTCAAGGTCGCGGGCCGCGTGATGTTGCTACGCACGCAGGGCAAGCTGGCCTTCGCCACCTTGCGTGACTCCAGCGGTGAGATTCAGCTCTTTGCGTTGTCGGCCGTGACGAATGAGTTCGACGAGTTCGCCAAGCTGCACCTGGGTGACTGGGTCGGCGTGAGTGGCGAAGTCGTGCGCACCAAGCGCGGCGAACTCTCCGTCAAGGTGACCGACTGGGTGCGCCTGGCGGAAGCGCTGCACAACTTCGGTGACAAGTGGGCCGGCATCGCCGACCACGACCTGCGCTACCGCCACCGCGAGGCAGACCTGTGGGCCAACCCCGAAACGCGCACCGCGTTGACCCGTCGCAGTGCCGTCGTGCGCGCGATTCGCCAGCGCTGCTGGGACCAGAACTTCATGGAGGTCGAAACGCCGATCTTGAACGCGATTCCGACCGGCGCCGCTGCCCGTCCCTTCAAGACGCACCACAACGCCTTAGACGCCGAGTTCTTCTTGCGCATTGCGCCAGAGCTCTGGCTCAAGCGACTCGTTGTGGGTGGCTACGAGCGCGTCTTCGAATTGGGACGGGTCTTTCGCAACGAGGGCGTCAGCCCCCGGCACAACCCGGAATTCACGTCGCTCGAGCTCTACGCCGCCTACTGGAACTACCTCGACATGATGACCTTCACCGAGGAGCTGGTGGCCGGTGTGGCCATGGACGTGCTCGGCACCACCGAGGTGGAGTACCAGGGTAAGCCCTTCTCCTTCGCCACACCGTGGCCCCGCCGCACGATGGCCGAACTGGTGTCGGAAGCCTGCGGGGAAGACCTGTCGGTGCACACGCCTCGTGAGCGCCTCGTGGCACTCCTCGAACAGCACGGTGAAAAGGTGCACCCGTCGTGGGGACCTGGCCGCTGCTTGGAAGAACTCATGGCCGCCACCTGTGGTGAGCAGCTGTGGAATCCCATCTTCGTGACGGACTTCCCCGTCGAGATTTCACCATTGGCCCGTCGCCACCAGGGCGACAGTGAACTCACCGAGCGCTTCGAGTCCTACGCCGCCGGCCGTGAACTCTCAAATGGGTTCACGGAACTCAACGACCCCGTTGACCAGCGCGCCCGATTTGAAGACCAGGCCCGCTTGGCGGCCGCCGGTGACGATGAGGCGATGCAGATCGACGAGGACTTTGTCAAGGCGCTCGAGTGGGGGCTGCCGCCAACGGCCGGCTTGGGCATTGGCATCGACCGCTTGGTCATGCTCATCGCTGACGTCTCCAACATTCGAGAAGTCATTGCCTTCCCGACGCTCAAGCCTCTGCGCGACTAGTAGGCCGGGAACTCGGCCATCAACGAGTCGAGGAAGGCACCCAGCCCGCGCTGAAGCCCGTCGCTCGGCACGACTGTCAAGGCCTGCTTGGCCTGCGTGACGAAGTCGGCGGCCGCGGCAATCGAAGCCTCGATACCACCACCGGCAATCACCAGTGCCCGGGCTTCTTCGCGCTGCTCATCGCTCAGTGGCGCGCCCAGGAGTTCACGTAAGGCTGCGCCGTGGCTGGCTGACTGCAGTGAGGCCAGAGTGGGCAGGTTGTACACACCCTCGGCGAGGTCCTGACCGGCGGGCTTGCCCAACTTGTTGTTGACGTCGATGACGTCAAGGATGTCATCACGCAACTGATAGACCATGCCGAAGCAGCGACCGAACTCGGTGAGCCCTTCTTTGACGTCGTCGCTGTGGCCAGCGGTGATGGCGCCAACGCGGCACGAGGCGGCCATCAGGGCCGCCGTCTTTCCCTCGATGGCTTCGTAGTACTCGGCTTCGGTGCGGGCGACGTCGTAGTTGCGCTTTACTTCAGCGGCCTGGCCACGGGTGAGCCACGCCAGGGTGTGCGCCATGAGGCGCGCCATCTCGACACCGTGGTCCGCGGCGATGCCGGCGGAACGGGCCATGAGGTAGTCGCCGCCGACGATGGCAATCAGGTTGCCGTAGCGAGCGTTGACGCTCGAGACGTTGCGGCGGATCTCGGCCTCGTCCATGACGTCATCGTGATAGAGGGAGGCGAGGTGCATGAGCTCAACGGTTACACCACCCATGAAGTCGTCCTGGCTGGCATCGCGCTCGCCGAAGGTGGCACTGGCGATGGCCAGCAGTGGGCGCAGGCGCTTGCCCCCCGCCCGGATGAGGTGCGTCGTTACCTGATCGAGGTACTCGTCACCGAATACCACCGAGGCGGCGAGAAGGTCTTCGAGGCGGGCAACATCGGACTCGACCGCGGGCAGTTGCAGGTGCTGGTAGGGGTTCACCGCACCAGCCTAGATGCGCCCCTGTGCGGGGAGAACGGGCGCCACCCCGTGGCGTCTGGGGCGCGACGGATACCCGTCATCTCCCGTGTGATGGTCACCGAAACGCCTTTTTCAACTGGTCACGGCACCCGAGATTCGCCGTCACAGTAAACAATTACACTCGAAGCCAAGGAACAACTAAAGGACATCAATGTTCGAACGATTTACAGACCGTGCCCGACGCGTATTAGTACTCGCGCAAGAAGAAGCTCGTGACCTGAACCACGCCTTCATCGGTACGGAACACATCCTCCTGGGTTTGATCCGCGAGGGTGAGGGCGTTGCCGCCAAGGCGCTGGACGCCCTGGGCGTGACCTTTGACGTCGTGCGCGAAAAGGTCGAAGAGGCCATTGGCGCCAACTCCAACCCCAGCCCCGGCTCACCCCCCTTCACCCCACGCGCCAAGAAGGTGCTGGAGCTCTCACTGCGTGAGGCCCTTCAGCTGGGCCACTCCTACATCGGTACCGAGCACATGCTGCTCGGCCTCGTCCGCGAGGGCGACGGCGTGGCCGCACAGGTGCTGGGCGACCTCGGCGCCGACATGAACCGTGTCCGCACCCAGGTGATTCAGATGATGACGGGGCAGTCGGGCAAGGAAGGTACCACCAGCGCACCTTCGTCCAAGTCCGGCGACAGTGAGTCGCAGGGTGGTTCGGCCGTCCTCGACCAGTTCGGCCGCAACCTGACGCAGTTTGCCCGTGACGGCAAGCTCGACCCACTCGTCGGTCGCGACAAGGAAGTTGAGCGCGTCATGCAGGTGCTCAGCCGTCGCACCAAGAACAACCCCGTGCTGATCGGTGAGCCCGGCGTCGGTAAGACCGCCATCGTCGAAGGGCTGGCCCAGAAGATTGTGGCCGGACAGGTTCCCGTGACCTTGGCTGACAAGCAGCTCTACACACTCGACCTCGGCGCCCTGGTGGCCGGTTCGCGGTACCGCGGTGACTTCGAAGAGCGCCTGAAGAAGGTGCTCAAGGAGATTCGCACCCGCGGCGACATCATCTTGTTCATCGACGAAATCCACACCCTGGTGGGTGCTGGTGCCGCCGAAGGTGCCATTGACGCTGCCTCAATCTTGAAGCCCATGCTGGCTCGCGGTGAGCTCCAGACCGTTGGTGCGACCACGATTGACGAGTACCGCAAGCACATCGAAAAGGACGCCGCTCTCGAGCGTCGCTTCCAGCCGGTGAAGGTTGACCAACCGTCGGTCGCGATGACCATCGAAATTTTGAAGGGCCTTCGCGAGGTCTACGAAGAGTTCCACGCCGTCAAGATCACCGACCAGGCGCTCGTCGCGGCCGCCAACTTGGCTGACCGTTACATCGCTGACCGTTTCTTGCCGGACAAGGCCATCGACCTGATCGACGAAGCCGGTAGCCGCCTGCGCATTCGTCGCATGGACGCGCCACCCGCCGCCAAGAAGATCGACGAGGACATCGCTCGCATCCGTGCCGACAAAGAAACGGCCATGGAAAAGGGCGCGCTCGACCAGGCCAAGGCCCTCGAGGAGCAGGAGCGCGAGCTGCTGTCCAAGAAGGACGAACTCGACGCCACGGTGAAGGCCTCGGGTGGCGACACCTTCGACCTCGTGGACGAAGAGACCATCGCCGAAGTGCTGGCTAACTGGACCGGTATTCCGGTCTACCGCCTCACTGAGGAAGAGACCTCGAAGTTGCTGCGCATGGAGGACGAACTCCACAAGCGCATCATCGGTCAGAACGAGGCAATCATTGCCCTGAGCCGCGCCATTCGCCGTACCCGTGCCGGCCTGAAGGACCCGAAGCGCCCTGGTGGCTCCTTTATCTTCCTCGGCCCCACCGGTGTTGGTAAGACGGAACTGGCCAAGACCTTGGCCGAGTTCCTCTTCGACGACGAAGACGCACTCATCCAGCTCGACATGTCCGAGTACATGGAGAAGCACTCGGTCTCGCGCCTGGTGGGCTCGCCCCCCGGCTACGTCGGCTACGACGAGGGTGGTCAGTTGACGGAAGCCGTCCGCCGCAAGCCCTTCTCGGTCGTGCTCTTCGACGAAGTCGAAAAGGCCCACCCCGATGTCTTCAACGCGCTGTTGCAGATTCTCGAAGACGGTCGCTTGACGGACTCACAGGGTCGTCAGATTGACTTCAAGAACACCATCTTGATCATGACCTCGAACCTCGGTACGGCCGACCTGCGCAAGACCATGGGCTTTGGCAAGGGCGACGACCTCGCCAGCTACGAGCGCATGAAGGAGAAGGTCCACGCTGCGCTCAAGGGTCACTTCCGTCCCGAATTCCTCAACCGTATTGACGACACCATCGTCTTCCACGAGTTGACCAAGGACGAAGTCATCCAAATTGCCGACCTCTTCATCAACCGTCTCCGTGACCAGTTGCTACTGCAGGGTCTGGGTCTCGAAATCTCGGCCGCCGCGCAGGGATTCCTGGCCGACAAGGGCTACGACCGTGAGCTGGGAGCGCGTCCGCTGCGCCGCGCCATCCAGACCTATGTCGAGGACGTCTTGAGCGAGAAGATCCTGTTCAAGGAGTTCCACGCCCCCCAGACCATCGTGATTGACGTGGTCGAGGGTGCCGATGGCCCCGAACTGCGTTTCGAGGGCGTCGAGGGCCTGCCACCGTCGGTGGACTTCAAGGACACCGCTCCTACTGCCTAAATCGGGCTGTCGGTGGGTTTCATCGCCCACCGACACGCCTGTGGGAAAAGTGCGGTAGAATAGATAATCCCCTTTCGCTTTCTGGCGATTGCTCTACGAGGAGAACTTCGGTACATGGCCACTCACAAGTACAAGAAGGGCGACCGTCTCGTCTACCCCCACCACGGCGCCTGCACGGTGGAAAAGGTCGAGAAGATTACGGCCTTTGACGTGAAGCAGGACTACCTGAAGCTCAAGGTCGCCTACACCGACCTCGTCTTGATGGTGCCCGTTGCCAACGCCGAGTCCGTCGGCCTGCGCGAGGTCATCAACGACGAAGAAGTCGAAGAAGTCTTTGCCGTGCTCCGCAAGAAGGAAGCCCGCATGCCGACCAACTGGTCGCGCCGCTTCAAGAACCACTCCGAGAAGCTGCGCTCCGGCGACATCTACCAGGTGGCCGAAGTCGTTCGAAACTTGTCGATCCGTGACAAGGACAAGGGCCTGTCCGCGGGTGAGAAGCGCATGCTGACCCGTGCGCGTCAGATCCTCGTCTCCGAGCTGACGTTCGCCCTCAACGTCGACACCGAAGCCGCAGAAGCCAAGCTCGCGTCGGTTCTGCCGTAGCCATGCGCGTCTCGGCCGTCGTCGTGGCCGGCGGCCGCGGGGTTCGCTTTGGTGGCCCCAAGCAGTTCTTGCCCTTTCGCGGTTCGACCGTTGCCGCCCACGCCGTTGCCGCTGCTCGTAGTGTCGCTGACACCGTGGTGCTGGTCGTTCCCGCTGACTACGACGGTGATGATCAAGGTGCTGACATCGTCGTTCGTGGTGGCGACACTCGCTCCGCCTCGGTCCGCGCCGGACTGGCCACCGTCGGTGACAGCGACTACGTGCTGGTGCACGACGCCGCTCGTCCCCTCGCCACCGCACAACTCTTTGCGCGCGTGCTCGACGCACTCGTTGCGGGTGCCGACGCGGCCATTCCCGCTTTGGCGATCACCGACACCATCAAGCGGGTCAGTGACGGCGACGTGGTGGGCACCGTGGACCGCGAGAACTTAGTCACAGTGCAGACGCCCCAGGGCTTTCGTTTGGAGGCCTTGCTGGCGGCGCACGCCAGTGGCGACGACGCCACCGACGATGCGGCCCTCGTTGAGGCCAACGGCGGGCGTGTCGTGACCGTCGCCGGTGAGTATGGGAACATGAAGATTACCGAGCCCGGTGACGAACGTCGCCTGCGCGGCGGGGGAGCACAGATGCGTATTGGCCACGGCTACGACCTGCACCGCGTGAGCGACGACCCCACCCGGGCATTGATGCTGGGTCTGGTGCACATTGACGGCCCCGGCCTGGTGGGTCACTCCGACGCCGACGTGGCCACCCACGCCCTCTGCGACGCGCTGCTTGGCGCGGCTGGGCTGGGCGACCTCGGGCGTCACTTTCCCGACACCGATCCGGCCTTCGCCGGCGTTGCCTCATCGGTCTTGTTGGCCGACGTGGTGGACAAGATGCGCCACCTCGGTTTCCGAGTGGCGTCGGCCGACGTCACTATCGTGGCCGAACGACCCAAGTTGGCCCCGTACATGGGCGCCATGGAAGCGGCGCTGCGCGCCGTTGTCGGTGCGCCGGTCTCGGTGAAGGCCACCACGAACGAAGGCCTCGACGCAGTTGGTCGGGGCGAAGCACTTGCGGCACATGCCGTTGTTTTGATTGAGGAGAACCTATGAGCCCGCGTCCCGCACCACGTCGTAATGGAGGAGGCCGTCCGGCCAAGCAGGGTGGCCGTGTGATGCAGGGCCGCCAGGTCGGTCAGCGTCCGGTCAACCGTGACAAGGAGGGCCTCGGCGGCGAACAGGTGGAGGGTCGTCACGCCGTCCTCGAGCTGCTCAAGGCACGACGCCGTCGCATCGAGCGCATCTACATCGCCGACGCGCAGGACCCCTCGGACATTCTCGACAAGATCGAACTCGAAGCCGCACGCCTGCGCGTTCCCACCCAGCTCGTCTCGATGGCTCGATTGGACCGCGAGGCCCGCACCGAAGGTCACCAGGGTGTCATGGCCATCGCTGGGCGACTCGACACTGTGCCGCTTGAGGAACTGCTCGAACAGCCCAACCCCTTCCTGCTGGTTTGCGACGGCGTCACTGACCCCCGCAACCTTGGCGCCATGCTCCGCAGTGCCGATGGCGCTGGGGTGACCGGTGTTGTCGTGCCGCGCCACCGTTCAGCACGTATTTCACCAACGGTGACCAAGACGGCGGTCGGTGCGATTGAGTACCTAACGTTCTCGGACGTCGGCGGCATCCCAACGGCCATTGATCAGATGAACAAGGCCGGCATCTTGACCGTCGGTCTGGCCGGCGAGTCCACGGACTCCCTCTACGACCTCGACCTGGCGTCGCAGCCCGTTGCCCTCATCGTCGGCGGCGAGGAAAATGGCCTGGCGCAGTTGACGCGCAAGCGTTGTGCTGCGGTGGTTTCTATCCCCCAAATTGGCAAGATTGTGTCGCTCAACGCCGGTGTGGCAGTGTCGATTGCGGCCTTTGAAGTTGCGCGTCAGCGGGCAGCTCGCAAGTCATAAATCAAAGCCTTGTCGTTCGCGACCGTTGTGATTAACATCACGTTTGGTTGCTGAATTCTTCATCCGTGGCCTTTGTGGCGCGAAGGAGGGGACAAGTGAAGCGAGTCTTGTTGTTGCTGATTACGAGCGGCTTTTTCTTCCTTGGCCCAGCTGTCGATGCTCGTGCCGCCAACGTTGCGACTGTGACATTCTCAGAAAATCTCGCTTCAGGAAATTCTCTAGTTGCCTACGAAGTCGCTTCTTCGTCAACAGCTTTGACGGCCGTCAATCAACTCAAGCCAGCCTTCGTAAATCCGGGGTTCGGATTTGTCAGTTGGAACACAAAGCCAAACGGCTCTGGAACGACATACCTCAACGGCGCGAAATATTCGTTTAAGTCGGACATTGTTCTTTACGCACAGTGGGCGTCATTATTTTCAACTGTTCAGTTTCTTGAAAACCGAAGTCCAGCTGATCTGGTGTTTTCGACGGAGTCAAAGAACATTGCGACTGCGCTCACACTCTTCGGAAGTTTGACTCCTCAGTTCTCAAACCCTGGCTTCACATTTG
>DAINRA010000013.1:38821-44691 GCA_036742195.1 Acidimicrobiales bacterium
CTCACACTCTTCGGAAGTTTGACTCCTCAGTTCTCAAACCCTGGCTTCACATTTGCGGGATGGAATACCAAGGCCAACGGTAAGGGCACTGCGTTAAGTGATGGTCAAAATTACGGCTTCACTTCAGACTTGGTGCTTTACGCTCAGTGGCGCAAGGCGCCTCCGATGCAGCCGGCCCTAGTCATGGTTGGGGCGTTGGGGCCGACATCGCACGCGACATTGACTTCAATTGCCGGCGCACTGACTGCTCAACATGCTCATGTGGTTGAGGTGGTGCAGTGTGGGGCAAAGGCACCGGCTGGTTCAGTGGTAGCGACGTCGCTCACTCGTCTGCTCCTTGGGCACCACAACGGATCGGTGAATGTCACCTTCCGGGGCTTTACCCAGTCGGCTGGTCCAAACCTTACTGAGGTGTTTGCGTCGGAACTTGTGCCCAATTAGCGCCCAGCACTTCCGTGCATGAGGGGCAGCGAGTGGCAGCAATGTTGATGTCCGTGGTGCAGGCCGGGCACGGCGCAACCGACGGCGCTGGCGCATTGTGGCCGAGGCGACTCTTGAGGGCGTTGATGGGCTTCACCACGAGAAAGAACAGCACCGTGGCGACCATCAACAACGTCACGATGGCGTTGATGAAGAGCCCGTACAGAATCTTGGAGCCGTTGATCGTGATTGACAGATTGGCGAAGTTGGCCTGACCAAAGATGGCGGCGATGAGCGGGGTGAAAAGTCCCGCGACAATTGACTGCACCACGGCGGTGAAAGCACTACCGATGGCCACACCGATAGCGAGGTCGATGGCGTTGGCCTTGAGGGCGAACGAACGGAACTCTTTGAGGGTTCCGGTAACTGAGGTTTTGAGTGACATGGCAACTCTCTTTCCGCGTCGCACAGCGTGCCGATGGAGGGAATTGAACCCCCGACCTGACGATTACAAATCGCCTGCTCTGCCCCTGAGCTACATCGGCGTAGGCGTATCTAGGCTAGTAGAAAGTAGAAATTAGGCCCTCGGGCATTCACCGCCGAGCGCACTAGAGAGTGGAGGACTTTGATGCAGGCGTTGACCTATCGAGCACAGACCAGCAAGCTCTCATTTTGTCCGCGGTGTGAGCTCACCTGTGGCTGCGGTGGCCACCGGGTGGCCCAGTCGTCCCAGGCGGTGCCGCGATCGTTCACCGACTCGACCTTTCTCGATGCTGGCTTTTGGTGCTGGTGCTGCTTCATTCAAACGTGGGATGAGGTTGACGACGCGACCAAGGCCTTCCTCGTGGCTGCCTCGCAGACCCCTGGCCGGTGGGTGACTTCGGCACCTCTTCGTCGGGGCCTCGACCACGCCGCGTCTCAGTGGGAAGAGGCCTGTCGCCGTAAGGGTTTCGGTGTGGACTGGCGAGATCCAGGCGACGAGGAGAACCTGACGCTTGTCGCGGCCCCGGGCGTGGGCGACGTGCCCTTCGCCACGGCGCGCAGTGCCTCGGTCCAGATCGCCATCGGCGAAGGCGTGGCCCGCCTGGTGGAGCGCGCTAGTGCCAAGGACGCGCGAGCCGCGCGTCGCCGCTAGGGGCAGGCGGCCAAGAGCGGTAATAGGCTGGGGGGCATGAGCACATCATCCTCACGTCAGTCGCCCGCGAGCGGCTCGCACTACCAGCCATCGCTGCCGGTGGTGGCCATCATCATCGCGCTCTTCGTTCTCACCGCACTCGTTGTCGTCCACGCCACCAACACGGTGAGTGCCGTCAGTGCGCCCGCGACTCACACGCACACCTCGGGTGGGCACAAGCAGCCGTCGTCAACCCCGTCGTCCACTGTGCCGCAGATCAAGGTGTCGCCGTCCCAGGTGTCACTGCAAGTCGCCAACGGCACCAGCGTTTCTGGTTTGGCGCGCACCTTCACGGAGCAGTTGCAGACGCTCGGGTGGGACACGTTGTCGGCCATCAATGGCCCGCACGTTGCCGCCACCGAAATCTTCTGGCGCACCGGCTACACCTGGGCCGCGGCCGAAGTGGCCACGCAGCTCAAGGTCCCCCAGAGCGCACTTCGCCCTCTGGGGAACGCCAAGCCGGTAGCGGGCGCGTCGGGTGACGACTTGGTCGTCATCCTCGGGCCTGACGCTGGTCGTTAAGTCGTCGGCAGCGACACGCCGTAGCGCGTGAGCGCGGTGCGCAAAATCTCGGTCGCCATTGGGCGTAGCTCTTCAATCGGACGGTTTCGGTGTCGTCGCGTGCCGAGGTCAACTTGGGCCAACGCGGCCACGCCAAAGTGTGCAGCGACATCAAGCAGCAGCGCGATCTCCACGCTGTAGCCGTCGGCTAATCCGCACCGTTCGAGCACGTCACGGCGAACGGCCGTTTCGCCGGCCAGGGGCTGGCGCATCTCGCCTAAGCCGGGATAGAGCAACGAGAGAATCGGTCGAGCGGCGAGCTCGTTCACGCGGCCTCCACCCGAGGGCATGTCGTGCAGGGGCCGCACGTAAAAGCCCTTGGCCAGCGCCACGTCGCGAGAAGTGGCAAAGGGGGCGAGGAGTCGCGGCACGAAGTTAGTGCTGATCGAAACGACGTCGGCATCTAAGAACACGACGAACGGTGCCGTCGTGGCGGCGACGCCAGCAGCCATGGCCTGTCCCTTTCCCGTGCCTTCTTCGAGCTGGAGCACACGAGCGCCATGGTGCGCGGCGACGACGGCGGTGTCGTCGTCGGAGTGGTCATTGACCACGACGACTTCTTGCAGGAGGTCTCGGTAGGGGCTCAATGCATCGAGCACGGCCCCGATCGTCGTGGCCTCGTTCTTGGCGGGAATGATGACGTCGGCGCGGACGTCACTTGAGACCAGGTGTGCCAGGGCCGCGGTGAGTTCAGCCTCACTGACGGTCCACGGGGCGAGAGGGGGCATGGCCCCCAGCGTAGGTCTCGGGTGGTATTTGACACCACGGCACTAGAGTGGACACAATAGAAGTGTCATCAAGAGCGACTGAGGGGCGGGCCCTATGAAGTCGCGACAACCAGTGTGAGCCCCAGGTTTTTCCTGTCACACCAGGTGCCAAAGCCCGAACGATGAAAGGGAATTGAAGTTATGAGTTTTGCTATCGGTCTTTTGTGTCGAGAGTGTGGGCAAACGTACCCCACCGAGGCGCGCTACTCCTGCGAGTTCTGTTTCGGACCGTTGGAAGTCGCCTACGACCTCGAAGCAGCCAAGGGCGTCGTCACGCGCGAAAGCATTGAAGCGGGCCCCAACTCCATCTGGCGCTACGGCGCGTTGCTGCCCGACCCCGGTGTGGAGCCCGTCGACCTCGGCGCCGGCTGGACGCCACTTCGCCGTGCGACCCGTCTCGCCGAAGTGCTCGGCGTGAAGGAACTCTGGCTCAAGGACGACACGCGCAACCCGACAGGATCATTCAAGGACCGCGTGGTCTCGTGTGCGCTCTCGAGCGCACGACGCCTCGGCTTCACCACGGCCGCCTGCGCCTCGACCGGCAACCTGGCGACCTCGGTGGCCGCGCACGCCGCCTTCATTGGCTGGCCCAGCGTCACCATCATCCCCTCGGACCTGGAGAAGTCCAAGATCGCCATGACGGCCATCTTCGGCGGCACCGTGCTGGGTGTCGAAGGCAGCTACGACGACGTCAACCGCCTCTGCGTGGAGCTCGTGGCCGAGCACCCCGACTGGGCCTTCGCCAACGTCAACCTTCGCCCCTACTACGCCGAGGGTTCCAAGACCCTGGCCTTCGAAATCTGCGAGCAGCTCAACTGGTCCATGCCCGACCAGGTCGTCGTGCCGCTGGCCTCCGGCTCACAGTTCACCAAGATCGCTAAGGGCTTTCGTCAGTTCATGGAACTGGGCCTCGTGTCGGGTGACGAGCCCGTGCTCTTCGGTGCTCAGGCCACGGGATGTTCACCCATCGCCACCGCCTACGCCACTGGTGCCGAGGTCGTGACGCCACAGAAGCCCAACACGATTGCGCGCTCGCTGGCCATCGGTAACCCCGCTGACGGTCCCTACGTGCTCGACGAAGTCCGTGCCCACGGTGGTGACATCGGATCGGTGAGTGACGAAGAAGTGCTCGAGTGCATTGGCCTGCTCGCCCAGACCGAAGGCGTCTTCGCCGAAACGGCCGGTGGCGTGACCATCGCCTCGCTGCGCCAGATGGTGCGTCGCGGCACCATCGACCCCAATAAGTCGATCGTGGCCATCATTTCGGGCCACGGACTCAAGACCCTGGACGCGATCGCCGACACGGCGACCGTGACCGCCACCATCACCCCATCCCTCGCCAGCGCCGAAGCGGCGCTGCGAGCCAACGAGTTAGTGAGTGCCCAATGAGCGTTATCGTCCGTCTTCCCAGCCAGTTGCGCGTCCTCGTCGGCGGTGCCGGCGAAGTGACCGTGGAGGCCGCCACCGTCCGTGAGGCCATCGTGGCCGTGGACGCCCAGTTCCCCGGCATCGCCTTTCGCGTCCTTGACGACAAGGGTGCCCTGCGCCGCTTCGTCAACGTGTTCGTCGCCGACGAGGACGTTCGCTTCTTGAACGGTCTCGACACCGAGCTTGCTGCGGGCACCACGGTGTCGCTGGTGCCGGCCGTGGCCGGTGGCTGCTAGCCGTTAGCACTCTCTCTCCTAGACTGCTAATATTGAACAAGCACCACTAACGGTGCCTATTCGCACTAGGAGGACTCGCCATGGCGAAGTTAATTACGTTTGATGAAGAAGCCCGTCGCGCCCTGGAGCGTGGCATGAACAAGTTGGCCGACGCCGTTCGCGTCACCCTTGGACCAAAGGGTCGCAACGTCGTCCTGGACAAGAAGTGGGGCGCCCCCACCATCACCAACGACGGTGTCTCCATCGCCAAGGACATCGACCTCGAAGACCCCTTCGAGAAGATCGGTGCCGAGTTGGTGAAGGAAGTCGCCAAGAAGACTGACGACGTGGCCGGTGACGGCACCACGACGGCCACCGTGCTCGCCTGGGCCATGGTCCGTGAAGGTCTGAAGAACGTCGCCGCTGGCGCGAACCCCATGTCGCTGAAGAAGGGCATCGAGGCCGCCGTTGAGGCCGCTCTCGCGTCGCTCGAGGCGTTGGCCAAGCCCGCCGACACCAAGGAGAAGATTGCCCAGGTGGCATCCATCTCCGCCGCCGACAACGAGATTGGTCAGTTGATTGCTGACGCCATCGAGAAGGTCGGCAAGGACGGCGTTATCACCGTGGAAGAGAGCCAGAGCTTCGGCATGGCGATGGACCTGGTCGAAGGTATGCGCTTTGACAAGGGCTACATTGCCCCGTACTTCGCCACCGACGCCGAGCGCCAGGAAGCCGTTCTCGAGAACGCCTACGTCCTCTTGATGGCCGGCAAGATCACCTCCATCCGTGACGTACTCCCCGTCTTGGAGAAGGTCATGCAGTCGGGTCGCCCGCTGTTGATCATCGCCGAAGACGTGGAGGGAGAAGCCCTCGCCACCCTCGTGGTCAACAAGATTCGTGGCACCTTCAAGTCCGTGGCCGTGAAGGCCCCCGGCTTTGGCGAGCGTCGCAAGGCCATGCTCCAGGACATCGCTGTCCTCACCGGCGGCACCGTGATCGCCGAAGAGATTGGCCTCAAGCTCGAGACCGCTGGCCTCGAGATGCTGGGTCAGGCACGCAAGATTGTCGTGACCAAGGACGAGACGACCATCGTCGAGGGTGCCGGAACGGCCACTGACGTGGCCGGCCGCGTGGCTCAGATCAAGGCCGAAATCGACAACACTGACTCCGACTACGACCGTGAGAAGCTCCAGGAGCGCCTCGCCAAGCTGTCCGGTGGTGTGGCCATCTTGAAGGTGGGCGCCGCGACCGAAGTCGAGCTCAAGGAAAAGAAGCACCGCATCGAAGACGCCGTGTCGACGACCA
>DAINRA010000014.1:0-20533 GCA_036742195.1 Acidimicrobiales bacterium
GGAGGAATGCCGTGGTGATGTTGGCCGGAGGGGTGCCATCAAGGTGGCAACCACGCAGGGCGTTGGCGCCGTCATTGACACCCGTCTGCACGCTGACACCGCCAACCACAATTGGCGTTGTGGTTGTCGTCGATACCGTCTTGGTGTCGGTCGCGATATTGAGCACCATGAAGATGGCCAGCATGACGATGGCGGTAATCAACACCGATGCGGCGGGCCAAATGCTGGTCCGAGAACTCCGAGGAGGGGTGGGGGTCACGGCGTCCAGCCTAGGTGGTCAATCGGTCCACGGCCCCGGCCAAGACGCCACGAGGATCCTCCGCGCAACGCGGCCGCAACGAAGTCCTTGGCGTGTCGGCACGCGTCACTCAAGGTAGCCCCCTGCGCTAGATAGGTGCAGATGGCCGCAGACAGTGAGCACCCGGTGCCGTGATCGTTGGTGGTGTCGATGCGCGCACCGTCAAAGAGGTGCGTGCCGTTGGGGCTAATCAAGATATCGGGGGCGTTCGGCCCCTCCTCGGCGAAGTGACCACCCTTCATGAGAACGTTGGTGGCTCCCAAGGAGCGCAGTGTCTCACCAACCTCGATCATGGTCGCCACGGTCGCAATATCGGCAATGTCGATTCCCACGAGAGTCGCGGCCTCGCGAAGATTGGGTGTCAGAAGAAATGTGTGGGGGAGTAGGAGCTCGCGATAGGCGCGCGCACCACCGTCGGTGACCATGGCGTGATTGGATGTTGAAACCAACACGGGGTCAACCACCAAATTGGGGAGGCGTCCCTGACTCGCCATGTCGGCGACCAGGCCGATGATCTCTTCGTTCGCCAGCATGCCGGTCTTCACAGCGGCAATGGTGAAGTCGTCGAGGACTGCGGCAATTTGCGCCCGCACGTGCGACGCTGGGAGGGCCACAACGTCGTGCACGCCCAGGGTGTTTTGGGCCGTCGTAGCGGTCACGGCCGTGGTGCCGTGAGCGCCGAGTGCGGCAAAGGTGCGTAAGTCCGCTTGGATACCGGCGCCACCACCGGAATCGGAACCAGCAATGGAGAGAACGCAGACTGGTTGCACGTTCTTCACGTTAGCGACCCGTGACTACGCTTTAGGCATGGATTCGCTCTTCCACGTCGGCGCAGTGAGCTCACCGTCGCGCCTGGTCATTGGTACTGGTGGGTATCGAACGTTTGACGCCCTGCGGGCCACCCTGCAGGCGTCGGGCTCAACCATTGCGACGGTGGCGCTGCGACGCGTCGACGCAACCGTCGAGGGATCGCTGTATGACCTATTGGCGGAGCTGAACTTCACCCTGTTGCCCAATACGGCTGGGTGCTACAGCGCTGATGAAGCGGTGCGGACCGCCGAATTGGCGCGCGAAGCCTTTGAGACGAACGCCATCAAACTCGAGGTGATCGGCGACGACGTAACGCTGCTGCCCGATACGGCAGAAACGGTGCGCGCCGCGCGCCTGTTAGTCGAGCGTGGCTTTGAGGTGTGGGCCTACACCTCTGATGACCTCATCGTCGCACAGCGACTGGAGTCGGAGGGGTGCGTGGCGGTGATGCCACTCGGATCGCCGATCGGCTCGGGATTGGGTATTCGCAACCCACATGCCATCGCGACGATCTGCGAGCGGCTCAGTGTGCCGGTGCTTCTCGATGCGGGTCTCGGAACGGCCTCTGAGGCAGCGCTGGCTATGGAATTGGGCTGCGACGGGGTGTTGGCGGCTTCCGCCATCAATCGCGCCCTTGACCCTGTGTTGATGGCCACTGCCTTTGCCCGCGGCGTCGAAGCGGGGTATGCCGCGGCTCGAGCGGGACGCATCCCACCCCGGCTCAACGCGGAGGCATCGTCACCTTCGCTGGGCCGACCAGATTTATTTGCCGAATCGCCATTGCTGTAACTACACTCGTGTCATCGCGGAAACCCCGTTCGATGAGGAGATTCGACAATGTGTGCGAACGAACTCGGCTTTAGTGGCCCCCAGGTCTGTCGTCTTACCGGCGTTACCTATCGTCAGCTGGACTACTGGGCTCGGACCGACCTGGTTACGCCTTCGATTACGCCGGCGCAGGGGAGTGGCTCCAAGCGCAGTTACTCCTACCGCGACGTCCTCGAGGTCAAGGTCATTAAGTCCCTGTTGAACTCGGGCGTCTCGCTCGCTCGCGCTCGCCAGGCCGTCGAGTGCCTGCGCGACAACCTCGGCGCCGATCTCGCGTCGAGCACGCTGGTCATCGGTGAGAACGGTTCAGTGGTCGCAGACCACGACGGACTGGTCGACCTCCTTCGAGGTGGCCAGGGCGTATTCAACGTGGTCTCCATGGCCGGCGTTGTCGCTGATCTCGATTCGACAATTGCCCAAAAGAATGAGGCCGACGCCCTCAGTGCCTAAGGCATATGTTGGCATGAGTTTTTGCGGCGAAACCGGCATGAGTTGCCGGCAGTGGGACGTAAAGTGGCAGGTATGTCTGATCGCCGGCCGCCCCTTTTCGACGCCCACGTAGCGCTCGGCGCGAAGATTGTTCCCTTCGGTGGCTGGGAAATGCCGCTGCAGTACGCCACGGGCACTGTCGCCGAACACCTTGCGTGTCGTAGCGACGCGGTGGTCTTTGACGTATCGCACTTGGGAACTGTCCGCTGTGACGGCGAAGGCATGTTCGACATCTTGCAACAAACGCTGACCAACGATCTGACCAAAATCGCCCCTGGCCGCGCCCAGTACACCCACCTGTTGAACGACGACGGCTTCGTAGTCGACGACATCATTGTTTGGTGGGTCAGCGAAAACGAGTTTGACGTGATGCCCAACGCATCGAACACATCCGGCGTCACGTCGGCGCTGCCCGGTGTTGACGTCACCAGTGAGCGATGCGTGCTCGCGGTGCAGGGCCCGAATGCCCGCGCCAAAATGGCCAGCATTGACGAACGTTTTGCTACCGTGCCGCGCTTTGGTGTGGTGCGATTTGACTACGACGGTGTGGAAGTCCGCGTAGCGGGCACTGGGTACACCGGTGAAGATGGCATCGAAGTCGCCGTGCCCAACGAAAAGGCGGAGCAGCTGTTGGCGGCCATCGTGGCCGCCGGGGTGACGCCTGCGGGACTGGGTGCACGTGACACCCTGCGTCTCGAAGCGGCCCTCCCTCTGTACGGGCACGAGTTGACCCTTTCCTCAACAACGCTGGAGGCCCGCTTGGGTTGGGTCCTTGGTTGGGCGAAAGAGACTTTCCGAGGTCGGGCCGCGGTGGAAGCAGAGCGCGACCGTGGTGTCGCACGACTATTGACCGGTGTCGTTGCCGATGGACGCCAGCCACTTCGCGATGGCGCCGACGTCGTTGTTGACGGAGCTTCCGTGGGCACGTTGTGCTCGGGCAACTTCTCTCCAGTCCTCGAGCGAGGCATTGGCCTCGGTCTACTCAGCGGCAATTTGGAAATTGGCACACCGGTGACGGTGGTGCTACGAGGTCGTGAAATTCCGGCAACGATTACGTCGTTGCCCTTCGTGCGAAAGGCGAAATAGCTATGGCTGATTACTTGCCACATACTCCCGAGGAAGTAGCAGCGATGCTCGAATTCCTCGGCCTGGACTCAATGGATCAATTGTTCGCCCACATCCCGGCTTCCGTGCGCTTGAGTGCTGGACTCGACATGGCCCCTGGCATGAGTGAGCCCGACGTCGCCGCAGTGTTCGCCCAGATGACCGCAAAGAACAAAGCGCAGACTTCTCTATTGACGTGCTTCGCTGGTGGCGGCGCCTACGACCACGAGGTACCACCAGTGGTTCGCGCTCTGGGGTCTCGCTCGGAATTCGTCACGGCCTATACGCCGTACCAGCCTGAAGTTGCCCAGGGTGTTCTTCAGGCAATCTTCGAGTATCAGACGATGGTCTCGCGCCTGTCGGGTCTGCCGATCGCCAACGCCTCCATCTACGACGGCGCAACGTCGCTGGTTGAGGCAGTGAACATGGCCGGTGGAGCCACTGGTCGCTCCAAGATGGTGCTGTCTGCCGGCGTGCACCCACACTGGCGTGCCGTCGTCGAGACCTTTGCTTTCGGTACCGGACACGACATCGTTATTGCGCCGTTGAAGGATGGCGTCACCGACTGGTCAGCTGTTGACACCTCGGGTGCCGCTGCCATCGTGGCCGCCTACCCGAACTACCTCGGTGTGGTTGAAGACTTGACTGACGCGAAGGCACTCGCAGTGAGCAACGACGCGCTGTTTGTTGTCGCCGGTGACCCCGTTGCCGCTGGCGTGTTGAAGACGGCAGGGGAGTGGGGCGCAGACGTCTACGTCGGTGAGGGCCAGCCGTTCGGCACGGCGCTCTCATTCGGTGGACCATTCCTCGGACTCTTCGCCTGCACCGAGGCACAGATCCGCCGCCTCCCCGGTCGCATCGTCGGCGAGACCGTCGACTCCAATGGTCGACGCGCTTTCGTGACGACGCTGCGCGCGCGCGAGCAGGACATCCGTCGTGAAAAGGCCACGTCGAACATCTGCTCGAACCAGACCCTGATGGCCGTTACGGCCGCTATTCAACTGGGCTACCTCGGTACGCAGGGTCTCGCGGAAGTTGCGACGCGTTGCGCCCAGGGTGCGCACTACCTGTTTGATCAGCTCGTGAAGTTGCCCGGGGTGACTGCCGTGTCATCGCAGCCGTTCTTGCGCGAATTCGCGCTGCGTCTGCCGCGGCGCGCTGACGAAGTGCTCGCCGCCCTCGCGAACCAAGGAATTTTGGGCGGTTTGGCACTCAGCGGCCTGGCTGGCGAGTCGGACCCGTCAATCGAGGGAGACCTGTCCAATGTGTTGCTGGTGGCCGTCACCGAGCGACGCACCAAGGCAGAAATTGACCGTTACGTCGAGGTACTTGGAAAGGTGTTGTCATGACTGCATTCCCCGGAGGTCGCGCCGCGTCGATCCCACTGATGGGTCACGAAACTGAGCCGACGATTTTTGAACTCTCCGTACCGGGCCGCCACGCCTACCAGCTACGGACCACGGGTGTGCCCGCCACGCCGCTCAGCGACTTCATGCCACGTGCTCATTTGGCAGCAACGCCGGTGGCGTTGGCGGAAGTCAATGAGCGTGACTTGGTTGGTCACTACACGCGTCTGACGCACCGTCAGTTCTCCGTTGACCTCGGCGCCTACCCTCTGGGTTCGTGCACTATGAAGTACAACCCGAAGTTCTGTGACGCCGTCGCCGCCGACGCCGGTTTGAACAGCGTGCACCCTGGTGTACCAGCGTCACTGTGCCAGGGCTGGCTCGAGTTGATGGTTTCCCTGGAAGAGCAGCTCTGCCAGGTCACTGGCATGGCGGCCGCCACCTTGCAGCCTTCGGCCGGTGCGGCAGGTGAGCTGACGGGTCTGCTGCTGATGCGTGCCTACCACCGCTCGAACGGTGACGTACGTAAGCGCATTCTGATTCCTGACTCGGCACACGGCACGAACCCCGCGTCGGTGACGCTGGGTGGCTACGACGTCACGACGATTCCGTCGAACGACCGTGGTCTCGTCGACTTCACGGCGCTCAAGGCCGCCCTGGGTCCGGACGTGGCGGGCATCATGCTCACCAACCCCAACACCGTGGGCCTCTTCGAAGAAGAGATCGTCGAGATTGCCGCCGCGGTCCACGAGGTCGGCGGCCTGCTCTACTACGACGGCGCAAATCTGAACGCCATTCTGGGCGCCGTTCGTCCGGGCGACATGGGCTTTGACGTCGTGCACATGAACCTGCACAAGACGTTTGCGACCCCGCACGGCGGTGGCGGTCCTGGTGCTGGCCCCGTGGCCGTGTCAGCGCGCCTCGTTGACTTCTTGCCCGGTCCGAAGGCTGCGCGCAGCGCGGACGGCACCTTCGAGTGGATGACGCCCCCTCAGTCGATTGGTCGCGTGCACGGCTGGCACGGCAACGCCATGGTGCTGGCACGTGCGCTGGCGTACATCAACGTTCACGGTGGTGACGGATTGGCTCGTGTTGCTCAGCACGCGGTGTTGAACGCCAACTGGCTGAAGCATCGTCTGCGTGACACGTTGCCCGCGGCGTATGACCGACCCTGCATGCACGAGGCTGTCTTGACGGCGTCGGCACTCAAGTCAGAGTATGGCGTTCGCGGTCTCGACGTTGCCAAGGCACTGCTCGAAGAGGGATTCCACTCGCCAACGGTGTACTTCCCGCTGATCGTCGATGAGGCGCTGATGTTTGAGCCAACGGAGACCGAGAGTTTGCAGACGCTGGAGTCGCTAGCTTCCTCAATCGAGAAGATTGCGGCACTGGCGAAGACTGATGCGGAGCGCCTGCACATCGCGCCACAGACCACACCAGTGAGTCGCGTGGACGAGGCTCGCGCTGCACGCCAACTGATCTCCACCGAAGACGCCGCGGCTCGCTAAATCGGGTTCACATTGATGTGACTCTGTGGGGCCGTCGTGTCCTAGATTGGCACTATGACTCGTCCGTTAATTGGTGTGACCGGCCGTCGCAAGCCGGCCCGTGAGGTCGGTACCGCACTCTCAAAGGCTCTCCGGGGGACCGAGGTCGACCTGCACGTGGTTGACTACGTTCGCTCCGTGGCGCTCGCTGGGGGAGTACCGGTGCAGCTCACGCGGGACGCTGGCGTCGCTGATGTGGTCGCGCATCTCGATGGCATCGTCTTCTCTGGTGGTGCCGACATTGAACCGTCTCGATACGGGCAGGATCCCGATCCGTTGCTTCAGGCCACCGAACCGACGCGCGACGAGTGGGAGTTTGCACTCTACGAAGCAGCCCGCGCCAAGGGCATTCCAGTACTTGGTATTTGCCGTGGTCTGCAGTTGATCAACGTGGCGCATGGTGGCACCCTGAACCAGAACGTCGACATCGATGAGGGCTCAGGGCATCCGCAGTGGGAGCTCGATGGCGCAACGAAGTCGCACACAGTGTCGTGTGTGGTTGGCACAGCAGTTGCCGAGTTGTATCAAGTGGCGGGGGAGATGGGTGTGAACTCGCTCCACCACCAAACAGTGGACAAGCTGGGCGCCGACCTGATTGTTGGTGCCTACGCGCCCGACGGTGTCGTTGAGGCGATCGCTACGCCAGATAACAATGTGCTGGCGCTGCAGTGGCACCCCGAACTGCTTGACAAGCCGGACCCCGCCTTCGTGTGGCTGGTGGAGCGCGCCTCTCGCTAGTGCAGTGCGGCCCCAACTGCGTACGCTGCGGCGCACAGGAGGGGAGTGGCGACGACCAACGAGATGGCGTAGGCCCGGTGGTGCTCGCGGGCAATAATCGCGGGAATTGCGAAGGCTGACGAAAACGTCGTCAATCCCCCACAAAATCCGGTGAGCAGAATGGCTCGCAGGTGAGCGTCGGCGGATGCCGTGAATCGATACGCTACCCACCCAGCGATAAGACAGCCGAGCGTGTTGGCGGCCACCGTGGCCCACGGGCGGATGGTGGGACGGCGCAGTCGGGCCGCGTATTCGGCCGCAAAGCGAACCAGGCAACCCAGCGCACCTGCCAGCGTGATCCAGACGGTGGTCATGACGTCACCCACATGGCGAGGGCCGCGCTCACGACACCGCTCAAAACGGCTCCTGCGGCCGTGACGATGGCTCCCCATACTGACAGGTGCCAGATGTCGCCGAGAGCCACGTAGAGGCTTGAGTACGAGGTCAGGCCACCAAAGAAGCCGGTGATGACGACCAGGCGACCGATATCGGTGGGAACCCGGTGTTTGAGAGGGCGGCGCAGCGCCCAGGTGGCGCCAAAAACGCCCAGCACGTTGACGGCCAGAAGGACCCACGGAATGTGAGACGTCCAGCTCGACGAAGCCGCGGGCTGTCCTTTGAGGCAGAGATCGCGAACCAGCGTGCCGATGGCGCCACCGGCAGCCACGGCGCCAGCGGCTTGCGCCAACTGGGGAAGTGTCAAGGAGAGGCGGTCCGTCATGGGTCCAAACTTAGCCCTGATGGCCAATATTGCAATGTTATTACAACTTTACATAACGAACATTATCGGCCTTATCAACCGATGACCCAGAAGGGCCCGCTGGTTAGTACCCGTTCGGGACTCGACCCAGTGTGATGGTGAACGACATGGTCTTGGTGCCTCGCACCACCGTGACGTGCGCGACGTCGCCAGGTGACAACGCTGAGATAACCGCTGCGACGTCCTGGTCGCCGTTAATGGTCTGGCCGTTGATCTTCGTGATGATGTCACCTTGCTGCACACCAGCCTTGGCGGCGCCGGTGCCGGCGATGACGCTCATAACGACCGCACCCTGGTTCAGGGTAAAGCCATACTCAGCCTGCAGCGATGCGCTCATGGTCGAAATTTCGACGCCGAGGAAGGCGCCGTGCGTGACCACGCTCTCGCCCGCCTTCAGCTTGGCCAGCAGCGAGGTGATAGTGGACACCGGAATGGCGAATCCGATGTTCTGGGCTGATGTACCGTCGGGCAAGGTACCGGCAACTGCGGTGTCCATGCCGATGACGTCGCCCTGCGCGTCTAGCAGCGGTCCACCCGAGTTACCGGGGTTGATGGCCGCGTCCGTTTGGATCATGTTGTTGAGTGTCTCTGACGCCGATGACGTTGAGGCCGTGACAGTGCGGCCAAGGGCTGACACGATGCCCGAGGTCACCGTGGGCGTGCCTACTGAGAGGCCGAGCGCGTTACCGATGGCGACGACGGCGTCGCCCACCTGCAGGGCGTTGGAGTTGCCGAAGGTCACGGTGGGCAGACCAGAGCCGTTCGTGATGCGAAGGAGTGCCACGTCGTCACTAGGGTTCGTTCCCACGAGCGTGGCGGGCAGCGCACGGGTTGAGCCCGACTGGGTCACCGTAATGGTGCCTCCCCCGTTGGCGGCAGCAGCAATGACGTGATTGTTGGTCACGACGAGACCACTGGACGTAATGATCATGCCGGTGCCCTGGTCTTCGTTGCCAGCGGACTTCACGTCAATTGACACCACGGCGCGCTGGACGCGCTTGACCAACTGCGGAATAGTGAGCCCACCGGGAAGCGACGCTGCCGCAGGGGCGGCGTTCGTTTGCTGCACGGTGACCGTCGAGGTGCCGCTTCCCCCTCCTCCAGTCAGGTGACCGGCGAGGCCTCCGACCAAACCGGCCACGACAACGGTGGCGACTCGTCCCGTCCAGGGGGAACGCTTCCACGCGGGTGCGGCCGAGCTCGTTGCCATGGGAGGAATGAAGCTGTCGTTCACGTCGTGGGCCACGGGTGCGGGGGCCGTAACGTCGGCAGTGGTGTCGGATTCGAAGGGGCTTGGCGTATCGGTCATGAGCCCACTCTAGGGAGATGAATATAAAACCGACATAAATCAATGGGAAAAATATGCCTACAAGTTCTACCGACTAGATTGGTTGCCTATGTCTCGTCGAATTGAGATCGAAATAACCAGCCTCAACGGTGACGTTGCGACGTGGCGTGCTGCGGGAGCCAAGCTCCCCAAGGGCACGCTGGACGCAGCGTTGATTCCAGGGGGACCAGTCGTGGGCACGGTCTATCGTGCCGACATTGACCAGTTCATGGAGCGGATGGAGGTCATCGCGGTTCTACCGGCGAAGACCGCTTCCCCACTCGACCCCCGCAAGGAGCGTATTGAGCTGATCGTCGCTGACAAGAAGGCGCCTGACGTCACTGTCACCTACGCGCCCAAGGGCCGTGGTCCACGTCGCGAAGGCGACCGCGACCGCGACCGCGACGGTGCTCGTGGCGCCGGCCGAGGCCCCAAGCGTGAAGGCGGTCCATCCGAACGTCCGAAGCGCGAAGGTGCTAACGGCGAGCGTGGTCCCAAGCGCGAAGGCCGTGCTGGTGCACGTCCAGGCCGCGGTGAGCGCCCTTCGGGTCCCGTCGCGCCACCAATGGCGACGATCTACCGGAACGCCTTCTTGGCTACCCTCTCACCCGAGCAGCTGCCGGTTGCCGAGCAGCTGCTGCGTGGCGGCATGCCATCAGTTCGCGCGGCTGTTGCCGAGCAGAACAAGAACGCTGCCGCTCAGGGACGCCCCACCATCGACCCCGCCACGATTGAGCGCATCGCCGAGGACCTGTTGTCCAAGACGAACACCGCCGCGTGGAAGGACCGTGCGGCTGGCGCGTTGAGCGCTGGCAAGGAACTGCGTTTGCGCGATCTTCGTGCCGTGGTGACATCCGCGAAGACCGTGACGCTGGACGACGAAGGCCGCGCACAACTGAAGGAACTGCAGACCTCACTGACCGCCAAGCTCGAAGTGCTGCGCACGCAGTGGGTCGAGAAGCTCGACGCCGCCGTTGCCGCAAACAATATTGCCGAAGCGCTGCGTTTGATTGCTCGCCCTCCAGACATGTCGACGCGCGTCAGCTCCGAAACTGCTGCCAAGGTCACCGGTTTGGTGTCCGAAGCGCTGCGAGCCGACCAGGACGTTGCTGTGTGGAACGAGTTGGTGACGTTGGCCGTTGAGACGAGCATTCGCCGCAACATCAAGCCAGTCGGTATTCCCGCTGACGAGAGTGCCAAGGCACTCGCAATCAAGAACGCTGGTGCCATCCCCGAGTTGGCGAAGCTTCTCGGCATGAAGGTTCCGCCACCACCACCGCCCACGAAGGCACCGGCGCGTCCGCGCCCTGCCCGTCGAGGCTAGAACGAAAATCCCCGGGCAGTTTGCCCGGGGATTTTGTTTGACCGAGTCAATCAGGTTTTTCTCATGGTGAGGAGTCGGGCCTTCCAACCAATGGACTCAAAGAGGGACTTTGTGCCACGGTCCCCCGGCAAGGCGTAGGCGTCGATGACATCGACTCCCCTCTCGGCTAATGCCGTGAGCGCCCTAGTCCCAATGCCTTGGCGGCGGTAGTCAGGCTGCAACGACATCGCGAGCAAGACACCATCACGCACGAGCGCGAAGCCAACAACCGCTGTTTCGACCTCGATGAAGTAGGTTTCCGTGACTGCCGAGGGTGAGGCGAGGTAAACGGCAATTCCCTCAGGTGCAACTTCACGCAGAAGCGCTTCTCCTCCACGGTGGCTGCGGACAGCGTCGGCCCATGTGGTGATGAATGAATGGTGGCGCCGATCAGCGTCGATAACCAACGTGACTACAGGTGGCTCGTTGCGACTCACACGCAGTCGCGACACAACGTCTTTGCGGCGTCGGCCAACTGACTTGTCTTCTTCAGCAGGCGGCACGACTTGCAGCGGAACTCATCATCTTGCTTCGGCAAGATGGTCTCCACTACCTCGGCGAGTGGGTCTGCCTCAACGGGCGCTTCGTCATCGTCGTCAGGAACGCTGGTACGACGAATGGTCTCTGCTAACACTTCGTCGAGCGCAAGCTCAACGTCGGAGTCGTCGACGATGTCGTCTTCGTCAACCGGGGCTACTTCGACGACTGCGGGCACGACAACGTCATCGCCATCGATGTCGACGACATCCTCTTCTTCACCGTCGTCAAGACCGGGGATGTCGTCGCCGTCACCCTCTTCTTCAACTAGTTCTTCTTCGAAGCCCTCGGAGAGTTCTTCTTCTTCAAAGACTTCGTCTTCGCCGTCCATGCTCATAAAAATCCTTATCTGCTGCGCAGGCATTGTACGTGGGATTTGGTCCCGCCGTATCGATTACGCCACGAAATGTTGTTATTTTCCGATTTTCTTACGATTGCGTTCGGCCGTACGCTCGGCTTCGAGTCGCTCCAGGTCCGTGTCGGAGAAGTCGACGTAGGTCATCGCGTCGGCGATGGCTGCATGTCCCGCCTCCTCGCGAATCAGTCGAGCCATCTCGTGTGCGACCCGGCGGTACGACGGGTGGCCTTGCGGGCCCGAACGCAGCTCAATCAGGTGCATCGCTTCCCTGGCGTTCATCTGCATGACGTAACGAATACGGAACGCCAATGCGACGGCATACTGCGCCGCCTGCGGGAAGTCCACCGAGAGGTCCTCATAGAGCGACTTGGAACGGGCCAACGACTCTTCATACCGTTCCGCCAAGCCCGCCTCGACCACAATGTCGGGGATGTCGTAGCCCAAGGTAGTGGACAGCGGCTGCCACTCAACTGTCAAGAGGCGGTGGCGCTGCAGGTCACGGAAGGCGCCGTAGTCGGTGACCAATTCGAACCGGTAGTCCGTGGCTTCGAAGGCACGACTGGGACGGTGGCGACGATTCTTGCGCTCCCCCACGTAGGTGGCAATGAGGTTGGATCGCTGTTCGTCACTCAAGGTGGCGGCGTGGCGTTCGGCGTCCTCGTGCGAGACCGGAGCGTTCGCGAACATGATGGCCGCCGCAATCTTTTCTTCGCCGCGGGGGTCAAACGAGACCAGCCGTACTGATTCCTCTTCGACCACATTGATGCCACCAATAAGGTCGGCAACGAGAGCTGATGTCGATTCGCGGGTGTCACGAAGGTACGACGCCCACGCGACGCCGCGGTCGACGACGTCGAGTCGCTTGAGGAACGATGGAATGACCTTGCGCAGTTCGGTGATCATCAGCTCTGCGTACTCGCGGACCTCGAGCAGTGGGTGCGCGCGCATGCGCAGCAACAGCATCTCGTAGGCCTGACCCGATGCGTAAATGCCGAGGTTCGAGAGGGCCGAAGCGGGCAAGAGGCCGCGAACGGCGTCAAGCGCCTTGGCGCGAATGGCCTGACGGTAGACAAAGTCCGTGTCGTCGGCCGTCTTAGGGAACTTCTTGGCGATGAACTCCGTGAGAATGGGCAGAAGTTCGCCGTAGGTGTCGAACATACGGTCCATTTCGCCGATGTAGCGGGCGCCAAAGGGTGAAGCCAGCACCTCGGAGTCTCGGAAATAGCGGTAGTGACCGTTTTCGAGGCGCTTGTCATAGCCCAGGTACCTCGTTGACTGCTCGAGGTAACTCATGAGTCGGCCACGTTCAAGGACCTTGGTCAAGACGTTGGAGGCCTGCTCGCAGGCGAGGTGGACGCCACCGAGCTGGGCCACGGAGTCGTCGCCATATTCGAAGAAGATCTTCTGATACAGGTCATCGGCTCTGTCGAGACCGATCGTGGCATCGATGGTCTCGTCGCCTTCGAGGTCGAGGTCACCAACAAACTCGTCGAGAAAGAGGCGACGAAGCGACTTGTTGGAGCGTGAATAGCGGGCAAAGAGCGCCCCCTTCACCACTTCAGGCAGGTTGACCAGGGCGAATACTGGGCCATCGAGGTTCGTGAAGTACCGACGAAGCACCTCTTGCTCGGCATCGGAGAACTGTTCAGCGACGTAGGGGTGCATGAGACTTAGAGATTAGAACGAAAGTCACTCAGATTGGTGGACTGTCGACGCTCCCGCTACGACCGAGCGAAGAACGGCGTCACGGGCGTCAAGTGCTGCGTCGGCAACGGACGCCAGCGTGCTGAGGCGACCTACCTGCTCGCAGAGGTCGGCGACCTGCTTGGCGTTTCGGACAAAATCGCCCGGCGATGTGGTTCCTATCTCGACGTCGGCGAGATCGAGGACGGTTGAGAGGGAGGCGCCGCGTGCCCATGCGGCAATAACTGGCATGAACTTTCCGTCTGGTTCCTTGGCGTGCGGAACCTTGTGGCGCTCCTCAACCTCGCGGACGCGGGCCGAAATGACGAGAATCTCCTGCATGCGGTCCTGCAGGTTCAGTCGGCGCTCTGGTCCGAGGCGGTCGTGCAGGCTCTTCTTGCGTTTGACTGGCGACTGCGGCGACTTCGTACTGCGTGCACTTCGCTTCGCCTCAAAGACGAAACTCGAAAGAAGACCAGCGAGCTGGGCTGGCTCAAGGTCGTCGAAGATGCCCATTTGGAGGCATTCCGCGATGATCAGGTCGCACTCGTGGTAAATCGAGCGCAAGAGCTGTCCGTCGCGGGTGAGCTTCCACCCGTCGGCGTACCCCAACTCTTCGAGCACGCGGTGGCGTGCCTGCATGTGGTCCGCGAGTGAGCGCTTGGATCCGGCGGGTCGATGATTCGTTTCGAACTGTGCGTACGAGCGCTGCACGACCTCAATGGCCGTTTCGTACTCAAAGTGATTCATCAAACTCGCCGTGAAGTTGTAGGTGGGTCGAAACGACGAGTGCAGGTCCGACGGTTCGGCGATGGCAACGCGCCCAATGTCGTGCAACGCCAGCTCGGGGGCAAAGCACACGATGGCGTGCCCCTCGTCGTCAAGGCCTCGTCGCCCGGCACGGCCCGTCATCTGGGCGTACTCCCCTGCGGTCAGGAGGCGCCGTCCATTGTCGGAGTACTTTTGAAAGCGCTCCATCGCCACGGAGCGAGCCGGCATGTTGACGCCAAGGGCCAGAGTCTCCGTGGCGAACACCGCGGAGAGAAGGTTCTCGTGGAAGCACATTTCAACGATTTCGCGGAATGCCGGCACCATGCCGGCGTGGTGCGCGGCGAGGCCGCGGCGCAGGCAGTCGAGGAACTCTCCGTAGTCCAGGGCGACAAGGTCTTCGTCGCTGAAGTCCACGAGGCGCTCGGCACAGATTGCTTCAATATCCCGCCTCTGCTCGGGGGTGGTGAAGAGCAACCCGTCTCGGCGACATTGGCGCACGGCGTCATCGCACGCGGCGCGCGAGAAGATGAAAACGATGACAGGCAGCAGATCATCTCGTTCCAGGGCCATCAACAGCTCTGAGCGCTTGGGAGGGCGAAATGGTGCGGGGGGCGCAGACGACTTCGGTCCGTGCCACTTGGGACCAGGCCGGAATCGGCGGTTGGCCTTCATCGTGTTGTCGATTTTGCGTGCGTCGTCTGACAGACGTTCGTTATCGAGCAGGTCAACAATTTCGGGAAGATCTTGACCTCGTCGGACGACCGCCACGTGCTGGTGGAGGGTGATGGGGCGTGTTGTTTCCAAAATCACGGCGGTGGGGCCGCGAACTTCCTGGAGCCACTTGCCGACAAACTTGGCGTTGCCGATGGTGGCCGACAGAGCGACGAAACGCACTGCAGTGGGGGTAAGGATGAGCACCTCTTCCCACACGCCACCACGGAACGGGTCCTGGAGGTAGTGCACTTCGTCCATGATGACCAGGCCCAGTGTGCGCAGCTGGCCGGTGTCGGTCAGCAACATATTGCGCAGCACCTCAGTAGTCATCACGACCACCAGCGCGTCGCGGTTGATTGACGTGTCACCGGTGAGAAGGCCAACGCGGTCTTCGCCAAAGAGGGCGCAGAGTTCGCCGTACTTCTGATTCGAGAGGGCCTTCAGGGGTGTGGTGTAGAAACTTCGCTCGCCCCGCTCCAGGGTGGCCCCAATGGCGTAGTTCGCGACCAGCGTCTTTCCCGATCCGGTGGGTGCGGACACCAGCACATTGACGCCGGCGTCGTAAGCGTCGAGCGCGTCACTCTGAAACTTGTCGAGTCCGAAACCCTGAGCGTCAACGAAGCGCTGGCGATAGGTCGTCATCGGCGGCACAACTTGCCGACGCCGATGGCGACGAAATAGAAGACGGCTAAGGGAATGGCGAGGGCGAGCATCGAGAATGGGTCACTGGACGGCGTAATGGCGGCGGCCGCAATGGTGATGCCAATGATGGCGTAGCGCCACCGCGCCAGCAACTGGCGGGGCGTGACAACCCTTGCCAACTGCAGTGCAACGAGAAGAACTGGAAACTCAAACATCAGCCCAAAAATGAACATCATGAGTACGAACAGCGTGAGGTACTGGTTCGGGTTGTAGTCCGTGACGAGTTGCGAGCCGCCAACGCTCTCGAGCCAGGCCAATGCGTGGTTAAAGGTGACGTACGCCACAACGACGCCTGCCGAAAAGAAGATGAGTGAGGAGAAGATGAAAGGCAGCGCGTATTTGCGCTCCTTTGCTTTGAGTCCCGGGGTAACGAATCGCCACAGCTGCCAAAGCAGAACGGGAAACGAGGCCAACAGCCCGCCGTAGAGCGAGAGCTTGAAGCGAAGAGTAATGCCGTCAAGCGGGTTGGTAACGAGAAACTGGCAATGCCCCGGTGAGGCGTTGCAGTACGGCGTCTGCAGAAGGTGGAGGAGGTGTGGGTAGAGCGCAAAGGCCGCGGCGCCTAACGCCACGACCGCGAGCACACACTTGAGAAAACGAGTACGCGCTTCGACCAGATGTTGTGCCAATGTCATAGCGTTCGCACGGCGGTGAGCGGAAGCCATGGTCAGTTCATCGATGGGTCGAAGGGCCCATCGGGCGACTGCCAGACAGGTGCGGGATTTACGAGGGGCTTTCGCAACTGCATGCCAATGGGAAGATCGCTCGACACCTCGGACTCCCCCGCGGTCTGGGTTGGTAGCGGTTCTGCGGGTTCGCTTCGATCAGCCAGATCGTTCAAGAGCGAGAGTGGGTTTCGGGCCATGCGCGCAAGATTCGCGCTATCGGGCAGATCTGGCACGATGTCGCGTACTTCGGACTCGACGCGCTTCTGCCAGGTCTTCACCGTGCGCCAGGCTTTGCCAACACTGCGCGCGACGTCAGGAATCTTGTCGGGGCCGAGGAGGACGGCGGTGACCACCACGATCAGGAGGATCTTGATGGGACTGAAATCAAACACCCTCTCATACTAGGAGGGTGCTCTGAGCCGGCCTACAACCAGCCAATGCGGCCGAAAGGCCAAATCCGCACGAACACCTTGCCGATGATGTTCTTGTGAGGCACGAGTCCCCAGTAGCGCGAGTCGCAGGAGTCGCTGTGGTTGTCACCCATCACGTAGTACTCGCCCTTGGGAACGTGGACCGGATTGATGACCGGGCCCAATGGTTCCGTGTGGGGCCAGCGTTCAGCGAGCGCAACGCCGTTCACCAAAATGGTGTTTCCAGATGAGCGAATACGGTCACCGGGGACACCGATTACGCGCTTGACCAAATCCGAGTCGTGGTCACCGCAGTTCATGGCAACTGCTTTCGTTGCCCGAAAGACGATGATGTCGCCCGTGTGCACGGTGCCAAACTCCACCGAAAGCTTGTTGACGACGATCCGGTCACCAATCTGCAGGGTGGGCTCCATCGAGCCTGAGGGGATGTAAAACGTCTGAAAACCCACTGATCGCACGCCCACTGAGAGCACGACCGCCACCACGAGCAAAATGCCCCACTCGCGGGCTAAGCGCCCGATGCGACGGACCACACTCGGCGTTGATTGAGTCTCAGGGGTGGCTTCGGTCACTCGACAACTGTAGTCGGCTCGGGTCGCGCCAACGAAGTGAGTAAACGTTCAAACCGCTCGTCAGTGGCCTTAAAGGGGTCTTTCAAAATGATGGTCCGTTGCATATCGTCGTCAATTTTCAAATGCACCCAGTCGACGCTGTATTCGCGACGCCACCTCTTGGCCTCGCGAATGAAGGCGCCTCTCATGGCAGCGCGGGTGGTTTGTGGCGCCAGTCGCACTGCACCGGCGATCTGCTCGTCCGTGACGATGCGACGGGTGAGCCCACGCCCCTGGAGGCGCAAGAACAGCCCTCGCTGTTCGTCAATGTCGTGATACAGCAGGTCGATGAGCGCCACCTTCGGGTCGGTAATCGCTACCCCGCTACGCGCCCGTTCCCGTTCGATGAGTTGATACTTGGCGATCCAGTCGACGCGGTCGCTCAGTTGGAGGGGATCGACCTTAAATTGATCGATCATTTCGCGCCAGTAGCGGACAGCCAAGGCTTGGTCTGCCGGCACTTCCCTCGTCGCTGCAAACTTCTCCGCCCGTTCGCACAGGTCGTCTTGAATCTCGAGGGCGGTCATGGCGCGCCCACTGCGCAGGGTGACGTGTCGTTCAGACCACAAGTCGTACGAGATTGAGCGAAGGGCGCCGATAGACGACTGCAGGCTGAAATCACGCAGGACAGTGGTCCGGTCCTCAATCATCGCCAGGACAACCGCGGCGGTGCCAACTTTGACGAACGTGGCGAATTCGTTCATATTGGAGTCGCCAACAATGACGTGGAGGCGTCGATAGTGATCGGGGTCAGCGTGAGGCTCGTCACGTGTGTTGATCATGGGCCGTGACCTGGTAGTCGCTGAGGAAATTGACTCCCACATGTGCTCGGCGCGTTGGCTCATCGCGAAGCGTGTTGGGGCCACTGGACTCTTGACCACTTTGCCGGCCCCCGCAAAGAGCTGGCGAGTGACGAGGAACGGGACAAAAACTTCCTCGAGTCGTGAAAGGTCGTCCATCCGCTCAATGCAGTAGTTCTCGTGACTGCCGTAGGAGTTGCCGTTGGAGTCAGTGTTGTTCTTGAACATGAAAATGTCGCCGCGGGCGCCTGATGCGGCGATGTCTTGTTGAGCGAAGGAAGTCAGTTCGCGAACGATCGACTCCCCCGCCTTGTCCTGGGCGATCAGATCGACGAGGCTGTCGCACTCAGCGGTCGCGTATTCCGGGTGTGAGCCCACGTCGAGATAGAGGCGGCTGCCATTCTCCAGAAAGGCGTTCGAGGATTTGCCCCACGCCACGACACGCCGAAACAAAACGCGCGACACTTCATCTGGGGTCAAACGTCGCTGACCCTCATGGGAGAAGGTCACACCGAACTCGGTCTCGATCCCGTACACGCGTCGAAGCATGCAGCAACCCTACTGACGAAGCGTGTCGACCTCAGCGTCGCTCAGTCGGACAAAGGTGCGACGCTTGCCGCGCTCTTCCAGAACGCCTACCTCGAGGTCCGCCGTTGGAATAGTCCGTTCAGGGCCGCTAATGGCAGCAATAGCGTGCTGCAGCGTCTGTGCCAGACCGATGGGCCCACCCTCGGTCCGCAGGAAACGCTGCCTTACGGTTTCGGCGTCGCCGCCGAGTACCGCAAAGCGAGGCTCGTCGCTAATGGTGCCTTCGTAGGCCACGCGGTAGATCTTGGTGGGGCGCAACGCGTTACCAAGTTGGGCGACCAACAGCTCGACCTCGAGCGGCTTTGAACCTTCGGTGAACATGTCGCCCAGGTGTTGGGCGTAGTAGTTCGCGAGGGCGCGGGCGTCGACATCTTCGCGCGAGTACGTGAAACCGGTGCTGTCAGCCCATCGGATGCCAGCTTCGCGAAGTCGGTCGAATTCGTTGTATTTGCCAACGCCTGCGAAGGCGATGCGGTCGTAGATCTCAGAAACCTTGTACAGCGATGCCGACGGGTTCTCCGCGACAATCACCACACCGGTGTCGTAAATCACGGCAATCAGTGAGCGACCGCGAGCGATGCCCTTTTGCGCAAACTCGGCGCGGTCCTTCATCATTTGCTCGGGCGCGACGTACATGAAATTGCTCATCGGAGCGTTCCTCCAGCTAGGCCGCGCGACTGAGTGCGGCGATCGTTAATGGTGCGGAATGTGGTGGCAGTGAATCCGTCGTCTTGTTCGGCGAAGCCGTTTTGATCAATCACCACAATCATCGGAAACAGGCCGCGGACAAAGTCCGGCCCACCGGTGCTGGGGTCGTTGTCGCCCGCTTCATAAATGGCCAGTGCGGCCAGGTCGATGGCTTCCTCTCGAGTCAGGTCATCACGGAAGCCCAAACGGAGCGTGCTTTCGGCGAACGGCGTGCCTGAACCGATGACGGCGAAGTCATTGCGTTCGTAGCATCCGCCGGCGCCGTCGTACTCGAAGACGCGACCGACGCTGTGGCTCAGGTCCCACCCAGCGAGCAGCGGCACCACGGTCAACGGCGTGTAGAGGTTGTTCTGCTGGATCATCGGCGAGAGGTAGTTGGCCTTACCCTCGAGGCTGAGAGCGGCATCGCTCATCTTTTCGTAATGCTCAAAGGAGAGCTGAGCAATCTTGATGAACTCAAGGCCGCGAGCAGCCGAGCCCGAAATGGCGACACCGGTGTAGTGATCGGCCGCCGCAATCTTGCGTACGTCGCGACTAGCGATGTAGCCGCCGGTGGCCTGGCGGTCCCCCACCATGACAACACCACCATTGAAACGCACCGCAACCACGGTGGTGGCGTGAGGGCTCAGGTTCGAGTCAAGCGCGGACATAATGTCCTTACCCTGCGTCTCGATGAACTTCACAAACGAAGGGCCGGGATCGTTTGATGGGGTGAAAAGTGGCAGACCCATGGACTATTCCCCACCTTTCTGGACGTAGTTCTTGACGAAGTCTTCGGCGTTCGCTTCAAGCACGCCGTCGATCTCATCAAGCAGGTCATCCAGCGCTGCGACCAGGTCCGCACCAGCACCGGTGGCGTCGGGGGTCGACACTTCCGCTTCGGCGGCGTGCTCGGTCGAGGGTTTGCGGATCCGTTCTTGTTCAGTCATGACACTGTTCTAGTCGGTCAATGTGACGACGAATTCTTTCGCCGTTGCGCAGCGTTCAAAAAGTGCCTCGGTGAGGGCTTTTGTCCCGCGTCCCGGCTCGTTCATGGTGACGCGTTGGAGTCCGAACTCCGGCGTATCGAACACGATGGAATCCCAGTTGGCACTCACGATGTCGCCACCGAACTTGGTGACGGCCATGCCACGGAAATAGGCGCGCGTCGAACTCGGTGGTGTGTGGACGGCTGCGGCGATGGTGCTGGGAGTAAACAACTGCACCAACCCTGCGCGCGCGGCGAGAGAGCGTTCTGGTGCGATGTCGTGATACTGCAGGTCGATTGCCTTGAGCTTTGGGTCGGACGGGGCAAGCCCGTGGCGATCAGCGAA
>DAINRA010000014.1:20633-43933 GCA_036742195.1 Acidimicrobiales bacterium
GCGAAGGCGCGAAAGGCCGACACTGGCCTGGTGGGCACTGGTGGCAAAAACCTCGTCCCACGCTCTTCAATGTAGGCGAGCAGCAGGCTGGTGACGCCGACCTTCAGAAGTGTCGCGACAGGGCTCATTGACGCGTCACCGTTGATGACGTGGAGTCGTCGATATCGCTCGGGGTTGGCGTGGGGCTCATCGCGGGTGTTCATGAGTGGCCGCTTCAGCGTGGTTTCGAGGCCGACAACCTCTTCAAAGAACTCGGCTCGAGCGCTGATTTGAAATGTCGCTCCGTAGCCCCGGGCCTCATCTGTTTCCGCCCCGACCTTTCCGGCGCCGGTAATGATTTGCCGAGAGATGAAATGTGGGAGCATGCCGCGGACGAGATCATCAAACGCAATAGCGCGATCGACCAGATAGTTTTCGTGCGTGCCGTAGGCGTTCCCTTTGCCATCGGAGTTGTTCTTGTAGATCCGAACGTGGAGCGCCGGAGGAAGCGTTTCATTGACCGCAACGGCGGCGCGCCGGAGCACTTCTTCACCCGCCTGGTCGTAGAGAACGGCCTCACGGGGCGTGCGAACTTCGGGCGAGGAATATTCGGGGTGAGCATGATCGACGTAGAGCCGCGCCCCATTGGTCAAGACAGTGTTGGCCAACTCCGGTTCGATGGGCGGCGCCAAGGATTCGAAGCGCGTTCCGCCCCGGGCGTCGTTACCGGGTGTTTCGTGTTGGTAGTCCCAGTGGAGCCGCGTACGACCCTGTTGGGCGTAGGCATTGACTATGAGGGCCGACGCGGTAATCGGGTCATTCTCGGGGCCACCCGAAATGCCGAACTCGGTTTCAATCCCGCAGATTTTGTCAACGGTCATAACTAGAGATACTGACCAGTTCCCACGGTTGGGATGGAACGACCGCCATCAGCGTCGGGGCGCTCCTTGTTGACCAAGGTACGGATGAACACAATGCGTTCACCCTTCTTGCCAGCGATTCGTGCCCAGTCGTCCGGATTCGTCGTGTTCGGAAGGTCTTCGTTCTCGTGGTATTCGTCGCGAATCGAATCGAGAAGATCGTCCAATCGAAGACCCGTGCCGTCGGTAGCGATGGCTCTCTTGACCGCTCGCTTCTTCGCGCGTCGAACGATGTTCTCGATCATGGCTCCCGAGGCAAAGTCCTTGAAATAGAGCGTCTCTTTGTCTCCACCCTGGTAGGTGACCTCGAGGAAGCGGTTGTCGTCATCAACGAGATACATGCGTTCGACGGTCCGCTCAATCATCACGCGGATCGCCTTGTCGCGGTCTCCCCCACCCAGCTCGTCGACGACGGCCTGATCGATGGGCAGGCTCGTGTGGAGGTAGCGGTGGAAGATTGCCTGTGCGGCCTCGGCGTCGGGGCGCTCAACCTTGATTTTCACGTCAAGTCGGCCGGGTCGCAAGATGGCGGGGTCGATAAGGTCTTCGCGGTTCGTCGCACCGATCACGATGACGTCGCGCAGTGACTCGACACCATCAATTTCCGCCAAGAGCTGGGGAACGATGGTCGACTCCATATCGGAGGAAATGCCGGTGCCTCGGGTGCGAAAGAGCGAGTCCATTTCGTCGAAGAAGATGATGACCGGAACGCCTTCGGCGGCCTTTTCGCGGGCGCGTTGGAAGATAACGCGGATTTTGCGTTCGGTCTCACCGACATACTTGTTCAACAGCTCGGGGCCCTTGATGTTCATGAAGTAGGAGGCCACGGCGGCATTGCCATTAAGTTGCGCAACCTTTTGTGAGAGGGAGTTGGCGACTGCTTTGGCGATGAGTGTTTTGCCGCATCCTGGGGGCCCGTAGAGCAAGATGCCCTTGGGCGCGGGGAGCTCGTACTCCTGAAAGAGATGGCGGTGGAGGTACGGCAGTTCAACGGCATCAGTGATCTGCTCAATTTGTGCATCGAGGCCGCCAATGTCGGCGTAGGTGAGATTGGGAACTTGTTCGAGGATGAGGTCACTGGACTCGCGACGTTCGAGCCGCTCGGTGAGCATGTTGCTTCGCTGGTCGAAGATCACGTGGTCACCTGATCGAAGGGTGACGTCCTCTAGGACTTCAGCGACCTCCACGACCCGCTCCTCCTCGGTGCGGCCGTACACAACAACTCGACCGTCGCCCAAACGTTCCTTGACGGTCACTACTTCACCTTGCGTCTCCGCGGGGCGAATGGCGACGACGTTAAACGAGTCATTGAGAACTACTTCGTCACCGCGCCGCACTTGACCAGGGTCGATGTCGGGATGGAGGGACACGCGCATCTTGCGCCCCTGTGCATTGATGTCGATGGAGCCATCGTCATTGAACCCCAGAAAGGTGCCGTAGGCGGCGGGTGGCTGCGAGAGCTTGGCGACTTCGTTCCGAAGGACCGAAACCTGTTCACGCATCTGGTGGAGTGACGTTGCGAGCTTCTCGTTCTGCGCTTTGGTTTGCGCCGACGTTGCTCGGGCCTCGACCAGCCGCAACTCGAGAACTTCGAGGCGACGTTGGGCGTGGGCGAGGTCGGTGACGGCGAAGACGTCGTCAAGCGATTCGGCGCCGGACTCATTCTCGATGGGGAGATCTGCCATATCGCCACCCTAGGGGAGGCATTGGCTGTCGTTCCAACCCGAAATACCTAGCGACACCCACTAAAGTGGAGCAAACCACTTACGCGGAGGATTCTTCAATGAAGGTTTGGATTGACCAAGACTTGTGCACCGGCGACGGACTTTGTGAGGAGATCGCCCCCGCCGTCTTCACACTTCTTGACGACGGTCTGGCCTACGTGAAGCAAGACGGCGTGCCACAGAACAACCCCGGCGGCGCCGCGGGTGCAGCCGATGTTCCTGCCGAGCTCGAAGACGCTGTTACCGAGGCCTCAGAAGAGTGCCCCGGCGAGTGCATCTTTATTGAGCGGTAGTTTCTTCGCTGCGGCGGACCACGCGTCGCGCCGTAGTTAGGAAACCGGTGTGCCCCACCATCCGGTGGTCAGGTCGAACCGAGCGGCCATCGATGTGCCACGTTCGACGCAGGATCTCCACGGTCTCCTCCATCGCAAACTCGTGCTTGCGAAGAGTTTCGCGCAAGAGCTGCGTTTGGTTGATTGTTGGCAGGTACGCCAGGAAGATGCCGCCAGGTCGTAGGGCCTTCTCAGCGTGTGCAACAACCGCAGAGGGCTCGGGCATGTCGAGCAGGATGCGGTCCAAATCGCGTTCGTCGATGCCCTGGGTGACGTCCTTAATGTGAATGTCGTAGGGGACATCGGTGCCGAGCATCTCAAACACGTTCTTGCGGGCGTGGTTGGCGAAGTCTTCGCGAATCTCGTAGGCGGTGATCAGGGCGCCGGCGCGCAGCAGCGTCATGGAAAGCGCACCCGAGCCAACTCCGGCCTCAAGCACACGCATGCCAGGACCAATGTCGGCCATCATCAAAATTGTGCCAAGGTCCTTCGGGTAGATCACTTGAGCGCCACGAGGCATCTTCAATACGACATCCGACATGGTCGGGCGAAGGACCAAGAAGGTACGTTCGGCGGTGGACCGGATAAGTGATCCCTCAAGGGCTCCGATGACGTCGTCGTGCGCCACGATCCCGGCGTGGGTGTGGAACGTGTTTCCGGGCTTTAAAACAATCAGGTATTCGCGGTCCTTGGCGTCGATGAGCATGACGCGCTCGCCCTCTCGAAGTATGGCAGCACTCATGAAGCTCCTATTTTTGTGGACCGCGTCGCGCGGTTATGCGAAGAATGACGCGTAGTAAGACTAGAAGAAGTGCTACCACCCACCACTGTCCGTCGCCGGCAGCGCCCTTGCGAGCCGCATAGCGGTGCGCCAGCCGAAGCAGTGATCGCATTACTTCGAGGTGCGCGACCGTCGACCGCGCACGAAACCGAGCAGGTATCCAACAATCACACCACCGACGCCAGCGGCTGCGGCCGTCGCGCGGGGGTCCTTTTGGTCAAGTGACAGAGAGCCCGAAGGGATCATCTCGCGCATACGACGTTCGAGGTCGACGCGGGCCTCTGAACGCTCCGTCATTTCGAGCCTCTGCGTGGCTTCCCACCTGCCGCTGTAATACGCTTGATGGTCACAGCCAGGCCCAGGAGGGCGGCAAGAACGATGGCGGCGTAGGGAATCCAGGATTCGGATCCGTCGAGGAACCGGAACTGCCACTGCAGGTACCGCAGCACACCGAGCAACAGCAACACCACACCGAAACCAACGAAGATGCTGCCGAGTGCGCCGAAGGCGAGGTACCGGCCAATTGACTTGAACGGGCCGACCGTTTCCTCCTTGATGTAGCGCAGGAGCGCTTCCTTCAGCTCGTCGAAGTCGCGTTGCAGTGAGAAACCACGGAGCAACGAGGAGAACTTCGGCATCTTCATGTGATTCAGACTACCCGACCTCGGGAGAATTTTCGGGAGAAGGGCGGCGAAACGCCTGAGACATCTCCCCCGCTTTACTACGCTGGACGACATGACTGAATCCCTGTACGCAGGCGCTTCGCCACGCGAGGATCGCTCCATTCGACAAATCGTGGCACTGGCCATGGACGCACCCGCGGCCGCGAAATCTGGCCACTCCGGTACGGCGATGGCGCTAGCACCGCTGGGTGTGCTGTTGTACTCACGTGTCCTGAAGCACGATCCCCGTGACCCACTTTTTCCTGACCGCGACCGCTTTATTTTGAGCGTGGGCCACGCGTCGATCCTCCAGTACGGACTGGCGAACGCCTTCGGGTACGACTTGGGTCGCGATGACCTCGTTGCCTTCCGGCAGCCCTTTTCGCGCACGCCCGGTCACCCCGAAAATGGCGTATCCCCCACGGTGGAAGTAACTACTGGACCGCTCGGCCAGGGCATCGCCTACGGCGTGGGCATGGCCATCGCCGAGCGCGTTCTGCGCGCGCAGTACGGCGAAGACCTTGTTGACCACCGGACGTACGTCATTGCCGGTGACGGTTGCCTTGAAGAGGGCATCAGTCATGAAGCTGCCTCCTTGGCTGGCAGCCTTGGCCTCGACCGGCTCACCGTGTTCTACGACGACAACCACATCACGATCGATGGACCAACGGAAATCGCCCTGCGTGACGACACCGCTGCGCGCTTCGCCTCCTATGGCTGGCACGTTGTGAATGTTGGCGAGAAGGCGAACGACCTTGACGCCCTCGAAGCGGCCGTCGCTCAGGCGAAGGCCGAGACGGCAAAGCCGACGCTGATTATTGTTCGCAGTCACATCGGCTTCCCGTCGCCATCGATGGTGGATCGCCGTGAAGCACACGGCTCGCCATTTAGCGCCGAAACCATCGCTGAGGCGAAGGCCATTTTGGGCGTCGCACCGGAGGCCTTCGTTGTCGATGAGGCTCTCGCTGAGGAGAATGCCGCGGCGGTGCCGAACTACGGCCTCCAGTGGCGAGAGCGCTTGGCCGCCAGTGGCAGTCGAGGTGAGAACTTTGTTGCGCAGTACGAGAACAACGGCGCACTCGCACAGTCAGCAACTCCGTCGGCCTACGCCGACGGATCGGTTGCTACCCGTAAGGCGATGCAGCGGGCCATGGACACCTTTGGTCCATTGGCGCAGGGCATCACGTCGGGCTCAGCGGACCTCACCGACAACACGGGCGTCCTGCTACCCAATGCCGTTGCTCAGTCGAGCGCGAACCCGGAGGGTCGCCAGATTTACTATGGCATCCGCGAGTTTGCGATGGGCGCAATTATGGTCGGTCAGGCTCTGCACGGCGGTGTGCGCCCTGTTGGTTCCACCTTTTTCGTGTTCAGTGACTACATGCGTTCGGCGGTTCGCATGGCGGCCCTGTCACACGCTGGCGCTTTGTTCGTGTTTACCCACGACTCGATTGGCGTCGGCGAAGACGGACCGACGCACCAGCCGATTGAGCACCTGGCCGCTTTGCGCGCGATGCCGTTGCTGCACGTAGTTCGACCCTCGGACGCCAATGAAACACTCGCCTTCGTCGGTGACTTCTTTGCGAACCCTCACCCAGCGGCGACGGCGCTCGTGCTTACCCGCCAGGACATCCCTGTATTGACCGGTTCCGCGGCTGACGCGTCGCGGACGAACGCGCTTCGAGGTGGCTATGTGGTGCGTGAGCACGATGACGCAGTGTTCACCTTGTTTGGCACTGGTTCTGAAGTGTCGGTGTGCCTGAGTGCCGCCGACGAACTGGATGAAAAGGGCGTCAATGTTCGCGTCGTCGCACTCCCCTGCTGGACGTGCTTCGAGGCGCAAGATGACGTCTACAAGAGTCAAGTTTTGCGCTACGACATCCCCAGTGTCTCGCTGGAGGCAGGCGCCACACTCGGATGGCACAAGTACGCCGACGTGGCTCTTGGCATCGACGAATTTGGTATGTCGGCGCCCGGCAATTTTGTCTTCAACCACTTTGGTATCAATCCCACCACGTTGGTTACCCACGTTCTGAACAGCTTGGAGATCGCATGAGCACCCTGCACGACCTATACCGCGTCTATGGCCAGAGCGCCTGGATTGACAACATCCGTCGCGATTGGCTCAATGACGGAACTTTGGCTCAGCTCGTTGCCGACGGTGCCAGGGGCGTTACGTCAAACCCTTCAATCTTCGCGAAGGCTTTTGCGACGTCGTCGGCCTACGACGAACTGATTGCTCAAGTTGCAAGCAACGACCCTGAAACGGTGTTCGAAACGTTGGCCGCGGCCGACGTGCGAGACGCTTGTGACGTCCTTATGGACGTCTATACCGAGTCTGTTGCCGACTTCAAAGCGGGAACTCGTCGGTTCCGGGACGGTTACGTGTCGTTGGAGGTGTCGCCACGACTCGCTCGCAATACCCAGGGCACCGTCGAGGCCGCCAAGCGCCTGTTCGCCAGCGTCAATCGCCCCAACGTCATGATCAAGATTCCGGCCACCGTCGAGGGGCTTCCCGCCATTACCGAAGTTCTCGCTGCCGGCATCAACGTCAACGTGACCCTGATTTTCTCCCTTGAGCGCTATCAGGAAGTTCTCGACGCATGGACGCTCGGTGTTGAGCAGGCACGAGCCGCTGGTCACGACGTCGGAAACATCGGTTCTGTCGCAAGTTTCTTCGTCTCACGTGTTGATGCCGCCATCGACCCGTTGGTCGACCCCGCCGGTGCTCACCGCGGTGCTACGGCGAACGCGCAAGTTGCTGCAGCGTACGAGACATACCTGCGTCACATTGCGAATCCTCGCGTGCAGGCACTGCTGGCAGCTGGTGCTCAGGTGCAGCGTCCGTTGTGGGCCTCCACCTCGACGAAGGATCCGTCGTACCACGACCTGCTCTACGTTGACTCCATTGTCGCTGACGAGACCGTCAACACGATGCCGGACGCAACCTTGGCTGCGGCGTTGGACCACGGCGATTTTTCACGCTCCTTGTTGGTTGACGCGAACACTCGCGCCGACGCCATTGCGTTACTGGATTCACTGCCAGAGACGGTATCGCTAAACGCCATCACCGCCAAGCTCGAGGCTGACGGCGTTGACGCATTCATTTCCTCCTACGATGAACTACTCGCAACTGTCTCTACGAAACTGAACGGCTAATCATGATTGACCTTGTCCAAAGCATCCTCGACGGCGACGTCTCGTTTTTTGAAGGTATAACCGCCGCAACTGCCACGGGCTGGTTGCGTCACCCGGAGGCCTATTTTGGTCAATGGCTCGATGACGTCAATGAGAAGCTTCCGCGTCGCCACAGCCGAACCTACCTTCTGGGCATGGGTGGCTCTTCGTCACCGGCTCGTTTGTACGCGGACTGGCGCCCTGACAGCCAGTTGGTGGTGGTTGACACCTCGCACCCAGACACCATTGCTGAGCTCGACTTCTCCAACGCGACAGTGATTGCCTCCTCAAAGTCCGGGGGCACCGTGGAGACGCAGACGTTGCTGGCACACGCCCTCGCGAACGGCCTCGCACCGGAAGACCTCGTGATCATCACTGACCCCGGTACAGCGATGGCGGAGTTGGGTGAATCACTGGGGGCTCTCGTGATTCTCGGCGACCCCAATACCGGTGGTCGCTTCTCGTCGCTCTCCCCCTTTGGTCTGGTTCCCGCGCTGTACGCCGGATGGAGCGTCGACGAACTCCGTGACGGTCTCCAGGGTTGCTACTTGAATGACGATTTAGTCGCTCGTGCGGTGCACGACGCCGAGAAGTTGGCCCAGTCAGTTACCGATGGTGCGGCGGTCTTTGCTTTGGGTGCTGACCCAATTTTCAGCGGTGGCGCACTGTGGCTGGAGCAGTTGGTCGCAGAGACGACCGGTAAGTCCGATCGGGGATTCATCCCCTTGATCGACGGTCCCGTTGTGCTGTACACCCCCGGTGACATGCAGTATTACCACCTGCTGGCGGCACTTCTCGCCTACCACCTGGGCGTTGACCCCTTCAACCAGCCCAACGTGGAGTCGGCCAAGAAGGAAGTTTTTGCCCTGCTGCAAGGAGACGTGTCGTGGGAGCCGGTCGCCTACGACGTCGATCAGATGAAGCATGACCTGGAGAGCGCGCAGTACATCGCGGTGCAGGCGTACGCACCCTTCAGTGCCGGAGCCGCCTTGGCGGGTGTTCGAACGTTTATCGAAGAGTCGTTTGGCCCGGCGTCGGCAAACCTCGGTCCTCGCTACTTGCACTCCACTGGCCAGTTGCACAAGGGCGGTCCAACGGGTGTCGTCGGTCTGCAGATCATTCAGCGCCCGACGTCGTCGCCGCAGCGGATCTCTGGTCGCCACTACTCATTCCACGACCTCCACATGGCGCAAGCAATTGGTGACTACCGCGCCATGCAGGCGTCTGGTCGTCGGGTCTACCAGTTGATGGTTGACGATGTAGTTGACGCACTCGCGTTGCTCTCATAGGGTCCGCAATGACGTCGGTGTCCCCCCACCAGTCGTTAGTCTCCGCGAGCGCCGCTGCCCTCGCCCCTGACGCCTTCGCCAAGGCTCGATCGCTCTTTGGCTCGGTTCTGACATATTCGCCGAAGGTCTTTATTCCACTGACCAAGTTGTGCCGTGACCGATGCGGCTACTGCACCTTCGCCCAGGCACCGGCACGATTGACGTCGCCCTACATGTCACTCGAAGAAGTCATGGCCGTTGCCGAGTCGGGAAAGGCCGCCGGCGTTACCGAGGCGTTGTTTACCTTGGGCGAACGTCCCGAACTTCGCTACGACGAGGCCGCCCGTTGGCTGGCCGCGCGTGGTTATCGCAGCACCGTCGACTACGTCGCCAATGCCGCCCAAATGGTGCTGGAAGCGACGGGGCTCTTGCCCCACATCAATGCCGGCGCCCTCTACGAACACGAGTTAGCCCAGCTGCGCACCGTATCGGCCTCGCAGGGCATGATGCTCGAAACGCTGGCAACGGTCGCGGCCCACAGGCTCGCCCCAGATAAGGATCCCCAGCGCCGTTTAGACACGCTAGAAGCCGCTGGGCGGCTCCGAATTCCCTTTACTACGGGTTTGCTGGTGGGGATCGGTGAAACCCGGCAGGACCGCATAGAGACGCTGTTGGCGATTGCTGCGTCGCACGAGCGCCACGGGCACGTCCAAGAAGTCATTATTCAGAACTTCCTCCCCAAGCCGGGTACGCAGATGGCGTCATCGCCTCCGGCCGATGCGGAAGAGTTCCATTGGACCATTGCCGTGGCGCGCTTGCTTCTGCCCGATTCTGTTCACCTCCAGGCGCCACCGAATCTCAGTGATGTCCCGGCGGAGCTGATTGCATTCGGTATTGACGACTTTGGCGGCATTTCTCCTGTCACGAAGGACCACGTGAATCCCGAGCGCGCATGGCCTGCCGTGGCCACTCTTCGTGAGGCCGTGGCAGAGGGTGGCCTGCACCTCGAGCCACGGCTCACGGTCTATCCGGCCTATACGGGGCTTCGTGAGGACTTCTTAGATCGTTCGGTGCGGCCTCATGTTCTGGCATTGAGTGACGCCGACGGACGCCTGCGCACCGACGAATGGATCTCGGGTGGCGACACGGCTCCGGCGATCTTTGCGCCGAGCTCCGTTCGCACCAGTGCGGTCCAGTCAATTCTGCGGTCGTACAGCCCTGGTTACGAGTTCACGCGTGACGAACTGATCACCCTCTTCTCCGCCCGTGGTGGTGACCTCGCCGACGTCATTGCCGCGGCCAACGGCGTCCGTCAGGACCTCGTGGGCGATGACATCTCGTTCGTCATCAATCGCAATATCAACTACACGAACGTCTGCACGTTTAAGTGTCGGTTTTGTGCGTTCTCGAAGGGCCCCTTGTCACTCAATCTTCGCGGAGATCCCTACCTGCTGACGCTCGATGAGGTGTCCGATCGGGTGCGTGAGGCGGCTGAACGTGGGGCCACCGAAGTCTGTCTCCAGGGCGGTATCCACCCGAAGTTTGATGGCGACTATTACGTCGACGTAGTTGCGGCGGTGCGTGCTGGTAACCCCGACATTCACATTCACGCATTCAGTGCGTTAGAAGTATTTGAAGGCGCGCGCCGATCCAACCAAGACCTGGTGACCTATTTGACCCGACTGAAGGACGCTGGCTTGAAGACGCTTCCCGGTACCGCTGCGGAGATTCTGTCGGACGATGTCCGGGCCGTATTGTGCCCGGACAAAATCACTTCCAATCAGTGGCTGGAAGTTCATGAAGCTGCGCACAGCGTGGGCCTGCGCTCCAACATCACCATCATGTTCGGGGCAATTGAAGAGCCCTCCCATTGGGCCGACCACTTGCTGCGCACCCGTGAGTTGCAACTGCGCACTGGTGGATTCACGGAATTCGTCCCGCTACCCTTCGTTCACATGGCCACGCCAATGTTCCTTCAGGGCAAAGGACGTAAGGGGCCGACCTTCCGCGAAGCAGTGTTGATGCACGCCGTGGCGCGTCTGCACTACGCCACCAAGATTGACAACATCCAAGTGTCGTGGGTCAAGATGGGCGTCGAGGGTTCACGTCGCATCCTCGAAGCCGGCGCCAATGATGTTGGTGGCACCTTGATGGATGAAAACATTTCGCGTGCTGCCGGTGCCGTTCATGGCCAAAGCATGGATGTTGCGATGCTGGAAGACCTCGTGGCACCACTGGGGCGCCCCTTGGTGCAGCGCACCACCCTCTACAAGGCGTGGGCTCGTGACTGAGCACTCCATGGTGCAACGAGCGCATTCGGAGCTTGAGACTGGCGTCGCATTTCTGGACAACCTCGGTGACGCGCCGAAAGTCACGTTCTTTGGTTCGGCCCGTATCGGGAGCGATCATCCCGCCGCAGTCCTGGCCCGTTCGTGTGCGACGGCCTTGGCGGCTCACGGTTGGTTCTGCATCTCGGGGGGAGGCCCCGGGGTCATGGAGGCCACGGCAGTCGGTGCGGGTCCGGAGTTTGCGGTCGGCATTGGCATTGAACTTGCCGGTGAGGAAGTCAACGACGCAATTGATGTGCGCAATCGATTCGCGGACACGGCATACTTCTTCACCCGCAAGGTCCTCCTCACCCGCTCCAGCACGGCTTTCGTGGCGCTGCCTGGTGGCATCGGCACGCTCGATGAGGTATTCGAGGTGCTCAATCTGTTGCTCACTGGCAAGACGCAACCCGCTCCCCTCGTCTTACTGGATGTACCCGGCGGCACCTATTGGTCCACCGTGGTGTCATTCCTGGAGTCGGAGCTGGTGGCGGGCGGGTACGTCCGATCGGATCTCAGCGACTGCTTCCAGCTGGCCTCCAGCGTCGACGAAGTTCTCTCGGCAGTTACGGGTTTTCACCAGACATTCGCGTCATGCCACTACGACGGTCGACTGGCGCATATCCGTATGCGATCGCCGTTGACGTCGAGCCAACGCGACATCCTGACCGCCAGCGGCCTCCCAATTGATGTCCTTAGCGAACTGCCCGAATTCGACGTGTCACTCCCCGACCGGGCCTACCCCACGCTGCGCCGACTGTTGACGCAGCTCAGCCAGGCTGACCGCTAGTCATTGGCCCCCCGCAAAAGGCCCTCGGCCTTTTGCAGAGCGCGACGCACTTTGGAGAGGCGCTTTTCAAGGGCGGCCGCATCATCACCGTCCTCGTCACGCACCTGTGCCCGCAACGCGTCGTAGATCGCATCGCTGACCCGACGTTCGAGTGCCGCAACTTCGTCTGCCATGTCGTGGAGGTCCATGGTTCCGCCTTTCCGCAACTACGTGGAGAGTGAACTACCAGGAGAGACTGTAGGGCGTGATGGGTGCCGGCAGCGACGTCTCGCCCTGCAGGAACGTGTCAACGGACGACGCACAGCTACGACCTTCGGCAATAGCCCAGACAATCAGGCTCTGACCACGGACGGCGTCACCACAGGCAAAGACCGGTGCGCCTTCACCCACCTGCTCCACCTGCCAGGAGCTCGATACCTGCAGAGTTGCTCGTGGCGTCGTCACTTCAGGCCGATTGAGGCCCAGTGCGTCCAGTTCAGGGCCGACAAATCCAGCGGCAATAAAAACGTAACGGGCCGGCAAGGTAGTGGTCTCTTGGGTGGCATTGTTACGCACCACAATCGCTTCCAACGAGCCAGCCCCCATGAACTCGAGGGTTTCGGTGCTGAAGACGCGTTCGCCCCCCTCGTCGTGTGCGCTGGTTACCTTGTACAGGCGAGCCATCGTTGGCCACGGCTGATCGGCGGGGCGGTCGTGCGGTGGCATGTCCATGATTTCGATCTGCGTCACCGACTTGGCACCTTGACGGTGGGCGGTGCCGAGGCAGTCAGCACCGGTGTCGCCGCCACCGAGGATGACGACATCGGTCCCCTGTACGTCGATAGTTGACACACCGGAGCCATGGACGGCTCGGGTGGCCGCCTCCAGGTAGGTCATCGCTGGGTAGACACCTTCGAGGTCGGCCCCTGGTGCGGGGATGAGGCGTGGTCGCGTGGATCCAATGGCCATAACCACGGCGTCAAATGATTCGCGAAGCTCAGCGAGCTTGGCACTGTCAACGTTGACCGAGACCTCGAAGGAGATGCCAGCGTTCGCCATGACTGCAAGGCGGCGATCCAGAACGGCTTTCTCCATCTTGAATTCGGGGATGCCGTAGCGCAGGAGGCCGCCAATGAGGTCGTTGCGCTCGAAGACTGTCACTTCATGACCAGCCACGCGCAGCTGTGCGGCGGCGGCAAGACCACTGGGACCGGAGCCAACGATGGCCACGCGCTTGCCCGTGTTCTCGGCCGTTGCCAGTGACGTGGGAAGTCCCAAACGGAAGGCGTGTTCCACGGTCTCGTACTCGAGTCGTTCGATGGTGACTGGGTCGGCACCAATGCCGAGCACGCACGCGGATTCGCAGGGAGCGGGACACAGACGACCCGTGAACTCTGGGAAGTTGTTCGTTGCGAACAGCTGGGCGGCAGCTTCGGCCCAGTTGCCCTTGTAGACCAGGTCGTTGAAGTGAGGGATCCGATTCCCCAAGGGGCAGCCCTGCATACAGAACGGGATGCCGCAGTCCATGCATCGAGCACCCTGTTCCGCAATCTCCGCATCACTCTGCGGCTCGTAGACCTCTTTCCAGTCGCGAAGACGCACGGGAACCGGACGATACGACGGACCCTTACGGTCAAACTCTAAAAAGCCGGTGGGCTTACCCATTTCGCAACTCCTCACGAACGCGCTGGTATTCCGATGTTTCAATGCGCACGAACTGCATGCGAGCGGTACGCCAATCCGAGAGCAACGCCGCGGCGCGAGCTGAGTGGGTCTCGGCGGCAAAGCGCTCAACGATCTCGCGCAAGCGCTCTTCGTCCTCGAACTCCAAAGGATCGATTTCGTAGACGCCAGCCGACAGGTGGTCGTAGACCTCGTTGTTGGGGTCGTAGAGGAACAGGGTGCCGCCACTCATACCAGCGGCCAGGTTCCGCCCCACCCCACCGAGGATGACCACGGTGCCACCCGTCATGTACTCACAGGCGTGGTCGCCCGTGCCCTCGACGACGATCGTGGCGCCGGAGTTGCGAACGGCACACCGTTCACCGACGACACCGGAGATGAAAATCTCACCACTGGTGGCGCCGTAGCCAATCACGTTGCCCGCGATGATGTTGTCGGCACTGTCGTAGGTGGCGGTCTGCGGCTTTTGAATGACAACGCGGCCACCACTCAGACCCTTACCGGCGTAGTCGTTGGCGTCGCCCGACAAACGCAGCGTCAATCCCTTCGGGATAAACGCACCAAGCGACTGCCCGGCGGAGCCCTCGAGGTCTACGGTAATGAGGTCGTTTGGCAATGTCTTCGCCCCGAGCACACGAGTCAGTGCCGATCCCGTCAGGGTGCCAACGGAACGGTGGACATTTTGAATGGCTCGCTGCACCGTCAGTGGTTCGCCAGCGACGCCCGCAGCGACGGCGTCGTCCAGGAAGGTCCAGTCAAGCGCCTGGTCCAAACCGTGGTCTTGCGCGATTGTGTTACGGCGTTGTGCGGGATCCGTGTGGGCCAACAGTGGTTCAAGTGACAACGTGTTGGTGTCGCTGTTCAGAGACAGGGCTTCCAACTTTGACGTGTCGCCAACCAACTCGTCAATGGTGCGAACGCCAAGCTGGGCCATGATTTCGCGGACTTCTTCAGCGATGAATTCGAAGAAGTTCTCAACGAACTCCGGCTGGCCGGTGAAACGTTCGCGAAGAACAGGGTTCTGGGTCGCAATACCAACGGGACACGTGTCGAGGTGGCAGACGCGCATCATGATGCAGCCCGACACGACGAGCGGGGCGGTCGCGAAACCGAACTCTTCAGCACCGAGCAAAGCGGCGATAACTACGTCGCGACCAGTCTTCAACTGGCCGTCAACCTGCACAACAACGCGTGAACGAAGTCCGTTCATTGCCAGGGTCTGGTGTGCCTCGGCCAGTCCCAACTCCCACGCGGTACCAGCGTGCTTCAGGGAGGTGAGTGGCGCTGCGCCGGTGCCGCCGTCGTGACCTGAGATCAAAATGACGTCCGCGTGAGCCTTGGCAACGCCAGCGGCAATCGTGCCGACACCCTGCTCTGACACCAGTTTGACGTGGACGCGAGCCTGATTGTTGGCATTTTTCAAGTCGTAGATCAGCTGGGCCAAGTCTTCGATTGAGTAAATGTCGTGGTGCGGTGGTGGCGAAATCAGACCGACGCCAGGCGTCGAGTGACGAGTCTTCGCCACCCACGGATACACCTTCGATCCAGGAAGCTGACCACCCTCACCAGGCTTGGCGCCCTGCGCCATCTTGATTTGAATGTCGTCGGCATTGACCAGGTAGCGACTGGTGACGCCGAAACGACCAGACGCGACCTGCTTGATAGCGCTGCGGCGATTAAAACGTGGATCTGAGGTGTCGAAACGCTCCTCGTCCTCGCCGCCCTCGCCCGTGTTCGACTTGGCGCCAAGTCGGTTCATCGCGATGGCCAACGTCGTGTGGGCCTCTTCAGAAATGGATCCATAGGACATGGCACCCGTAGAGAATCGCTTCACGATGGAGGCGACGGACTCGACTTCGTCGAGGGGCAGAGGTGTGAGGTCGGAGCGGAAACGCAACAATGAGCGCAAGGTCGCGTTGGCGTTCATCTGATCGTCAACGAGCTTGGTGTACTCCTTGAAGATGTCGTAGCGCTTCGCGCGAGTGGCGTGCTGCAACTTCTGTACCGTACGCGGGTTGAAGAGGTGGATCTCTCCGTCACGACGCCACTGATATTCACCGCGGTTCCTCAAGGCCACCGATTGGGCCTGAGGCCGGACGTAAGCCTCGGCGTGGAGCGCCAACACCGACTCGGCCAAGTGGTCGAGCGTGATGCCGCCAATACGGGACGTGAAGCCTGGGAAGTATGACGACAGGATGTCGGCGTCAATACCGACGGCCTCAAACAACTGTGAGCCAACATAGCTCGCGACCGTCGACACACCCATCTTGGACATCACTTTGACGATGCCCTTGGTCAGTGACTTGGCGAAGTGGTAGCGACCCTCCATAGCGGTGGCCACCGACAGCTGTTGAGCGCTTGCCAGGTCGTCAATGGTTTCATACGCCAGGTACGGACAGACCGCCGAGGCACCAAAACCGAGCAGCAGGGCAACATGGTGGACTTCGCGAACGTCACCAGCCTCAAGAATGATTGCGGCCGAGGTGCGCAAGTGTTCGGCCACGAGCCGGTGGTGCACCGCTGACGCAGCGAGCAGGCTCGGGACCGCAGCGAGTTCCGTCGAGGTATTGCGGTCCGACAGGATGACAATGGAAGCACCGTTGCGAACCTGCGCAACGACGTCGTCACAGATCGCGTCAACGGCCGCCCGGAGTCGCTCGCCGGCTGATCCAGTGCCATGGGCTTCGAACAGCAGGTCGACGACAGTGGCGTGAAAGCCCCAGTCGCCAGCTGCTTCGTCGATGTAGCGAATCTTGGCGAGCTCTTCGACGCTCAACACCGGCGAGGAAAGAACGATCTGGTGGCAGTGTCGAGGCGTCTCCGTCAGCAGGTTCTCTTCCCCACCAATGGTGACGCGGGTACTCGTCACGAGTTCTTCACGAATTGCGTCAAGCGGTGGGTTGGTCACCTGCGCAAACAATTGCGTGAAGTAGTCAAACAAGGGGCGGTGGTCTGTCGAGAGCGCCGGTAGCGCGGCGTCGGAACCCATCGACCCAATGGGTTCCTCACCCACGTTGGCCATGGGCTTGACGATAAGACGGATGTCTTCGTCGCTGTAGCCGAAGTTGCGCTGGCGCTGCACGACAGAGGCGTGCGATGGCGTCAACATAACCCGAGGCTCAATCTCGTCGAGCGACAACTGGTGCTCAGCCAGCCACTCGCCGTACGGTGCACGGGCGGCCAGATCGGCCTTCAGCTCGGTGTCGTCAATGATGCGACCTTGGGCAATATCTACCAAGAACACACGACCCGGCTGGAGTCGACCCTTGCGTTCAATGTTCGCGGGATCAACGTCGACCACACCGACCTCGGAGGCAAAAATAACGCGCTTGTCCTTGGTCACCCAGTAGCGAGCTGGGCGAAGACCATTGCGGTCCAAGACGGCGCCAACGATTTTGCCGTCGGAGAAGGTGACCGAAGCCGGTCCATCCCATGGTTCCATCAGTGCTGCGTGATAGCGGTAGAAATCACGACGGGCCACGTCCATGCTGGTGGACTTCTCCCAGGCTTCGGGAATCATCATCAAAATGGCGTGCGGCAAAGATCGCCCGCTCTGCACGAGGAGTTCAACGACCTCGTCGAAGGAGGCGGAGTCACTCATGTTGGGAGTGATGATTGGTGTCAATTCGCTCAGCGGTACGGGGAGGTTCTCCGACGAAAGCGTGGTCTCCCGGGCGGTCATCCAATTGCGATTTCCGCGCACCGTGTTGATTTCACCATTGTGTGCGATGTAGCGGAATGGTTGCGCGAGCTCCCATCGGGGAAGAACGTTCGTCGAGAACCGGCTGTGGACGACGGCAATAGCCGCGCTGAGCCGCTCGTCACGGAGGTCGTCGAAGTACTGGCGCAACTGGGGCGACGACAACATGCCCTTGTAAATAAGAACCGACGACGAACACGATGACGCGTACACCGGGTGGGAGTGCTCGGCTAGGCGCCGAGCGGCGAACAGAGCACTGTCGAGCACGCCGGTAGCGCCGCCACCAAGGCTGACGATCTGCTGCACGAACGCGGGCTCGCTGGCGGCAGACGTGGGGCCGAGAATTGACGAGTCGACGGGAACGTCACGCCAGGCCAGCGTGGTCAGGCCGACCGAGGAGAAAATCGTCTCGAGGCTGTGGCGGACGTCGGCTGCTGCTTCCTTGGAAATCATCCAGAAGGCAACGCCGTACTCCCCCATTGGTGGCAGGTTCGCGGAAACGACCTGACGCAAAAAGGAGTCGGGCATCTGCAGCAAGATGCCTGCGCCGTCACCGGAGGCGACATCGGCGCCCGTTGCACCACGGTGCTCGAGATTCTCGAGAATCGTGAGGGTGTCCGTGACCGTTTGATGCGACGGGGTGCCGGTGAGATCAGCAACCATACCGACGCCACAGGCGTCGTGCTCAAAAGCGGGGTCGTAAAGGGGGAAGGGGGTCTGTGTCATCGCGTTTACCTTTCGGGGCAACGCTGACCCGCCACAACTATAGCCAAGACCAAGAAGCATTCGCACCGGCCTACAGTTGAAGTCGTGAAGAGAGCCCAGATTGCGATTATCGGTTCGGGAATTATTGGGCTCACCGCCGCTTGGCGTCTCGCCCGCGACGGTCACAACGTCAGTGTCTTCGACCCGACGCCTGGCCGTGGCGCTACCTACGCCGCCGCCGGCATGTTGGCACCAGTGTCGGAAATCGCCGTCGGTGAGGATGAAAATTTTTCGCTCCAGCGCGATGCAGTCGCGCGCTGGGAGGCCCTCAGTCATGAACTCGCTGATGTCACTGGCCATCACATCGTGGTGCGGCGATCGGGCACGCTCCACGTCGCTTTTGACGCCTCCGACCGGAGATTGTTGAGTCAGTGGTGCACGGTGGCGCGTGGATTTGATGTGAATCTGAAAGCAGTGAACCGAGCAGAGGAAACAGGGCTCTTTTCTGGGGTCAATGACCGCATTCACGATGGAGTTCTCGTCGACAACGAGGCGTGGATTCGACCCGATGAGGCAGTCGCTGCACTTCAGGCTGGCCTGGGGACGTTCGGCACTGAGTTCGTGACTGAGCACGTTGTTCGAGTTACCCCATCGGCAACCGGCGTTCGAGTGGAGACGACAACGACGGAACGCTCCTTTGACTTGATGGTGGTGTGTACGGGTGCGGCCCCCACAATCCCAGGGCTGCGCCCCGAGCATCAGGTTCGCCCGATCCGAGGTGTCACCGTCCGAACGCATGGTCTGGCGCGCGATGATGCTCCAATGGTTCGAGCCTTCGTCCGTGGCCGTCCGTTCTACTACGTCGGGCGAGAGAATCACCACGGCGTTTTAGGCGCGACGGCCGAGGAGAAGAGTGGCCCTTCGATTGAAGTGGGAGAACTCGAGCGTCTCCTTCGTGATGCCATCGACATCCTTCCTGGTCTCGAGGGTGCCTCATTGACGGAGATGCGGGTCGGTCACCGGCCGGTAGCGCAGTCTGGCGTCCCCTTCTTTGAGCCTCACCCTGAGGAGCGGTGGGCGGCCTCCAACGGTCATTACCGCCACGGCGTCACTCTCGCCCCCTTGGCAGCGCAGTGGGCCGCCGCATTTGTGTCGGAGGTGGTGGAATGACGATTAACGGCACCGCGGTGTCAGGATATGACGGACTGTCGGTCAGTGCCCTGCTGCTTCAGCGCGGCCTTCCGATGCGCGGGGTTGCGATCGCCGTCAATGGCATCATCGTTCCCCGCTCGCAATGGGAGCACGCCAGAGTGGTCACCGGCGACGCAATTGAAGTAGTGACAGCCGCAGCTGGCGGCTGAGTCACTCGAGCGCGGCTAAGATTGGAACTTCGCGGGCTGTGGCTTAGTTTGGTCTAGAGCGCTCGGCTGGGGGCCGAGAGATCGGGAGTTCAAATCTCCCCAGCCCGACCACAGTGGCCCCTTAGGGGGCCACTACTTCATTAAACAGGGTACCCAAGCCCTCGATAGTCGTGGCTATCGTGTGCCCTGGCTTCAAGAATCTTGGTGGCGTCAGTCCCTGTCCAACCCCGTGCGGCGAACCCGTGAAGATCAAGTCACCGGGGAACAGTTCAACAACGTTCGACAGGTAACTCACGACTTCGGCCACGGTAAAGACCATGTCGCTGGTACGAGAGTCCTGCATGCGTTCCCCACTGATATCGCAGGTAATTGCGAGATCGTTTGGGTTTGTCAACTCATCCAGAGTGGTAACCCATGGGCCAACGGGGCCGAAATTCTGCCAGCTCTTTCCGAGTGAGAATTGGGCTGGGGAACCAAGTAACTGGAGGTGGCGGTCTGAAATGTCTTGACCAACTGCGAATCCCGCTACACGACCCAGTGCGTCATCGACAGAAATCGACCGGCCACCCTGGCCGATGACGACCACCATTTCCGCTTCCCAGTCGGTGTGGTCAGACACCATTGGAATCTGCGCGTGCTGACCGGCCAGCGATGAGTGGAATTTGGTGAAGACCATGGGCTGTGTTGGGTTCGCAAGACCCATCTCGTGGGCGTGCTCTCGATAGTTCAGTCCAATAGCAAAGACCTGACGAGGCGTCGGGCTCACGCAGCTGAGCCGCTCGTCACTCTGCAGTACTTCGAGCTCCTCGAGGGTTGGTACGGGGGCGTCTAATGTTCGCACCCACGCAGCGAAGACCTCACCGGAAGCCAGAACATTGTTAATCGATGGCCCGAATTGACCGCTGCTGGCTTCGGCGATGTCAATAAAACCGCCAGCGACCACGAGCGACGCACGATTGTCCAATACAGCGATACGCACAAGAACCCCTTTGTTCCCTAGACCTAGGTCCAGTCTAGGGAGAAGGGGGCCGCAGAATGGTGACGTTGGTGTCTCTACACTTGGTCTACGTCAGTCACGAAGGATTCCCTCATGAGCGCTCTATTTGAACCGATGCAGCTGCGAAACCTAGTCATCCCTAATCGGCTCTGGGTGAGCCCGATGTGTCAGTACAAGGCGGTCGATGGCATCGTTGGCGATTGGCACCTTATGCACCTCGGCGCCTTGGCGACTGGTGGCGCGGGGCTCATCATCGCCGAAGCCACCGCCGTTTCACCCGAGGGTCGGATCTCCGTAGCCTGTCCGGGCCTGTGGAACGATGACCAGGTCGCCGCTTGGTCTCGTGTGGTCACGTTTGCGCACAGCCAGGGGGCACTGGTGGGTGTTCAGCTGGCGCACGCCGGTCGAAAGGCCTCAACGCTCCAGCCCTGGGCTGACCACCAATTCGCTGGAGCCGAGGAAGGTGGCTGGCAGGCGGTCGCACCGAGCGCGGAACCATTTACGGGCTACCCCATTCCTCGGGCTCTAACAGCTCCAGAAATTGAAGAAATCGTCGCTCAATTTGCCCAAGCGGCACGTCGCGCAGTTGCGGCGGGGTTCGATGTCCTGGAAATTCACGCAGCGCACGGATACTTGCTCCACGAGTTCTTGTCGCCTCTTTCAAATTTCCGCACCGATGCCTACGGTGGCTCACTCGAAAACCGCATGCGCCTCCTCCTTGAAGTCGCCGCTGCGGTACGAAAGGAAACGGACGCGCCACTGCTGGTGCGTATTTCGGCCACTGACTGGACCGAAGGGGGCTGGGACCTTGCGTCATCAGTCGTCCTCGCCACCCGTCTCCGCGACATTGGCGTTGACCTGATCGACGTCTCGACCGGTGGCAACGTCGCCAACGCTGAGATCCCTGTCGCACCGGGCTATCAAGTGCCCTTTGCCGAGGTGATTCGACGCGATGCGGACATTGCCGTCAGCGCCGTGGGGCTCATCACTGAGCCACAGCAGGCAGAGGACCTTGTCGCGCAGACGCCAATCGATGCCGTCATGGTCGCCCGTGCTGTGATGCGCAACCCACGGTGGCCGCTTGAGGCGGCCGAATCACTGGGTGTTGTGATTCCTTGGATTGCGCCCCTGGAGCGAGCGCGCCGAATTCGCTAGTCGTCGCTCGACGCGTGGGCTCCCATGAGCCCCGAAATCATGTTTACGACGGTGGGGTCCGTGAGTGTCGTCACGTCACCCAGGGAACGGTTTTCGGCGACATCTCGAAGTAAGCGTCGCATGATCTTTCCGGACCTGGTTTTAGGCAACTCGGGCGTCAAGATGATCTGCCGAGGTTTCGCAATTGGACTAATAACACGCGACACGTGCTGGCGGAGCGCCTCGATGACTTCGGCCTGGTCGCTGTGGGCGTCGTCTGCGTTCAACTTGAGCGTCACGAACGCAACGATTGCCTGTCCTGTTGTCTCGTCGGACGCGCCAACAACAGCAGCTTCTGCGACCGCTGGGTGACCAACGAGGGCGTGTTCCACTTCAGTCGTCGAGAGTCGGTGTCCTGAGATGTTCATCACATCGTCAACACGACCCAGCAACCAGAGGTCGCCATCGGCGTCCTTCTTGGCGCCATCGCCGGCGAAGTACTTTCCGGGGAATCGACTCCAATAGGTCTCAACAAAGCGATCGTGGTCACCGTAAATACCGCGGGTCATAGACGGCCACGGGTGGGTAATGACGAGGTAGCCACCTTCGCCGTTGCCGACGGAGTTTCCGTCGTTATCCACAACATCCACACGGATGCCGGGCAACGCACGCATGGCAGCACCTGGCTTCGTGTGCGAGACGCCGGGAAGCGGCGCAATCATTAGGGCTCCCGTCTCGGTCTGCCACCAGGTGTCGACAATCGGACAGTTGTTACGCCCGATGTGTTCGCGGTACCACATCCATGCTTCGGGATTGATGGGCTCGCCAACTGAACCGAGAATGCGCAAGCTCGAGAGGTCGTAACCAGCCGGAATGTCGTGTCCCCACTTCATCAGCGTGCGGATGGTGGTGGGAGCGGTATAGAGCATCGACACCTTGTATTCGTCGATGATTTTCCACCAACGATCCTTACCGCCGGAGTCGGGTAGCCCTTCGTACATCACCTGGGTCACGCCGTTAATCAGCGGTCCGTAGACGATGTAGCTGTGACCGGTAATCCAGCCGATGTCGGCGGCGGTCCACGCGACATCGGTGTCAGCCTTGGTGTCGAACACGTAGTAATAGGTCGTAGCGGCCTGGGTCAGGTAGCCACCGGTGGTGTGGAAGATACCCTTCGGCTTGGCCGTCGTGCCAGACGTGTACATGATGAATAAGGTCTGCTCGGCGGGAAATGAGGCGGGAGTGTGCTGGTCGCTCTGGCGATCGACAATCTCGTGCCACCAGTGGTCGCGACCTTCTCGCCACGACACTTCCCCACCGGTACGGCGCAGAACAAGCACTGCCTTCACGGCGGGGCAGCTCTCGAGCGCCTCGTCGACAGCGGGCTTCAATGGTGACTGAGATCCACGTCGGAATGCACCGTCCGCAGTGACCACAAAGGTGCAGTTTGAGTCAAGAATGCGTGACGACACGGCATCAGCTGAGAAACCGCCGAAGATAACCGAGTGGGCGGCACCGAGTCGGACAATGGCGAGCATGGCGACAATGGCCTCGGGGACCATTGGCATGTAGACGGCGACGCGGTCGCCCGCGGTGACGCCAAGTTCAATCAGCGCATTCGCGGTCTGATTCACCATCCGGCTGAGATCGCGATAGGTAATAGTGCGGGTTTCACCAGGAGCATCAGCCACCCAGTGGAACGCGACCTTGTCGCCGCGACCGGCAGCGACGTGTCGGTCAACACAGTTGACGCTGGCGTTCAAGGTGCCGTCGGCGAACCA
>DAINRA010000015.1:0-41845 GCA_036742195.1 Acidimicrobiales bacterium
CGGCCAGCTGTTCGTCGACGGTGTCGAGCGTCACTGGAAGTCACCGGCCGAGTCGATGGAGAACGGCATTGAGACGCTCTACCAGGACTCCGGTCTGGCTCCCGACCTCACCATTGGCTCCAACATCTTCTTGGGCCGTGAGATTAAGCGTCGCGGCCTCCTGGGCGCCCTCGGGTTCTTGAACCAGGGTGCAATGGAGCGCAAGGCCACTGAGGAGCTCGACAAGGTCGGCATTTCGGTCGCGGCCGGCAAGCGCATCGTCTCGCAGCTCTCGGGTGGACAGCGCCAAGCGGTGGCGATTGGTCGTGCCGTCATGTGGGCCAAGCACGTCATCATCTTGGACGAACCCACGAACCACCTCGGTGCGCGTCAGAGCCAGGAAGTACTCAACGTCATCAAGGCCGCTCGTGAACAGGGGCTGTGCGTTCTCTTCATTTCGCACACCTTGCCGCACGTTCTCGAGGTCACGGACCGCATTGTGGTCCTGCGCCTGGGTTCGGTGGTTCGCGACTCGCCAACGAGCGAGTACACCGTGGAGTCACTGTTGGGCACCATTACGGGACTCAACAAGTAGTTCGCAGTATCCCCTTGGAAATACCGCGCCCGGTTTCGGGCGCGGTATTTCGCTTTAGTGGAGGAATTCCAGTGCGTCGCGACGGATTTTGCCGTTGCTGGTGCGCGGCAGGGCGGCCACGTAACGAATCTCTTTGGGTTTCGCCCAGGGGCCGAGGCGATCGCTGACGATGGCACGGATGGCGTCATCCTGCGATTCTCGAGCGACAATCAAAGCAACGACGCGTTGACCCCACTCGGGGTCGGCCACGCCGGTCACGGCTACTTCGCTAATGCCCTCAATGGTGGCGATGGCGGCTTCCACGTCTTCGGGCCAGACCTTCTCACCACCGGTGTTGATGACCGATCCAAGGCGTCCGCGAACGGCAACGACGCCATCGGTCACCGTGCCGCCATCTCCGGTGGGGTACCAGGCGGCGCCCTGTTCGTCAAAGACCTCTGGTCGGGCCGCGTCACGGTAGGTGCGAAAAAGCGTGGGGGTGCGAACACAGAGCTCGCCATTGATACTCACCACGTCGACCTCCTCGAGGGGCGTGCCGTTGTAGACAATGCCCGATCCCGTTTCAGTGAGGCCCCACGTGGCGATGACGTTGCTGGGCAGGTCACCCGGTGGCTTGGCGCCACCGACTAAGACGGTTTGGTACTGGGAGAGGTCGTGGCGCACCAACTGGGTGCGAACCACGGAGATATGCGTCGCCCCCAGCGACGGCCCAGCATTGATGTCGTCGCTGAAGCGAAGGTCGGCGTCGCTCAGCACGGATCGGAGCAGTACGGCGAGTCCACCGATGTGAGCGGCCGGAAGGCAGGGGAGCCAGACGGGAGGTGTGTCGCCACGCAGAGACTCCTGGGTAATGCGAGCGCTGGCCACGAGGGATGCCCACGTGTGCACGGCGGCCTTCGGTGTGCCGCTCGACCCCGAGGTCAGCATCACGAGCGCATCGCCCTCCTCGACGTCGCGCCCGTTGTCCAGTGGGCGGGTGCCGGAGGCATCACGAATGTGGGTGGCCCCCATGAGCTGCAGGGCCTCGGCTTGCTGACGAGTCGAGAGCCGCTGGTCGAGCACGCAAAACGCCTGGGACGTCATGGCGCAGTCGACGAGTTCGTCGACCAGTGCTGGCCCTAAGGGGAAATCGAGAGCGACGAGTGATGCCACTCGTCCAGCCTAGGTGGGTGTCCGCAACTATCAGGGCGACCGGTAGCGTGGACGCATGGCTACCACCGTAATTTCAGGCGACCCTATTGATCCCGTCGAGCAGTTCCGCACGCTGCCGTTGCCGGCGTGGGAGCGCCGCGGCGACTACCAAGACATCTTCTTCGAGGTGGCCGAAGGCATCGCGCGCATCACCATCAACCGTCCGGAGCGTCGCAACGCTTTTCGTCCGCAGACACTGTTTGAACTCTCGGACGCGTTCGAAGCTGCCCGCGATGACACCACGGTTGGCGCCATCATCTTGACCGGCGCCGGCGCTGACGCCTTCTGTAGCGGTGGCGACCAGAAGATCCGTGGTGACGACGGTTACATCGGCGACGACGCCGTCGCTCGACGCGGTGTGGGTCGTCTAAACGTGCTCGACTTGCAGATTCAAATTCGCCGGTTGCCCAAGCCGGTTATTGCACAGATTGCGGGCTACGCCATCGGCGGTGGTCACATCTTGCACCTGGTGTGCGACCTCTCAATCGCCGCCGACAACGCTCGCTTCGGTCAAACCGGTCCCCGCGTCGGCTCCTTCGACGGTGGCTACGGCTCCTCGCTCTTGGCCAACACCATTGGCCTGAAGCGCGCCAAGGAAGTCTGGTTCCTCTGCCGCCAGTACGGCGCACAGCAGGCTCTTGACTGGGGCCTCGTGAACACGGTGGTGCCACTCGACGACCTTGAGCGCGAGACGGTGGCCTGGTGCCGACAGATTCTCACTTTGTCGCCACTGGCATTGCGCATGTTGAAGGCCGGCTTCAATGCCGCCGAAGATGGACTGGCTGGTATCCAGCAGTTGGCCGGCGACGCCACCATGCTCTTCTACATGTCTGAAGAAGGCCAGGAAGGCCGCAACGCCTTCGTGGAGCACCGCGCTCCCGACTTCTCCCGATTCCCGAAACGCCCGTAATGGCCGAGGCTCCCGGAACAGTCAAGCGCTGGGTGCTCGCTGCCCGTCCACGCACGTTGCCGGCCGCGCTGGTGCCGGTCGCCATCGGTGCCGCGCTCGTTCGACCCGCACCGATCAATTGGCTCAACACACTGCTGTGCGTTGCCGTCGCGTTGGCCCTGCAGATTGCGACGAACTTCGCGAACGACTACTCCGATGGTGTTCGGGGCACCGATGAAGTACGCGTCGGCCCCTTTCGATTGACCGCGTCGCGCCTCGTGGCCGCGTCCAGCGTCAAGAGGGCGGCCTTTGCCGCATTTGGGGTTGGCGGCGTTGCTGGCCTCGTGCTGGCGTCGCGCACGTCGTGGTGGTTTGTGGCCGTTGGCGCGACCGCCATTGCCGCCGGTTGGCTCTACACCGGAGGACCAAAGCCCTACGGCTACATGGGCCTTGGTGAAGTGTTCGTGATGGCCTACTTCGGCTTTGTCGCCACCGTGGGTACCGCTTTCGCCCAGCACGGTCACCTGGTTGCCAAGTCCTGGTGGTGGGGACTGGCCGCCGGTTCAATGGCCTGCGCCCTCTTAGAGGCCAACAACATCCGGGACATCGCGGGTGACCAGGCCTCCGGCAAGAAGACCCTGGCCGCTCGACTCGGGCGCCGACGTGCCTCGTATCTGTACGGGCTGTTTGCGGCTCTTACCGTGCTGGGAGCAGTTGCCGGCGGTGCGTGGCTCGTGGGAATCGTTGCCGTCGTCGCGTACCTTGCCCCGTTGCGCATCGCCTTCTCGCCTCGTGAAGGTCGCGAACTTCTGGTCCTGCTCAAGATGTCGGCGCGGACCCAACTCTTAGTCGGGGCTGCGGCGGTCGCATTTCTGATCGTCTGGCACTAGGCCAGAAAGTCACGCACCATCGCTGCCGCCACTTCGGGGCGTTCGAGGTGGAGCGCATGGCCGGCATCGGGTACCACCGCGAGACTGGCGTTCGGCACACGCTCACAGATCTCATGGGCTGCGGCGACGAACTTGGTGTCTCGTTCACCACAGAGAACGAGTACCGGCATGGTCAAGCGACTTACGGCGTCGCCCAAGTACTCCTGGGTGCCGGTACCACTGTGTTCAAGCGAGGAGGCGAGGCCTTCGGCGTCGGTACTGCGCGCACTAACCAGTTCGGGGCGCAACGTCGCAAAGAGCGGCAGTGAGAGCCACTCAGCCAAGAACTGCTCACTGCCCACGGCACGAATGTGCGCAGCGAGTGCGTTGTCGCTGTCACGGCGCGCGGCGCGCTCGACCGGGTCGGCACTACCGAGCGACGCACTGACCAACACCAGCCGTGAGACCTCCTGAGGTGCGGCGAGGGCCAGGTGGAGAGCAACTCGTCCACCAAAGGAGTATCCGCCGACGGCACTTGGGGAAGTGAGGAACTGGTGGGCAAGGAGTTCAGCAGTTTCGGGAAGTGAGCCGTGTATGCCTGCCGACTCACCGTGGCCGGGAAGGTCCGGGGTCACAACTGTCGAGGTTCCTGCCAGAATGGAACGGAATGGTGCCGCGGCGGCGCGGGTCTGCGTAAAGCCGTGTAACCAGAGAAACGCGGGACCGTCGCCCTGTCGGTCCGAAGCGAGGAGTGACATCGATGACGAGCGTAGCGACCCCGAGTCAGGTCCAGGCGACTTTTTGCGCCACCTTGATTGACGAATGGGTCCGCGCCGGTCTGCGGGACGTCGTTCTCTGCCCCGGCTCGCGGTCAACGCCCTTGGCGCTGGCGATGAGTGCCCGAGATGAGATCGCCGTCCACGTCCGCATCGATGAACGTTCGGCCGCCTTCTTTGCCCTGGGCCGAGCACTTGTGACGCGCCGCGCCGTTGCGGTCGTGGTGACGAGCGGGACTGCCGCAGCAGAACTGCACGCCGCTGTTGCAGAGGCCGACCTCGCACGTGTCCCACTGCTCATCTTGACAGCGGACCGACCTCCCGAATTGCGCGACATTGGCGCACCACAGACGATGAATCAGGCGCACCTCTTTGGCTCACAGGTGCGTCGTTTCATCGAACCGGGTGTGGCGCGCAGCGATGCCATGCACCAGTGGCGACCGCTGGCCTCGCGAGCGTGGCGGGCGGCCGCCGGCTACGACGACGGCCCCGCGGGACCAGTGCATCTCAACCTGGCCTTCATTGCGCCCTTGGTGGCGGAGCCACTCGAGTTGCCGGCCGGCCGCGAGGATGGCGAGATGTGGACGTTTGCGCCAGCGATGCCCGCGGTGCGCTCAGGAATAGATATCAGCACCCAGAAGGTCCTCTGTGTCGTCGGCGCGGGTGTGTCGGCCTCGTTGGTGCAGGAGCTGTGGAGTCTCGACTGGGCCGTGATTGGTGACGCCACGACGGCGCACACGCTCCCGTACGCCGACCCGCTGGTACGCAGCGATGAGCGCGCGGCCGCATTGCGACCAGATGTGGTGGTGCGCATTGGCGGAGCGCCGGCATCAAAGGTGCTCGCGGGGCGCCTGCGCGAATGGGGCGCCCGAGTGATTGGATTCACGGGTGCCGGCTTTGTCGCCGACCCCGATGGCCTCTTGACCGATCGTTTACCGGGGCTGCCCGATGTCCGATCCGCCCAGCTGCGCGGGGATCACAACTATGTCATGGCCTGGGCCGAGGCGTCACGGCGCGTCGGCGAACATCTGGCCTCGCTCGATACGGGTCCATTGCAAGAGATTTCTGTGGCGCGCGCTGTCGTTGAGGCGTCTGTTCGACACCAGGTGCCGTTGATGGTTGGCTCCTCGATGCCCATTCGAGACGTTGAATGGTGGTCACCGTCGCGCGTCCAGCCCGTCTATGCGAACCGTGGCGTGAACGGTATTGATGGCGTCGTGTCGACGGCGATGGGGGTGGCGACCGGCACGCGAGCCTTGGCGCTGGTCGGTGACGTGACCTTCCTACATGACGTTTCGGGGCTGGTTGACGGCGTCAATGCGGCATCGACGTTGGTGCTGGTGGTCTCGGACAATCGCGGCGGGGGAATCTTTAACTTCCTGCCCCAGGCCACCGAACTTGCCTCGGAACGATTTGAGACGCTCTTTGCGACCCAGCACCACCATGATCTCGTGGCGATTGCGTGCGCCTTTGGCCACCACGGTGAACGCGTCGACTCGGTGGAGGCGCTGCAGGCCGCCATAGCGTCGGGATTGGACCGTGGAGGTGTGAACGTGATTGTCGCAGCGGTGCCGGATCGCGATGACAACGTCTTGATTCACAACGCACTTGTTCGACACGTGGGGGAGTGGTGATCGTCGCCGCACTCCCTTCGTCGTTGGTGGCGGCATTTCCACTGGCATTCGCCGCTGGACTCATCTCCTTTTTGTCGCCCTGCGTCCTGCCCCTGCTGCCGGGCTATCTCGCCTTCCTCTCGGGGGCGACCGGGGCCAGTGCGAGCCGAGGTGGCCGAGGGCGTGCGCTGGCGGGTTCCATCGCGTTCGTCATTGGGTTTTCTTTGGTGTTTGTGTCCTTTGGCGCACTCTTCGGATTTTTTGGCGCACAGCTCTCCGCGCACCAGCGACCCATCCAAATCGTGTTTGGTTCCCTGACTGTGGTGCTGGGATTGTTCTTTGCGGGGTGGTGGCCGTCACGATGGCTGCAGCGGGAACGACGCAGCCATCGACTGCCACGCGCCTCAGTGCTCGGTGCCGCCCTGCTGGGTGCGCTTTTCGCTCTCGGGTGGACGCCGTGTATTGGCCCCACTCTTGGTGCGATTTTGGGTCTCGCTTCGTCATCATCGGGCGCAACAGCACTGCGAGGGTCGATGCTGGCATTTGTCTACTGCCTCGGGCTTGGCGTTCCCTTCATCGTGGCCGCGCTCGCTTCGGAGTGGATGCTGGTGACATCGAAGTGGCTTCGTCGTTACGCCAAGATCATCGGGATCGTCGGTGGCGTGCTGTTGATCGCCATTGGGGTTGCCGAAGTGAGTGGTTGGTGGTCGTCGTGGGTGCTGTGGCTAAAAATCCATGGCCCCTCCACGGGCACATCGTTCTAGCGCGGACCAGTTCGGCGCGGGCTGCTCGTCGTAGACTTACACCATGACATTGCGCAGCGATTGGGAGTTTCGTGGACTGGTTCACCAGACCACCGATGAGGGGGTCCTGGATCGCCTGAGCGACGGCGGCGTCACCGGCTATATCGGCTTCGACCCAACAGCGTCGTCACTGCACCTGGGAAGCCTCCTGCAGCTATGCAACCTTCGCCGCATTCAGTTGGCCGGGAATCGCCCCATCGCTCTCGCCGGAGGTGGCACGGGCCTGATTGGCGACCCCAGCTTCAAGGCCTCGGAGCGCCCGTTGCTCACGAATGAGCAGTTGCAGGAGAACGTCGCTGGTATTCGCTCGCAGCTCGAGCGATTCTTGGACTTCTCACCATCGGCGGGGAAGTCGCAGGCGCTGCTTTTGAATAACGCCGACTGGCTCACGACTATTTCGCTCACGGACTTTTTGCGTGACGTGGGAAAGTACTTCACCGTCAACCAGATGGTGGCGAAAGATTCGGTGAAGAGCCGCTTGGACCGAGACGACGTTGGCCTGTCCTTCACCGAGTTCTCCTACATGTTGCTGCAGGCGTACGACTTCTTGCGGCTTAACGTCGACCATGGTTGCACGCTGCAAATGGGTGGCTCTGATCAGTGGGGCAACATCACCATGGGCACCGAGCTCATTCGCAAGGTGACCGGATCGTCAGCCGCTGGTCTGACGTCACCGTTGTTGCTACGCGCTGATGGGCAAAAGTTCGGCAAGTCCGAAGGCGGCAATCAGAAGGTCTGGCTGGACGCGGACTTGACCCCGCCGTTCGCCCTGCATCAGTTCCTGCTGAACGCCGATGACCAGACTGTCCCAACGCTGTTGCGCTTCTTTACGTTCCTCGACCACGACACGATTCGCGACCTCGATGCTGCCACGCTGTCTACGCCACAGGAACGTCGAGCCCAGCGCGCACTGGCGAACGCCGTGGTGGAGTTGGTGCATGGTCGTGAAGCGCAAGTGGCCGCCGAGCGAGCCGGTGAAGCCCTCTTCTCCGAGTCCATCGCCGAACTCGATGAGGCCATGTTGCTCACCGTGATGGCCGATGCCCCATCATCAACCTGGTCGCGCGAGGAACTCGCCGCCGGCGTTGACGGGGCCACGTTGCTGGCGACCTGCGGGCTCGCCAAATCCAAGGGTGAAGCCCGTCGATTCCTCGAACAGGGTGGCGTCTACGTCAACAACGTGCGCGTCGATGCCGATGCCACCATCGGTCTCGATCGAGCCCTGCACGGGAAGTATCTCGTGGTTCGCCGTGGTCGGCGCGAGCTGCACCTCGTGGTCGCTCAGTGATCAAGCGCATCGTCGCATTATTGACTGCGGGGGTACTGCTGGCCTCGTGCGGCACCCAGTCGCCCGCGACCGCCATGAAGAAGTGGCTCACTCAGAGCAGCTTCATAGCGAATGCCAAGACGTTGGTCTCCGATGCCACCAACGCCGATCGAACACTGCGTGCATCAACGTCAACGGCCGCCCAGCTGCGCACAGTGTGTGGCGTGCTGTTGTACGAGACGCAAGGTGTCAACGCCTCGCTGCCGAGCCCGGACGCACAACTTTCAACGCTGGCTGCGACGGCCTTCAACACGCTGGGCGACGGAGCGAATGAGTGCTACAAAGCCGGTACGTCGGCGGCCCTGCGATCCCACGCCCTCAGGTATTTACACACCGGCGTGGCCGATCTCTACGAAGCGGCGCTGCGCGCCCACGTGGTCGCTGGTAACTAGGCCTGGGTCGGCGGACGCAGGTCAATCTCGAGGCGCAGAATGCCGTCTTCGAGTGTGGCGGTCGCATCACCGAGCATGGCGTAGTCCTGAAAATCGAGGCGAGCCGCTTCCATGAACATCTGACGCTCGGGACCTTCGACCGGCGGCACCCCACGCTTTCGAACGGCTTCGGCGCGTTGGCGAAAGCGAGCAATCATGTCGTTGGGGTCAAAACCGGCTGTCATGCACCCATCGTACGTCCTGATGAGGTGACAAGTGGCTACAATGGAAGTCCGGCTCAGGCGAACTGAGCCTCGACCGCCGCCAGTGATGGCCTGCGGTCAGTGAGGAGTTGACGTGAAAAAGGGTCGCCACCGCCGTTTTGTGGAAGCGCGTGAATTGAAGCGTTCGACGGGTCCTCGCGCAACTACCTGCGATGAGTGCGGTGCGGCTCCAGAAGACGTTCACGCCGAATGGTGCCTCGCGGAAGAGGACCGCTACGACGAAATCCTCGGCTCCCTACCTCGCACCGTCTTCTCCGAAGACGACCCGCTCGCCGCCGAATAATTAGCGCTTCCGCACCACGGGGTGGGGGAGCGGTGTACCGGGACGAGTGCGCTGGTTGCAGTACGCCAGGACTTGTTCATAGGCGTTGGGGTTCATCATGGCGATGAGTTCCTCGCGCATGGAGTCCACGACGCGCGTCGTGCCAGTGAAGGCGCCGTCATCTTGAGTGCACCACCAGTGAAACTCTGATCCGCCCGCACCCCAGTCGGAACGGTTCCACTGACCAATGCGGGTGATGATTTCCTCATTCGCGAGCTCGATCTCTTCTTTGCGTAGCGGCACTTGCCAGCACACCTCGGGCTTTAACGGGATGAAACTCTCGTCGTTGTCGAGCGCCAACACGTGCAGCGCACAACCGGCGCCTCGCGAAAAATCAGGGCGGTTGAGGAAAATGCAGGCGTCATCGACCAACTTGGTCACAATTTCACCTTCCTTGTTGACCTTGGTGGTGCCCTTCTTGCCCTTGTCCTTGAACTGCCACTGGTCCGCGCTCAGACGGGTGGCGGCCAGTTCGACCCGCTGACGGTCTTCTTCGCCGGTGAAATGGGCGCCGTAACTGCAGCAGCCCTGAACGAGTTCGGGGGCGGGGGCCGTCAGAACACCCTGGCAGCCGTTACCAAAGATGCAGTTCCAGTTACTGATCAAAAAGGTGACGTCGACGAGCCACTGGGCGCCGCTGTCGTCACTAAAGGAGACCCACTCGTGGGTGTCGGGGGCAAGATTTGTCACGGCACGAACTTAGTTGGTCGGGTCGCAGGCCGGTGCCCATAAACTTAGGGGTATGACCGACACCTCCTTTGACGTACTCACCCTCACTGACGAAGCTCGCAACGTGGTGCTTGATGCCATGGCGGGCGAAGAGACCAGCGAAGGACTTGGCCTCTACGTCGAGGTCACTGGCACCAAGGGCAACGGCTACGCCTACGACCTGTACTTCTCCGAAGTGGCTGATGCGCCCGCTGGCGCGGCCATCGGTAAAGACGGCGAGGTCACCATCGTGATCCCCGCCGCGAGCATCGAACGACTGAAGGGTTCGCGCCTCGAGTTCGCGACTGCCGGCGCCGGTGGACTCGTGCTGGTCAATCCCAATCACCCCACCCCAGAAGAGATGAACCCCGGCGTTCCCGCCGAGGTCCTCGCCCTGGGCATTGAGAGCGAACTGGCACGCCGCGCCATCGCGGTGCTCGACGAGCAGGTCAACCCTTCGATTGCGTCACACGGCGGCCGGGCCGACCTCGTTGCCCTTGACGACAAGACGGCGGTCGCTTACATCAAGATGTCGGGCGGCTGTCAGGGCTGCTCCATGAGCCGCATGACGCTGACGCAGGGCATCGAAACGGCGCTCAAGGGTGCAATCCCCGAACTGACCGACGTGCGTGACGTCACCGACCACGCCTCGGGCGTGAACCCGTTCTACGCTGACGCGCACTAGGGGATTGGGCGCTGGTCGCCTAGAATTAGCAGATGTTGCGATTTCTTACTGCCGGTGAAAGCCACGGTCCCTCTCTGACCGTCATCGTTGAAGGCCTGCCCGCGGGTCTGCCTATCACCGAGGAAGCTATTAGCGACCAGTTGGCTCGCCGCCGTCTCGGATACGGCCGGGGCCCTCGCATGCGCTTCGAGCGTGACGTTCTGCGCCTCACTGGTGGCATTCGCCACGGCCGGACGTTGGGCTCACCGGTGGCGATTGAGATCTTGAACTCGGAATGGCCGAAGTGGGAGCAGGAGATGTCCGCAGCTCCTGGCACCCCCAGTGACAAATTGACCACGCCGCGACCTGGTCACGCCGACCTCGTGGGTATGCAGAAGTACGCCTTTGATGACGCACGCGACGTGTTGGAGCGCGCTTCAGCGCGCGAAACGGCGGCACGCGTGGTGGCCGGCGCGCTGGCGCGAACCTTGCTGACAGCGATTGGTGTCGACATTGTCTCGCACGTCGTTCGTATCGGCTCGGTAGCGGCACCACTCAATCAGCGACCTGGTCCAGACGAGATCGGTCTCGTTGACGACAGCGAAGTTCGTTGCTTCGACGAAACGGCTGCCCAGGCAATGATCGAAGAGATCAAGGCCGCCGCCAAAGATGGCGACTCCTTGGGCGGCATTGTTGAAGTTGTCGCGTACGGCGTCCCCGTTGGTTTGGGGAGTCACGTGCACTGGGACCGCAAGCTGGACGGACTCATCGCCGCTGGTCTGATGAGCATTCAGGCAGTGAAGGCCGTCGAAATTGGTGACGGCATGGCGCAAGCGGGACAGCGCGGCTCCGTCGCCCACGACGCCATCTTTGTTGATGGCGACGGCACGGCCGGTGGTTTCGGGCGTCGCAGTGACCACGCGGGTGGCCTCGAAGGAGGCATGACTTCGGGTGCGCCAGTGATTGCTCGGGTGGCGATGAAGCCATTGGCGACCTTGAATCGTCCGGTACTTGAAACGGTCGACGTGTCGACGGGTGAGTCGACGGTCTCTTTCAAGGAGCGCACCGACGTGACCGCAGTGCCAGCACTCGGTGTAGTCGCCGAGGCGATGTTGGCCCTGGTGCTCGCGAATGAGGCAGTCCGCAAATTTGGTGGGGACTCCCTCGAGGAGTTCGTACGGAATCACGACACCTACATCGCGAATCTCGGATCCACGTCATCGGCCGCTCGGCCGGCCTAATCATGGCCCGCGTCGTGCTCGTCGGTCTGCCCGGAGTGGGCAAGACGACGGTGGCGGATGCACTCGCGGCAGCGTGGGGCATCGACGCGATCGACGCCGACGCCTTCTTTCTGGCCACCACCGGCCGAAGTGTTCAAGACCACATTCGCCACTTGGGTGAAGTTTCCTTTCGCGAGGCCGAATGCGAGGCGCTTCGGGCCATGACCACTATGGATGCCGTGATCGCCACCGGTGGCGGCATTGTGACCACCGCACCCGCCAGGGGGGTGCTCGAGCACGAGTGCACCATTTGGCTCGATGCTCCCAACGACGTGTTGCTCGAACGAGTGGCGACAGGGGACCGCCCACTTCTCGGTGACGACCCCGCCGAAGCGCTGGTGCGACTTCGAGCGCAGCGTGAAGCGCTCTACCGTGAGGTCGCGACTATCACGATTGACGCCAGCGCTGCGGTGGCCGAAATCGTGCGCGATATTGTGAGCACCCTGGAGGCCCGAGCATGACTATCCGTGTGGCCTTACGCGACACCCCGTACGACGTCCACGTGGGCAGTGGAGTGCGCCACCAACTCGCCGCTGATCTCGGTGGCCTGGTACCTCGCGCACGCGTGGCCGCCGTTGTGACCACGGAGGCGTTAGCTCGCCAGTCGTGGAACACTCTCGCCCTCACGATTCCTACGCAGCAGGTCGTCATCGACGACGGTGAGTCGGCGAAGACGTTCGACACGATTGCCCAGTTGTGCGATGCGTTCGCCTCGATGGGGCTTTCACGTCACGACGTCGTTATCGCCATCGGCGGCGGTGCGACCACCGACGTGGTGGGCTTTGCGGCGGCGGTCTATCTCCGCGGCATTGCTGTGATTCACGTCGCCACCTCGATTGCCGGACAAGTGGATGCGGCCATCGGTGGCAAGACGGCGATCAATATTGGTGCGGGCAAGAACCTCGTGGGAGCCTTTCATCAGCCCAAGGCCGTGTACTGCGATCTCGAGACGCTCGCAACACTTTCCGAGCGCGAAATGACCGCCGGTATGGGCGAAGTCGCTAAGTGCTGGCTGCTCGAGCGTCGACCCACCACCGCGCTCGCATCCACGGACCTGCAGACCTTCGTTGAGCTTGCCGTGGCGCTCAAAGCGCGCATTGTTGCTAGTGACGAATTTGAACTGACTGGTGAGCGTGCGTTATTGAACTACGGCCACACGCTGGGACACGCGATTGAACTTCTGGCGCTGGAGCGCGACAGTGACGCCTTGCGCCACGGTGAAGCGGTGGCCATTGGGCTGCGGTTTGCCGCCCGGTTGGCGCGCCACCTTGAGCTCGTCGGTGACGACGAAGTCGCCTACACCGACGACGTAGTTGACTTTTTCGGACTGCCACGAACGGTGCCGTTCGCAATGGACATCGATGCACTGCTTGCGGTAATGGCCCGAGACAAAAAGGCTCACCACAGCCTCACCCTTGTATTGCCAACGAAGAACGGGTTTACGACCGTGTCGGACATCTCGGAAGCGGCAGTTCGTGCCACCTATGCTTCGTTCGTTAAGGGGGAGTGATGGAAAAAGAGATTTTGCTGTTGTCGGGACCCAACCTTGATCAGTTGGGAACGCGGAGCCCCGAGATTTACGGCACGACCACCTTGGATGAACACGTCGAGCGGGTACGGGGCTTGGCCGAAGCCGCCGGCTACACCCTGCGCCACGAGCAGTCCAATTTCGAAGGTGTGCTGATTGAAGCACTTCACGCCGCCCGCACGAGGAATGTCGCCGTGATTTTCAACGCTGGTGCCTTGACGCACTCGTCGTGGGCCCTGGCGGATGCGCTGGCTATGTTCACCGGTCCCAAAGTGGAGATACACCTTTCCAATCCGGCGGCTCGCGAGCCATTCCGCCACGTCAGCACCCTGGCCGGCGTCGTCAACGGGTCGATCGCCGGTTTTGGCGCCCTGAGCTACGACCTGGCGTTGGACGCAGTTCTCACTCTCTTGGGCTAATCACCACCCACCGCGTGCGCCATTCCCTAGAATGGGGCGGCAACTCACGCGAAAGGGAAAGCGCCTCATGGCTGCAATCAACACCTCTGACATCAAGAACGGCATCACTCTGAACATCGCCGAAGGCCTGTTCACCGTCATCGACTTCCAGCACGTCAAGCCCGGCAAGGGCGGTGCCTTCGTGCGCACCAAGCTGCGCAATGCACGCACCGGCGCCGTCATCGAGCGCACCTACAACTCCGGTGAGCGCCTCGAGCAGGCCATCATCGAAAAGTCGGACACCCAGTACCTCTACCGCGACGGCGACGACTACATTTTCATGGACCAGGACACCTTCGACCAGATTGCGGTCTCCTCGAAGAACTTGGGCGACGCCGCAAACTTCCTGAAGGAAACCGGCAAGGCCATGATCATCACCTACCAGAGTGAAATCATCGGTGTGGAACTGCCCGCCTCCGTGGAACTTCGTATTGCGGAGACGGAGCCTGGTATTCAGGGCGACCGTGTGTCAGGTGCTCGCAAGCCCGCCACCCTCGAGACTGGATTTGTCGTTCAGGTGCCACTGTTCGTGGGCCCTGACGAGGTCATCAAGGTCGATACTCGCACCGGCGAGTACATGACGCGCGCCTAGTGACGTCACTCGGCGACCAGCGCCACCTCGCCCGCGAACGCGCCCTCGAACTCCTCTACGAAGGAGCCATGAAAGAGCGCGATGTTGCGACCATTCTCTCGGAGCTCAACGTCGCTCCGGACCCATTCACGGTCACGTTGCTCGAGGCTGCTGAAGCCCATCGTGAACGCGCCCATGAACTCATCAGTGCCAACGCGATTGACTGGCCGTTGGAGCGCATTTCTCTGATTGATCGACTGGTGATGGAGATCGCCATTGGTGAACTTCTGAGCGACGATGGCGCGCCGAAGGCGGTCGTCATGGACGAGGCCGTAGAAATTGCGCGTACCTATTCCGGAGATGATGCGCCGTACTTCGTGAACGGTGTTCTCTCGGGCGTGGTGAACGAACTGAACCTCTAGGAGCTGCCATGGTAATGAATCCCAGTCAGGTGAATCTCACCAATTTCTTGGTAGTCGCACTATTTCGCCACGAGCTTTTTGTCGTCGCGGTGGGGCTCTTCGTGGCCTTGGGCATGGTACTCATTGCCGGCGCTCTCGTGTCCGGACGCATTCGCACCTTCAACCTCTCAGCCGCCGGTTTGGCAGAGCCACGGAGCCGATCGTTCCTCCGCTACAGCTTTGGTCTGATCTGGCTCGTCGACGGCATTCTGCAGTTCCAGCCCTCGATGCCACTTGGTCTCGCCAACTCCGTCATTGCACCAACGATGGCGGGTGCTCCCGGCTGGCTCCGTGCGCTGATGACGCACGCCATCACGTTATGGAACGATCATCCGATCCACTTCGCGGTGGGCGCTGCGTGGATTCAGCTCGGGATCGGACTGGCGTTGTTGTTTTCGAACGGCGGCCTGAGCCGCTGGATTGGTGGCGTCTCCGCCGGATGGGCTGGTTTGATTTGGCTCGTCGGCAATGGTGCGGGCGGCATCTTTATGCCGGGCAGTTCAATCCTCTTCGGCTGGCCTGGCGCGACCGTGTTTTACGTCATTGCCGGCTGCTGGCTGGTCGTGCGACCCGAGGTCTTTGCGCAACGTTTCTCGTCGGTCACGTTGCGACTCCTCGCGGTCATCATTGGCATTGGCGCGCTGCGACAGCTGCTTCCGTCGCTGGGTTTCTGGCAGGGCGGCAATAAGAATGCGCTGACTGCGATGACCCAGACCATGACCCAGACCGCCCAACCGCACTGGGTGGCGTGGATAGCGTCCCACGGTGGTTCGGTTGCCGGCACCTTGGGTGGGGGGTCAAACCTGATTGTTGTGCTGTGGCTTCTAGTGAGCGCCGTCGGCCTGTGGCTCGCACCTACACGAGGCTGGGATTGGCCAGTGTGGTCTCTCGTGACCTTTGGTCTCGTGTTCTGGGTTGTTGCTGAGGACGCCGCATTCTGGGGTGGTGTCGCCACGGACTTCAACTCGCTCATTCCACTGGCGGCTCTGACGGCAGTTGCCGCGCCGCGTTTTCAGGTGGCTGCGCCACTGGCCCGGCGCCTCCCACAGGAGTTGCGCTCACTCTCGGCCGGTGTGGGGGCTGCATTTGCGGTCGCCATGGTGCTCTACTCGGTTGCCCTCATGGGGTGGTCAACGTTCCAGCCCACCGAGACCACCTTCTTTGTGGCGGCCAACGGGCAGGCCTCTGGCGTCGACAACCCCGCACCGCGTTTCACGCTGACCGATCAGCACGGGAAGTCCTTCACCTTGGATGCCCACCCCGGTCGGTACACGTTGTTGACCTTCTTGGACCCGGCCTGCTGGACCGACTGCCCGTTGCTCGCTGCTCAGCTAAAGGCCACCCGCAGCGCCTTCAGTGCGAACGCGCCATTGGATCTGGTCGCGGTGGCCGCAAATCCGGCGCGCGAGTCGCTGGCGGAGGTGCGGCACTTCATCGCGCAGCACAACCTCGGCGGGGTGCCTCATTTCTCCTTCGTGACGGGGCCGCTACCCGCCATGCAAAAGGTGTGGAAGTCGTGGGGCATGAGCGTTGAAAACGTGAAGGGGAGTGCCATGAGCGTGCACTCGGACTACTTCTTCATTATCGACCCTCACGGCAATGTTCGATGGGTGATTCCAGATGACCCACTAAATGGTCAGAGCACGACGCAGCGGTCAGATGTCGCTGAAGTGGTCTCATTGCTCCAGCAGTCGGGTTTGATCTAGTGCACCCGCTGGGCATCGTCGCACTCGCCGGTGGTGTTGCCAGCACGGTGGCGTTCGTTCGCCGGCCATCGCGTCGTCGTAGGACGATGCTTCAATTTGCTGCGGCGATGACATCCTGGTCTCTTTTGTGGTTCGCGACCGCCTCGCACTTTGCGGAACTGGGCATGATGAGCCTGCCCGACCACATGATCGGCCACGTGCTGGTGATGTTTGCAATCCCGATGGGCCTCATCGTGTCGTCGACAGGGCGGTCGTGGGTGTGGCTGCTCGGCGTGCACCAGCGCCGCCGGCTTCTTCGCTGGTGGTATTGCCACCGGCGACTCCGATGCCCTCGTTTTCGCGGCGCACCAGTTCTCGCCGCAGTGACCATGAATACGGTGATGGTGGCGGCTCACGTGCCGGCCATCTTCGATTGGATCATGGTCCACAACGGAGCGATGGACTGGCTGATGGAACCCGCCTTTCTCCTTTCGGGACTCTTTTTCTTCCACTATCTAATTCCGGCGTGGCCACATCGCATTACGGTGCGACTGCGGGTGCAGTTTCTGATGGTGGCGGCCACCATGGTGGAGATGCTCATTGTGGCGATGGCGATGTCAATCTTTAGTTCGACGAACTGGTACAGCGTGATGCTCATGCCCTCGATGCCAACAATGCCGTACATGCCTGGCATGGGGCTAAGCCCGGCCGTCGCCTTTCACCAGCAGCAGTTGGCCGCGGCGATTTTGTGGATTTGCGGGGATTTCTGGGCAGTGCCCTGTCTCGTGCTGATCGTGCGACGGCTCGTTCTGCGTGACGGCTCGATTTTGGGCGCCCTCGAACGCCAGAGCGCCAAAGTGAGTGGGTCAGTCCTCGACTGACGTGTCGGTGCCGTGCACCTTGGCTAGGTAGTCGTTCCACGCCCGGAGCTCGGGGTCGTCCGCCTCTTGTTGGGCCTGCGTAACTTGTCGTGTGGCCTGGTCGCGGCTGCGTCGGTCGGTGCCGCGCTCTTCACGCAGGAGCTTCGCCCACATGTACACGGCGTAGGAGCCCAAGATTGGCCACTCAATGACGTAGGCCCACGACAAGAGGTTGCCGTGTCGGGCTCGGTAGAACTCAAAGACGAAGGCCGGAATACAAATGGCTTCCGCCAGGACCAGGCCAAAGTGAATCCGAAGTTCGCCCTTTTTCACAGATTTCCTTTGCGTTCGCTAACAGAATAGTGCTCGAAATGAGATGACGGGTATAGCGATATGCGCTATCGTGATTTATGAACGATTGTGAATTATTGCAAAGTTCACTAAGAATCGCATAAAGGAGAGCACATGAAGCGGTCGAATGCATTCGGCACAGCTGTGATCTCAATTGTGCTGGGTGGGGGAGCGCTTGCGCTGGCCGGGTTTGCCCTGGCGAGCGCCGCACCGCATCAGGCGCCGTTGCAGTGTCAGCCAATCGCGGGCAGTCCTGGAAACTGTACGTTGACGATCAGTACCTACCCAGACTCACTCGCCGGCGAGCACGGCACCACTGGTGGTGCGCACGCCGACTGGGTCTCGTACTCCAACTACAACCTGGACGTTCCGGCGAACACCACGGTGCACATGGTGATCAAGCAGTATGACTCCGGTGGCTCCTTGAACAACGCCTTCTTCTCCCACGTGTGGGGAACAACGACGGGAACGGCGACGTACTCAATCCCGTCGACCGATGGCAAGACGTACTCCAAGCCGGCCGCGCTGAGCGTCGTCGACACCAACAACATTGGCCACACCTTCACACTCCGTGGCGTGCCCGGAAATGGCACGCCAATCTTCGTGTCGATCCCGTTGCCGGCGAATCCGGCGACCAACTCGATCGCGATTGGCTCCGGCACGTATTCCAGCCCCGTGCTGGTCTCGTTCACGTTTAAGACGGGATCCAAGGGCGTCTACGAATGGAACTGTGAGTTCCCCTGCGGTGGTTCACGTGAAGGCCAGTTTGGTGAGGCAATGTCGTCGTACGGCTACATGTCCGGCACCGTGACGGTGAAGTGAGGAAAATGATGGCAACGACGAACAAAAAAGAGTCCCTCCGGGGCATGTTCTTTACGTGGGTTCTGCTCACGGCAATCGGTCTGGTCATTTCGGTCTACGCACCGTCACGACTCATGCCACGCTCGATGAGTGACAACATGCACCTCACGATCCTGACGATCATCGTCTTCTCGGTGGCCGCAGCACCGGTGGCGGCGGGGGTGTACGCAGTCGCCCTGCACGCGCTTCGCCACTGGATCCACCGTGGCGATGACGTGCCAGCGCCAGCGTCTGAACAGACGCGCGAGCACGCCACGCTCACTGTGTCGTGGGTATTGGCCTCAACGCTGTTGACGGTGTTTCTCCTGATCTGGGGCCTCGGTGCCCTGGCGGTAGACAACGGCGGCAACGGTGCAAATCCACTCGTGGTGAATGTCACCGGTCAGCAGTGGCTGTGGACGTTCTCGTACCCGGGATCCAATGTGCAGTCGCCAACGCTGGTGCTGCCTGAGGGCCGCACGGTGGACTTCCACATCACGGCACTCGACGTGACGCACGGCTTCTGGATCGCCAATATGGGTGTCCAAGTTGACGCCAACGTTGGCACGACGACGGAACTACACACCACGCCCAACCAGCTGGGGCAGTTCGATGTTCGCTGTACGCAGTTTTGTGGTTTGAACCACGCATTCATGGTGACAACCGGCACGGTAGTCACACCCGCTCAGTTCTCGACCTGGCTTGCCACGCAGGCCAAGGCGCAGAAGGCTTAGGAGAGACACATGACGACAACACTTGAACACGCGACGCAGGCCCCCGCAAAGGGCGGCGGTCTCGCACGACGTCAGAACTTCATCACCGCCATGATTGGTGGTGTGGTGTTTGCGTGGCTGGGTTGGTTCCTGGCGCACCACTTCCTCGACAGTTCGAGCCGCAGCTACAGCGACCTCGTCACGACGTCGCTGACCATTGGCTGGATCTTCGGGTTCTGGCTGGGTATCGGTGCACTGAACGGTCCTGGCCGCTGGCTCATTGGTGCAGACCACACACGCGCCGACGACCTGTACTACGCCGGTGAAAACCAGGGTCGCGCTCGGTACTGGAAGTACTGCACCGACCACAAGGTCGTGGGTGTGCAGTACATCGTGATGACCGCCGTACTCCTGGGTGCCGGTGGCATCCTGGCGATGGCGATTCGTACCGAACTCATCGTGCCGGGAAACCACTTCGTGAACCAGCAGATCTACAACGGCTTCGTTGCCGTACACGGAATGTTGATGATTCTTGCCCTGATTGTTGCGGTGGCTGGCCCGTGGGCCAACTTTGTCGTGCCAATCATGTGCGGCGCTCGCGACATGGCGTTCCCACGCCTGAATGCACTGAGTCTCTGGACGTTGGTCGGTGCCGCTGGGCTTCTTCTGTCAGTGCTGGCCGTTGGCTCACTGACCATGGGCTGGGTCGTGCTGGCCCCGATTTCCGACCAAGCCGGCATCGGTATGGACTTCTTTGCGATGTCGATCGTGGTCTTCACCGTGTCCACCACCGTGGCCGGCGTGAACACGATTTGCACGGTGATGACGATGCGCACGAAGGGTATGACGCTCGCACGTCTGCCTATCTTCGTGTGGGGTTCAATGATTGCCGCCGCACTGGGCCTCTACGCCTTCCCCTACTTCTCACTCGTTGAGGCGCAGACGCTGATGGACCGAAACTTCTCCACGAGCTTCTTCGTTGCTGGTGGCGGTGGTACGGGCTGGCTCCAGGCCAACCTGTTCTGGCTCATGGGTCACCCTGAGGTGTACGTGATTCTGATCCCGGCCGTCGCGGCACTCTTCGAGATCGCATCGGTGATGTCGCGCAAGCCGGTGTTCAGTTACCGCACCGCGATTGCCGGTATGACCGGTCTGGCCGCCCTCTCGATTCTGGTGTGGGCGCACCACATGTTCACGACGGGCTGGGCCCCGACACTGGGTGGACCGTTCATGTTGACCACTGAGTTGATTTCCATCCCCACTGGTCTGTTCTTCCTCGTAATTATTGGCACCCTCTGGCGGGGCAATATCTGGATGAAGCAGCCGACTCTGTGGCTCTTTGGATTCATCTTCAACTTCATCATCGCCGGCATCACCGGTATTTATCTGTCGGACATTCCCATCGACAACCAGCTGCACGGCACGATGTTCGTGACGGCCCACTTCCACTACGTCTTCGTGGGATCGGTGCTCTTCGGTGCCATCGCCGCACTGGCTTTCTGGTACCCCAAGGTCACGGGGCGCTTCCTGGATGAGACGATGGGACGTATTTCGTTCTGGCTGGTCTTCTTAGGTGTCCAGGTCACGTTCTTGTCGATGTTCATCTCGGGCCTGAAGGGTATGCCTCGTCGCTACTCCTCGTACTCGTTGATCTTCGAGCACGCCAACGTCCTTACGACGCTCGGCGCCTACATGATCATGGCCGGCATGCTGGTGCTGCTCGGAGCAGTCGTTCGCTCCTGGAGTCACGGCGAGCCCGCTGGTCCCAACCCATGGCACGCCAACTCCCTTGAGTGGCTTGTCCCAACGCCGCCACCACTCGAGAACTTCGACGTGTTGCCGGTCATCACCGAAGACCCCTACAACTACCGAGAGGAACTGGTGCAGGCATGAGTACTGACCTTGAACTAGAACACGGCCACGACAGCCACGGCGGTCACGACGGCGGCCACCACGAGCCACCGGAAGTTGTTGACGGTCGCCAGCGCATGGCCATTTGGCTCTTCATTGGTGGTGACATCATCGGCTTCTCGGCGATCTTGTTCACCTACCTCTACCTGCGCGGCGTGAACACGGGTGGGCACTGGATGTCGATGATGGGCTACCAGGGTCACAGCTACGCCTACTACGAGAATGCTGCCAACTTGCCGGCACCAACGCTCATTACTGTGGGCAAGCTGGCCGCCGGCCTTAATTGGCTCGTGACCGGTTTGACGGTTCTGAGCGCCGCATTTGTGTGGGCGGGCGAGAAGGGCCTTCGTGCTTCGAAGAACGCGAAGAACTATTCGGTGATGACAGCACTGGCAACAGCCGTGACCATTGTGACGATCTACTTCACGATCAAGCAGATGCAAAACATCCCGTCGATTTATGTCGCGGTGAACGACTCGCACACCATGGCCTACACGGCCTACGACTCCTCGATGATGGTGCTGATTGGCTCCGGCATGGTGCACCTCTTCCTCTTGGCGTTCCTGGGTCTGGGGTTGACGATTCGTGCTGCTCGCGGCGTAATTAACGGGACCAAGTGGTACCAGGCTCGCCTGGTGCGCTTGTTCTGGGTCTGGGTGGCGATTTCTGCCGTCATTGGCTCCGCAGTAACGACTACAATTAACACCATCCACTAAGTACCACAGGTCTTGGTGGGCGCTCGGAAACGAGCGTCCACCAAGGACTGTCGTGAAGCGAGTCCCGTGAGGCTCGTACGACAGGAGAAATATGACGACAGAAGAACTACGCCAGGACCGCCTACGCGGCCTGGCGTTTTTTGCTAAATCCCAGCTATTGACCGGTGATGATGTTGCCCGGGCCATGAAGCGCATGGCTCACGAGATCATTGAGCGGAATCTGGAAGTCACCAATGTCTTGGTGATTGGACTCCAGCGAGGCGGCGTGCCGATTGCCGAGCGTCTCGCGGCGCTGCTCTCTGAGATTTCCGGGCAATTGGTTCCCACCGCTGCGCTCGACGTCGCTTTTTACCGTGACGACATCGCGTCCTCACCTCTGCGAGAGGCGTCGATGACGACCCTCGAGGGTGACCTTGCCGGTAAGACAGTGATTCTGGTTGATGACGTGCTCTTCACCGGTCGAACTATTCGAGCGGCTCTGCTGGCGCTCTCCGATTGGGGTCGACCCGAGTCGGTGCAACTCGCCACACTGGTTGACCGTGGGCACCGCGAGTTGCCCATTCGCCCGGACTACGTAGGCAAGAACATTCCAACGTCGCGGACCGAGTCAGTCAAGGCCACCGTCGAAGGCGTGTGGCTTGGCACGAAGGGGGAGCAATGAGTTTTCGCGGGCACAACGTCCTCACGCTCGAAGGGGTCGATGCGTCGAGCATTCTGGAAGTTCTCGACACCGCCGAGTCATTCGTTGAAGTAAACCAGCGCACGATCAAAAAAGTGCCAGCCCTCAAGGGACGCGTGGTGGCCTCGCTCTTCTTCGAGGAGTCAACCCGTACCCGACTGAGTTTTGAAACGGCGGCCAAGCGGCTTGGTGCTGATGTTGTGTCCCTGGCCGTGGCGTCAAGCTCGGTGAAGAAGGGGGAGTCACTTCGTGACACCATCGCGACGGTGGATGCGCTGGGCATTGACGCCGTGGTCTTGCGGCATAAGTCCTCTGGTGCGGCTGTTCAGGTGAGCCGGTTTGTGCCCCATGTGCGCGTCATCAACGCCGGCGACGGCCTCCACCAGCACCCCACGCAAGGCCTCTTGGATGTGTTCACCGTGCGCCAGATTCTCGCAAACCGCCAAGGGGCGCTCGGATCCGAGACGGGGGCCGAACTCTTCAAGGGGCTCAAAGTCCTCATCGTGGGTGACATCCGCCACTCCCGCGTCGCACGTTCCGATATCGCTGCCTACACCGCGCTCGGTGCTGAAGTGCGCGTGGCCGCTCCCGGCACACTGCTGCCGAGTGACCTCACCGGCTGGCCCGTCACCGTGGTGGAGAATTTCGAAGAGGCGCTGGCCTGGGCGGACGTCATTGGACTGCTCCGCCTCCAACAAGAGCGCGGCACCGGGGCGTTCGTGCCGAGTCTCTCGGAGTTCACGGCGACCTTTGGCCTCACCACCGAGCGTGCCGCCGCGCTCGACCCCACGACCATCATCTTGCACCCCGGGCCTATGAACCGCGGTGTGGAAATCGACTCGCTCGTCGCCGACCGCGACAACGCCTTTATGACGCGCCAGGTCACTAACGGCGTGCCGGTGCGCATGGCTGTCTTGTACTTAAGTATCGCTGGATCGAAGGAGTTGGCATGACGTTGTTACTACGAGGCGGCACGGTGGTCGGACCGACCGCCACGCACATCGCTGATGTACTTATTCGTGATGGTCGCATCGCGGCGGTCGGACAGAACCTCGACGCCACGGGCGCCGAGATTATCGACGCGAGCGGCTGCTGGGTCGGACCGGCCTTGGTTGATATCCACACGCACCTGCGTGAACCCGGCCGGGAAGAGGCCGAGACCATCGAGAGTGGTGCGAACGCCGGCGTGCTCGGTGGCTACGGCGCACTGGTCGCTATGCCCAACACTGAACCAGCCCTCGACAACGTGGCACTCGTGTCCTACGCCCTGGCCCAGGGCGCCAAGACGCGTCTCGACGTCGCCGTGGCGGGAGCCATTACGGTGGGTCGCCAGGGCGAGTCACTCGCGCCGATCGCCGAGATGGCGGCCCTCGGTGTGCGACTCTTCACCGATGACGGCACCGGTGTTCAAAACCCGGCCGTGATGCGTCGGGCGCTGCAGTACGCCGCACCACTGGGCGTGCGTCTCGCACAGCACTGCGAAGACGAAGCCCTGGCCGCCGGTGGCGTCATGAACGAAGGGGCCGTGAGCGCCCGCCTCGGACTGGTGGGTCGCCCCGCACTGGCCGAAGAGTTGATGGTGATGCGCGACATTGAACTTCTTCGCACCACCGGTGGGCGCCTGCACTTCCTCCACCTCTCCACGGCCCGTTCGCTGGCCTTGGTGCAGGCCGCCAAGGCACAAGGTCTCGACGTCACGAGCGAAATTGCCCCCCACCACTTCATCTTGAGTGAGGAGTCCTGCGAGGGGTTTGACGCCCACTTCAAGGTGCACCCGCCGCTACGGACCCCCAGTGACGTTTTGGCCCTGCGGGCGGCGCTGCTTGACGGTGGTGTCGACGCTGTGGCGACCGACCACGCCCCACACGCCCCCGAACTAAAGGATCTGCCCTTTGATGAAGCGCCAGCGGGCATGCTGGGCCTCGAGCACGCGGCGTCACTCACGCTCGAAGTTCTGCGCGACGACCCGGTGGCGTTCTTCCAAGTGCTCTCACGTGGTCCCGCCCGCATCGCCCAGCTGCGCGCAATCGACAATGCCCCCGACGGCAGTGCCCACGGCGGTGACGTCGTGGCGGGGGAGGTGGCCAACCTGGTCGTCCTCGACCCGCATGAGCGTTGGCATGTCGACAAGAACGCGCTGGCGTCGCGAGCCACCAACACGCCCTATCACGGTCGCGAACTGCACGGAAAGGTGCGCGCCACGATTGTGCGTGGCCGCCTCGTTATGAATGAAGGAGAACTCCAATGATTCGTCCCCCCGCACTACTCGTGCTCGCCGACGGCACCGTCTTCGAAGGCTACGCCGCGGGCCATCTGCCAGAAAATGGCGTGACCACTGGTGAGTTTGTCTTTAACACGGCGCTGAGTGGCTACCAGGAGGTCATCACCGACCCCAGCTACGCCGGTCAGATCATCACGTTCACGTATCCGCACATCGGCAATTACGGTGTGACCGCCGCTGACGACGAAGCGTTGCGCCCCTGGTGTAACGGCATCGTGGTCCGCGACCTGGCGAAGACCCCCTCGAACTGGCGGGCCACGAGTGCGCTGGAAAACCTCTTGGTGCAGCACGAGATCGCGGCCATTGTCGGGATTGACACCCGTCGCCTCACGCGTCACCTGCGTAACCACGGGGCCCTTCCCGGCGCCTTTGGTCACGCGAGCGAGTCAACCTTGCGTGCCGCCGCGGCCGCCGCGGTGGGTACCGACGGCACGGACTTCGTGTCACGCGTCTCCACGCCCACGCCCTACACGCGCGGTGCCGGAAACCTGCATGTGGTGGCGTTTGACTACGGCATTAAGACCACCATGGTGCGACAGTTGGCCGAGCGCTTCCGCGTGACGGTGGTGCCGTCGACGACCACCGCCGACGAGGTGCGATCACTGGCACCCGACGGGGTCTTTTTGTCCAATGGCCCCGGTGACCCCGCGGCCCTGGGCAACGAAGCCGCACAAGTGCAGGCCTTGATTGGCGAGGTGCCAATCTTCGGCATCTGCCTTGGCCACCAGTTGCTCGCGACGGCGTTGGGCGCAACCACCTACAAGCTGCCCTTCGGTCACCACGGCTCAAACCACCCGGTCCACGACCTCGCGACTGGGCGCATCGAAATCACGGCCCAGAACCACAACTACGCGGTGGCGGCCGACTCGCTGCAGCGTGGCGTGGTGAGCCACGTGAACCTTAACGACGGCGTGATTGAAGGCGTGGCCTCCGCCGCTGACCGCTGCTTCTCGGTGCAGTATCACCCCGAAGCCGGCCCTGGCCCGCACGATGCCCGCTACCTCTTTGAACGTTTTGACACCCTGCTACGCACCGGAACCCTGGAGAAGAACTAATGCCACGTCGCTCTGACTTAACCACCATCATGGTCATCGGATCAGGACCAATCGTGATTGGCCAAGCTTGTGAGTTTGACTACTCGGGCACCCAGGCCTGCCAAGTGCTGCGCCAGGAGGGCTACCGCGTCGTCCTCGTGAACTCCAATCCGGCCACGATTATGACCGACCCGGCCACCGCCGACGTCACCTACGTCGAGCCGCTGGACGTCGATGTCCTCACCAAGATCATTGCCAAGGAGCGTCCCGACGCCCTCTTGCCAACCTTGGGTGGCCAGACCGCACTCAACCTCACCATGGAGCTCGTTGCCAAGGGCATCCCCGAAAAGTACGGGGTTGAGGTCATTGGTGCGCGTCCCGAGGCAATCACGACGGCGGAAGACCGCGAGCAGTTCAAGGCCGCCATGGCCGACATTGGCCTCGCAGTCCCCGTCTCGGGCTTTGCCCACAGCGTCGAAGAGGCCGTGACGATTGCCAACGAGATTGGCTTTCCTATCATCATCCGCCCCTCGTTCATCCTGGGTGGTGCCGGTACCGGCATCGCTCACAACGAGGCGACGTTTCGAAAGTTGGCCCTCGAAGGTATTGAAGCCTCGCCGGTTCGCGAAATTCTGGTTGAGCAGTCCATCGCGGGGTGGAAAGAGTATGAACTCGAGGTCATGCGCGACGCCAAGGACAACTGCATCATTGTCTGCAGCATCGAGAATTTCGACCCCATGGGCGTGCACACCGGTGACTCCATCACCGTGGCACCCCAGCAAACGCTCTCCGACGTTGAATACCAGGCCATGCGTGACGACGCCTTCGCCGTCTTGCGACGCGTCGGTGTGGAGACTGGCGGCTCGAACGTGCAGTTCGCCGTCAACCCAGACACGGGGGAGCGCCTCGTTATCGAGATGAATCCTCGCGTGAGCCGCTCGTCGGCTCTGGCGTCTAAGGCCACGGGCTACCCAATCGCCAAGATTGCCGCCCGCTTGGCGGTGGGCTACACCCTCGATGAGATCAGCAACGACATCACCTCGGTGACGCCCGCCAGCTTCGAACCCACCATCGACTACGTCGTGACCAAGATTCCTCGCTGGGCCTTCGAAAAGTTGCCTGGGGCCACTCCGGAACTGGGCACCCGTATGCAGTCGGTGGGTGAAGTGATGGCCATCGGTCGCACCTTCGCCGAGTCGCTGCAGAAGGCGATTCGTTCGCTCGAGCAGGGGCGCCTCGGTTTCGTGCCGGCTGATAACACCGAGTTCGACGCCCTGAGCGATGATGAACTCTGGCACCGCTGCATTGTGGCGACGCCGGAGCGTCTCTATGCCCTGCATGAGATTCTGCGTCGCGGCGCCACGGAGGACGAGGTCGTCTCACGCACCAAGATCGACCGCTGGTTCGTGCACGAACTGGCTGACCTCGTGCGCATGGGGACCGAAATTCGCGACGAAGTGGACATTGAGTCCCTTGATCGCCGCGCCTGGCGCCGCTTGAAGCAGCGCGGGTTCTCGGACGCGCAGTTGGCCGCGCTCACGGGCAATGACATCGCTGAGGTCCGCCGTTCGCGCGTGGCCTCCGGCGTTGTCACCACCTTTAAGACGGTGGACACCTGTGCTGCCGAGTTCGACTCGTCGACGCCCTATCACTACAGCACCTACGAAGACGAGAGCGAAGTCGCCCCCTCGTCACGTGACCGTGTCTTGATCCTGGGTTCAGGTCCCAACCGCATTGGACAGGGCATTGAGTTTGACTACTGCTGCGTCCACGCCTCGATGGCGTTGCGCGATATGGGCTACGAAACGGTGATGGTCAACTGCAATCCCGAAACCGTCTCCACGGACTACTCAACCTCTGACCGCCTCTACTTTGAGCCACTCACGCCCGAGGACCTGGCCGAAGTTATCGCCGCTGAGGAGGCAGCCTGCACCGACGGTGCACGTATCGCCGGTGTGGTCGTCTCACTCGGTGGACAGACCCCACTAAAGCTCTCGCACAGCATCGACCCCTCATTGGTCCTGGGTACGCCAGTCGCCTCGATTGACCGGGCGGAAGACCGCGAGCAGTGGTCGGCTATCTGCACCGAGATCGGACTGCGCCAGCCACCCGGGGACGTAGCACTGACACTCGCGGAGGCCCAGGCCATCGTGGAACACATCGGCTTCCCCGTCCTGGTGCGCCCCAGTTACGTCTTGGGTGGTCGCGCCATGGAGATTGTTTACGACCACGTCGCCCTCGAGCGCGTCATGGCCGACCTCACCAGCGCCCACGGATCGCTCGCGCGCGAAGGTGGTGTCTCGCAGAGTCGCCCAATCCTGCTCGATCGATTCCTGGAAGATGCTGTCGAGGTCGACGTTGACGCCGTGCGCGACCAGTCCGGCGACATCTTCATTGCCGGCATCATGGAGCACGTCGAAGAGGCCGGTGTGCACTCTGGTGACTCGGCCTGCGCCTTGCCCCCACAGACGCTGTCGGCGGCCGTTATCGAGGCGCTGCGTGAGGCCACGAGTCGGATTGCGACGGCACTCGATGTCGTCGGCCTCATTAATGTCCAGTTCGCGGTGAAGGACGAGGAAATCTTTGTTCTCGAAGCCAACCCCCGCGCCAGTCGCACCGTTCCCTTCGTCGCGAAGGCCACGGGTGTGCCGTTGGCCCAGGTGGCGGTGCGCGTCATGATGGGCGTTACGCTCGCCGACCTGCGGGCCAGTGGCGTCGTTCCTGCGGACACGCCTGTGCCCGATTACGTCAGCGTGAAGGAGGCCGTGTTGCCCTTCAACCGCTTCCCGACGGTCGACACCCTGCTCGGACCAGAGATGCGCTCCACCGGCGAAGTCATGGGTATCGGCGAGAGCTTCGGCATCGCCTTCGCCAAGGCCCAAATGGCGGCCGGCACGCGCCTGCCTGACGCGGGACAGGTCTTCCTGTCGCTGGCGGACCGCGACAAGGAGACGGGGCTGGTCATTGCTCGCGAACTGCGCGCCCTGGGCTTCACCATTGCGGCCACGGTTGGCACCGCCGCCTACCTCGGCGAGCACGACGTCGCTGTCGACACGGTGGTGGGCAAGATCGCTGACGGTCTCGAGCACGTCACCGCGGCCGACCTGCTGGCCTCGGGGGAGGTCCAGTTGGTGATCAACACGCCATCGGGTCAGTCGGCCCGCACAGACGGACAGGCCATTCGCACGGCCGCCACGGTGCACAAGGTCTCGTGCTTGACGACGATCTCGGCCGCACTTGCGGCAGTCAAGGGCATCGCCGATTCGCGCGCCCACGGCTGGAGTGTTCGCTCGCTGCAAGAGTTGCACGCATGAACGGGGTCGTCGACGTCGGCAGTGTGCGACTGCGGTCCTTCGTCTTAACGGCCGCCGGTACGGCCGGTCACGGTGACGAGCTGGCCGATTACGGCGACCTCGCCCTCCTGGGCGCCGTAGTCAACAAGTCCCTGGCGGCGTTCGCCTGGGACGGCAACCCCGCCCCACGCGTGGCGGCCTCGGGCATGGACATGCTCAATGCCGTGGGCCTTGCCGGTCCTGGCGTGGCCGCCTGGCGACAGGACTACTTGCCCAAGACGCGCGCGCGTGGCGCTGACGTGGTGGCCTCGATTTGGGGTCGCAGCGTTGACGAGTACGCGCAGGCCGCTACGGCAATGGCCGGTGCCGACGTGGTCGCGCTGGAAGTAAACGCCAGCTGCCCCAACCTCGAGGGTCGCGCCGGCATTTTCGCGCACTCCGCCGATTTGACCGCTGCCATCGTGGAGGCCTCCAAGGCCGCCCACATGCCACTGTGGGTGAAGTTGAGCCCGAATACGCCCGACCTTCTCGCCATAGCGGAAGCGGCCTTGGCCGCTGGTGCTGACGCATTGGTGTTGGTGAACACGGTGCTGGGGCTCTCCATCGACATCGAAGCCCGGCGTCCGTCGCTGGGCAACGGGGGAGGCGGCCTGAGCGGCGCCGGTATCTTGCCCGTCGCGCTGCGCGCCGTGTACGAGTGCCACCGAGCCTTTCCGCACGTGCCCATCGTTGGCGTGGGCGGTGTAACGACCGGCGAGGACGCCATCGCGATGCTGATGGCCGGGGCTAGTTGCGTTGAAGTGGGAACGGCGACGTTCGCCAATCCCCGCGCCCCGTGGCTGGTCCAGCGTGCGGCGGAGAAGTGGATGACGAAACACGGGGTGACGAGCCCGAGCGAGATTCGAGGAGCCGCACATGGTTGAGTCATTTGGTCGTCAGCTTCAACAACGAGTGCTTGAGTTTGGTCCGCTGTGTGTTGGCATCGACCCCAGTCGGGCACTCTTGCACGCGTGGGAGCGTGAAGACACCGTTGAGGGCCTCGAATTCTTTTCGCTCGCTGTTTTGGAAGCGGCAGCGCAGAATGCCGCCGTGCTGAAGCCGCAGGTCGCCTACTTTGAGCGCTTCGGTGCGGCGGGTTACCACGTCCTTGAACGACTCATTCGTGAGGCTCGCGACGCGGGCATGATGGTGATTGCCGACGCCAAGCGCGGCGACATCGGTTCGACCAACGAAGGGTACGCCAGCGCGTGGCTCGACGACGCCTCACCACTGGCCAGTGACGCCGTGACCATCAGCCCGTACACCGGGGTGGCCGCACTGACACCCTTCTTCGATCGCGTTCCCGCCGGCAAGGGCGTCTTCGTTCTGGCGGCCACGTCAAACCCCGAAGGCCGCACCCTGCAGGAGGCCCGCACCGCCGACGACGAGGCGGTGGAAGACATGGTGCTTCGTCACGTAGCCGAAATGAACGAAGGCGCTGACGGTCTCGGCGGGGTAGGGGTGGTGCTGGGTGCGACCCGCACCATGCCCCGTTTTGACCTGTCACTCCTGCACGGCCCCTTCTTGGTGCCGGGTGTCGGCGCCCAGGGCGCCACGCCTGACCAGGTAGGACGGCTCTTTGCCCGCTGCCCCAAGGGCTCGGTCGTGGTCAACGTCAGTCGCGCAATTCTGGGTGCGGGCCCTGACCGATCCGCGCTCCGAGACAGCGTTCGGCGCTGGCGCGACGACCTCGCTGCCGCCCTCTAGGAGGCTGTTGAGCGCTGCTGTAAAGTTTGGGCGTGACTCCGGTGCCCCCATCTCTGACACAAGCGCAGCGCGAAGCCGCGTCTCGCGTCGCCGTGGCGAACCGACGCCGTCGGGCCGAAGTCAAGAAACTCGTGAAGAGTGGCGAACTCTCACTGGAAGAAATCTTTGAACTCGCCGAGGCCGAAGACTGCATCGCGCAGATGCGCGCCTACGACCTCATCAGCGCATTGCCCGCCATCGGCGAAGTCAAGGCGACGCGCATTATGGAGCGCGCCACCATCGCAAAGACTCGTCGTATTCGCGGCCTCGGTCCTCGTCAACGCGAACTGCTCTTTCAGGCCATTGACCGCTAACTCGCTCGTCGTCGTTCTTATCGGCCCCGGTGGTGTGGGGAAGGGGACTATCTCCCGTCAACTGCTGACGCGCGACCTCGCCCTGTGGCTGTCGCGGTCGTGGACGACGCGTGCACCGCGTTCTTCCGAGCGCGGAGACGAGTATTTCTTCAAGACGCGCGAGGAGTTTGAAGCCGCCATTGCCGATGACGCTTTTCTCGAGTGGGCTGAGTTCCACGGCAACCTCTACGGCACCCCTCGTCCGGACGTCGCCGAAACCCGTGACCTACTCCTCGAAATTGAGGTGCAGGGTGCCCAGCAGGTCCGAGACCACGAGCCCGATGCCGTCATTATCTTGCTCGTACCCCCATCCATTGAAGAGCTCGAATCACGACTTCGCGGTCGCGGGGATGAGGACGATCACGTTGAAAATCGGCTTCGTTCCACCTCCGATGAGGTGGCGATTGGGCAGAAAATCGCTGATTATGTGGTGGTAAACCACGACGTCGAGCAGGCGACCAGCGAAATTCTCTCTATACTTAAGAGTCTTCGTGTTTCGCGAGGCATCCGTTCGTAAAGGAATCATCATGGCCGAATACCCCACCCTGGTAGATCCACCCATTGAAGACCTCTTGGCTGCCGTTGGCAACTCCAAGTTCTCCCTGGTCGCGGTGGCGGCTGTGCGTGCGCGTGCCATTACCAACTACTTCAATGGTCTTGGCCGTGGCGACGGCAAGATTGAGCCACCTCAGGTGACCATCAAGTCGAACAAGTCGCTGTCATTCGCTTTCGAAGAGCTCGCTGAGGGCAAGCTGGTGTTCCACCGCTTGAGCCCCGAGGAGCTGCAGGCTGCGCGCGAGCGTGAAGTGGCTGCCGCCGCGGAAGCGAAGGCTGCCGAGGGAACGTCTGGTGAGTTCGACGCTCTCCTCAACGACTCCACCTTCGACGCCTAGGCCCACGCCTGCTCGCATCGTCTTAGGGGTCACCGGTGGGGTGGCCGCGTACAAGTCCGTCCTTCTGCTCCGTCAGTTGATGGACGATGGATATTTTGTGTCGCCCGTGCTGACCGCCGACGCCCTGCACTTTGTCGGGACGACGACGTTCAGCGCACTCGCTTCTGAGCCAGCGCGCACGTCGTTGTATGGCGACCCCACAACGCCGAGCCCGCACACGCACCTAGGGCAACACGCCGATGTGATCGTGGTCGCTCCGGCCACCGCTCACGTCATTGCTCGGTTGGCCGCTGGTCTGGCCAACGACCTTCTCACCGCCACGGTGCTCGCCTCGCGCGCACCCGTTTTGCTGTGCCCCGCCATGCACACTGAGATGTGGGAGCAGCCCAGCGTCCAAGAAAACCTCGCGACACTGCGGCGGCGCGGCGTGCTGGTACTGGAGCCCGCCGTGGGGCACTTGGCCGGCGGCGACGAGGGTGTCGGACGTCTCCCCGAGCCAGAGGTCATTGCGGCAACGATCCGTTCACTGGTTGATGGCTGGCGAGGCCCCCTGAGCGGCCGCCGCGTGCTGATTAGCGCCGGAGGCACGAGTGAAGCAATCGATCCGGTGCGGGTGTTGACCAATCGCTCCAGTGGGCGTCAGGGATATGCGCTCGCTGAGGTGGCGGCCCGCATGGGAGCCGCTGTGACGTTGGTGAGCGCCAGCGCACGTGATCTGGCTCTCGACGTGCGACGCAGCATTGAGGTGGTCCCGGTGACGTCTGCGGCGCAGATGGCTGAGGCGATGGTCTCGCGTGCGCCCAACGCTGACGTCGTCATCATGGCCGCTGCGGTGTCGGACTTCACAGTTGCCGCGGTGCCCCAGAAGTTGAAGAAGGCCGATGGAGTGCCGACGGTGCATCTCGTGCCCACGCAAGACATCCTCTCTTCTCTCCTTCAGGTCAAGCCTTCGGGACAAATCGTGGTGGGCTTTGCTGCCGAAACCGACGACGTGATGGCGCACGCTGACGCCAAGATGTCGACGAAGCCTGTTGACCTCCTCGTCGTGAATGATGTCTCTCGGAGCGATGCAGGCTTTGGCTCGACCATGAATGAAGTGACGATTCTGAGCCTCGACGCCGAACCTGAAGTCGTGACATTGACCTCGAAAGAAGCAGTTTCGGAGCGAATCTTGGCTAGGGTATCTGCAATGTTCGCACGAGGAGCGCAATGACCGACCGGACACTCTTTACGTCAGAATCTGTAACGGAAGGCCACCCCGACAAGATTGCCGACCAGGTATCGGACGCTGTTCTTGACGCCATCTTGACGCAGGACCCCTCCGCCCGCGTGGCCTGCGAAACCCTGCTGACCACCGGTTTGTGTGTTGTTGCCGGCGAGATCACGACGAACGCCATCGTGGACTACAACGCGCTGGTTCGCCGCACCATCTCGGACATTGGCTATGACGACGGCGCCAAGGGCTTCGACGGCTCGAGTTGTGCAGTCCTGGTCTCGCTGGACAAGCAGAGCCCCGACATTGCCGGCGGTGTTGACGCCTCCATTGAGCTTCGTGAGGGGCAGATGGCCGACGAACTCGACTCACTGGGCGCCGGCGACCAGGGCATGATGTTCGGCTACGCCTGCGACGACAATGATGACTTCATGCCGACGCCGATTTGGCTGGCCCACCGACTTTCGATGCGTCTCGCGCAGGCCCGTCGCAGTGGGGCCGTGCCCTACTTGCGCCCGGACGGCAAGACGCAGGTCACCGTGGCGTACGAAAACGGACGCCCCGTTGCGGTGGACACCGTGCTGGTGTCGACCCAGCACGCCGACGGTATTGACGCCATGACGATTACCCAAGACGTCATTGCCGAAGTGATTACGCCGATGTTGCCGACGGAGCTCGACTTGTCGAACATGCGGATCTTCGTGAACCCCTCGGGCAAGTTCGTGCTCGGTGGCCCCCACGCCGACACCGGTCTCACGGGGCGAAAGATCATCGTTGACACCTACGGTGGTATGGCCCGTCACGGTGGAGGCGCCTTCTCGGGTAAGGACCCTTCCAAGGTGGACCGCTCGGCCGCCTACGCCGCTCGCTGGGTTGCCAAGCACGTGGTTGCCGCAGGCGCCGCGGAGCGTTGCGAGGTCCAGGTGGCCTACGCCATCGGTGTTGCCCGTCCCGTCTCAGTTCTTGTCGAGACGTTCGGCACGGAACGCGTTGACCGCGCGCAGATCGCTCGCGCCGTTGACGAACTCTTCGACCTCCGTCCGGCCGCAATCATTCGCGACCTCGACTTGCGCCGTCCGATCTATCAGTCGACGGCGGCGTACGGTCACTTCGGTCGCCCTGGGTTCACCTGGGAGCAGACGCCGCGGGTTGACGACCTGCGCCGCGCACTGTCGCTCTAGCGATGCCTCGGGCCGTTCGGGTCGTCACCGATGTGGCGGCGGTAGACCGCGCCTTTGATTACGAGGTGCCAGTCCACCTCGATCACGTCAACGTCGGCGACCGCATTCGCGTCAACTTCCACAACCGGTCGGTGAAGGCGTGGGTGGTGGGTGAGAGCGAGGGTATCGAGGGTGTTGCTCTCAAGCCCGTTGCGAAGTGGAGTGGCTTTGGCCCGCCGCCGGAGATGCTGGATCTCCTCGAGTGGGCGTCGTGGCGTTGGGTCGCGCCACTGGCTCGCTTCCTCACGGCGGCGTCGCCGATTCGCAACATCACGTCACTGCCGCACGCGCCGACCAAGCCGGAAATCGCAGCGTCGGAGTTCTTTGCGCCCGGTATCTGGCAGTTGGCGCCTACCGTTGATCCACTAGCTCTGATCATCAGCGCTTACGAACAAACGCGAGAGAATCCGGGCTCGTTTCTGGTGCTGGTACCTACCGAGGCGTGGGCCCAGCGACTCCGCGGGCGATTGGAGCAGCGTGGTCTCAGTGTTGCCTACGGTGACGACCAGTGGGACCGCATGCGCGCGGGCTGGCCGGTCATTGTCGGGGTCCGTGGTACCGCTCTCGCCCCTACACCCCGCGTCGCCGGCGCCGTGATTATTGATGCTGATGATGATGCCTACCGCTCCGAAGGGTCGCCAACCTGGCACGCCGCCACGATGCTGCACGAACGGGTTCGCCGCGACGGGGGAGCATTCTGGGCGACATCGGCCCTGCCCTCACCGTCGTTATTGTCAATGGGTCCACTGCACGACACACTCGACACGCCCGACCACTGGCCGGCCATTGACATCATCGATCGACGCGGGCGCGACCCTCATGAAGGTGTACTGGCCGAGCCGGCTCTGGCCTTGGCCCACCAAGCGCTGAGTGGCTCCGAGGACGTCGCGGTCGCCATCATCCTGCAGCGCCTTGGCACCGGTCGCCTCTTTGCCTGTCGCAAGTGCGGAGACTTGGCGCGGTGTGTCACCTGTGGGCAGCCGGAACAAGAGCGAGACGGTGTGCTGACCTGCCCCGAGGGGCATGAGAGCCGCGAGAACTTCTGTCGGGCGTGCGCGGCGACCAATCTGCGCCGCGTCCAGTCCGGTGTGACGACGCTGGCGCGCGACGTCTCCCTGCAGCTGCGGCAACCAGTCTCGGAGGTCACGGCATCGACTACGTCGACTGAGGTGCTGCATCGCGTTGTCGTTGGCACTGAGGCCGTTCTGCAACGGGTGCGCCGATGCGCTCTCGTCGTGTTCGTGGACTTCGACCAATACCTGCTTGCCCCCCGAGAGGCCGCACGACGCGAGGCCTTGAGCGCCATCGTGCGAGCTGGTCGACTCGTGGGGAGTCGGAGCGACCACCGGGGCACACTGGTGGTGCAAACGCGACGCAGTGACGACGTAATTACAGCCCTGGCGGCACGTGACGTGCGTCCGCTACGCGATGAAGATGTCGACAACGCACAGGCTCTCGGCTTGGCTCCGCATGGCGCAACGGCGGAGATTTCCGGTGAGGGTGCCGAGGCATTTCTCGCGTCACTCGATGCCACGCGTGTGCGCATTCGCACGTCGAACGGTGTGTCAACCGTCCGCGCCAGCGATATTGAAACACTCTGCGACGTCCTGCGGTCAGGCACGCGGGGCTCGGGAAAGATGCGCCTGGCTGTTCAGTAGTGGCGGTGGCGTGCCAGCAAACGGCACTAACGTTGCAGCGTGAGCATTCTCCCTATTCGTACGTACGGCGACCCCGTTTTGGCCCTCGAAACTCAAGAGGTCGACAACATTGATGGCAAGATCCACGCGTTGGCGATGACCATGATCGAAACGATGTACCGCGCGCCCGGCGTTGGTCTGGCGGCGAATCAGGTCGGTATTTCCAAGCGCATGTTCGTGTACGACTCGGGCGATGGCCTGGGCCCCCGCACTGTCATCAACCCTCGGATTCTTGAGACGAGCGGGGAGTGGACCTACGAAGAAGGCTGCTTGTCCGTGCCGGGCTTGAGCTGGGAAATTGTTCGGCCGAATCGGGTGCACCTCGTTGGTCTGGACCTTGACGGCAACCCCATTGACATGGAAGTCGAGGAGTATCACGCCCGCATCTTCCAGCACGAGACTGATCACCTCGACGGCAAGCTGCTCTTGCACTGCTTGACTCCTGAGCAAGAGGCCGCCTCCAAGAAAGAGATTCGCAAGATCAAGATGAAGTCCTCCTCTGGGGACGGACTCAACCTGTTTGGTCGATAAATGAAGGTGGTCTTCCTCGGCACGCCCGAGGCGGCCGTCCCCACCCTCGAGGCGCTGGTGGCCGCAGGACACGACGTGGCACTCGTGATTACGCGCCCTGATCGCCGACGCGGTCGTGGTAGCGCCATGATGCCGAGCCCCGTTAAAGCGGCGGCCGAACGATTGGGCCTGGCCGTCGCCCACTCGGTGCGCGACCTCGACGACGTCACCGCGGAGCTGGGCATTGTCGTCGCCTACGGTGCCATGATTCCTGGCGCCGTTCTTGAACGGCTCCCGATGCTGAACGTGCACTTCTCCCTCTTGCCGAGATGGCGCGGTGCCGCACCGGTAGAGCGCGCAATCCTCGCGGGGGATAACGAGACGGGGGTTGGCATTATGGGCCTCGAGGTGACGCTCGACACTGGGCCGCTCTTTGCCGAGGCCCGCACCCCAATTGACCGCAAGTCAGCGGCTGCATTGACCGCGGAACTGGCCGCGATGGGCGCCGAACTGCTCGTGACCACATTGGCCACACCAGACTGGTCGTCACGTAGTACGCCCCAGACCGGCGAGGCAACCTACGCCGAAAAGCTGAGCCCGGCGACGTTTCGACTGGACGCCGCGCACTCGGCTCAAGAGGCCGATCGTATTGTGCGACTCGGTCGAGCGTGGTGTGAGGTTGCGGGAAAGCGCTTTCGCGTGTTAGCAGCCTCGCCCTCAAGCAGCCCTGCGAGCCCCGGCGTTATTACCAAGGTGGCCGACGACATCGTCATGGGATGCGCTGATGGTGGCCTCGCGTTGCACATGGTGCAGCCCGAGGGCGGTCGCCCAATGAGCGCTTCATCATGGTGGCAGGGTGCGCGGGCTTTTGACGGCACGACGTGGTCGTAGGGGGCCGTTCTGCGACCTAAGGTTGAGTCGTGACAAAGATTGATTCTGGCCCCATTGGTGCGCTGCGCATTGCGCCCTCAATCCTTGCGGCCGACTTTGGCGTTTTGGCGGCGCAGGTGCAGTCGGTTGACGCTGAAACGGACTGGCTGCACGTGGACGTCATGGACGGCCACTTTGTCCCCAATATCTCGCTCGGGCCGCCCGTCATCAAATCACTGCGCCCCTACACCTCAAAATTCTTCGACTGCCACTTGATGATGAGTGACCCCGGTCGCTACCTTGAGGCGTTTTCGAATGCGGGCGCCAACGGCGTCTCGGTGCACATCGAAGTGGGTGGCACTGCCAACCTGATTGCCGATGCGCGCGCGCTGGGCCTGCGGGTCGGTCTGGTCGTCAACCCCGAAACGCCCTACGCACCCGCCGCAGCGTTCCTCGGCGACATTGACTACCTCATGATCATGAGCGTGCACCCCGGCTTTGGCGGTCAGTCGTTCATTGAAGACGTGATGGACAAGGTGCGTCAGGCTCGCCGCGATATTGACGCTGGCGGCTTTGCCTGCGACCTCGAAATTGACGGCGGCATCGATTTGCACACTGCTCCGATCGCCGCCGCTGCGGGGGCCAACGTGCTGGTCGCCGGTTCAGCTATTTTCAACAAGCCCAACCCCCTTGAGGCCGCCGCCGCTATTCGCGCCGCTGCGGTGGCTGCGCGCCAGTGATGCTGAACGCTTCGGCGTTGATGCTTGATGCCATCGCTGAGGGCGAGAAGGCCCGTTTCCACGCGCCGCCAAACCCCTGGGTCGGAGCCCTTGTCGTTGATGGAAGCGGCGCAGTGATTGCCACCGGTCACACCCAAGTACCTGGCGAGTCCCACGCTGAAGTGCAGGCCTTGGCAGCCGCGGGCGAGCGTGCAGCCGGCGCTACGTTGGTCGTTACCTTGGAGCCCTGTTGCCACGTTGGACGAACCGGACCATGCACCGAAGCCATCGTTGCCGCCGGCATTTCTCACGTGATCGTTGGCACGATGGACCCTGATCCCCGCGTGGCCGGAGGTGGCGTCGCCGCACTGCGTGCTGCGGGCATCACCGTGACCACCGGTGTGGAAATTGAAGCCGTTCGCGCCCAGCTCGCCCCCTACATCTGGCAGCGAGTGACGGGTCGCCCCTACGTGGTGGCGAAAATCGCGAGCACCCTCGATGGTGTGGTCGCCATGGCCGACGGCACGTCACAGTGGATTACCGGCCCCGAGGCCCGACGTGACGGACACGTGCTGCGCGCCCAGAGCCAAGCCATCATCGTTGGAGCGGGCACCGTTCGCAGCGATAATCCCACCCTCACTGCTCGGTTGGGTGATGTGGTGCTGTCACCGCTGCGTGTCGTGCTCGGGTCGGCCCCGGAGGGCGCCGCGGTGCGCCCCTGCTGGGAGCGCACGGGGTCACTCGGAGCAGTGCTTGACGAACTGGGGGAGCACGACGTGGTGCAGGTCCTCATCGAAGGCGGCCCCTCCACTATCTCGGCCTTTCTCGATGAGGGCCTCGTGAACCACGTGGTCTGGTACCAGGCACCGGCGTTTGCCGGTGCTCTCGATACGGTGGGGGCGCTTCGCGGGCTCACGACCGGTACGCTGGCGCAGTTGCGACGAGCTCGCTTTACCGGTGTACGCCAGCTCGGCGACGATATTCGAATAGATGTGGAGATCTAATGGCCTTGTCAACAATTGAAGAGGCGATTGCCCAGTTGCAGCGGGGCGGCATGATTGTTGTCGTTGACGACGAGGACCGCGAGAACGAGGGTGACCTCGTTATGGCGGCGGAGGACGTGACCGCCGACTCCATGGCCTTCTTCCTTGAGCACACGTCCGGTGTGATTTGCTCACCGCTTGAGGCCAGTCGGGCTGACGAACTGGAACTGCCCTTGATGGTGGCGGAGAACACCGAGGCGCTGCGTACCGCATTCACCGTGACCGTGGACTATCGCCACGGCACGACGACGGGCATCTCGGCGTCGGACCGCGCCGCGACGATTCGATCCTTGATTGACCCCGCCACGAAGCCGACCGACCTCAATCGACCTGGCCACATCTTCCCGTTGCGCTACCGACCCGGTGGCGTCCTCAAGCGTGCCGGTCACACCGAAGCCACGGTCGACCTGTGTCGCTTGGCGGGCAAGTTCCCGTCGGGTGTGTTGTGCGAGATTGTCACCAAGGACAAGACCGACATGGCGCGGCTGCCGGAACTGCAAGTGTTTGCGGCCGAGCACGGCTTGCCCATCGTCACCATCGCCGACCTCATTCGCTACCGGCGCCAGCACGAGAAGCTCGTGCAGCGCGTGGCGGAGTCCGCCCTACCAACGCTGCACGGGGACTTCCGCGCGGTGGTGTACGAAAACGTTCTCGACGGTGAACAGCACATCGCCCTCGTCTACGGCGATGTCGTGGCGAGCGAAAACGTGTTGGTTCGAGTCCACTCCGAGTGCCTTACGGGCGACGTCTTCGGCTCGTTGCGCTGTGACTGCGGCCCGCAGTTGCATGCCGCCCTCGACAAGGTCGCTGAAGAAGGGGCAGGCGTGCTCGTCTACCTCCGGGGCCACGAGGGTCGGGGTATTGGACTCGGGCACAAGATTCGCGCCTACGCCCTCCAAGAGGGGGGTGTCGACACCGTGGACGCCAATACTGAATTGGGGCTGCCGGTGGATTCACGCGAGTACGGCATTGGTGCCCAGATTCTGGTGGACCTCGGCGTGACAACCATGCGCCTGTTGACCAATAACCCAGCGAAGTACGGCGGCCTCGAGGGATTTGGTCTAAACATTGTGGAGCGGGTGGGTCTGCAAAGTAACCCAACTGCACACAACATTGAGTATTTGCGCACGAAGCGTGAGCGAATGGGACACCTGTTGGAGGGTCTAGATGACGTCAAGTAACGAAACCGCCTTTGATCCGACTTCGGAAGTGCTGCTCGCGGAGCGAGTGGGCACCTACCTGCGGGCATCCGAAGAGGGCAAGGGTATTCGCGTTGGGTTGGCCTGCGGTCGATTCAACGGTGGCATCACGACGCGCCTGCTCGACGGGGCCCTTGAGGTACTGCTCGAGCGTGGCGTCGACCGCCACGACATCACCTTGGGGTGGGCCCCCGGCGCGTTTGAACTGCCTCTTCTGGCCAAGGCCATGATTGACTCTGGTCGCGTTGACGTGGTGTTGACGCTTGGGGCGGTCATTCGTGGCGACACGGGCCACTACGACGTGGTGGCGGGGGAATGTGCCCGCGGTGTCCAAGACGTTCAGCTCAGTACGGGCACGCCGGTTATCTTTGGCGTCCTGACGACCAACACGGTCGACCAGGCGTTGGAGCGATCCAAGCCCGACCACTCGAATACCGGACGTGCGACGGCGTTGACCGCTCTCGAAATGGCGAACATTATTCGCCGAGGCCCACTGTCCGCATGATCGAGGGCGTCATCGCCTCGTTCGACGCTACGCGCGGTGACGGTTCCTTCGTCGCCGCGACGGGGGAGTCTTTCTACTTCCACTGCGTCACGATCGCCGATGGCACCCGCGACATTCCCGTCGGCGTGGATGCCCGTGCGATGCGAGTCGTTGGTCACCTCGGTCGCGACGAGGTCGCCGAGGTCAGCGTTCGCTAGTTCGTGCTGACGGCGCGCGCGTAGGCCTGCTGCACTTCAGCCAACGCCGTCCGGTACAGCGGTGCGTGCTCGCCGAGGCGATCGCCGCCGGCGTCAATCATGGCGACCAGCGTGTCGATGACCAGCGACGCTGACGACAAATTCGGTGGGGTGGCGGCCAAATACACAGCGACCAGCTGGAGCAAAACAAAGACGTGATTGCCCAAAATCTGCTCAACCGGGGTGTTGCGAAGGTACTCAATTTCGTCGGAAAACTCGGGAGTGCTCATGTGGCAACGCTAGCGGGAGGCCAACCAGCAGTGCTATCGCCGCCGCCGTGCGGGCCCGAGGGTTGGCGTCAGAGCCCCCATCTGCTAGCCTTGTAAAGCAGTTCACAGCAAGTGAGGTCGTCTTCGACTTCCACCTGGGCACAGATAGGTGCCGCGGGTTCAAGGGTTTTTGCGCCTCTCTTGCCGTGGCGACGCCATCGTGGCGTCGCGCAGAGCAAGGAGTTTGATTATCGCAACAGTGCCTGGAGACCACCGCGTCAATGAACGCATTCGGGTCGAGACCGTCCGTCTGATTGACAATGAAGGCAATCAGCGGGGCG
>DAINRA010000016.1:0-40520 GCA_036742195.1 Acidimicrobiales bacterium
AGTCCCGCCTCGCCCACCAATGTTTTACATCTTGGTGTTTCCCCTAATCGGAGGGGAAGTTGGCCTTCATTAGAGAATCTGATACTTCCCGCCACCTAAATTTTTGAACAAGGGAACATTTTGCCGATTTACCGCACACCAACAGCTACCTTTGTTGCCTGAAGCATGGTCATTCGGTAAGAGACTCCACCCTCAAGCAACTATCGAATATCCCAATGGCCTTTTCGTTTCTTATGAGCCACTGATTAAGAAGAATGCGGATGAAAGCTGGATGCGCCTCTGCTTAGCGGAGAAAGACTACGAAGGCACACAGTGGAAACGCACTCCAGATGTAGTGCTTTTTAAGCCGGGTGATATCCCTAAGGCCGTAGTCCTAGACGCAAAGTATGTCGGAGCTGGCATGATTGAAGGTGAAGTATTTCGATCCACCAAAGGTACGGACGACTCACCTACGAAGATAATTCTGTTCGGAGTGAAGTGTTCGCAGTACATCCGCACCAGAACCTTCGGGCCCACTATGCCGGTCACGGTCACTTTGCAATGTGGCCAGGCTCCGCAATAGATGGAGACGAGATATTTCAATTTCTTTTCCCCTAGGGGCCATGAATCCTCGGGGCTTCTTAAAGCCGTGTCGATTCGACAACATAAAGGTCTAATCCGCCTCGTTTCTGCGGCTTCTCCCCCTACACTCCATGAGGCATCGTTCCAAGGAGACTCCCATGTGGGCACCCCGTCAATTTCGCAGTGCACTCGCCGTTGTGCTGCTCTTCGTCATCGTGGTGGGAGGCGTTCTCTCTATAAAGACCGCCACCATTAACGAGCCCTCGGCGGTGAGTGGGCTCCCGCACAGTGACCAGTCGTGGATTGTTAGCCAGCGTCAGACACTGCTTCCCGTTTCATCAGTCGAGCCCGGCATTGTCGTCTTCTACGGCGCAAACCACGAGGCACTCACGACGCAGCAGATCCAGAGCATTCACGCCGAGGTCAATCAGTTGGCGTCAGTAATCGCTCGCACGACACCGACCTCAACGTCATCGCTGCTCGGCCCCGTGCTGGTGTCAAAGGATGGTCGCGTCGCTATTGCCACGCTGGCCGTGTCAGCCAAGCCCGATGACAATGCCGTGTCAAACCGCGTTCTAGCGCTGCGCGCCTTCTTGCAGAAGAACACCGTTCCTGGTGTGCGGACGGCCGTCACCGGAGCACCCGGCTTCACCACCGACCTTGGTCGTGTCTTCAACGGTGCAGACACCAACTTGCTCCTGGCCACCGTCCTCGTGGTGGCACTGCTGCTGATTGCCACCTACCGCAGCCCCGTCTTGTGGCTCATCCCGCTTCTGGTAGTGGGCATGGCCGACCAGGTGTCGGCCAGCATCGCCGCGCACCTCGCTCCTCACGTAGGTATTCGACTCGACGGGGCATCCACGGGCATCGCCCAGGTCATCGTCTTCGGTGCCGGCACGGACTACGCCCTGCTCCTCATCGCTCGCTATCGCGATCAGCTGCGCCACGAAGCCAATCGCTTCACGGCTATGCGCACTGCCCTCAAGAAGACGAGCGAGTCGATCTTCGCGTCCGCCAGCACCGTGGCTATTTCACTTGGCCTCTTGCTGCTGTCGACGCTGATGGGCACTCGTGCGCTCGGATACGCCGCGGGCATCGGCATCGTCGTGGCGGCCCTCTTCGGTCACTTCGTTTTGCCCGCTGCGCTCGTGGTCTTTGGTCGTGGACTGTTCTGGCCACTGGTCCCCACGGTGGGTGATGTTCGCCACAGCGACGGCCGCGTCTTCTCCCGCATTGGTGCGACCGTCGCGAAGGGACCGCGCCTCACCGTGATTGTCGTCATCGTGTTTCTCGTCGTGGCCTCGGCGTTGGGCCTGGGTACCAAGTCCGGTCTCTCCACCACGCAGCAGTTCACCGCCACGCCCGAAAGTGTGGTTGGCCAGAACGTCTTGGCGAGTGCCTTCCCCGCGGGCAGCTCCGATCCCGTGGTTGTCATCGCGCCCACCAGCCAAGTGCAGGCCGTGCGAGCAATCGCCCTCGCCACCACGGGTGTAGACAGCGTGAGCGCCGGCCCCTCGACCGCCACCTGGAGCGAGCTGGACCTCACGACGTCAGCTGCGCCAAGTTCTTCGGCCAGTTTCGCGCTAATCACCACGTTGCGCCACCACTTTGCCGGCATTACCGGCGTGGCCGTTGGTGGCGACAGTGCCATTGCCCTCGACACCACGAACGAGTCACACCGTGACACGCGTCTCCTTGCCCCACTGATCCTGCTGGTGGTGGTCGCCGTGTTGTTCGTGCTGCTGCGCTCGCTCGTCGCCCCGCTGTTGTTGCTGGCGTCCGTCATCGGCACCTACTTTGCCGCGCTCGGTATCTCGTGGTTCTTGTTCATCCACGTCCTGGGCTACCCCGCACTCAATACCGGCACCAGCTTCTACGCCTTCTTGTTCCTGGTGGCCCTCGGTGTTGACTACAACATCTTCCTCACGGCCCGGGCCAAGGAAGAGAAGAGTCACCTCGGGGCGAACGCCGGCATGCTCGAAGCCCTGCGCACCACCGGTGGGGTCATCACCTCGGCCGGTATCTTGCTGGCCTCGGTCTTCCTCGTTCTTGGCGTGCTCCCGCTGATTGCGTTGACCCAGATCGGCGTGATTGTCTGCACCGGTGTACTGCTCGACACGCTGATTGTTCGCACCGTGTTAGTGCCGGCCATGGCGTTGACCTTGGGTGAACGCTTCTGGTGGTCACCTCGACGTTAGGGAGATTTGTGGGCGTTCGCCGCTACTGAAGCGCTTTTGTAGGCTGAAGTTCGTGGAGCGTGCCCCCGAACTTATTGAACTCGCCGAGAGCTATACCCGCGCCCTCGTAACTGGTGACATGCAGGCCTTCGCCGACATGTCCTCCACCCACGAATCGTTCCTCGTCATCGGCACCGACGAACTCGAGTGGTGGGATAACCGCAACGACTTCTTAAAGCTCGTCGCCGTTCAGCTGACCGAAATGGGCATCGAGTCCGTTGAGCCCGGCACCACCGTCGCCTGGAAAGACGGCACGTTTGGATGGGTGGCCACCGATCTCACGATGATGCTCGCCCATGGCGTAGAGGTCCGCATGCGCATGACGCTGATCTTTCGCCGGGAAGGACCATACTGGCGCGTGGTGCACGCCCACTCCTCAAACGGCGTTCCCAACGCCGACGTGATCGGCTTCGACATCACCACCTCGCTCGACTCACTGTTGAGCATGGCCCACGACGACGACACCACCCTCGCGTTGCGCACCGCTGACGGCAACGTCGTAGTGATGTTCACCGACATCGAAGGTTCCACCGTCTTGCTCGAGGCATTAGGTGAAGACCGCTGGATGCAGCTGCACCGCTGGCACGACGACCTGGTGCAGCAGCAGGTTGCCATGTTTGGTGGCACCATTGTGAAGAACCAGGGTGACGGATTCATGATCTCGTTCACCGCGCCGGGCGCCGCTATTGCCGCGGCCCAGGGTATTCAACGCGCCCTTCGTGACGGATTCGACGGCATCCGTGTCCCGGTGCGTATCGGCATTCACGCCGGCAATGCTCGCGAAGAGGCAGGAGACTTCTTCGGCAAGACGGTCGTCGTTGCCGCACGGGTTGCCGCGAGCGCCGGTGGTGGGGACATTCGCGTCACTGACGACGTCTATCGCTCACTTGGGGGCGTCTTTCCCGCCGAAGGCCCCATCGAAGTTGCACTGAAGGGCATCAGCGCACCCTGCAACGTCTACCAAATCAACTGGTAGCGAGCGACGAGATCTGGCGCACGCCATCCAACAAACTGCCTTCGGGGGCAGCGGTAGTAATGGTAGCCAGGACGAGATCAATCGCATCATCACAAGTCAGCGCGTGGTGACGAATGAGCCAGGCCATCGCTACCGTTGGCGTACGGCTCTCGGCCCGCACGCAGTGGACGAAGACCGTCTTGCCCTGGGCTCGCAGAGACGCAATCGCGTCGGCCGTGTCGGCCAGGACGCGAGCAGCATCGGCGTTGAGTGGCTTGTCCACCAACCAGACGACTTCATGGTCACTCACCTTGCGATCATCGACGCCAATTCGGCACAGCGACAGGTAGGCGTCCGTCGTCGTGGTCGCGAGCGCACCAAAATCGCCAAACACCACGCCGGGGTCCTGCTCAAACACGTAGGTCCCACCCCGAGGGGAAAAACGGGTGTAGGTAGAGGCCATTGACGCAACGCTGGGCCACCCATCGGGGTCGTCACCGCCGCGTGCGGCCCGCACCGCCAAGGTGGTCAGGTCAATCGCTCGCAGTCCATCGGGCCACCCGGCCAAGCCGTGGCGCCAGACAAAGGGGACGCTCGTCACGCCGTAGGCGGCCCCCAAGAGGGCGCCGGCAATCGCGGCCACGGTGTCGGTATCGTCGCCAATGGAGATCGCTAGCCGCAGTCCCGCATCAAAGTGATTCGTCGCTCCCCGGCTGTGAACAATCGCCGACCACGCTGCCTGCAGCGCGGTGACCACGTACCCGTTTGGACGAAAGGTGTGCGGTGCGCGGCGCTCCGCATCGTCGATCCACGACTCCCACTTTTCCGCTTGGCTGGCGGACAGCAGAGGAAGGCCGGCTCGAGGTCCTTCGAGAGAACCGTTTCGAATGGCGCGGTCAATGGCGATGGACCAGAGCACACAGGCGTCTTGGGCGTCTTGGTGCGCGTGGGTGAGCGCCGACACGGCGCGCGCGGCCTCGGCAATGGCCTCATCATCACCCAGTGCGGTGAGGGCCACCGGGCCGGTGCGCATCAAGGACCCGTTGCCCGCCGAGTCGGGTCGGCGCTGCTGCTCCCATAACGCTGCCGCAGCCATGTCGTCCGGACCCGTCGTTGCCGACAAGACCCGCGACGTGTGCATACCAACGTCTGATGGCCCGGAGTAGAACCAGTCGAGAAACTGGTCAGCGACCAGACTCACCGCGGCCGGATCATCGAGTCGATGTCCCGCCGCCAGCACTCGGAGAATGCCCAGCGCCATTGCCGTGTCGTCGGTCCAGTGACCCGCCGGAGCACCCGTCAAAGTGCCGGGCTTCATGGTCACCATCGAAGGTTCAGGTGGGGTAGCGAACTCGTATCCGGCGCCGAGGGCATCACCAACGGCACTTCCGATAACGGCGCCAATCACGCGATCCAACTGAATAAACGACAAGGTGCTCTGGTTCATTAATCTCGTTTCTCTCTCTGTCCACCTCTATGGTGACCGCCCGGTGTGACATGTCGGGCGAGAGGCCTAGAACGCGGACGCCGCCAAGAGTGAACGCCCACGAACGTCGATCTCGCAGCGAAAGAGTTTTCCCGCGTGGGGATCGCGGCGTGAGTCCTCCGCTGAATACCCTTCTTGCGCCGTCGTGATGAACAACGTCGTCCCCGAGGGGCCGCCAATGGTGCAGCACGAGACCTGGTGCGCGTCGACCGCGACACGGCCAACGAGCTCGCCTTCCGGTGTGAACTCCCGCACTTCACGGCCGCCCCAAACGGCCACCCAAAGGTGCCCACGTTCGTCAATGCAGTGCCCATCGGGCGCTTCCATGGACGGGTCGGGAAAGACAATGAACGGTTCAAATGTGCCCGGCCAGCCCGCCTCATCGACTGGCGCACGAAAAATCGTGCCCAGCGCCGAGTCCGTCCAATACATGGTTCGCCCATCGGCGCTCCAACTCGTGCCGTTGGGAATCGTGCATCCCTCTCGCACCGTGGTGACCTCACCGTTGACGTATCGGTAGAGCGAACCAATGGGCTCGTGTCCCCGCGTCCCCATCGTGCCCACCCAGAATCCACCCCATGGATCAGCCGTTCCGTCGTTGGTGCGAAGTGTGCCGGCCGTCCCTGGTTCGAGCGTCACCAGGTGGACCACGTCACCACCTTGGGTGAAGCGCACGATGGCGTCGTTGTAGCCAGCCAGCCAGCCAAGGGAACGGTCAGCGAAGGGGGCGAAGACCGTGAAGTTTGGAGCAAACTCGTGCGTGGCGACGATGTCAACTGACTCGTCGCTGACACGTGCGCGCATCATACGACTGGAGATGCCAGCGATATCGACCCAGGCGAGCTCCTGACGGACCTCGTCCCATCGAATTCCTTCGCCGAGGGTGTAGCGCTCGGTGGGCAACGGGGTGGCGGTAAAGGTACGCATCTACATCTCCAAAATGAGGTCTCGTGTCACGTTAGAACACGTCGCTCCTCGCTGGTTCCTAAAGACGAGATAAGAGTTCGGGCGTCTTAACGAACTCCTTACATTTCTGTTGCGAAGTTTTCATGCTGGACCGCCATAGTGGGTGCACCCCCAAAACAAACAAGGAGATCCACATGTTGTTGATTACCGTTCTTACGTTCCCCGCCCTGGGCTTCATCGCCGCCGCACTCGCCGTTCGTCACTTCATGGCCTACGAGCGCAAGCATCACGGCGACATCTAAAACGCCGCTTCATTTCTTCCCCCTGAAAGAGCAACAATCCCCGGTGTTCGCACCGGGGATTGTTGTTTAGAGTCGGCGAGGATCGAGGAACGCACGCACTTCCGAGGCCTGCGACGTTTCGAAGATGGCCGACTCGCGAGCGACCGCTAAGAGTTCCTCGACGAAGAGTTCGTGCGCACCCAATCGCGGATCTTCGTCGGTGTTCTTCACGAACAAAATGATGAAGCGCGCATCTCGGCCGTCGGCCTTGCGTCGCATGACGCGCCCCATGCGCTGAATCATCTGGCGACGCTGCTTGGACGACGCAACGATAACGGCCAGATCGGCGTCGGGCACGTCAACACCCTCTTCCAACGTCTGCACCGACGCCAAGACCGTGGTTGATCCCGCCGCAAACGACGACATGATGACGTCGCGCTCATCGGTGCTCAAGTCCGAATGGTGCGCTGAAGCGCTAATGCCCATGTCAGTCAACGACGACGCCAAGGTGTTCGCCGACAGGATCGACTGCGTAAACAACAAGGTCCGGTCAGCGTCTCGAAACGTCGACGCCAATGACGATACGGCATTCATCTTGGCCGGCGTCTCCGCCAGCATCTCCTTCTTTTCACGCCACAGCGTCAACCACCTGTTTGCCGACATCGAGGCCTTGGCTGGTCCGGAACGGGTGAGTCGCAACACGTCGTCAAGAAACACGCTGAACGGTGCTGAACGCACACCGTAGGTGCGAATGAGGTTGCGTCGGACCGTGGAGAGCTGGTGGACAATGAGGGCGTACTGTTGCGCCTCCTCCTCGGTGAAGTTAACCCCGACGAAGGCCACCCGGACGTTGGTGATAACGCCGTCGTCAATGGCGCGCTTGTAGTTCAGTGTGTAGACAACACGGCCAAAATACGGCAGCAGCACCGTTTCGTGGGCGTTATCGAGTCGTTCGTGGGTTGCCGAAAGGCCGAGTCGACGCTCGAAGCGTTCGTCAAGTGCTTCCTGGTTCTTCTCCGATGCACTCCGATGGCATTCGTCCACCACCAGGAGGCCCGATGCACCGCGAAGGAGGAAGGCCCGGTTGCGAGCGGAGGCGACCACCGCAACAACAACGGGATAGCGATCAAGGTCGTCATTGTGTCCGTCACCGACGCGGCCGACGCGCACGCCCGGCAGTGCGGCATCAAGAACGGCCACCCACTGGTGCAACAAGACAATGGTGGGGACAATGACCACCGTTCGGCCACCGGCCCGCTGGTGCTCGTCAATCGCCGCAACAGCCAGGCGTGTCTTACCGGCACCCGTGACGGCATCGATGATGCCGTGGTACTTGTTGTCACGCCAGCGCTGTAGTGCCTCACGTTGCCACACGTACAAGTCGTGCGGGTTGTCCTCGCTACGCTCTCCGGCAACAAAGGCGCGGCGCGGCTCGGTGGCGACCTTCGTGAAGCGAGCCAGTGCCTCGGGGTCTAAGGGGTCATCGTCGGGTTCGTGGTCGCCGAAGAGTTCTTCCATCACGCGCTCCGCGGCGTTCTTCGTAGTTCCCCCAACTGACGGCGTCGTTGCGATTGACGGTGCCTTCTCAGCATCACTGGCCAGAAACCATCGGGGCTTGGAGTCTTCCGTCCGAACAAATTGATCGCTCTTGTAGAGGAGGGAGTTGACGTCACCCTTGGCAACCTTGAGGGTGCGAGCGAGCTCGGTAGCGAACTGGCCTGGGGTGGCCGCCAGCTCTCGGGTAATCGCGGTGGCTAAGGCTGACGAGTCTGTGGGTGATGGTGACATGCAACCTCCAACGTAGTGAAGTGCCAAGGATACGGGGCCACTGTCACATGACCCGCCCGTCGTGTCACAGGGGGTTGGCAACATTTCTCCATGACAACTATGGACGAACTCTTCAGTGCCTTTCCGGGCACCACCCTCGCGGCGGGACACCCCAGCTTCACCTACGGTCACAGCGACCATCACCAGAATCCCAATCACCTGCCCGAGAGTGCCTTCATCGAACTCTTCTATAAAGGTGAGTTCACCCACGCGCTTCGCTCCCACTTCACCTACGTGCGGTCCGAGCCCTACACCCTGCAGTCGATCAGTTTCTACTTGCCGACGTGCACCGTCGAACGTTCTTACGCCTCGGGTGAACGTGCGATCTACTTGTTGCGCGGCATCGACTGGTGGGCGTCCGTGACAATCGGTGAAGGTCACGTTGGTTCGTACTTTGGTGGACAGAGCATGGAGGCCATTCGTGAGATGGCCACACGTTTTCAGTCCGGTCTCGAAACGTCGGTAGCCGAACCAAAGACAACCAACTTCGAAATCTGGTCAGGGGACGACTACCCCACCATGCGCAACTTTGACGACACAGAGTGGGCCAAGATTCAAAACAACTACACCGCCGCCACGCGCAAGGGTCTCGAAGAACTCGCCGGGCTGACGCGTGCCGACACCAAGGACAACGGCCGCATCATCCTCTTCCACGGACCTCCCGGCACAGGTAAGACGTGGGCCATTCGTAGTCTGCTCACGTCGTGGAAGGAGTGGTCGCGCGCGGCCTTAGTTCTTGACCCCGAACGCATGCTCAATCAGATCAACTACTTCATGAACATGGTGACGTTTGTTGACAACGACCTCACACGCATCGTGGTAATCGAAGACGCCGACGAGATCGCTGAGAAGGGCGGCACCCGCGGGGCAGGAATCTCACGCCTCCTCAACGCCACCGACGGCATCGTGGGCGCCACGAGCAATCTGTTGATTCTGCTGTCAACGAACGCACCGCCGAGCTCTCTCGACGCCGCCCTGGTCCGCCCTGGTCGCTGTTTGGCCACCATTGAGTTCGGGCCATTCTCGGCATCGGACGCGAGCGCCCGCTTGGGACTCAGCGTCGACTCCGCCAAGACGCTGGCTGAACTCTACGAGGAGATGGGCAAAGTCTCCAAGGTCAACGTCTCCTCAGCAGCATCGAGCACCGGCACCTACCTGTAGACCCCCATTTTCTAAGGGGTCGTTGGTAGAGTAGGTGGTGGACAACGGTGTGTCGGGGTCAAAGGAGATGGTGACGACGTGACTACCGTTGAAGGACTATCTCACCCCCCTCGAAGTCAGAGTTTGGCATCGTGGGCTGCCCGCGCGCGACTGTGGGGGTCACCCCTCGGTCTCAGCATCGTGGTCGGCGTTATTGTCCTCGCCAACATCCTCTACATTTTCGGCATCACCCAGCAAGACGCCATCTGGTGGACGTCGGGCATTGCTCACGCGACGTGCTGGACTGCCTGCAGCCACCCCGCCATTGACCCCAATGTCGGGTTCTTAACCCAGGCGTTGGGTCACCTGGCCGCCACTGATCTCCTTCATGGTCACTTGCCCTGGTGGAACCCATTCGAAGGCATCGGCATGCCGCTGGCGGGCGAAATGCAGTCCGGTGCCTTGTCCCCGTTGGTCCTGCTCTTCGCACTTCCCAACGGTCTGGTCTGGTTTCACTTAGCCCTGCAACTCATTGCCGGTGTTTCGACCTATCTGTTGTGTCGTCGCTTTGTCACTTCTGAACTAATTGCCTGCGTCATTGGTGTTCTCTTTGGGCTCAACGGCACCCTGGCCTGGTTGGGAAACTCGGTAGAGAATCCCGTAGCGTTCTTGCCGTTGGCGATGTTGGGGGTAGAACTCATCATTCGCAGCGCCGGGAAGCGACAGTGGCGATGGGGCCTACTCGCCATTGCGGTAGCCCTCTCGCTCTACGCCGGCTTCCCCGAAGTTGCCTACTTCGACACGCTCTTCGTTGGCATCTACGCCTTCTTTCGTCTTTCGGCCCTCCCACGCAGTGATCGCAAGCACGGGATCGTTCAGCTCGCGGCTGGATTCATCGGTGGCCTGGTACTGGCGTTGCCAATTCTGGTGGCCTTTGAAGACTTCTTGAAGGTCGCCCTGGTGGGCATTCACGCCGACACCAGCGGTGTCGCACTCCCACATCAAATCTGGCCGATGTTTGTCGACCCCTACGTCTATGGCCCCATTCAAGGCGACGTCGCGCTGGACCGCGTCTGGGGATCGGTCGGTGGATACTTCACCATCGGAGTCGTCACACTCGCCCTCTACGCCCTTGGTGGCCCCACCTATCGTCGCATCCGACTCTTTCTCGGCGGCTGGACCGTGCTGAGTCTTCTCGGGGCCTTCAATTTCTTTCACGTTCTCGACTACTGGGACATGATTCCTCAGGTCAACAAGATTGTGCTCGGCCGCTACATCATCGCCACCTGTGAAATGGCGTTAATCATGTTGGCCATGTTCGGCCTCGACGACTTACTTGCCAAACGCCGACCGCAGCGGTCATGGCACTTCGCGGCCGGAGCAAGTTTCCTACTCCTCCTCGTCGCCGAGCTCTACGGCGCCACCTACACCCGTGGTGTCGTCTGGCAAAACCATATGCACATGATGGTGGTCGTTGGCCGCGCGCTCCCCTTGATCGCTCTGGCGGTGATGTGGGGTGCTCCCGTACTGCTGCGCCGTCCGGTTGCCATCGCCGTCATCGCCTTAGCCCTCATTACCGACGCGGGCTTCGCCTTTGGTCTACCTGAAGTCTTAGCCCCCACTTCCATCACCGTGGCGCAAGGCCCATTGAACTTTCTCGAAACCCACCTGCAAGGGTCGCGCTTCATCAGTTTTGGACCGATTTCACCGAACTGGGCGAGCTACTTCGCAATTAGCGACCTCAACGCGCACGACCTTCCCTTCTCGGCCAAGTTCCAGACGTTAATCAACAGCGATATCCCCATTGGTCGAGCCAACCCCACAGGGATGTACATGGTGTGGCAGGGAACGGCCGATGCCGTGACCTTTGGTGCGGCCCTCGCGGCGCACATGCCCCAGTTCGAAAACGCCGGCGTGAAGTACGCCATCGCCTTCACCAAATGGCCGATGAGCCCAGCGCTGGCCACTGCTGGACTGCGCTCGGTCTACCAAGACGGGACCTACACGATCTACCAGTTCCCCTTCACCACCGGCCTCTACACCGCAGCCGGCTGCACGATTTCGGCCTCCTCTCTCAATGCCGTTACCGTGACCTGTCCTTCTACGTCCATCCTCATTCGCCGAGAACTCTCGATGCCAGGGTGGACCGCCGCAGTGAACGGCAATGGGGTTGGTCTTGACCTACAAGCGCCGTACCAGGCGCTGGCGGTGCCGGCTGGCACATCACACGTGACCTTCAACTTCACCCCGCCACACGAACTGCTCGCTGAAGTGGGCTTCTTCGTCGGACTGGGCGCACTGGCGGCCACGCGACGTCGTAATCGACTGCAACGCCTCGGCCTCCCGCACGCCATACGCGACGTCGGTCGATTCGATTGGTTCCGGGCGCAGTGGCACCGCGTGAATGCCGTGCGCAACACCAGAAAATCTCGACCTGCTCGGTAAGATAGAACGAGCCGCGTGCCTGAAACATGGCCAGTGAAGGGACTTGTGGATCGTGACCGTATTTGAAGACGACAGCGGCGCACCGATTTCCCAGACGCACCAAGCGCACACGCTGCGCGCAAACGAGGTCACCGTTCTTCGCGAGATGAACAAGGTCTACGAGCTCGAGTCGGCCCACAACCAGCACATCGCCGCTCAATTTCGTCCCATCACCGCCTCGCGGTGGTACCCACTGATGATCTTGATTATCAAGGCCACCAACGTTCTGGAAAACGGTGTTCGCCGTCGGCTAGGGCGCGCCCCATTGCAGGCTGGCCCCACGGCGGCCCCCGCACCAGCGCCGGCGCCGGCCCCCTCTGTTCGCGTCGCCGGCAAGTGGGAGATCCGCTTTGACCTCCTGAAGCGAGGAGCGCGCCTCTTCATTCACGCCCTCAAGGTCCTCATCAAGGGCAATAGTGGTCGCCAAAGCCCCCGTCTCGAGGCCAATGGCTACGCCGCCTGGGTGCTCCAGTATCGGGCGATGACTGACGAGAACCGCGGCCACCTGCGACGCCGACTAGTGCTAATGGAGAACCGCCCGACGTTCTCCATCGTCATGGCCACCTACAACACTGACCATGCCTTCTTGCGTGAGGCCATTGACTCGGTGCTGGCCCAGATCTACCCGAACTTTGAACTCATCATCGCTGACGACTGCTCACCCGACGCCGCGGTGCGCGCCATCGTCGCCGAGTACGCCGCACGCGACGAGCGCGTCAAGTTGGTCACCCGCGAAACGAACGGCAACATCTCCGCGGCCACGAATTCCGCTATCGCGCAGGCCACGGGTGACTGGCTGGTCTTCATGGACCACGACGACACGATTGTCGAATACGCCCTGCTGCACGTGGCCCTGGCCATTGAAGAACACCCCAACGCCACGCTGCTCTACTCGGACGAAGACAAGCTCAATGAAGCCCACGAAGTCTTCATGCCCTACTTCAAGAGCGACTTCGACCCCCTGTTGCTGCTGGGACAGAACTACGTCTGCCACCTCACGACGGTGCGCCGTGCTTTGGTGAATGAACTCGGGGGGCTGCGTAGTGAGTTCGACGGCGCCCAGGACTGGGACCTGGTGCTGCGCGTGAGCGAGATCGTGGACCGCTCCACCATCATCCACATTCCCCACGTCCTCTATCACTGGCGTAGTCACATCGGCTCGACGTCGCAGACGTCCGAGGCCAAGCCGTGGGCGCTCACGGCTGGTCGTCGTGCGGTCGCCGACGCGCTGGCTCGTCGTGGTGTTTCTGGTGACGTTCGCGAAGTGGCCGGCACGGGATTTGCTGACGTCTTCTTTGACCTGCCCGCCGAGCCGCCACTGGTCTCCATCATGATCCCGACCCGTGACGGCGTCTACCTGGAGGACTGCGTGCGTTCCGTGTTGGCCGACACGACGTATCCCGCATTCGAAATTGTCATCATCGACAACGGCTCGGTGAAGCCCGAGACGCTGGCCTTCTTCGACTCACTCGATGAGCGCGTCACGGTCGTGCGTGACGACCGCCCCTTCAACTACTCCGCCCTGCACAATGGTGCGGTCAGTGCCTGCCGTGGTGAGGTCTTGTGTCTGCTCAACGACGACACCACCGTCATCACCCCGGACTGGTTGTCGGCCATGGTCGCCCAGCTCTGGCAGCCCGGTGTTGGTCTCGTCGGCGCCAAGCTCATCTACCCCGACGGCCGCGTGCAGCACGCGGGCGTCATCCTGGGTCCCCAGGGACTGGCCACGCACGTCAATCAGTTCCACGACAAGACTGACCACGGCTACTTTGGTCGCACGTCGCTGGCCTCGGAGTTCCAGGCCTGCACCGCGGCGTGCATCGTGGTGCGCCGTTCCACCTGGGACGACGTTGGCGGGCTCGACGAAGCCCTCCAGGTCGCCTTCAACGACATCGACTTCTGTCTGCGCGTTCAGCGCACGGGCCTCAAGGTCACCTACACCCCCCACGCCCAGTTGGTGCACTACGAGTCAGTCTCGCGCGGCCTCGACACCGAGGGCGAAAAGTATCGCCGCTTCATGCGCGAGATTTTGATGATTCGTGACCGCTGGGGCTTAGAGATCGCTCGCGACCCCTACTACAACCCCAACCTGGCCTTGCAGCACGGGGCCTTCCAGTTGGCCTATCCGCCGCGCACCAGTCCCTGGTACACCGGCATCGAATAGGCCCTAGCGGCGTTCAATCAGGTCCATGTAGTCGTCGCGCCAGAGGTCGAAGTACTCCTCGGGCAACAAGACGGCGTGCGTCGGCTTCAGCGCCTCGACAAAGTCGCGTTCGTGGCTCACGGCCACAATCGTGCCCTGCCACTGCCCCATCATCTCGCCCAGCGCCTGCACGCTGGCCGGGTCGAGGTTGTTCGTCGGTTCGTCCAAGAGCAGGAGATTGGCGTCCGAGGCGGCCATGATCGCCAACGCCAACTTCGCGCGCTCACCACCGGAGAGTGTGCCCGGCAACTGATGGGCCGCGGAGCCCTTGAGACCGAAGGCACCCAGCAGGGCGCGGCGCTGCACCTCGGTTTGGACCGTGGCGTTTTCGAGGTGATCGAGGACCGTCTTGGTGAAGTCGAGCTGTTCGTGCTCCTGGGCAAAGTAGCCGACCTGGACATTGGCACCAAACTTCACGGAGCCCTCGAACTTCTTTTGGGTGCCGGCTAAACACCTGAGCAGCGACGACTTACCGGCACCGTTCTTTCCCACAATCAAAATGCGGTCGCCGCGACGGGTGATGAAGTTGACGTCGTTGACGACCCGCAAGTCCCCGTATTGGACGCCCACGTGTTCGACGGTCATGGGCACATCACCGCTACGCGGGGGTGGCGGGAGTCGGAAGGTGACCTTCTTCTCCTTCTTGGTGACCTCAACGCGGTTCTCTTCGAGTTTCTCCACCTTGCGGTCGAGCACCTTGGCCAAGCGGGCGCGAGCGGCCGTTTGGCCACGCATGGAGTTCGCCAGGTTCGTGAGCTGGTCGATCTTCTCGCCCTGCTGCGCCGCCATCTTCTCTTCGCTGAGGCGACGGGCCTCTTCTTGCTCGAGGAACTTGGTGTAGTTGCCCTTGTATTCGCGCAGCTGCGCGTCGCGTAGTGCCAACACCCGGTCAATGGACTTGTCCAGCAGGGGCAAGTCGTGACTAATCACCAGAACAGTGCCGCGGAAGCGATCGAGTTCATCGAAGAGCCAGCGCTTGGCCGCTTTGTCCAAGTGGTTCGTAGGTTCGTCGAGCACCATTGTTTCGGGCTGCTCGTAGAGGACGCGCATCAAGTCAATACGACGACGCTGACCACCGGAGAGCGAATTCAAATCTTCCAAGAGCAGTTCTTGCTCGAGGCCAAGGCCGTCGGCCAGACGGGCCACTTCGGACTCGGCTTCGTAGCCACCGGCTTCGCGGAAGGCCTCTTCGAGCGCGGTGAAGCGCTCGATGGTTTCTTCGGTAGGGTCGGCCGCCAGGTCGTGGCGCGCCTGGTTCATGTCGGCGTCGAGTCGGTCAATACCGCGCGCACTCAAGACGTGGCTCAAGCCAATGGGCTCCACACCCAGACCGCCGGGTACTGGCTCCTGTGGCAGGTGGGCAACGCGACCCTGGTGTTGCACCTGGCCACTAATGCGCAGGTGCTCGGGAGTCTGCAGCAACAGCACCGACAACAACGTTGACTTGCCCGCACCGTTACGCCCGACGAGGCCAACCTTTTCACCGTTTCCAACGGTGAAGGAGACAGGCTCAAGAATGCGGCGCGCACCAATTTCAATAGCTAGATCACGGACAATCAGCACTTAGCGCCCCTGCGAAACGAGAACGGCAGTGGTCAGTGCACCTCGCGACGGCCGTGACGGGGCCAAGGGCGTGCGAGGAGTCATGGCACTCATGATACGAGACATCGCCACCCCCCACGACTGCGAGGCCGTGGGAAGGTGGCGATAACGAGTTGCTCTCTCTCCGCGACGCGCCACAGGGCGCACCGCGTTACGCTTCGCTCTCTGCGGGAACGGCGGCGGCCGTCGCGACGCTGTGACCTTCGTCGAGGTTCATCACGCGCACACCCGTGGCGTCACGACCTTGCGAGGAGATCTCCTTCGCCGCGGTGCGAATCAACACACCACCGCTCGAGGCCAGCAGCACTTCGTCGGCCAGTCGCACCATGAAGGCCGCGACCACGAAGCCGCGTGCCGCGGTGAGCTTGATGGCGCGCACGCCCATGCCACCACGACCCTGGCGGTTGAAGCGCTCGACCTTGACGCGCTTGCCAAAACCAGTGTCGGTAACCAGGAACAGGTCGGCGTCGTCACGGATGAGGTCGAGCGAGATCGCCTTGTCGTCTTCCTTGAGCTTGATGCCGCGCACACCCGTGGCGTCACGACCCATCTCACGGACTTCGGACTCGTTGAAGCGAATCGACATACCGCGGTAGGTAACGACCATGAGGTCGTCGTTGCCGCTGGTCGCGACCACGCGCACCACTTCGTCGCCGGCGCGCAGCTTGATGGCAATCCAGCCTTCGCGACGGGACTTGTCATACTCCGAGAACGGCGTCTTCTTCACGGTGCCGTCAGCGGTGGCGAACACCAGGAACTTGTCCTTGGGGAAGTCGTCCGTGGTGACAATGGCCTGAATGCGCTCGTTGGGCTGCAGGTTCAACAAGTTGACGACGGCGGTACCCTTCGCGGTGCGCTCCTTGATCGGTACTTCGTGTCCGCGCAGGCGGAAGACGCGTCCCAAGTTGGAGAACAACAAGAGGTAGGCGTGCGTCGACGTGTGCACAATCTGCTCGACCAAGTCCTCTTCCTTGAGCTTGGCGCCCTGGACACCACGACCACCACGGGCCTGGGTGCGGAAGGCGTCGGCCGAGACCGACTTGATGTAGCCGGCCTGGGTCATCGTGATCACGACTTCCTCATCGTCGATGAGGTCCTCCATGCCCAGCTCGCCCGGGTCGTTGACGATCTGCGTCACGCGCGGGGTCGCGTACTTGTCACGGATCACCGTGATTTCGTCTGAGATGACCTTGCGCAGCTTCGCGTCGGTGGAGAGGATCTCCTGGAGTTCGGCGATCAAGGCACGCAACTTGGCCATCTCGTCTTCGAGCTCACTACGACCCAGTCGCGTCAAGCGACCCAGCGTCATGTCGAGGATGTGGTTGGCCTGTTCTTCGGAGAAGTCGAAGGGGCTCGCCATCAGTGAGATGCGGGCCGCACCGCGGTCGTCCGAGTTACGAATCGTGGCAATCACCGCGTCGAGCATGTCGATGGCCTTCAAGAGGCCTTCGACGATGTGGGCACGGGCCTCGGCCTTGCGCAGGCGGAACTGCGTGCGGCGCGTCACCACGTCAACCTGGTGGTCGATGTAGACGGCGAGCGCCTGCGCCAAGTTCAACGTGCGCGGCACGCCGTCAACAAGCGCTAGCTGGTTCACCGCGAAGGTCGTCTGCAGGCTGGTGTTCTTGTAGAGCTTGTTCAAGATCACGTTGGCGTTGGCGTCGCGCTTGAGGCGAATGACCAGACGGGCCTGGCGGCCAGCCGAGTCGTTCTGCACTTCGGCGATGCCGTCGATGTCGTTGTTCTTGACGAGTTCGTAGATCTTCTCTTCGATCGACTCCACCGAGACTTCGTAGGGGAACTCGGTCACGACAATGCGTGAGGCCGTGTTCGTCTCTTCGATCTCCGCGACAGCGCGCATCTTGATGGAACCGCGTCCGGTACGGATGGCGTCCATGATGCCCTGGCGTCCAAGAATCTGTGCGCCGGTAGGGAAGTCGGGACCCTTCACGAAGGCCATGAGGTCGTCCGGAGTCGCTTCGGGGTTGGCCAAGAGGTGCAGCACGGCGTCGATGACTTCACCGAGGTTGTGCGGCGGGATCTTGGTCGCCATACCAACGGCAATACCCTGTGAGCCGTTCACCAACAAGTTGGGGAAGCGCGCGGGCAAGACCGTGGGCTGCTGCGTCGAGTTGTCGTAGTTGGGCTCGAAGTCGACGGTCTCTTCGTCAATCGAGTCGAGGAGCTCGAGCGCGAGTGGGGCCAAACGGCATTCGGTGTAACGCATGGCGGCCGCACCTTCGTCTGGTCCGGTACCGCCGAAGTTGCCGTGACCACTGATGAGTGGGTGACGCATCGCGAAGTCCTGCACCATGCGCACGAGTGCGTCATAGATGGCCGAGTCACCGTGCGGGTGATAGGTACCCATCACTTCACCGACGACCTTGGCGCACTTGGTGTGCGGACGGTCGGGTCGAAGACCTTGGTCGAACATGGAGTACAAGATGCGACGGTGAACGGGCTTCAAACCGTCACGGGCGTCGGGGAGTGCGCGAGACACAATGACCGACATGGAGTACTCCAAGAAGGAGCGCTCCATCTCGAGGTTGATCTCGATTGGTTCGACGTAGCCAAATACTTCGTCGCTGGGGGTGTCTGGGGTCTTCGGGGTACGAGCCATAGTTATTTTCCTTCTCGATTAGATGTCGAGGAAGCGAACATCCTTTGCGTTGGTCTGAATGAAGTGGCGGCGCTGGGGTACATCGTCGCCCATCAAGATGGAGCAGACTTCGTCGGCCAGGGCGGCCTGTTCGACGGTGATCTGCAGCAGGGCCCGCTTGGTGGGGTCCATGGTGGTGTCACGGAGCTCGTCGAAGTCCATTTCGCCGAGACCCTTCAGACGCTGGAAGTCGTTCTTGTGGTTCGGGTTTTCCGCGAGGAAGGTGGCCTTCGCGGCGTCATCGCGGAGGTAGACCTTCTCCTTGCCCACCAGCGTGGAGTACAGCGGTGGTTGGGCCACGTACACGTGCCCGTTGTTCACCAGTTCCGTCATCTGACGGAAGAAGAAGGTGAGCAGCAACGTGCGGATGTGACTGCCGTCAACGTCGGCGTCGGCCAACAAGATGATCTTGTCGTAGCGCGTCTTGGTCACGTCAAAGTCGGCCTCAACACCGGCACCAATGGCGGAAATAAGTGCCTGGATTTCAGTGTTCTTGAGAATTTTGTCCGTGCGGGCCTTCTCAACGTTCAAGATCTTGCCGCGAATCGGCAAGATGGCCTGGTTGCGCGGGTTACGTGCGTCCTTAGCGGAACCACCGGCCGAGTTCCCTTCAACGATGAAGAGCTCCGACTCACGAGGGTCCTTCGACGAGCAGTCCACGAGCTTGCCGGGCAGGCCAGCGCCATCAAGGGCTGACTTACGACGGGTGAGGTCGCGCGCCGAACGGGCGGCGATGCGGGCCCGTGAGGCCTGCACGGCCTTGGCCACGATTTGACCACCCTCCTTGGGGTTCTCCTCGAGCCACTCGGACAGCTTCTCGTTGGTCGCGCGCTCCACCAGTGAACGCATCGAGACGTTGCCCAGCTTGCCCTTGGTCTGACCTTCGAACTGTGGCTCAGCGAGGTGGACGGAGATGATCGCCGTCAAGCCTTCACGGATGTCGTCACCGGTGAGGTTGTCGTCCTTCTCCTTAAGCAGGTTGCGCTTACGGGCGTAACGGTTGAGCACGTTGGTGATGGCCTTGCGGAAGCCCTCTTCGTGCATACCGCCCTCGATGGTCGAGATGCCGTTGGCGAAGGAGTGGATGCTCTCGTAGTACCCGGTGTTCCACTGGAAGGCCACTTCAACTTCCTGGCCCTCTTCGGCCTGCTCGTAGGAGCCGACCTTGCGGAACAGTGACTCCTTCGAATTATTGAGGTGACGCACGTAGTCGACGATGCCGCCGTTGTACTTAAACGTCTCCTTCGCCTCACGACCCTCACGCTCGTCTTCGAAGCGAATTTCGAGACCCTTGTTCAAGAAGGCCATGATCTGCAGACGCTCGAGCACGGTCTGTGCGCGGAAGTCGATGTCTTCGAAGATGGTGGGGTCGGGGGCGAACGTCACCGTCGTACCGGTGCGGCCACGCGGCGCGTCACCGGTGACCTTGAGTGGGCCCTGCACCTTGCCGCCGTCGGCAAAGTTCAGCTCGTGGCGCTTGCCGTTGCGGTCAATCTCCAACTTGAGCGACGTCGAGAGTGCGTTCACCACGGACACACCAACACCGTGGAGGCCGCCGGAGACCTTGTATCCCTCGCCACCGAACTTGCCACCGGCGTGCAACACCGTCAACACGATTTCGGCGGCCGACTTCCCGGGGTACTGCGGGTGATCGTCAACGGGAATACCGCGACCGTCGTCCACCACGCGGCAGCTGCCGTTCTTCAAAATGGTGACGTCGATGCGTGAGGCGTAGCCCGCCATCGCTTCGTCCACCGCGTTGTCCACGACTTCCCAGATGAGGTGGTGCAGACCGGCGGGGCCGGTGGAACCGATGTACATACCTGGACGAACTCGGACTGGCTCAAGGCCCTCGAGAACTGTGATGTCGCTCGCGCCGTAGCTCGCTGACCCCTTGGACTTTTCAGCCACAGAAGTATTCCTTTCACTTCAAAAATTGGCGCAATTTCGTGCGCAAAAAGCCCCATGCGAGACGAGTAAATCCTACTCGCTGGCGTGTAACAAAACGGTCGCTTTGGACCACGAAACGCCTTATTTTTTAAGGCTTATTGCTGTGTCGCGACGATGACGCGAATCGACGTTGGTGCGCGCTCACCGAGGACGGCGAGGCCCGCCAAAATAGCGGCCTCTTCTTCCAAAATCCGCTGCGAAAACGCCCCATTCGGCACCGTGATCACGAGGACTCCTGAGCGCACCACATCGGGTCGGCATCGCTGGGCAATCGCCTCCTCAACCAGCTCGGGCCACAGGGCGCGCACCTCATCAATGACTAACAAGTCCACCTTGCGAACGCGACCGGCCAGGGTACTTAAGAGGTCGCCAATAGAAGCTGGTTGGTTGTCGCGGCGTCTCATCGGAGACTCACAATATCCACTACCGCGGCCGGCGTCATGGCCCGCGACAGCGGGCTGGCCGTGGTGACCAGTGTCTGGCTCTGCGGTAAAAGTTTGAGAAGTTGATCGGAGCGGACGGGGTCGAGCTCACTAAACACGTCATCGAGCAGCAGCAGTGGGTCCATTCCGCGCATCCGACGGATGTGCTCATGGCCGGCGAGGCGCAGCGCCAGTGCGAGCGAGCGTTGCTCGCCCTGGGAGGCCTGACGACGGGCGTCGCGGCCATCTAAACGAATAGCCAGGTCGTCTCGCTGAGGACCCACGGTGGTGTGGCCGCGATAGGCATCGTCGGCGAGCGATAACTGCAACGCGTCAACCAAATTGCCCTGCCACGAGCGTTCATACGAGACACTGACTGACTGAGTGTTTTGCGCCAGCGCTTGGTAAAACTCCTGAACAAGGGGGTTGAGTGCAGCGACGAGTGCTTCGCGGGCCACCACAAGGGCCTCGCCGGCGTCAGCGAATTCCTGGTCCCAGACGCTGAGTTCGGTGAGTGCACTTACCGGGGGCATCTGCCCCTGCCAACGCCGCAGGAGGGCGTTGCGCTGCGTTGAGACGCGGGCACATCGCTCAATGATGTCGCCGGTAGCGAGATCGGCGTCGGTGAGCAGAGTGGTCAACAGGGTGCGCCGGTGTTCTGGTCCTTGGCGGACCACGTCCACCCCTTCGGGGGTGAACACGGTGATGGGCAACACTTCTGAGAGGGCGGCCCGTGACGTCGGACGCTGTCCGTTCACCAACATCCGCTTGGTGGTGTTGCGCACCCCGCGGGTCAGGGTGAGGTCGACCTGAATGCGCCGTTCGGCGTTGTAGAGAAGGCCGTGGACTTCGGCTAGTCCTTCGCCGGTGCGGATCATGTCTGAGGCCGCACTCGTGCGAAACGAACTGGCGGTGGCTAAGGCGTAGACCGCTTCAAGCACCGAGGTCTTGCCGGTCCCGTTGGGCGACAGCAGAACTGTTGCCCCATCGGGGTCAGGGCGAAACACGAACTCGTCAAAGAGCCTGAAGTGTCGAAGGGTGAGTTCGTGGAGCCCCACGTGCGTGCTGACTACTGAACGCGTACTGGCATCAACAAGTAGCGGAACCGCTCGTCTTCGACGCCGTGCACCATGGCGGGGCGAACCGCATCGGTGATTTCCAGGACGATCTCGTCACCAATGGTGGCCTCGATACCGTCGATGAGGAAGCTGGGGTTGAAGGCGATGGTGATCTCTTCACCCTCGTAGTCGGCGTCGACGAAGTCTTCAATGTCGCCGGTGTCGTGGCTCTGGGTACGAATCTCGAGCTGCTTGTCCTTCACCGTCAGTCGTACCGACGAGGTTGAGTCCTTCGCCAACAGCTTCGCGCGGCGCAGGGTCGTCAGCAACGTGTCTTTGGCGATACGCAGGTGGTTCGGGTAACTAGCGGGGATCAACTGCAACACCGAGGGATAGTTGCCGTCAATCAAACGTGATGAAATCGTTGAATTGCCAACGACAAAGCAGATTTCAGCGTCGGTAAGGGTGACACCGATCTCAGCGTCAGCCGCGAGTGATGAGGCCACGCGCTGCAACTCCTGGAGTGCCCGAGCGGGCACCAAGAGGTCGTGGGTACCACCAAGTCCTTCAACACCAGGAACCTCACGAACGGCGAGACGGTAGGAGTCGGTGGCGATCAAACGAAGTGTGCCGTTGTTGTTCGTGAACAAAACTCCTGTCAGGAGTGGGCGGGCGTCATCGGTAGCGGCGGCACGAACAACCTGGTTGAGTCCCTGGATGAGGTCGAGCGCGGCGATAGTCGTCAGTGCACCCGTCACTGGAGGAAGGTTGGGGTAGTCCATCACGGCAAATGTGCGCAGGGAGAACTTGGCTCGACCTAATGAGACTTCGACGTTGTCGTCGGTGCTCGACACGGTGACTGCACCGGCTTCGAGTGAACGAACTGCGTCCACCACAAGACGAGCGGGCACAACAGCGGCGCCGTCTTCGAGGCCGATGACGTCGACCTTGGTGCGGATCGTGATGTCGAGGTCGGTACCGGTGACGGTGAGCTGGTTACCGGTCAGCGAAAGAAGGATGCCTGATGATGCGCCGATGAGACGAGTTGCGACGACGCGGCTCGCAGCACTGAGTGCCTCAACAAGAATGTCGCGCTCTGATTTGAACTTCATTGGAATGCCTTTCTTTCACTACTGAGATTACGTGTGTTTTTCTGTCTATAAATTTCTTAGTAGTAGTAGTGCTGTGGATTTGTGGATAAAGTCACAAAATCCCTGATAAACGAACTACTTACCTTGAAACTTTTTTGCACAGCGTTGTTGCTAATTCTTTCAACCTTCAGGTCACAAGAAGCGCTTGATGTGGATAAGTGGTGACTACCCCACTAACTTCACACAGGGCACTCACATGATTTCCACAGGTCGTTACTCCCCCTGCAGCTTTCGCTTCAGGTCACCAATTTGCGAGAGAAGCTCGTGGTCGGTGGCCAGTTGGTTCGCGATTTTGTCCACACCACTAATAACGGTCGTGTGATTGCGGTTGTCGAAGATGCGGGCGATCATCGGGTACGAGTAGTTCGTGAGGAGGTCACGAATAAGGAACATCGCGATGTGGCGGGCGTGAACGAGCGGACGGAGTCGCTTGGAGCCCCGGATGTCGTCGGCAGAGAGGCCGAAGTAAGTGGCCACCGTGTCAATGATGGTTTCTGGCTTGAGCACAATGCGCTCACTGCCGAGATTAGTCAGGTGGGCCTTGGCTAACTCGACCGAGATTGGCTCTTGGCGTAGGGCCGCGAACGCACGCAACATTGTGACGGCACCTTCGAGCTCACGGATATTGTCGCGAACACGCTGGGCAATCCACTCGGCGACGGGTCCAGGTAGATCAATGCCCTCGCGTTCGGCCTTGGCCATCAAAATGGCGATACGGGTTTCGAGGTCAGGCTGGTCGATTTCGGTGACCAGACCCTGTAGGAGACGGCTGCGGAAGCGCTCCTTGAGGCCCGAAAGCTCCTTCGGGGAGCGGTCGGAGGTGAGAACGATCTGCTTACCCTCGCTGTGCAGGGCGTTGTAGGTGTGGAAAATCTCCTCGGCGAAGGTGTCACCACGCTCTTCCATGAACTGGATGTCGTCGATGAGAAGAACGTCAATCTCGCGATAGCGCTCGTGTAGTGATACCTGGGTGCGTGTCTGAATGGCGCGGATGAAGTCATTCAAGAAGGTCTCGGTGGAGACGTAGAGCACCTTGCGCTGGGGGTAGTTCTCCTGAATGTAGTTACCGATGGCGTGTAACAAGTGGGTCTTACCGAGTCCGGAGTTTCCGTACATCACCAATGGGTTGTAGGCCTGTCCTGGTCGCTCGGCGGTCGCAATGGCGGCGGCTCGTGCCAAACGGTTCGATGGCCCCTCGATGAAGGACTCGAACGTCATGGCCTTGTTCAGCCGCATTGGACGATCGCCACCGGCCTGAACAGTCACGTCCTCCACTGGAGCAACCACGACGTCTTCTACCGGCGCTGATGGCGCAACGGGGGTGGAGGATGAGTCCACGACCAGGGAAACGGCGGTCTGCGCGCCAACAATTGTGGCGACTTCTTCGGTCAAGAGGGTCAAATAGCGCTGCTGCACACGCAGAAGTTGGATCTGGTTGGGCGCAGCAATCGTAACGGTGCCGTTTGAGTAATCCACAAGCCGCAACGAGCTCAACCCAGCAGCCCAGGCAGAGTCAGACGCCTTAAGTTGCAGGGCCTTCTGCAGGTGGTCCCACAGTTCGTCTCGGCTGATCATAATGTTCTCCACAGGCAGAAATCTCGGTTATCCACAGGCTAAATCGGGCGAATAACCACCTTCTTCGTACTGCGAGGAACGCCACCCTACACCGCCGACGAAGTTCTTTTCAAACTGGATTGGATTTCGGTTAAGATAGTCAGTCCGCAGCACATCTGCGACCCCCAGGGGGTACCGCGACGTGCCTAAAGAAAAGTTTGAGAAGAGGTTTTTGTGAAGCGTACATACCAGCCAAATCAGCGTAAGCGCGCCAAAACGCACGGTTTCCGTGCCCGTATGCGTACCCGCGCTGGCCGTGCCGTCTTGAAGGCCCGTCGTGACAAGGGCCGTCACCAGCTGACGGTCTGATCCTCTCGTGCCTGGTCGGGTGGTATCCCGACGGCAGTTTGCGGAGTTCACAAGACCGTCAGGTCGGGGCAGTAGCGGTCCACTTCGAGTGGTATTTGTTGCCCACCCCGAGTCAACTGGCGTAGCAGTGGCCTACGCAATCAGCCGGAAAGTCGGGAATGCGGTGCATCGCAACCGCATTCGCCGCCGCCTCCGGGCCGTGATGGACGGACTTTCCCCGTCGCCTGTGTCAGGGTTATACCTGATCAAGTGCGCTATTGGGACGAAAGACCTTTCCTTTGACGAACTCACCCATCACCTCAGTGCAGCCGTTCGGCGAGCTAATGGACACTAAACCCTCACGTACTGCTGCAGGGTTGGTTCGGGCCATTGGCTGGTATCAGGCTGCTCGCGCTGGGCGAGTGGCGCCCTGCCGTTTTTACCCCAGCTGTTCGCACTACGCCCAAGAGGCCATTGCTACCCACGGATCGCTTCGTGGGCTGGCCCTGGCCCTGCGCCGTATTGCTAAGTGTCGCCCCTTGGGGCCACACGGCATTGACCTCGTACCCGTACCTACAAAGCTAAGGACTACCAAGTGAAGACACTGATCCACCCCTTTGGCGTTCTGTTCCAGCCAATTTTCCACCTGTTTGGCCTCATTCTGGCCTTTTTCTATGGACTAGTACCGAACTACGTGTTTGCGATCGTCATGCTGACGATCGTCATTATGGGTATTTTGACCCCATTTACCGTGAAGAGCACGAAGTCAATGGTCTCAATGCAGTTGGTGCAGCCCGAAATCAAGAAGCTGCAGCAGAAGTACAAGGGTGTTGAAAACCGCCAGCAGCTGAACGAAGAGCTGATGAAGCTCTACAAGGAACACGGGGTGAACCCCCTGGGTGGCTGCTTGCCCGTACTGCTCCAGGCCCCATTTCTCTTCATTTTGTACAGCGTTATCAAGGGTTTGACCCACCTGAACGCCTTGGGCACGTCGGCCCCGCTGTACATCCCGTCGCACTCGAAGATTCACGACGCCCTGATTGCCTCAAACGGCCACCTGAAGGTGTTCGGCATGGACTTGAGCCTCAAGACCTTCAGCCACCACTCCTCGATCTACGCCCAAATCCCCTTCTTCGCCCTGGTTATTTTCGCCGTCGGACTCCAGTACTTCCAGATGGCGATGATTAACAACCGCAACAAGAAGAGTGGCCAGCCCGTACCGCCACAACAATTAATGATGCAACGCGTCATGCCTATCTTCTTTTTCTATATCTATGTCATCATGCCGGCCGCTGTCGTGGTCTACATGGTTGTCTCGTCAGTGATCCGCATCCTTACCCAGTACTTCATGTTCCGGGCCGGTATCTCCGACCCCACTCGCGCCGCGAAGGCCAAAGAAGGTGAGCGCGAAATACCTGGTAAGGCCAGTGAAAAGGGTTCTTCAGACGAGAAACCCTCAACCTTAAAGTCCGTAAACCAACAGAATCGCTCCAAGGCGAAGCGCAACAGAAAGGCCCGTTAATCCATGGATTGGGTAGAAACAACAGGAAAGTCAGTCGACGAAGCAACCGAGCGTGCCCTCGCCCACTTGGGTGTACACGGCGACGATGCAGAAGTCGAAGTAATTGAGGAGCCCAAGGCTGGCCTCTTTGGCCGCGTCCGCGGTGAAGCTCGCGTTCGCGCTCGCGTCCGTCCATCAACGCCACGCCCGAAGCGCTCACGTCGCTCCGGTGGCAACGAAGAACGTCCACGCAGCAACGACCGCCCCGAGCGCCAGGAACGGCCAAAGGGTGAAAAGAAGGCTGACGGCAATCGTAAGCCGAAGGACAAGGTCGAAGGTGACCGCAAGCAGGGCGAGGGCAAAAAGGCCGATCGACCCGAGAAGGTGTCAAAAAAGGAGAGCAACATGGCAGAGGGAATTTCATTGGCCGAACAGGGCGTTATCGCTCGAGACTTTGTTGCTGGCCTGTTGGCCGCAATGGATATCACGGCGGACGTTACAGTGAAGGAGATTGACGACGAGACGGTCGAGGTTTCCGTTAACGCCAATCCCCCCACTGAGCTCGGCGTCTTGGTCGGCCCACGTGGCACGACCCTGCAGGCCCTGCAGGAGATCACCCGTACCATGGTGCAGGCGAAGAACCCAGGCCGCACCGACCGCATCTTGGTTGACGTCGCACAGTACCGCGAGCGCCGTGTCGCTGCCCTTGGCCGCTTTGCCGCCCAGGTGGCTCAGGAAGTGGTGGAGACCGGCGAAGAGCGTGCATTGGAGCCAATGTCGGCCGCTGACCGTAAGGCAGTTCACGATGCATTGACTGATAACAGCAGCGTCGTGACTCGCTCCGAGGGCGATGACCCTCGCCGCTTCGTGGTGATTGCTCCGGCATAATTACTGTCATGAAAAGTGAATGGTTGTCACGCGCCCTCGAGGAATCGAGGGCGCGTGGCTTTTTAGGCCCCGTCCCGATGGAGCAGCAGATCGAGCACGCCCTCGGGTTCCGTGACGTCTGGAATGACGTTGCCGATGCTCCCCCAGCGAATTTCCTCGACCTTGGGTCTGGAGGCGGTTTGCCTGGATTGGTGCTGTTAGAAGAGTGGGGGAATACGGCAGTGTTCCTCGACGCCATGGAAAAGCGTATTGCCTTCCTGCGAGAGGTTCTTATCTGGGCGGACGCGCCCGAGGGCGGAAGCGTGCGACTTGGTCGTGCCGAAGCCCTGGCTCGAGACGCCGATCTCAACGAACGCTTTGACCTCGTGACGGCCCGCTCCTTTGGGCCGCCGGCGGTCACCGCCGAATGCGCCGTCAGGTTTCTCAAGGTAGGGGGTCACCTCGTAATCTCTGAGCCGCCGAACGATGACAGTCCGAGCCGGTGGAAGCCCGACTCTCTGGGGCAGTTGGGTCTGCACGTCGGAGATCGCGTTCGTCATGGCGCGGCGTATCAAATTCTGGTGAAGGTTCGCCCGACACCCGACCGTTTTCCTCGTCCGATTGGAACACCAGGCAAGTCACCCCTGTTTTGATGTTTCACGTGAAACATCCGGCAGCCCACCATCGGTGAGTACGGTGGCTTCGGATGTGACTCTCTCGATCCCCTCCCAATGTTTCACGTGAAACATAGGGAGGGGATTCTTCTTTGTAGTGTCACCTCGCATGCGGGTGTCAACGTGTTGGTCAATGCCACGGGTGGACTCGGCCGCAATGTTTCACGTGAAACATGTCCACCCGTCGCCATGGGGTTGTCGCGGGAGCTCTTCTCAGACTGACTTGTTTCACGTGAAACAATTCTGTGACCACCAACGTGGCGTCGGTGATGGCCACAATGTTTCACGTGAAACATTGCTGAGTATCACTGCCGAGTCGTAGAGTGGATCACTGTTCAACCGGTTCGACCACTGCCGTTTGGGTCACTGGATGTTTCACGTGAAACATCTGTTCTTGACGAACCAAGCAAAACCGTGTTGAATGGTTGTGGCTCGACGCACGTCGAACGCCTGTTCTTAGGATTGAGGCACATGACAGAGTCCAAAAACATGAGGATATTTGCCGTTGCCAACCAAAAGGGTGGCGTTGGAAAGACCACTACGACCACGTCGCTTGGTGCTGCACTGGCTGAGGCCGGCAAGCGTGTCTTGATTGTCGACCTGGACCCACAGGGCAACGCCACAACGGGTTTGGGCATCGACGGCCGCCGTTTTGAGCGTTCGGTCTATGACGTCTTACTGAACGATGTGCCCATGGTGGACATCGTGGAGCCCACGGGATTCACCAATCTCTTTGTTGCCCCAGCAACGCTCGACCTCGCCGGCGTGGAGCAGGAGCTCACCACTGTGCTGTCACGTGAACTGCGCCTCAAGCGGGCCCTGGAGTCGGTGGACGGGGACTTTGACTACGTCTTCATCGACTGCCCACCGTCGCTCGGCCTGATTACGATCAACGCCTTTGCCGCAGCAACCGACATTATGGTGCCCGTCCAGGCCGAGTTCTACGCCCTCGAAGGGCTTACCCAGTTGACCAACATCATTGAGCTGGTCCGTAAGAACCTGAACCCGACCTTGCGCATCTCCAAGGTCGTATTGACCATGTACGACGCCCGCAACACACTGGCCCAGGACGTGGCAATCGAAGTGGGCCGCCACTTCCCCAACGAGCTCTGTCGCTCGAAGATTCCTCGGACCGTCCGATTGGCGGAAGCCCCTTCACACGGCCAGCCAATCACTACGTTTGACCCCAAGTCTCGAGGCGCGAAGGCGTACCGGGCACTAGCACAGGAGATTATCAATGGTTAGAAAGTCCGGACTTGGCAAGGGCCTCGGTGCCCTGATTCCCGAAGGCGAACCCACGAACGACGTGGTCGCTGCTGCCCCGTCAACGGGTCCACTGCGCGAGGTGGCGATCACTTCCATCGTTCCTAACCAGTTCCAGCCCCGAAAGTCCTTCGATGAAGAGAGCCTTCAGGCACTCGCCGCCTCCATCGGTGAGATTGGTGTTCTCCAGCCCATCATCGTGCGCCCCTTCGATGGCGAGGCCGGCGACTACGAGCTGATCGCTGGTGAGCGCCGCTGGCGTGCCGCCAAGCTCGCCGGTTTGACGACAGTTCCAGTCCTCGTCCAAGACGACGTGAATGACCTGCTGTCCCTGGAGAAGGCCGTTGTGGAGAACCTTCACCGCGTCGACTTGCACCCTCTGGAAGAGGCCGCCGCCTACCGGCAGCTCATCGACGAGTTCGACCTCACCCACGAGCAGGTCGCCGTGCGGGTCGGTAAGTCCCGTACCAACATCACCAACACTCTGCGACTCTTGTCGCTGGGTGAGGTCGCCCAGGCCGCGCTGGTGAACGGACAGATCAGCGCCACGCACGCCCGCAGTCTGCTCAGCCTCGCAAACCCCGCCGATCAGGCGGAGTTGTTGGCACGGGTCATCAAGAACGAACTGTCCGTTCGCGCAACCGAAGAGGCCGTCAAGGGCTACCTGGAGCCCAAGCCACTGGAGCCAACCGGTACCACGCCTACCGACGTACCCGGCAAGCCCCGGCTTCGTCCGGTGCCGGATCCCACCGTCGCTGAGCTCGAGCAGTTGCTCGAGGACTACCTCGACACACGGGTGCACATCGACCTGCGCGGACGCAATGGCCGCATCGTTATTGACTTTGCTGACCTCGACGACCTCGAGCGCATCTACATTTCGATCAGTCAGAACCGCCAACCCTAAACTTTCAACCTCAGGTTGGTGTTGAAGTTATCCCCAACCTGTGGATTACGTTGTGGGTTTAAGGATGAAGGTAGCGAATATCCCTGCAATATAAGGGTTTTCGCTTAGTCCTAACTGTTCACAACTTTATGGTTGTGCTACCCGCGAAAGAACGACTCGAGCTCGCCAGCGATCGTTTGGCCAATGAGTGTCGCGGCACTGGCATCCAAGGCTCCATGCTCGATGTAGAGCGTCGTCATCTTTGTTTCGCGCAGCACTGGCAAGGCCATGCCGGCAACGCCGAGGCGTACGTTGGCACCAGAGTTGGCCAGAGCTGCGCCAACAGCGCTCGCGAGGCGCTCACCCTGGCGTGAGTAGGTCTTGTAGCTTGACCAGTAATAGAGATTAACTCCGTCAATTTCATCTGTAGAACGAATAGCCACGACGCCGCAGGCGTTGGTCGCGTTGGCGTGCGCCGCAAACTCCTCAACGGGTGCCGTGACGCGGTCGTGCTCCAGGACCGCTAATGGGCTGGAGGCTTCGATCACTGGAAGCAGGTCGCTGTTACCCCAGAGCAAGAGTGGCCCCGAAGGCGGTGTAGATCGGGCATCGAGCACGTCGTGGACGAGTGCGCGCTCGCCCGTGGTGGGAGCGACGCGCAGGAGTTCAGCCAATGTCCGCCGTGTAAGTGTGCCATCGACACTCAGGGCACAGTTGTGCTGAAAGTCGCGCAGTGCGGCGTCGAGCAATGGACCGAAAACACCGTCGATGCGCCCGGGATTAAAGCCGAGCTGGGACAATCGCACCTGGAGGTCGGCGACGTCGTCACCCCGTAAATAGGGCGCGGTCAGGTATAACAGTCGACCACCGAGTTGCCAACCGGCCTCAACGAGCCGTTGGTAGGTGAGGGCGTCGACGACACCAGTGACGCCGAGACCTCGTGAACGCTGGAAGGCTTCAACCAGGCTGGTCGTAACCGGTCCAAAGACGTCACTGGCTTCAGTGCCGAGGCCAAGCGCGCGCAGTCGTTCATGGAGATCGCGAACGCGCTCTCCCGAGTCACCGTTACGAAGATCGATCGCGTCCAGGGTCGGTTAGAGGTTGGAAGTGATTTCCTGGAGGAGTGCGCCCTTGGGCTTTGCACCAACCAGGCGGGCCACAACTTCGCCGTCTTTGAAGAGCAAGAGGGTGGGAATGCTCATCACCGAGTACTGCGTGGCGGTGGCGACGTTGACGTCGACATCGAGCTTGGCGATGGCGAACTTGTCGGCCTGCTCCACGGCCAATTCCTCAAGAATTGGGGCAATCTGCTTGCAGGGTCCGCACCATTCGGCCCAGAAGTCAACCAAAACAGGCTTGCTCGAGGAGCCAATGACTTCGGCGAACGTAGCGTCGGTAAGGGTGGTGATGTTGTCACTCATGATGAGCCTCCGAAAAGAGCGCCGTCAACTAGTGGCGCGCCTCCACCTTAGCGAGCGAACTTAGTGACCTTGCGCTTCTAGCCAACGCTCGGCGTCGATAGCCGCGATGCAGCCCGAACCGGCGGAGGTGATGGCCTGGCGATAGACATGGTCTTGCACGTCACCGGCAGCGAAGAGGCCGTCGATTGAAGTGTAGGAGCCGGGGCCGGTGCGCACGTAGCCACCTTCAAGTAACTCGACGTCGTTGGTAACGAGTGAGGTGTTGGGCACGTGTCCGATGGCGACGAAGATGCCGGTGACGTCAAGAACGCGCTCGTCACCCGTGACAGTGTCGCGCAGGCGCATTCCTGACACACGGTCCTCACCGAGGACCTCGACGGGCTGGGAGTTCCACGCGAAACTGATCTTTTCGTTGGCAAATGCCCGTTCCTGCATGATCTTTGAGGCGCGCAACGTGTCGCGGCGGTGCACGATGGTCACCGAGCTGGCGAAGCGAGTCAAGAACAGTGCCTCTTCCATCGCGGAGTCACCGCCACCCACCACGGCAATGTCCTGACCGCGGAAGAAGAAGCCGTCACAGGTGGCACACGTCGAGAGGCCGTGGCTGAGCAGGCGCTCTTCGCCCGGAACGCCCATCATCAAAGAACGGGCGCCGGTGGCGAGAATGACGGTGTCCGCCGTGATCGATGGCTCGACGTCGTCCGTTAGCCACGCACGAAACGGGCGCACGGTCGTGTCGAGCTTCTGGACCTTGGTCATGCGCAAGTCGGCACCGAATCGAACGGCCTGAGCGCGCATGTTGGCCATGAGCTCGGGGCCGGTAATGGCCTCAGGGAACCCAGGAAAGTTCTCAATTTCCGTCGTCAGCATCAACTGCCCACCGGGCTGGTCGGTGGTGGAGGAGGGTTCGCCCTCAATCACGATGGGCTCCAACTGGGCACGGGCGGTGTAGATGGCGGCGGTGAGGCCGGCGGGGCCAGAGCCGATAATGAGGACGCGGGTGTGGGTCATGATTTCCTTGCTGCAACGGGGCGGCGGAACCGCCAGATGATGAGACCGGTAAGAAGAAACAAGGCGCCGACAACGAGATAGCTCAGCCAGACGTAGCCCTGGAAAACGAAGATGTCGCTAAAGCGGATAAGCCCAATGGTGCCGGCGACCAAGACGACCAGCGTCAAGGCGAACAGCAAGAACCCGAAGGCAATCCAGCGGGTGACGATGAGGAGTGGGCGAACAAAGCGGTCGTGGACGACGTCCAACACGGAGTCGAGGGCGCCCAGGACCCGGTCGACGGGGTCGAAACTGTCCTGGTCGTGTTCATTCACGACCTTCAACTTACTAGCGCGCCTAGCGGTCTGCTTCGAGCCAGGCCAGGGCGATGAGACCGGGTCCGCCGTGAGTACCAACGGTGGGGCCAATATCGGCGACCACGATGGGGTGCGCCACCGGCACCGCCGACAGCAGTTCCTTCATGGTCTCGAGGTCGGGGGAGTTGGCGTGCATGATGGCCAATCGCGACAGTGGTGCGGCGGCCTGCACCATGTCAACGAGCGCACGGAGGGCCTTGGCGGTGGTCCGCTGACGGCCGGCCTCGGTCACCACGCCGTTTTCGAGCTTCAACAACGGCTTGATGGACAGCACTTGTCCGAGCAGGGCCTTCGCGCCACCGATCCGGCCGCCCTTAATGAGGTGTTCCAGGGTGACCAACATGGCGCCGACGCCGACCTTGGGCACCAAGCTGGTGGCCCGAGCAACCAGGGCGTCGAAATCCGCACCAGCGGCGGCCGCCTCGGCGAGGTCAATGGCGATGAGCCCTTCGGCCATGGACACGGCCCGAGTGTCAACAATGTGCACGGGGATGGCGTCAAAGCCCTCGGCTGCGACGCGAGCTGACTCGTAGGTGGCCGACAAGGCGGCAGAGATGGTGACCACAATGATTCCCGTGGCACCAGCGGCTGCGGCCGCTTCGTAGGCGGCGAGGAAGGCTCCGGGTGACGGGGCGGCCGTTTCGGGCAACGTCGCCGCGCCCGCGCAGCGTTCCCAGAACTCTTCTGGTGAGAGGTCGACACGGTCGGTGAACTCCTCTGCGCCAAATCGAATCGAGAGCGAGACGAGACCAATCCCTAAGCGGGTGCGCTCGCTCAGCGGCAGGTCGCAGCCACTGTCGCAAAGAATCTGAATATGTGCCACGTGGCCCCCTTCGAAACTGGTCAAGCCTTACACGTTTGCGCGGCGATTACTACGACGCTGGCCGAGGAATACCAGCGCCACGTAGAGGCCCACGCCCACGCTCGCACTGGCACCGGTACGCACAATGAGACCGGCGCCCGTGTGCCACGCAACCGAGGCGTAGACCAGGGCCATGACGAGTCCCATCACCAAGCCTGCCCCCACCGCTCGCCACAGGTCGCGGGTGCGAAGGACGGGAGCGATGGACACGTGGTGGCGACGCAGCGCCACGACGGCGAGGGCGGCCGAAGCCGTGTAGGCGAGTGAGACTGAGGCGGTGAGGCCGGCCATGGAGTGGCGGCCCAGTGCGATCGCCAGTACCACGGTGAGTGCATTTTCTATCACGTAAAGGAGAAAAACATCACGAGCTGCCTGCAGCGCCTGCAGCCCTCGCACGCACACCTGAAAGAGGGTGAAGCCGGGAAGGCCCGCGGCCAGAATAGCCAGTACCGATCCCGCTAGCAGCGGACCGAAGGAGGCCACGTGGTTCAACAGAATCCCGACAATGGGCTGCGCCAACACGAGAAGACCAATGGTGCAGGGCACAATGATGAGGAGAGACTGGCGCAGCGCGTTGCTCAATGTTTCGCTGAGTTCGCGGTGGTCGTCGTTGGCCGCCAGCCGAGCGAGTTGTGGGGTGAGCACTGCCAACACCGACACGACCACGACGGCGTAGGGCATCTGCATGAACGACCAGCCGTAGGTGTAGGCACTCACGGGTCCGTGGCCGCCCACCGAGAAGGCCAGCGCCAGTACTACGAAGAGCGAGGCCTGGTTCGTGAGCACGACGCCGAGCGTCCAGCTCCCCAGTCGCCCGACGGCTCGCACCGCAGGGTCGGCCAGGTCGAATCGAAAGCGCAGTCGCGCCAGGTCGTGGCTGTCGAGGGCGGGCACCATCAGAAGGAACTGCACGGCGACACCAGCCGTCGTGCCGAGGCCGAGCCACAGCAGTGACGTACTGGCGCTGAACGAGGCCATCGTGGGCGTTGGGTCCACCAGATGAAACCAGATGAGCACCACGATGCACACAATGTTGTTGGCCACCGGTGCCCACGACCCAATGGCAAATTTCTGTCGAATGTTCAACAGTGCGGTGGTCATGCCGATGACGCCGTAGAAGAATATTTGAGGAGCGAACCACCGCAGAAACTGCGTGGCAATGTCGCGCTGGCGAGTCAGGGTGGCGACGTGGGCCGGCGACGAGGCGTGTTGCAGGAACGTGAAGCCGTCAATAATCCACGGAGCCGCGATCCACGTCACTACGGTGGCCAGGGCCAAGACGACGAGTGAGACCGACAAGACCGACGAAATAGAACGCCACGCTCGACGCTCACCGGCGTTGGTCAGGTGCTCGACGAAGACCGGAATAAACGTGGCACTGAGCACGCCGCCGAGGACGATGTCGAAGAGCATGTTGGGAACGGTGTTGGCGAGATTGAAGGCGTCGGCAATCGGCGAGAAACCAAAGACCCACGCGAGCACCAAGACGCGCAGGAGTCCGGTGACCCGTGAGGCGGCGGTGCCACCAGCCATCGAAAGAACGCGACGAAGGTTCAGTGCGCTCACTTGGTGTGCTTGCCCTTCGCTGACCGGCGATGGGTGCGAAGCCACCACATGCCAAGAACCAGGAGCGAGCCCGCACTCAAGAAGTACCCCACGACGGAGGTGCCCCCGACGTGGACTAACACCGCGGTGTGGGAGAGAACGACCGATCCGTCGGGGGTCAAGAGGTACACCTGCAGCGTGACGTTGGAACCCCACGCGTGACGCAACGCGACACGAACTGAGGTCGTTGGTTGCGAAAGCGTGACCGGGAAGACTGGTCCCTTGGTGAAGTCAAGAGAGTTGGCCACCAGGTGCACCAAGACGGTCATCGCGTAGTGCGCGTGCGAGACGATGGTAATGGGAAGGGCAGTGCCCTGACTGGTCAACGTCACGGTCGAGTTATCGACGTGGAAGAGCCCGAACTGATGGGCCAACAGGCCATGGGCGGCGCCGAAGTCGTGGTCGTGCTGCGCGGGGGTGCCGCGAACCTCGGCGCTGGCGATCGCGCTCGCGAAGGAAGCATTCACGTCGGTGTTGGCGAGACCCATGGTGAAGGCGTGCTCGTCGGTAACCAGTGACGAGAGTGCGGTGGCGTTGTCGTGCGACCATGCCGGCACACTGGCGCCAGCCAGTGGCCACGTCGAGGCAATGCCGTTTGAGCCAACGAGAGCTGGGGTGAGACTCGCCCCAAGGGGTGTGATGACGGCAAAGGGATTGGTGGAAAGGTCCGCCAGTAACTCGTGGTCAAAGAACGCACCAGTTGTGGAACTGGTGAGCACGATGGGAACCGTGCGAGGGGCGGGGTCGTTCGGTGCGTCGAAGTGCAAGAACGCGATGGTGTTGGCTACCAAGATGGCGCGCAGCACGGCGGGAATCGTGGTGGCGTTGGCAATCGTGCTGATCGTGTCGTCGGTGCCCAACACGGTCGTGCCGTTCACGCCGGCGACGTGCTCTGGTGCGCCCCACTGCAGGGTGGAGGTGGGGTCGGGACTGAGTGCGGTGTCGGGTACCACGACACTGGTCACACCGGCTTTCGCCAAGGCGTTGAGGTCGTCGGTGGTGGGTGTGGCCAGTAGCCACACGGTGTGCGGCGTGTCGTGGCGGTGGGTAAGGGTTGCTTCGAGTGACAACTGACGCAAGACTTCGCCGCCAAAGCCATTGGCCAGCAAGTTCCCGTAGTCAACGCCGGCCGGTGGTGTCGTGATGGTGCGGTGTGCTGGCGCACTGAGGAGTGTGGTGAAGAGGCGCCGCCATCGAGGCAACGACGAGTGCGTACTGATGGCGGTGAGGGTGTCATAGCCCACACCAACGGTCAATGGCACATGGCTAAAGACCTTGAGTGCGTCGAGTGACGAGGTGGCGGCGGTGTCGACGTGTGCCAAGAGGACAACCCGCACTCGTTGAGGAATGCGCACCACGTGCACCGCGACCATGGACCAGATCTGTTGGGCCCCGAGGGTGTAGCGAAGTGGGTAGACGCCATCACAACTGGTGGCCGCACACGGGAGGCGCAGGACGGGGTGCGTGCAGCTTGGGGCGACCGCCGCACCGACCGCCTCGAGCAGCACGGTGGCCGATCCTGACGAGTGGCAGGCCGGTGAGGCAATCGTGGTTGAGGCCAGGGGTGCGCCAGTAATTCCGACGCCCGACACCAACGGCGCGATTTGCCCCAACGTCGTGATTGCTGGGTATATCGCCACGTTGACCGTGGCGCCCGATGGAGCGCCGACGCTTACCGGCACCAGCCCGACGCTGCTGTGCAGTGTGGTGGTGGGGGCCTGCGCGAGCAGGGAGAAGACGGGGGTCGACGAAGCGAACGGGGCCGAAGGCCACGTCACCGTTGCGAGGCCGAGGAGTACGACGCCAAGCGCCCGCCACCAGGTCGAAAATCGGTGGAACATGCTTTTACAGGCTACCCCTCGCCACGACGAAACAACGGTCGCCTACTAGCCTTGATGAGAAGTGACGGCTCTCGACGACATTTCAACGCGACTCGCCGGATTGGCGCAGTGGGCGGCGCCACTGGTGGACGCCTTCGATGGTGCCGGCTTCTCGCTCTACGCCGTCGGCGGATCGGTGCGCGACGCACTGCTGGGTGTCGTCAAAGAGGATTTCGAGATCGACTTCACGACGAATGCTCGCCCCGACGACATTGCGCGTCTAATGAAGCCACTGTGTGCGGGCCTTTGGGAACAGGGACGGGCCTTTGGCACCATCGGTGGCATTCTCAAAGCCAACGGACTCAAGGCCGAAATCACCACGTTTCGCTCCGAGGCCTACGTCGATCACTCCCGTAAACCGGCTGTTGAGTGGGGCGACTCCCTCGAAGCTGACTTAAGCCGTCGCGACTTCACCATTAACGCGCTGGCGCTTGACGTCATTGGGGTGACCCGCAGTGCGGACAGCACCACGGTGTTTGACTACTTCCACGACTATTTCGGCGGTCTGGCTGACCTGCACAATCGTCGCTTGCGCGCACCCATTGACCCCGTGGTCCTCTTCAATGACGACCCCTTACGCATGTTGCGCGCCGCACGCTTCGCCGCGCGGTTCTATCTCGGGATTGACCCCGACCTCGAAGCGGCCGCCGTGGCCGTGGCCGAGAAGATTTCCATTGTGAGCGAAGAGCGTATTCAAGGCGAGCTGGATCTGTTGATGCTTACCGAGATGCCCTCAATTGGTCTCGATTTCATCGTGCGTACGGGCCTCGCCGACCACTTCTTTCCGGAACTGCCCAAGTTGCAGCTCGAACAAGACCCCATTCACCACCACAAGGACGTCTTGAAGCACACGTGGGCCGTGGTCGACAAGACTTCGCCGCGCCTGGTGCTGCGCCTCGCCGCCCTTTTTCACGATATTGGCAAGCCGCCGACCCGTGAAATCACGTCGGACGGAGTGACGTTCCGCTTCCACGAAGTCGTGGGGGCGAAGATGACGCGCAAGCGCATGACGGCCCTGAAGTACTCCAAGCAGATGATCGACGACGTGTCGATGCTGGTAGAGCTCCATCTGCGCTTCCACACCTACAAGTTGGGGTGGAGTGATGCGGCGGTGCGTCGCTACGTGCGTGACGCCGGCCATCTTCTCGACGACCTCAATGAGCTCACCCGATGTGACTGCACGACGCGAAACGCCCGCAAGGCCGCCGAACTCGATAAGCGCATGGACGACCTGGAAGTGCGCATCGCTGACTTGAAGGCCCAAGAGGACGTCATGAATCAGCGCCCGGCTCTGGACGGGGCTGAGGTGATGGAGATCCTTGGTCTGACCCCGGGTCGTGAGGTGGGCCTGGCCCTCGCCTTCTTGCTCGACATTCGTCACGAAGAAGGTGAGATCTCCAAAACGGAGGCCACATTCCGGCTCAAGGAGTGGTGGGACGAGCGTCAGGCGTAGCGGACTAGTTAACTTGCGAAATACAAGTTAACTGCTACCATGGCCAGGTGGGCAACACACCCACCTTGACCGAAGGAGCCGCCATGGCCACTCGCATTCTCGTTACAGGTAGTACCGGCTACCTCGGCCAGCACGTCGCCGCCGAACTCCTACGCCAGGGCTACGACGTTGTCGGCACCGTCCGCAACGCCACGAAGGCCCAGGCCACCACCACGGCGTTGGCCGCTGTGGCCCCAACGAGTGGCCTCACGTTGGTGGAAGCCGATCTCTTGAGTGACGCTGGCTGGGACACGGCCGTCGCCGGCTGCGATGGGGGTATCCACGTTGCCTCACCCTTCGTGTTGGCGGAACCCAAGAACGAACAAGAACTGATTGGGCCAGCGGTCGAGGGAACTCGCCGCGTGCTCGCCGCTGCCGCTCGTGCCGGTGTGCGCCGCGTGGTGTTGACCTCGTCCATTGTGTCGATGACTGCCGGTGCGCCTAGTGGCCGCTACGGCACCGACGCCTGGTCGGACGTGACGGCGCCCATCGGTGCCTACGCCAAGAGCAAGACCCTGGCCGAACGTGCGGCGTGGGAAATGGTGGCTGACGGATCTATGGAACTCGTGGCCATCAACCCTGGCTTCATTTTGGGTCCGTCATTGGGCGCCAGCGACGGCACCAGCGTGACGTTGGTGCGCGAACTTACCAGCGGCAAGATGCCCGCGGTGCCCAACATTGCCATGGGCATGGTCGACGTGCGAGACGTGGCCCGACTGCACGTGGCCGCGCTCACCGCTGACGGTGCCGCCGGCAAGCGTTTCATCGCCGCCAGTGCTGAACCGATCGACATGATGCACCTGGCGACCACGTTGAAGGCGGCGGGCTACAAGAAGGTCCCCACTCGTCGTGCGCCAGACTTCCTCATCAAGGCGATGGCGTTGGTCGACCGCGAAGCTCGCGGCATGGTCTCGCAGCTGGGCGTGCGCGTCGCGTATGACAACCACGAGACCTTCGACACGTTGGGATGGACGCCAACGCCCATTGAACAGACCGTGGTCGAAATGGCCGCATCGTTGCAGAAGTAGCGACGCGTGGAGCCGGTTGTTGCGTCGACGCCGCAGTGGCGCTCGCCGTGTCCTATTGCGTCCGGCCTCGATGTGGTCGGCGACAAATGGTCACTGGTGATTATTCGTGACCTGATTGTCCACGGGCCTCGCACCTACTCGGAGTTTCTCGACGCCCCAGAGAAGATTTCGACCAACATCCTCGCGGCGCGGTTGAAGTGGCTCCACGCCAACGGACTGATTACGCACGTTGACGCCACGCGATCAGCTCGCAACAACGCCTACCAGCTCACCGAACGTGGTGCCGCTCTTCGGCCCGTGCTCGAAGCGTTGGGCCGGTGGTCGCACCAGGAGCTGATCGACGTGCACCCGGGCATCTTGTCCATCGACTAGTTCGAGGAAAACACAAAGCCCCCCGCCGAAGCGGGGGGCTTTGGTGTAACTCTGGTCAGCCTTATGGCCAGACGGGGTTCTCGCCACCGGCGGCGAAGGACTCCACCATGTTGTGGGCCACGTCGTCGTGGTACTGCACGGGTGGTGACTTCATGAAGTAGGCGCTGGGTCCCATGATGGGGCCACCAATGCCGCGGTCGAGCGCAACGCGGGCGCAGCGCACGGCGTCGATGATCACACCGGCCGAGTTGGGTGAGTCCCAGACCTCGAGCTTGAGCTCGACGTTGAGCGGCACGTCACCGAAGTTGCGACCCTCCATGCGGATGTAGGCCCACTTGCGGTCCTTCAACCATGGCACGTGGTCACTTGGTCCGATGTGGACGTCGTCGGCGTCGAGGGTGTAGTTCTCGAGCTGCGAGGTTACGGCCTGGGTCTTGGAGACCTTCTTGGACTCCAAGCGCTCGCGGTCGAGCATGTTCTT
>DAINRA010000017.1:0-31848 GCA_036742195.1 Acidimicrobiales bacterium
CTGCTCGATGAGCCGTCAATGGGCTTAGCGCCGCTCATCATCGAGCAGATTTTCCGCATCATCGCCGAGATTCGCGACGCCGGCACCACAGTGCTGGTCGTGGAGCAGAACGCCTCGCAAGCGCTGCGTTTGGCTGATCGTGGCTACGTCATGGAAAACGGCTCAATTGCCTTCAGCGACGAGGCCGCCAACTTGCTGAATGACCCGCGCATCCGCGCCGTTTACCTCGGTGAAGAGATCGCCTAAGGCGAATGGCGGGGAGATTTCCCGCTCGAAACGTGGTGGCGACAATGTCCAGCGTCATCAGGAACATCACGTAATGTCGGAGAAGGCAATTGTGCCAACGTCCGATTGTCGTGGCGTTGGCACCTGAAGCAAAGGACCACCATGTCAGTCAACCCGTACCGCCTTCCTCAGACCGTCGTCCCTTCGGCGTACCGGCTGCACCTGACCCCCGACCTGGAGGCCTTCACCTTCGCCGGTCGTGTCGAGATCGACGTGGACGTTCGTGAATCGGTCACCACCTTCTCCGTGAATGCCCTTGAGCTCGTGGTCGAGCCCGCTGTTGTCGAGGTGGCGGGGCAGCGCTTCACGTCGGCCGCCCCGACCTACTCGAGCGAGTTCCAGACGGCCACCTTCACCTTCGACGAGGCTCTGCCACTGGGACCAGCCGTCGTCGACATCGCCTTCACCGGCATCTTGAACGACCAGCTGCACGGGTTCTACCGCTCGACCTACACCGACCCCCAGGGCACCTCGCACATCATTGCGACTACCCAGTTCGAGTCCCACGACGCCCGCCGGGCCTTCCCGTGCTGGGACGACCCCGCCTACAAGGCCACCTACCAGGTCAACCTGACGGTGCCCGCCCACCTGCAGGCCTACTCCAACTCACCCGTCGCCACCGAGACCGACCTCGGTAACGGCCTGCGCCACGTGAGCTTCACGCCCACGATGAAGATGTCCACCTACCTCGTCGCCTTCGTGGTCGGCCCCTTTGAGACGACAGATGTCACGGTCGTGCGCGGCGTCCCCATTCGCATCATTTACCCCATCGGCAAGGGTGGCCTGAGTGACGTCGCCATGGAGACGGCCGTCCACGCCATTGAGTTCTTCACCGACTATTTCGGCATCGCCTACCCTGGTGACAAGCTCGACATGATCGCCGTGCCCGACTTCGCCGCCGGCGCCATGGAGAATCTCGGTCTGGTGACCTACCGTGACACCGCCTTGCTGGTTGACCCCGCCACCGCCAGCCACAGCGCCGTTGTGCGCGTGGCCGAGGTCGTCAATCACGAAATTGCTCACATGTGGTTCGGTGACCTCGTCACGATGGACTGGTGGGAAGGCATTTGGCTCAACGAGGCCTTCGCCACGTTCATGGAGTCGTTGTGCTCGGACCACTTCCGTCCGGAGTGGAAGACCTGGGTCGAGTTCAACCCCCAGCGTGACATGGCCTTCGGCGTCGACGGCCTGCACTCGACGCGCGCCATTGAGTACACCGTGATTGCCCCCGATGACTGCCGCGGGATGTTCGACATCTTGACCTACACCAAGGGCTGCGCCGTCTTGCGCATGCTGGAGCAGTACCTCGGGGCCGAAGTCTTCCGTGACGGTATCCGTTTGTACCTGAAGAAGCACGCCTACGCCAACACGGTGACCCAGGACCTCTGGGATGCTCTCGAGGAGTCCTCAGGTGAGCCCGTGGGGGAGATCATGAACACCTGGATTCTCCAGGGTGGCCACCCGCTGATCACCGTGGCTAACGGCACGATTTCACAGAAGCCCTTCTCCTACCTGCCACCGCAGGAAAAGAGTGCCATCGCCTCATCATGGGTCGTGCCCGTGCTGAGCCGTGAGATCTCTTCGGACAATGTCGCCAAGCAGTTGCTGCGCGAGGCCTCCGCACCACTGGTCACCAGTGGCACGGTGGTTGTCAACGCCGGCGGTTCGGGCTTCTACCGCACCGCATATGGCGCACCCGAGCTGGCCGCACTGTCGGCACACCTTGACGACCTTGACGAGCTCGAGCGCGCCGTCTTGTTCGCTGACACCTGGGCCGCCATCTTGGCCGGCAACGCACCATTGGGCGACCTCTTCCAGCTGGCCCGCGGCCTCGTGCACCTCGACGAGCCCTCGACGTGGGCCGTGGTCACCACGGCACTGGGCATGATCGACCGCGTGGCGTCGCCGGAGGCCCGCGCCGAGTTCGCGCCCGCCGTGCACCGCCTGCTTCGCCCGGTCTTCGACCGACTGGGCTGGGACAAGGTGGTTGGCGAGAGCGCCCAAGCCGGCGAGCTCCGAGCGGCCGTTATCGCCACCTTGGGTGTTGAGGCTGGCGATGAGGACATCATCGCCGAGGCCCTGCGTCGTTTCGATGCCGGCGAGGTGAAGGGTGACTTGGCCAACGCCATTGTCGCGATCACCGCGCAGCAGAACCGCCCCGGCACTGTCGAGGAGTTCGACCGCCGCCGCGCCGCCGCCATAACCCCGCAGGACGAGCAGCTCTACCTGTTTGGTCTCTCGCGCATCCCGAGCGTCGAGACGGCACTGGCGACCTACGAGCGTTGCTACACCGACATCCGCACCCAGGACGCCCCGTTCCTCATCATGGCGTTGCTTAACAGCCGTGTGGTGGGCGAGGCCGTTTGGCGCACGCTCTCGAGCGAAATCGACCGTGCCTTCGGTTACTTCCCCGTGGACATGCAGCCGCGCATGATCAGCGGTGTCTCGGGTCTCTTCCTGAGCCCCGAATTGGCCGCTGAAGTGCGGGCCTTCCACGAGGCCCACCCCGTGAAGACGGGCGCCTTGACGGTCACCCAGGCTCTCGATCGCCTCGACCGGGGTGTGCTGTTCGGCCAGCGTGTTGGCGGCGAACTTGCCGCCACCTTGGCGAGCGCCGGCAACTAAGGCAACGGGGCTCCTCGCTGCATCGTCAGCGGGGAGCTAGTTGCGGGTCGCCCTGCGCCACAGGCGCGCGAGGCCATAGCTGAGGGCACCATAGGCGCCGACGAAGAAGCCGACCGGCCAGTTCATTTGATACGCGCTAGCAATGGCGCCCCACATCACCACGAGCGCAATCAGGCTCGAGAGGGTGAGGGCGATGGCAGGGCGATTGGTGAGGCTGCGAGCCGCCGCCGGTGGGGCGATCATGAGCGCGAACATCAAGAGCGTGCCAACGACGGGCACGGTCATCGTGGTGACGGCTGCCACGATCAACAAAAACACCAGATCCAATCGTCGGATGGCCACGCCTTTGGCTCGTGCGAGCTCGGGGGCGACGGAGCCGAGCAGGAGGGGGCGATAGAGGGCCAGCAAGGTGATGCTGGCGGCGGTACCCAGCAGCGCAATAGGAATGAGTTGCGTGCTGCTCACGCCGAGGATTTCGCCAAACAGCAGCGCAAAGACCTGGGGTTCGTAGGCAGTTGACTGGCTCAGGAACGCTGCCCCGAGCGCGAGCATGCCGATCAGCACGAGCGCCGTGGCGATATCGCTGCGGGTGCGCCGGCCCAGCCACGCGATACTAAGCGCCCCCAACGCGGCGAACAGACCGAGCCCCACCAGAGGGCTGGCCCCGATCAAACTGGCCCCCGCGGCGCCAGCGAAGGCACCGTTGGGGATGGCGTGAGCCGGGAAAGCCGACGAGCGAAGGACGACGAAGAAGCCCACGAGGCCAGCCACGATGGCCACAATGGTGCCCACTTCCCACGCGTGAATCATGAAGCCACTAAACACGGCGGCTCCTCGACAGCGGCACGTGGGAGAGCGCATAGAAGGCGAGAATGATGGCGACCACGAAGAAGCTGACGGGCAGTCCTTGGCCCGTTGCGCGCCACGTGAAGGAGTCGTAGGCGAGGACTATCCCGACCCACGTCGCGGCGAGCCCCACCGACATCGCCATCACAATGGCACCGGTAATAGTGCGTGAGCGGCGCATGGCCGTGGCGGCCGGCCCGATGAGCAGTGCTGTGGCGAGGAGTGAGCCAATAGAAATCGCGCAGAGGCCAACAGCGACGGCCACCAGGAGGAGAAAGAGAAGGCCCAGCCACGATGTGCGGAGTCCTCGCGCCCGGGCGAGGTCGGGACTGAGCGAACTCAGGAGGAGCGGCCGCGCTACCAGCGCCATCGTCACGGTGACGATGAGAGCAGTGACGGCCGCGACCGGCACCGTCGAGCTCGAGACGCTGAAGAGGGACCCAAAGAGCACTTGCTGGGTCACGCCGGTTGCACTGGAAGTGGTCGCCGTGAGGTAGAGGAAGAGGCCCGAGAGGCCGGTGGCGGCCCCCAAGACGATGCCGGTGGCGACATCACGGCGCTGGCTGCGGTCACGACTGAGCGACTCAATGGCGCCCGCGCCAATGACCGCACCAGTCACGAAGCCCACGAGGGGAGCGACGCTCAGGTAGGCGGCGCCCGCGCCACCAGTGGTCGCCACGTCGGTTAAGGCGTGTCCACCGAAGGACTGATTCCGGAGCAGGACGAAAACGCCCATGAGCCCTGAGACGATGGCGACGATGGTGCCCAATAGCAGTGCCGTGTGCACGGAGCCAGAGGAGAAGAAGCCGGGAGCGAACACCGCGACGTCCTAGTTGTCCAGGTTTAAGGTGGCGTGCGAAGGCAAGTGATCGACGTCGTCACTGGGCTCGGCGACCACCAGGACGCGGCCGTGCAGGCGCAACACGTCGACGTGGTGACCGTAGAGCTCGCTCAACACATCAGCGCGGACAACTTCATCGGTGGTGCCGCTCGCACAGCGACCTTGGGTGAGGTAGACGATGCGGTCCATGACGGGAAGCAGTGCATTCATTTCGTGCGCCGACAACAAGAGTGCCACGTTGAACTCCTTGGCCACCCGGTGCAAGAGCGCGACAATCTCCTGCACGCTGCGGGGGTCAAGGTTCGCCAGTGGCTCGTCGAGCAACACGAGCGACGGCTGCGAGATCAGTGCGTGGGCAATGAGCACCCGCTGCAGTTCGCCTCCGGAAAGTTCGCCGACGCGGGTGTCGGCAAAGGCGAGCGCGTCAACCGCTTCGAGGTAGCGCTGGACGAGCGCGTGGTCACCGGCCTGACGACGGCGAAGTCCGAACCGATGGCCATCGAGGCCCAGTGCGACGAAGTCTCGGGCCCGCAGGGGCACCTCGGGGTCAATACTGACGCGCTGGGGGACGTACCCGACGGCACGTTCGCTGCGTGACCGGGTGGCGCCGTTAATGAGGACCTCGCCACGTGAGGCCTTCTCGAGGCCGAGAATGACGCGGAGCAATGTGGTTTTCCCCACACCATTCGAGCCAATGAGGCCGGTGAACTCCCCAGGCGCAATGGAGAAGCTGACGTCATCGAGGACCGTGCGGTCGCCGTAGGCGAGGGTGACGTTCGACACGCTGAGTACGGGGGTGGTCATGCGGTTCCCTTCGAGGACGTGAGCGCCTGCGCTAGTGCGGTCGTAGTGGCCAGCATCCACTGCTGGTAGGTGTCAGTGACCGGCATGGTCTCGTTCACGGCGACCACGGGGATACCAGCGGTGTGCGCTACCTGGATTAAGGACGATGTCAAGGCACTCGAAACCTGCTGATTTACACACAGCGCCCGCACCAGGTGGCCGCGAAGTAGGCCATCTTGCGTCGCAATCTCCTGCGGAGCGGGTTCGACGCCGTTCATGAGGTCGCGTTGCAGCGCCCAAGGGGTTGCAACGCTAACGCCCATCGCCGAGAGAAGATCATCGGCAACAGGTTCGTTCACGGCAATGCGATACCTCGCTGCTGCTGCGCGAAAAGCAGCGATGGCGTGCTGCCATGGTGCCAGCGAACGGTCGAAGGCCGCCAGGTGAGCGGTGAAGTAGGCGCGGTGGGACGGCGCCAGTGATATGAGGTCGGCGGTGATGGCGGCGGCGACTGCGGGCATGGTCGCAGGGTCATACCAAAGGTGGGGATTGGTCGTCGTGTCGGGGAGGTGGCGGACTTGTTGGGCGACAACTACCTTGCGCTGCTTATTGGGCGATCCAGCTTCAATGGTGGCCATGAACGCGTCGTACCCGAGGCCGTTCTGGACCACGAGCTGCGCCTGGGAGATTGCCTCCGCGAGTGACGTGCTGGCCTCAAAGGAGTGGGGGTCGGCATTGGGATTCGTCAAGACGGAGGTGACGTGGACGTACGGTCCACCCAACTGTGCGACGACATTTCCGTACTGGTTTTCGGCCGCCACGACATTGATAACGCCCTGCTGGGCCTGGGGGTGGGGTGCGCACGCCGCGAGGCAGAGACTGGCCACCGCCACCGCCGTCGCGCGCCATAAAGTGCGGCGGGACGTCGTTTGGGGCATGGAGTAAATATAGAGTTAGACTCAGTCTCATTACAACTGAGACACCCAGCTGTGAGGTAGCAAGGAGCCCCCGTGACCAGCGATTTTTCGGACACCCACGTCCACGATCTCGTCGACATTCGGCTGCGCCAGGCCCAGCTTCGCTACACGAAAGGCCGCAGGGCCATTGTCGAGGCGCTCCTGCGTCATGGCCGGCCGCTGGGCATCAGTGAGATCGAAGACGACGCTCCCGATGTGCCACGATCTTCGGCCTATCGCCACCTCGCTGACCTGCAGGAAATTGGCGTCGTGCGTGCCGTCAGCGCCACCGGCGACTTCACGTTGTTTGAACTCTCCGAAGACCTGACCGAGCACCACCACCACCTGGTCTGCATCGCCTGTGGCAAGGTGGCGGACGTGACGCCAACGCCCGCCTTCGAGCTCGTCGTCAACGAGATGATGGCGGCGCTGTCGGCTCAGACGGGCTTTGACGTCCTCTCACACACTCTGGACGTCTCAGGCCACTGCCGAGACTGTCGCTAAGCGTGTCGACGCCCACGGAGCGCCTTTAGGCTGACCACGTCAACCCTGAGGAAAAGTGATGTCCGCGCAACGCCCCGTTCGTACCCCCCAAACGTTTCGTGAGCGACTGAACCTGCGTATTCGTGACGCGGTCGGGCTTACCCAGGATCCACCGCCGATTTGTAATGACCCTGCGCTGGCCTACTTTCCCGTCAACGGGGTCGCTCGTTTGGTGCACGGTGACCTCACCAGCATGATTGTGGGCGGATTGGGGTCTCTCTTTTTGCAGATGCTGCACCCTCACGCCATGGCCGGTGTGGCCCAGCACTCGCGCTACCAGCAAGACGCCGCCGGTCGCCTGCTGCAGACCGCAAACTTCATTGGGCACACGACCTACGGCACCAAAACCGCCGCCTTCATGGACATCGAGCGCGTGCGTGCGGTGCACGAAGCCGTCGTAGGGGTAGCCGACGATGGCGTGGCCTACAGCGCCAATGACCCTCACCTGTTGCTCTGGGTGCACGTGTGCGAGGCCCTGATGTTCCTCGACGCCTACCGCGCTTATGGCACAGTGCCGCTGAGCGCCTCGAGTCTCGACGAGTACGTGAACGAAATGGCTCAGCTCGGTCGCGATCTCGGCATTGCCGCGCCACCCACCACGTACGCCGATCTGCTGGCCGCATTCGAGGACTTCCGCCCGGAACTTCGTCTGTGTGATGACGGTCGTGTCGCTCGCGATTTCTTGTTTCACGACTACGCCGCAACACCGCTGCAGCGCTGGGTCATGCAGCGTTTCATCGCGGCCTCCCTGCGACTGATGCCGTCGTGGGCAATAGACCTGCTCGAAGTCGATGCACCTCGTCCAATCGACACGATTGCCGGCGAGCCGATTGTGCGACTGTTGGGCGCGACGACGCGATTCTTCGTGCCGCCAGTGGCCGTGGAGCGGTCCTAGAACTTAAACATCTTGAGCAGCGTGCGCGTTAGCGACGAGCTCTTGCGATAGGCCGCCTTGCGTACGACGCGCTTGCCGTAGGCCGAGGGGCCCTTTTCCATCGCTTCTAAGTCGCCCAAAATGCGGGCGCTGCGATAGAGCTGTGAACGAAGGCTTCGTGAACGGGCCATGGTGTCTCCTTTAGTTGATAGTGGTAGTTAGCGACGTCGAAAGAAACCGCGAGGCTGCGGTGGCTGCGCGCGAAGGCCGTCGATGGCCTCGTTGTACATGCGCATGTCCTGGTCGTCGACGGTGGGCTTGATGGTCAAGCTGAAGTTCACCGAGGGCTCGCGGCCCGCCTTTAGATCAGCGTCAATCGTGTTCGCGCGCTTCGTCACGTCAGCGGCGAAGTCCTCGAAGTCTCGAATGGGTCGACTCATGAGATTGGCGAGCGCCTTGTAGAGCGGGCGGTAGGCCTCGGGCACGTCGTAGCCCAAGCACGTGCGGGCCCAGGTAATGAGCTGCCCGTAGACGGTGTTGATCATGTCGTCGGCAACGGCGCGAATCTTGTCCTCGTGTGAGGGGTGTGCGGCGTTGCCAAAGGCGTCAACAACGCGCTCGGCACTCAAGATCGTGGGCAAGCGCTCCATGATGGTCCCGTTCGCACTCATGAGTACCTGGGCGGTCGCCATGGGGTCATGGATGGTGTCGGACTGGGGGATGCCCTGCCAGTTGACGTAGGCCTCCTTGGCCTCAGCGAACTTGGCAATGTCAGCGTTCAGTTGCTCCGCGAAGACGAGGTAGGGCCAGGCGGGATTGTTGAGGTCAGTTGTCATAAAAATCTCCTTGACTCGCCATCGTGGCAGGTACCTGTGACGTCAATTGGCATCGCCGACGTCTAGGTCAGCGTACAGCGCGAAGTGGTCGCTGCCACCATCAACTGCGCCGCCGCCCTGTGAACGCCAGCCACCCCGCGTCACGATGTGGTCAATTTGCGAGTGTGGCCGCGGCCGTGGCCAGGTGCGGGCCCGCACCTGATGTGTCCAGCCCGGCAAGAGCAGGCGAAGAACGGGAGCCCAGGCGTTGAAGTCGCCCGCGACAATGACCGGCTGATCGCCCGGGAGCGCGTTGAGCACCTGGCGAAGGCGGTGAAACCAGATGGGTGAGCCGTGACTTAAGTGGGCCCCGTGAACGGCCACCACGCTGCACGGGCCAGTCGGCCCTTCGATGGTGGCGACGATAACGACCCGCCGCACGCGCTCGCGCCACAGGCGACCAACGTCGACCTGCTCGATGGTGCGCAGGGGCAGGCGGGTGAACAGGCCGAGTCCCCAGGTGCCGGCTTCGAAGGTCTGCCGTGCCCGCGTGCGGCGCTGGAAGAACGAGAAGGAGCGGTGTTCACCGTAGTAGAGACCTCGCTCACCCGTTAGGTGGGCGCTCCACGGTTGCCAGCGACGAGAGGTCACCGGGGGAGTGGTGCTGGTGACCCGCTCGCCACGAGTGACGGGGGCGAAGTGGCCCTGGTACCCAGCGTTGGTGAGGGTGTTCACGAAGTCGTCGCCGCTGTCGCCGCGCCACATTTCAGGTGCGACAAGAATGTCGGGGCCGAGTTCGATGGCGGTAGCGAGCGCCGGTGTTGCTCGACCCCACCCATCGACGCCGGCGTGCAGGTTGGAAGTAACGACACGCACGCCTGCGACCTTACGCCTTTTTGTCATCGAAATGTGTAAAGGTCTAAGTGTGGAAAACGTCAATGTGACCTTCGGGCACCGCATTTGGTGGGTTGATGCCTTCATCGGCGACAACGCGCGAGGCAACCCCGCCGCCGTAGTGCTGCTGGAGCAGCCCGTCAGTGACGCGACCTTGCAACAGATCGCCTTCGAACTTGGTGTCAGCGAAACGGCCTTCCTTCGTCGCGTGGGGGAGACCTGGTCGCTGCGGTGGTTTACCCCGACGGTGGAAGTCGACCTCTGTGGTCACGCCACGTTGGCGACCTTGCACGTTTTGCTCAACGAGCTGCACGCCAAGGGTGACGAGTTTTTCTTTCACACCAAGTCGGGCGTGCTCTCCGGTCGCTCGCTCGGCAATGGACTCCTCGGGGTGGACTTGCCACGGGCCTACATCGAACCTATCGACCCGAGCGTTGTGCACGCAGCACTGGGCCCCGTCCGCACCGCGTATCGTGCCGGCGCCTCAAGTGTGCTGGCCATCGTCGATGACTACGAAGCATTGTGTGGCTTGACGCCCGATCCCGTCGCCCTCTTCACTATTCCCGGGTCGCTGGTCATCGTCGCCTGTGAAGGTGGTCCCGGCGTGGACGCATCGCTGCGCGTGTTCGCCCCGCGACTCGGTCTGGCTGAAGATCACGTCACCGGCAGCGCCATGTGTTCGATTGCCCCATGGTGGGTGGAGCACACTGGCGCACCAACGCTCTCGGTCTGCCAGGCGTCGACACGCCGTGGTCTCATGCACGCCCGCCTCTTTGAAAAGAACGTGGAAGTCGCCGGTCACGCCCGGACCTTCTTCTCCGGAGAGCTTCGGTAATGACCTCGCTCGGACCCGGTGCACACACGCGTGTGCGCCGCCTCCCGGAAAAGGCCGCCTACGACGCCGACACCATTCATCAGATCTTTGATGACGCCCCGTTCTGTGCGGTTGCCGCAACGGTGGACGGCCTAGCCATGGCGCTACCCACGCTGCACGTCCGCGAAGGCAACACTCTCTACGTTCACGCCAATAAGTCCAATGCGCTGCTGCAGGCGGCGCTGGCCGCCGGACGGGCAAGCGTGTCAGCCACCGTCTACGAAGGCATTCGCCTCGCCCGCAGTGGCTTCGAATCCTCGATTGCGTATCGTTCGGCCGTCGTGGTGGGCGACACCCGTGTCATTGACGACCTCGACGAGAGACGTCGCATCCTCGACGCCACGGTCGAGGCCATCGTGCCCGGCCGCAGTCACGAGATTCGTCCGGCGAGCGACCGAGAAGTAGCTCTCACGCTGGTGGTGGCGATCGACATCACCGAAGGCAGTGCCAAGATCTCAGCGGGACCGACGGACGACGCCGACGAAGACCGTGCGGCCCCGGTCTGGTCGGGCACTATTCCCGCGCGCCTCGTGTACGGCGAGCCGGTCCCTGCCACCGATGGCGCCATGGCGTCAGGTGCCATCGACGTGCCGGCCTCCGTGCGACGACTTCTGGGACAGGCATGATGAGCGACGAACTTCGCCAGGCCATTTTGCTCATCGACCCAGTCGACGAGCGTGAGGCGAACTCAATCGCGCAGACACTTGACCGATTGACCTGGGAGGGGGACCTCTACGATGAGTTTGCTGACCCCCACCACGTCACGGCCTCATCGTTCGTCGTGTCGAGTCGCGGGGTGATTTTGCACCTCCACCGCAAGCTCAATATCTGGGTGCAGCCCGGTGGCCACGTCGACGCCAGTGAAACGCCCGAGGTTGCGGCACTGCGCGAAACACTCGAGGAGACCGGGCTCAACGTGGTGCACACCGCGCCGCCCACGCTCTTTCACGTCGACGTGCACCCTGGCCCTCGGGGCCACACTCACTACGACCTCCGCTATATCTTGCTGGCCCAGCCCAACGATCCGACGCCACCACCGGAGGAGAGCCAAGAGGTCTACTGGTTCAACTTCAGCGACGCCGTGGAGCGCTGCGAGCCCGGCCTCGCGGCCGCGCTGCGCAAACTCGAAGTCGCCGTCTCCTCGTGGAACATGAGAGACTAACGACGTGGAACACGTCGAAACGTTGCAGGCCCTTCTCGAATCTGACCGCTGGATTGAGCGCGTGCGCGCCCAGCGTGACCACCTGCCCGAGATCGCTGCGCGCACCGAGGTCGAGGCAACGCTGCGTTCACTGCTAGCGGCACTTCAGCAGGCCCAAGAGGCCCTGACACCGGTCGCCGCCGCTTCCGCCAGTGCGACCGAAGAGGCCACCAAACTGCGCGATCGTGCCGCACACCTCGACAAGGCCCTGACCTCGTCCAGTAGCGGCCCTCGAGAACTTGAACAGATGCAGCACGAGCTCGAATCGGTGCGCGCAAAGTTGTCCGAAGCGGAAGACCGCGAACTGAACTTGTTGCTTGAGGTCGAGCCACTGGAGGCGGCGGTCGCCGATGTGAAGACTCAGGCCCAGCCATTGGTGGCACGTCGGGCTGAGCTCACCGAGACCATCGCCGAGTTGCAAGCGACCCTCGACGAGGAGATTGCCGCCCTTGTGCTGCAGCGCAACGAACGCGCAAGCGTCGTGCCCGCGACCTGGTTGGCCCGCTACCAGGCCGCTCTGGCCCGCGTTGGGGGATCAGGGGCAGCGCACGTGGACGCCGGTAAGTGCGATGGCTGTCGAATCGCCTTGGCGCCCTTGGACCTCGATCGTTTCAAGCACACGACAGGTGGCAATCTGATGGACTGCCCCGAGTGTGGTCGCCTACTGCTGCCGTGATTTACCTGATTCGCCACGGTCAGTCCGAAAGCAATCTGGCTGGCTTACTCGTCGGCCGCAGCAATCCGCCACTCACCGACCTTGGGCGGACGCAAGCCGCCGACCTGCGGCCGCTGTTGACGGGCGTCGTTGAGGTGTGGACCTCGCCGCTGCAACGCGCGCGCGAAACCGCCGCGGTGGCGCTCCCGGATGTGCCGGCGACGGTCCACGACGCCTTTATTGAAGTCGATTACGGCTCTCTCGATGGAACACCTCTGGCCGCACTTACGAAAGACCAGTGGGAAGAGATGGAGGGCGACCACGAGCGGCCCTTCGGTGGTGGGGAGTCGCTCGCCGAGGTCGATCGCCGGGTGCACCCGGTGCTCGAATCACTGCGCACTGACGCCACCTCATTACTGCATGACCCTGACCGTCACCTCGCCATCGTGAGTCATGTGTCACCGGTCAAGTCAGCACTGGTCTGGGCCATGGGTGTCCACGGATCGGCGGCATGGCGCATGCGCATTGAGAACGCATCACTCAGTGTGATTGCTGGTCGCCGCGACCACGCCGCAGTGGTGCGCGTGAATACACTGCCCCTATCGCCCTAGGGCAATCCAGAGCGCCACCAGGTGCGCGCCCGCACCGGCGACGGTGCAGGCGTGAAAGAGTTCGTGATACCCGAAGACTCGGGGGTTGAGCCGCGGCCGCTTGGCGCCGTAAAAGACGGCCCCGACGGAATAGAACAGGCCGCCGACGATGATCCAGATTGTGCAGGCCGCACCGCCGCCACGCACCAGTTGGGGGAGTACCGCTACCGCTGCCCACCCCACGACGAGGTAGGGGAGCGTCTTGGCCCACTTAGGGGCGTCGTGGGCGACTTGACGAATCGTGATGCCGATGGCTGATCCCAGTGCAATGACGCTGAGGAGGACGAGGCGCACCGTGCCATGCAACGTGAGCCCACACAACGCGAAGTAGCTGCCTGCGATGGCCAAGAAGATGGTCGTGTGGTCGGCACGACGCAGGGCCCGACGGCGCCGTGTCGGATGGTTAATGAGGTGGAAGAGTGCGCTGGTGCCCATCATGGCCAAGACACCAACGAAGTAGCACAGTGCCCAGACCACGGCGGTCCAGGTCCGCGCTCTGATCACCACGATGGGGAGTGCGCAGAGTAACAAGAGGGCGCCGCCAGCGTGGAGCCACCCTCGCATAAGTGGGCGAAGAGGTGGGGCAGCATCGACGTCGGTCATGGGCTAACTCTAGGCGCGAATGCGCCACAGAAACGAAGGCGCCCGCTCATTCCGAAGAACAAGCGGGCGGCACGTTCGTTTGGTTCCCCCAAACCAATAATCAGAACTTACACCTCGCTCGACGCGTCGTTCACGGCAAAAACCCCTGTAATTACTTGATTGTGAGGCATTTCACATACTCGCATACGGCAAAATCAGCCCTGAAGGCAGCCTCTAGTTGTTCGTCGCAGCAAGGTCGATAGTGAGGGCGGCCCAGGCATGCACCAACGGGTCGTGGCTGGCCACGATCGCGAGCGCTCCACTCGCGTTGATGAGGTCAAGGAATCGTGCGGTGTCGGCCGGGCCTAGCCCACTGGTGGGCTCATCAAGGACGATGATTGCCGGAGATGTGGCGAATGCGCGCACTACGGCAAAACGTTGACGCTCGCCTCGTGAGAGCCCGTCGAGTCGATCGTCAGGACCGAGCTCGAGGCCGAGTGCGGCCAGCTGGCGGTAGGAGTCGGTGTTGGCGGGTGCACCGAGGAAGAGGTTGTCACGAACGTACCCTCGTACCAGGCCGGGGTCGGCGGGCACGTACCGCACCAGCGTGCGCACCTGATCCTCGCGGTAGGCCGACAGGCTGACACCGTCGATGTGGAGGGGCGAGGGGGCATCATCGAGTGAGGCAATCGACTCGAGCAATGTCGTCTTACCGCTTCCGGATGGCCCTCGAACCACGACATGAGCTCCTCGCGGGAGGAGGTGCACTTCGCCACGGTGAAGCAGCGTGATGTCGGTAAAGGCGGCGCTGAGTGGCTGAGATCCCGGTCGTGTCGCCGCTTCAAGTTCCCCGAGGCGTTGAGCACCCCCGAGCACCGCCACCAGTGCGTCAATAGCCCCTTGGGCCGCCTCCGCCAGTTCGCCCGCAGCCACGCCGAGCCAGAGACAGGCCACCACCAGCGGCGGCGTCACGGTGGGGTTGACGGCCGCGAGTACCGCAATGGTGGCCATGGTGTACACCCAGGGGAGACATTGCAGTCGTTGCTGGCGCCGCATCATGAATCGTTCGTTTTTGGCCAGTTCGGCGGCGGCCAGCGCGAGGCGGTCGCGCATGAACTCATCGCCCAGGAGAAGGTGAATTTCGGAGGCCGACGCAGCGATGCCCACAATGCTCGCTTGCAGGGTGCCGCTCGCAGTTCGGACCGCCGCATCAGCCGCGACAAGTGAGTCAAAGCTACGTACCAAGACGGCGCAAGCCACTACCTGGACGCCGAACTGGAGGAGTCCAAGCAGCCACCCCGCGCACACGACGATTACGGCATCGGCGCAGGCGAGGGTCAGCGCGACGCAGGCCAGCGGTAACAGGCCTCGGACCCAGAGGTCCTGGAGCTCATCGGTGTCGGTGAGCGCTCGCTGAAGGACGTCGCCAGCGGCGGCGCTCTGCCACCGCGTCCGAGACCACGTGCCCACAGTGGTGGTGAGCCACCGGCGCCACGTCGTGACGGCGCCGTAGCCGAGGGTGTGGCTGGTCAGGCGTTCGGCGAAGCGAAGCGGCGACCGAAGAAAGGCGGCGAGTTCGATCACAATCAGCCACGCCACCACACTGCGCCACGTTGGGAGGCCCGCACTGAAGACGAGCAATGTGACTGCTCCCACAAACAGTCCGGTGCCACCAACCGTGGCCCCAACGCCGGCCAGGAGCGCGCGTATGAGCGACCACCGATCAGGGGCGGCACGGTCTCGCCAGACACGTAGGAGCGTGCGTGATGACGTCATAGTCGCACCACGGAGGTGGGATGGATAAGGACCGCTTCATGCGGGGTCGCCTCGAGAATGGCCACGCCCGACGCTTCGATGAGGGCGCGGAGCGCCGAGATGCTGGTCCCGTCGAGCATGCCAGCGACGTCGTCGAGTACCAAGAGCGTGGCGCCATTGGCGAGTGCGCGCACCACCAGGAGCCGCACCCGTTCGCCCGACGAGAGTCCAGCACCATCGGGGGAGAGGGTTCGGTCGAGGTCGAAGTCCAGCGCTGCGTCACGGAGCAGTTCGCGGAGGAAATCGTCGCCCAGGTCGTGGCCCAGCGCGAGGTTGTCGCGAACGGTGCCCGCGACCAGCGCACTGGAGACGCCAACATGTCCAATGGCGCACTGGCCACGTCGCACGAGCCCCGCCACTGGTGGCAACCAGCCAAGGATCGTTTCGATCAGCGTGGACTTGCCGCTCCCCGATGGGCCGGTGAGCAGGAGGTGGTCGCTTGGCCCAATCGTGAACGTGAGGGGCGTAGCGGACGCGCGCGTCACCAGATCGCTGCAACTCAGGAGGGCGGGATCCGTGGAGGGCACAACTGACGTGGAGGTGCTGTGAAGGAGTTCGGCGGCGGTCGCCACAGCCTTACGGCGGTGAAAGGCGGTGCCGTAGCGGCGGACCCATCCGACCAACTCGGCACTAGCGAACACCGCGAGGAGTGCGCCGCGAAGTCCTTGGGTGCCGTGGAGGAGGCCAAAACCCACCACCATGGCGACGAGCCCCACACTGACGCCGCCGAGAAACTCGGTGACCAGAGATGAGCGCAACGCACGGCGAATCGCCGTCATGGCGGTTCGATGCTCGCGATCGGAGAGGGCGACGACGTCGCGGGCCCCAAAGTCGGTCGCCCCAAGGCCTCGGAGCTCCAGGCTGTGCAGCAACACGTCGAGCTGTCGGTCAACGAGTTGAGCTCGCTGGAGTCGATACTCCTCCTCATAGGCGGCGGCCGACTTGCCGGCGGCAATGTAGAAGGGAATCGAGAGGGCGAGCAGACCGAGAACAATGGCCGTACTCATCCAACCACCACCGATGAAAATGACCACGACCGCCACCATGCTCGCAGCGGCTGCGCCGCGTAGGGCCTCAAACTCACTGGCCTCAGAGAGTCGATCGATTGCCCACAAGGTGTTCACGTGTGCACGCTCGTTGTGACGTGCGGGATCCGCTAACAGCGTGGGCAGCGAGTCTCGAAGGCGGGCGCGTTCGTCCAGCGAGGCACTTCGGGTGGTGGCTCGAGCCACCGCGGCGACGGCGAATCGACCGGCGAGAGCGAGCGCCACGAGCAGCATGCCCCGCAACGGGACCGAGCCGGCAATCAGCGAAATGCCGCTGGTGAGAGGCCATAGTAAGGCAAGACTGGCGATCGCCCACGCAGCGCCGAGCGCCCGGGCCCACAAGAGGCTGTCGCGCGACGTCGAGGTGGAGAGCACCTCGCCAGCCTAATGACCGGCCAGATTTTCCAGTGGGTCGTCTCGGTGCGGTAGCCGCTTGGCGTCGCCATTGAGCCAGTCCCGCAGCGCCATGGTGGCCCGGCAGTCGTCCTCGTTGTATTCGAGGATGCGGGTCCGTTGCGCCTCGGCGTTCGGGCCATCCCCGACGGCTTCTTCGTACCAGAGCATCGAGGCCTCACCACTGGGGTGCACGTCACGCCACGCGAAGCCGGCGGCGCGGGCGAGGTGCTTTAAGCCGAGGGGCCCGTCGGTTTGAATGCAGCGCTTGGCGTGCTCGTGGAGGTCAATCCACTCGGCCGGTTGCACCGAGCGGAACGCGTCGATGTCACGACGGTCGACGCCGTCGGCAATGTCGGTGGCTTGGGCCCGGTCCATAGCCCCGTTTTCGGCCTGGGCCCAGAAGCAGTAGGCGGCAAAACTGTGGCCGGCGCCGCGAACCTCGTCACGGAGCGCACTGAACCAGCGCCAGAAGTCGCGAAAGACTTCGGCCTCGCGCTCGGGCGTGAGTTCATCCCACGCCACAAAGGCGTAGTAGCCATCGGAAACTGAAAGCGGCATCGTTGAACGAACTGTCGCACCCCAGAGATACGTGCGGTCGTTGTAGCTCTCCATGTCAACGTCGACTTCGACGTCTGCGGTCGGGCAAGAAATCTGCTCGGCGTCAATCACCCGCAAAAAGGAGCCACGAGCAATGACGCGAGCACGGTAGATGAGGTCGGCCAGACGCTCGATCGACTTGCCCAACGCCATCTCCACTGGCTCAGCACCGGGGGCGAAGTTGGCGGCGGTAGTTATGGATGACGGCTGGAGCTGGGCCAAGTCTCGACGGGTGTGGATGCCGGCGGCGTGCAGCAGCCCCTGTTGTTCGCGGGTGGTGAAGTGCACTAACGACACGTCGTCGGCGGCCAGCAAGGTGCTTTCGCAGTGCTCCATGTACGGGCAGTCGGCGCATTCCCGGTGCCAGTAGGGCGACGTTGGGAACGGCGCTTCACCGCGCGACCAGGCGTCATGTGCCTCGAGCACGGCCTGGCGCAGGGTGAACTCGCCGTCGTAGGCCTCGAGATTGAACCGTGGCGTCGTGACGTCGGCTACCTCAAACCACCACACCTGGTCATTGCGGTCGATCATGGCCACGCGCCCCTGGGGGTCGCCGTAGCCCAGGGCCTGGAGCACGCGGGTGGCGTGGGCGAGACCCAAGCCGTTGCGGGTCACCGAAATTGTGCCGCGAGGACCGACGCCGTCGCGGTAGGTGGCCTCGACGGGGGAGAGATTGGCGAGGCTGGCTTCAAGAATGCGCCGAGTGGTGGCGGTTTCAAAAACCTCGTTGTTCTTAATGGAGATGGGGGCGTAGATGAAGTGATCGTTGAGCCGTCCGAGGCGCCACAACGCCTGGACGCGCGCGCGTCGGTTGGCGGCAACGTCGTCGGGCAGGCGCGGGTTGATGATGAGCTGCGCCCCCGCGTCGAGGGCCGCCATCGTCTCAGACTCATTGGACGGTGTGGTGGCGTCGTAGGTGGCGCGAAGTATGTCGAGCACGCGCACGCGGTGGGCATTGGCCATGTCCATGCGTCGCTGCATCTCCGCCGTTGGCGCTTCACGCGGGAGCGACACCTCGGCCCCACGACTCAGGGCGATGCGATGGAGGCAGGCCGTTATTTCATCACTACGAAGTGGAGTTGCCACAGGACGACTCTAGGTGCTGCGCCTACGACGCAGCGGCGTCGTTGCGCCACGAGTGCCACAAGGCGGCGTACTCACCGTTGAGCGCGACCAGTTCATCGTGCGTGCCCAGTTCAGCGATGCGACCATCACGCATCACGCAGACACGGTCGGCGTCGTGTGCGGTGTGGAGTCGGTGGGCAATGGCGATAACGGTGCGTCCATCGAGCACGGCATTCATTGATCGCTCCAGGTGCCGCGCTGACCGTGGGTCGAGCAACGCCGTCGCCTCGTCCAGAATCAAGGTGTGAGGATTCGCTAAGACGAGGCGGGCGAGCGCAATCTGCTGTGCCTGAGCGGGCGAGACGTGATAGCCCGTGGAGCCGACCTCGGTGTCGAGACCGGCGTCAAGCAGGTCAACCCAGTCGAGGGCGTCGACAGCATCGAGCGCGGCGCGAATCTCGTCATCGGTGGCCGACGGCTTGGCGAGTGACAGGTTGTCGCGAATAGTGCCGAGAAAGACGTGGTGCTCTTGGGTGACGAGCGACACCTGCGAGCGCAGGTCGGCGAGTGGGAGATCGCTCAACGAAACGCCGCCAATAGTCAGCGAGCCTTGCGTGGGCCCATCGATGCCGGCGAGCAGGCGGCCGAGCGTTGACTTTCCAGCACCCGAAGGGCCCACGATGGCCAAGCGCTCACCGGGTCGAATGGTGAGGGAGACGTCGTGGAGGACGTTGTGGCCGCTGCGGTAGGCGTAGGAGACATTGGTCACGACCAGCTCTTCGCCCGCTGGTGTTGGCCCCGTTACGGGCCGGGTGTCTTCCACCATGGCGACGCCCACCAAGCGGGCTAGCGAGGATTGACCGAGCTGGAGTTCATCGAGCCACGCCACAATGCGGTCAAGAGGGTCGTTGATCTGCACCACGTAGAGCGTGACGGTCGTCGCGGCACCAATGGTGATGACGTGGTGCAGGGCCAATAGGCCGCTCCAGCCCAGCGTGCCGGCCACCGCCAAGGCGAAGGAGCTCTCCACGATGGGAAACCAAATCATGCGCATCAACAACGTGTACATCTCGGCGTAGAAGTTTTCGCGCAGGTTGCCCTCGATGCGCTGAAGTTGGCGCTGGCCGAGTTGCAGCGCATCGACGGTGCGAGCACCTTCGGCGGTCTCGGAGACCGTGCCAGCGAGGGTGGCGTAGCTCATGCGCTCACGGCGGTACCCCGGGGTGGCGTAGCGGAGGTAGTAGCGAGTAGCGAAGAATATTGGCGGCAAGGACACCACACTGGCAATCGCGGCAGTGGGGCTCACCAGGATCATGGCCGCGGCCGTCAACAGCGTCTGCACCAGGGCAACGAGCCATTCGGGGACGGCGAATCGCACCATGCGTGACATCGCCTCAACGTCGCTCGTGGTGCGACTGAGCAGGTCACCAGTGCCGGCCTGCTCCACGACGCTGAGCGGCAGTTTGAGGACTGAGGCAAGGAACTCTTCGCGGAGTTCGGCAAAGACCTGCTCGCCGAAGATGTAGCTGCGGCGACGAGCCAAGAAGGAGAAGACGCCGTACAGCAGCGAGGTCCCAGAGAGCACCTCCACCAAGTGCAGTGTTCGAGCTTGCGTGAGGGTGTTGGCCACGGCGTCATTGGTGAAGAGACCAATGACGTACGCCGGTACGAGGGATGCGATGGCGGCCACCGCATACAGCAACAGCATGATGGTGAGCGAGCCACGGTGGCGCTTGAGGATGGTGCGTGCGTAGGCGCGCACCTGTGTGAAATCGGCAATGGGGAGTGTCTTCATGACTCGTCCGATCGCAACACGATGCGCTGGTAGTCACTGTTGGTCGCCACGAGATCGGCGTGCGTGCCTTCGGCGACCGCGACACCGTCAACGATGAGAAAGACTCGGTCAGTGGCCTCGAGCATGAGTGGTGACGACGTCGTAATGACGGTGGTTCGTCCGTTGCGCGCCTCGCGGAGTCGGCTCGCGATGCGATGCTCGGTGTGAGTGTCAACGGCCGAGGTCGGCTCCATCATGATGAGCACGTCGGCGTTGGTCAGCAGCGCCCGAGCGAAGCTCAGTCGCTGGCGCTGTCCGCCACTAAAGGAGCGACCCCGCTCTTCGACAATCGTGTCGAGACCGCGTTCGAGCTGGACCAGCATGTCGGTGGCGCTCGCCGACGTCAAGGCGGCCAGGAGCTCCTCGTCGGTGACGTTGTCGCGCGGTGACAGCTCGTCACGAAGTGGACCCGAAAACAGTCGGGGCTCAATTTCGCTGACCACGATGTGGGCGCGGACATCCGCCACCGTGAGCGCACCGATGGCGACGTCGTCAACGAATACCCCTTCGGTGTCGGCACGGAATCGACCAAGGCGGTCGACGACATCCACCACGTCAGCACTCTGGGGGCTCACGAACCCAATGACTTCGCCTCGACGCAGGACAACGCCACTTCGTTCATCACGAATTTCGGCGAACGCACTGGGCCAGGCAACGCTGCTCGCCGCATCGACCACTGGAGAATTGACGCGAAGGATGCGAAGAACTTTGGCCCCACCAACGTAGGCGCGGGTCACCTGCATGATGTATTCGATGGCGGTGCGAAGTGGGGTAGTCAAGAACGTGGTGTACCCAAAGAAGGACACCAACTGACCGGCCTGCAGCGTGTGGTGCTGGACGTCGATGGCACCGATGTAGGTGACGATCACGGTCAAGATGGCGGGCAGAAAAATCTGTCCCGAGTCCAAAGCGGCTGACGGGGTGGCGATGCGAAAGCCGCTGCGCCGCACCAGATCGTTTTGCCGTTGGTAGTTCGAAAGAAAGACTTCCTCACCGCCCACGCCGCGCAGAATGCGCAGACCGATCACGGTGTCGGAGGCCTGCGCCGCTAAGCGGCCACTGGCCTCACGCTGGTTGGCCTGCGCCCGGTGAAGGGGTCGCATGAGAGGGATCGTCAAGCACATCAGGGCGGGCACCCCGATCATGACGATGAGGCCGAGCTGTACCGACGTCCGCAACAAGATGATGGACACCGTCAGCCAGGCGACGATGGAGCCAACAAATCGGGCGAAGGCGTCGTACGCGCCACCCACCCGCATCGCGTCGGCCATCACGGTGTTGACGATGTCACCAGGTGGCACTTCGTCGGTGAGTGCGGTGGTCTCGCGCGTGACGTGTCGCCCCACCACTTGGGCGGTGCGGAAAGCGGCGTGCATCCAGTTCGTGACGGCCAGTTGGTGGCGCAGGGAGCCGAAGATGGCCTGGGCGACGCCGAGTCCGAGGACGATGCCCACCCACACGAGGAGCTCGTGAGAACTGTGGTGAGCGATGCCGCGGTCGATTGCGCTTCCCACGGCGGCCCACACGAGAGCTTGCGTGACCATCCAGCCAATGCCGAAGATCGCGTTGGCGGCGAGAATGCCTCCCTGGCGCCGTCCAATCCACGCAAGGTAGCGAGGGGGTGACGAGGTCGGGGCTGCGCCCGGATCGCGGACGGGGAGTTCGGAGTAGGGCAAGTGCAGCATGCAATTGTCCAGCATAGGAGTGGGGGATAGTGAGTTGGCCTGTAAGCGGGGTTCTGTCCACCTCGTATGAGGCTGTGTGGCCATCCATCTACGCGATCTACCTTGGGATACCCCGAAGGGCTGGCGAGCAGCCTTCCCACGTTTGATCTTGCTCCGAGTGGGGTTTACCGAGCCGCAGTAGTCACCCACTGCGCTGGTGCGCTCTTACCGCACCGTTTCACCCTCACCTGTGCCTCGTTACCGGGGCCATCGGCGGTCTATTCTCTGTGGCACTTTCCTGCACGTCACCGTGACTCACGTTTCGCGAGCACCCTGCTCTGTGGAGCCCCGACTTTCCTCATCCTCCGTCGCCGGAGGCGCGACCACCCGGCCAACTCACTATCCACTCCTATTCTGCCACGCGACCTCAGCCATGGCTAGGGGGCACCACGCGGCTCACATCCGCCGGTAACCTCAATGCGTGCACCCGGACGACGAAACAGCAGACGCCCCCGTTTTAGAGGTAGGCGAGTTCTACGACATCGTCACGGCACTAATTGAGCGGCGCTTTTCCAAGAACATGCCGCACACCATTCGCGGCGAGATTGCCAAGGTGTATGAAAAGGGTCACCTCTACCTCGACATTGTGGACGCCGGTTCTTCCTCCAGCGACGCCCGTCGCCCCGTGCTGAACGCCCACTGCTGGACATCGAAGTGGTCGACAATCAAGCGCGACCTGGACCGACAGGGCATCGTCTTGAAGGCCGGCACCGTCGTCTCGGTGACCGGATACGCCGACCTGTTCGCCGCGCAGGGCAAGGTGGGCTTCACTATCACCGCAATCAACGTCCAAGATCTCGTGGGCGACATGGCCCGACGACGCCAAGAGCTGATCACCAAGCTGACGGCCGAGAACATCATTGGCGATGGCGCGCACAACAAGTCCCGTCCGCTTCCACCTGTTCCTCTGAAGATTGGTGTCGTGGCCAGCCGCGCCACCGAAGGCTTCGCCGACTTCAGCGGCCAGTTTCTCGATTCACCCTTTACGTTCGCCTTGTCGCTGGTGCAGACGTTGGTGCAGGGTGAGAGTGCGCCCGCCCAAATTGTTGACGCACTGCGCTTTCTCGACACTGCTGGCCTTGATGTGATTTGTGTGGTGCGCGGCGGTGGCTCCAAGGGCGATCTCTCCTGCTTCGACGACGAGTCGGTGGCGCGCGCTATCGCGTCGTGCACCACACCGGTCTTTACCGGCATTGGCCACACCGGAGACACCGCCATTGCTGACATGGCCGCGCACACGATGGCGATCACACCGACCAAGTTGGGCGAGACCCTGGTAACGCAGGTGCGCGACTGGTACGGCGCGCATGTCGTAGCGCCCGCCGCGACCGTGCTGGCCGCGTCGACAGCGCTGTTGGAGCAGGAAACCGAATTTCTCGCCGAACGTCGTCGCACCATGATGTTTGCGGTGCGCGATCGACTCTACGGCGAACAACGCCACCTGGCCGCCCTGGCGACTCGGCTAACGATGCACTACGAACGCGTGGTGGCGCGAGCCGAAGCGCTGGTCACCTCACGCCAGCAACTGCTCGGCGCCTACGACCCCCAAAAGCGCCTAGCGCAGGGGTGGGCGCTCGTGACAACGAACGCCGGTGCCACCATTCGGTCGGTGGATGACGTGACTGAAGGCGTTGACATTCGAATTCGACTACGTGACGGCCACCTGGGCGCCACGGTGACAAAGAAGGAAGGCACACAATGACCACGCCATGGAACGAGGCTTCGAAGGAGCTTGACGAGATCGTCGCCTCCTTTGACCAGGACAACGTCTCGGTCGATGAGCTCTTCGACAAGCTGGCTCGCGCCACGACGTTGATTGAAGAGCTGAGCAGCCGGCTCACCGAGACCAAGGCGAAGGTGGCCGAGTTGAATCCCCGTCTGGCGGCCATCACCACCAATGAGTGATCGTCTGTATTTTCGCCAGTGGCTCTCCGGCCGCGACACGGCCCACGGCGACGAACTGGCCAAGGAGATGCGCAACTTCGCCTACGCCATTGGTGACCTCGTCACCAAGGAAGCAGTCCTCGTTGACCCCGCTCATGCGCCCGGTGATCTGTTGGCAGCATTAGCGGACGATGGCATGACGTTAGTGGGAGTCATCGCTACCCACTACCACGCCGACCACATTGGTGGCACCTTGATGCACGGCCACTATGTCGCCGGTATTTCAGAACTCATGGCGATGCAGACAGTGCCCGTTCACGTGCACGCGGTGGAGGCGCCCCTCGTTGAAGAGGGGACGGGGGTGGGTATTCCCCCAGTCGTGCCCCACGAATCAGGTGACGTGGTCATGGTGGGGGAGATTGCAATCACCTTGTTGCACACCCCAGGGCACACACCAGGTTCCCAGTGCCTCATTGTTGAAGGCCGGCTCTTGACCGGCGACACGTTATTCCTCAACGGCTGTGGCAATACGCCGTGGGCCGACGCCGAAGAGCTCTATCGAACCCTGCACGATCGGTTTCGTGACCTGCCCGATGACCTGGAGGTCTTCGCTGGTCACAAGTACGCCCTGCGTTCGAGTGCGACGTTGGGTGAAGTGCGCGCGTCGAACGCCGCGCTGGCCGACGTGGACTACGAGCGCTGGCGCGCGCTCAACGGTTAGATATTGACGACGGGGCAGGTCAAGGTGCGGGTGATGCCGGGCACCTTTTGAATGGCGCCCACGATGAACTTGCCTAGCTGGTCAACGCTCTCGGCTTCGCAGCGGACGATGACGTCGTAGGGGCCGGTCACCTCGAAGGACTCCAGCACGCCAGGCACGGCGCGGGTCGCGAGAACGACCGACTCGCTCGAGCCAATTTCGGACTGAATCAGAATGTACGCCTGAACCGACATGGAAAACCCTTCGTTTGCTTTCCTCTAGTTTGCCCGAACTTGCCCCAGCGCGCTAATCGTTGCGGAAGGGCTTGCCCATGTGCCACTGGTGGCAGTAGTCACAACGGTAGGTCTGCAGGTCGACGCCATTGATGGTCCACGAGACCTGAGCGGACTGCTTGGCCTCGGCCTGCGTGCGATACGCCTTCTTGGGGGTGCCCTCTTTGGTGAAGTGCGACGCCACGCGCCCGATAGGGCGCTGCTCGTGGTGGGGGCGACGGCGGCGGGCTTTCATACGAGTTAACGCTAGTCGTGCCGGTAAAGTCGTAGTCGTGACCCAGCTCGAGACCACCCTTGACATCAGCCAAGAACAGCAACTTGACGACGATAACCACGAGCGCTTTACCCACATCGTGCTCGAAGGCTTTCAGCCCAAGAAAGGTGACTTCATTCCGGTCGGCAACTCGGTGGTCGAAGGCATTATTAACGCCTCACCCGTTCGCGCGCTTTGCGGCAAGGTCTGGGTGCCAGGCAAGGATCCGCAAAAGTTTCCCGTCTGCCCAACCTGCAAGGAAGTCGCGGAGTCCATGGGTTGGTCACTTCCGGGCTAAGTGTGCATTGGCTACGCCGCTGCCTCTAGCCTGAGAGCCATGAAGACACTCCTTTTTATCGTCGCCTCACTCCGTGAGGAATCCGTCAACAAGCGTTTGGCCAACGTGGTAGCTCGCGAACTCCCCGAAGGCTACGCCGCGTCATTCTTTGACATCGGCACCTTGCCCCTGTACAACGCCGACCACGACGGTGCGAACGCCCCCGAATCGGTGCTTCGCCTGCGTGAGGCAATCACGGCGGCCGATGGTCTGTTCATCTTCTCGCCCGAATACAACTACTCACTGCCGGGTGTCTTGAAGAACGCCATTGACTGGGCGTCGCGACCCATGCTGCCGCAGTCGTGCATTGTCGCCAAGCCGATGAACGCCATCGTGGCAACCATGTCGCCGACCAATGGCATTCGGGCCCTCGTGGAGATCAAGCGTCTCTGGGGCATCCTCGGTGGCGTGCCGGTGCCGGCCTTTGACTTTGTCCTCCACGCGGCCGGTACCCGTTTTGAAACTGTTGACGGCGAAGAGACCCTCGACGCCGCCGCCTTAAAGGCCGTGCGTTTGCAGATCACCTACCTGCAGAACCTGGTCGAAAGCGATGCGTCAGCAATCGCACAGAAGACGTTCTCAACGTTTGCGGACTCGCTGAAGGCCTAGCTCCGTGCGCGTCCTCGCCCTTCGACACCACGACGAAGATCACCCCGGCCTTATTGGCGAGGCGCTGACTGAGCTCGGCTTCGCGATGGACGTCGTGCTGTTTCGCGAAGGGCGAGAGACACCGTCACTCGAGGGCTACGACCTACTTCTCGTGTTAGGTGCGAAGGATGCCGCCTACGACCCCGCGGTGCGCGAGGCCTGGTTCAATCGTGAACTGGCGCTGTTCGCAGACGCCGACGCTCGCGATATCCCCATCTTTGGCATCTGCTTCGGGGCACAGGGTCTGTGCACCTACGCCGGCGGCAGCGTGGCTCGTGCCCCCGAACCCGAAATTGGCTGGTACGAGGTCACGGCGGCACCGGGGGTGGCGTTCGAGGCTGGCCCGTGGTTCGAATACCACTACGACCGCTGCACGCTGCCCGATCACGCCGTGCTCTGGGCGGCCAACGAGCGGGCCGTTCAGGCCTTCGCGGTTGGGCGTCACGTTGGCGTGCAGTTTCACCCCGAAATTGACGAAGCCCAGTTGCGTGACTGGCTCGAGGTTGACGCCGATGACGCGCGCGACGTGGGTCTCGACATCGATGCGCTGTTGGCGCACACGGCGGCAATCGAAGGAGATGCTCGCGAGCGGGCTCGGCGCCTTGTTCGCCGGGTGCTGCAGCACAACGGACTGCTTGCGCCCGAGGTCAACGAAGCCCACTGAGTAGGCTGGGCGGGTGACTATCGCCCCTGAACCCATCCGCGTCGAACGACCGGCTTCTGGGGGCGCCGTCGGCCACCTCCCTGATGGGCGGGTCGTTTTCATTCGACACACTGCGCCGGGCGAGCTTGTCACGGTGGACGTCACGGACGAGACCAGCAAGGTCTGTCGAGGGGACGCCATCGAAATCATTGAGGCCTCACCGGAGCGCGTCACCGCGCCCTGTGCCTACGCCCACGTTGGTGGATGCGGGGGCTGTGACTTCCAGCATTTGGCACCGTCAGCTCAGCGCTCGTGGAAGGCCACGATTGTGGCCGATCAGCTGCGCCGTTTGGCCGGCATTACCTGGGAGGGTGACGTCTCGGCAGTCGGGGAGGCCGGCCAGGGCACGCGCACGCGCCTGCGCCTTGGTGTTTCAGCCGACGGTCAACTGGGCCTACGCGCTCACCGCTCGCAGGAGATTTTGCCACTCGAGAGTTGCTGGATCAGCGACCCTCGCTTTGCGCCAGCCTTTGCCACGTCGTGGGAGGGCGCCGAAGAGGTAGAACTGCGCGCCATCGGCGACCTCGAGCCTTTCGCGGTCGTTCGTCGCGAAACGCCTCGTGGCACGGTCATGGAGTTGACCTCCATGCGTGGCGAGCCACTCGAGCCGTCAACGCACTCGCGGGTCAAAGTGGACGGCCACTACTTCAAAGTCTCGCCGCGGGCCTTCTGGCAGGCGCACCGTGACGCACCGGAAATCCTCGTCCGCGAGGTGCTGGCCATGACGGACGTGAAGCCCGGCGATCACGTGGTCGACCTTTTCAGTGGCGTAGGTCTGTTCTCGGTGCCGTTGGCTCGCCGAGTGGGCCCGGGCGGCAAGGTCGTTGCGGTCGAGTCATCGCCGTACGCCGTACGTGACGCTCGCGAGAACGCCGACAAGCTGCGCCACTTGCGGATTCGTGAATGGAACGTCACGCCTCGGGCTATCAACGACGCCGTGGCCCCCGGTGACATCGTCGTGGTGGACCCGCCGCGCAGCGGCCTGTCCAAGGGCGTTCCCGAAGCGCTCGTACGCCGTGCGCCACGGCGCATCGTGTACGTGTCGTGCGACCCAGCCACCATGGCCCGCGACCTCAAGATTCTGCTGGCCGGAGGGTATCAACTCACGGACTTCAAAGTCTTTGACCTGTTCCCGATGACCGAGCACGTGGAGTCAATCGCGTTACTTGACATTGGCGCTTAAAAGGTAGAGAGTGCTTCTACGGGAGACGGAACGTCTCCGGCTCCCGCAAGGGGGTAGACGATGACCGTCAAGCTCGACCACCACCACCGGGTTACGGCACGCAAGATTTTTGCCCACCCGATGAACCACAACATCAAGTGGGTGGAAGCCACCTCGCTCCTCGGGCGATTTGGTGAGGTGCGCGAGTCGCACCGTGGCAACTGGGCGCTGGCCCTCGACGACGGGGCCGTGGTCTCCTTCGGCACCACGCACACCAAGGACCTCACGGACGATCAAGTCATTCGCGTGCGCCACTTCCTCGAGGGGCATGGCGTCACGCCGGAGACACTGGCTGCGTAACCAACCGGTACCGTGGAGGGCGTGTCACGCCTCCCACTGTTATTGCTGCCGCCTTCGGAGTCAAAGGTTGCCGGTGGGCGCCCCGCGTCGAAGGAGGGGGCGTTTGATGACGTGTTGGCAGGCCCCCGCCACGAGGTAACGACGGGCGTGCGCACGTTGCTGAAAAGCGGTGCGGCGCAGTGTTCGAAAGTCATGAAGGTGCGTGGCCCACTTCTCGAGCGGGCCCTGCTTGCCGCTCGCGCTCACGTGGCCGGTGGTGGGGACGTGTTGCCTGCTTGGCAGCGCTATGAAGGTGTGGTGTGGTCGCATTTGGACCCGGCAACGTTGACCGCGGCGCAGCGGCGGCGCATCCTCGTCCCATCTGGTCTCTATGGCATCACGGCGGCCACCGACGAGATCGAGGACTACCGCCTCACGATGAACGTCTCACTGCCGAACGTGGGTAACGTAGCGACCTTTTGGCGGCCCCACTTGACCGAGGTACTCCGTGCCACCAAAGGCCCCGTGGTGTCCCTCCTGCCAAACGAACACGCTGCTGCATTCGACTTCGCGGATACAGCGCTGGCCAAACGCGTGACCCATATTGACTTTGTTCAGAACAAGGGTGGGCGAGCGGCGGGGCACGACGCCAAGGCCGTGAAGGGGATTGTTGCTCGCGTGCTTCTCGAAGGAGGCATCGACGCGCTTAATGGCTTTTCCTGGCGTGGCTGGGAGGCGACCACGAATGAGGGGCACTGGGAAATTGTGGCTCCATTTAAGCGCCAGGTGTAGCGAGTAGTTTGATTCCCATGTCCAATGTCCTGTACGAACAGCGCTTGCGCACTGGGGGCCTCCGAGCAGTGTTGGGCCTCGTGACGGTGATTGTCATTGGTGCCATGGTCTCCGTGGGACGATCGGGGACCCATTCGTCGCTGGCCGCACTAGTGGAGATATTCGTACCCCTCCTGCTCCTAAGCTCGGTTGCGATGGTGTGGCGCATCGACGTTCGCGTCGTGACCGATCAGGGTGGGCCAGGACTGGCCATCGCCTACGGGTTTGGTCTCATTCGTCAACGGTTTCTCTCCAGTGACATTGTGAGCGTCCAAGCCAAGAATCTCTCGTTCGTTGAAATGGGCGGGTGGGGCTACCGCGGATCGCTCAAAGTCCTTAAGTACGCGGCGCTCGCCACACGACGTGGCGAGGCCCTCGAGCTCACGCTGAGCGGTAATCGCCGCTTCGTGGTGACCGTTGACGGGCCCGAGCACTTCGTCGACGCACTTCGCAAATAGGCAAGAATGATGGGCGACGGCTACCGTCGCCATCTCGAAGAGGGGAATCGATGGAATACGTTCGCTTAGGCACATCGGGCCTCACCGTCTCGCGCATCTCGCTGGGATGCATGAGCTTCGGTGACACCGCTTCGGGATTCAACGCGTGGGCGTTGAATGAAGAGCAGTCGGGGGAGTTCTTCAAGCAGGCCGTTGATCTCGGCATCACGTTCTGGGACACCGCCAATGTCTACTCAGCGGGCACTTCAGAAGAGTTCACGGGCCGCGCCATCAAGAAGTACAGCCGCCGTGAAGAAATCGTTCTCGCCACCAAGGTGCACTTTCCGATGCACAACGGCCCCGGTGGATCGGGTCAGTCCCGCAAGGCCATCATGGAGCAGGTCGACGCCTCATTGCGTCGACTGGGGACGGACTACATCGACCTCTACCAAATCCACCGCTTTGACCCACTGACGCCGGTTGAAGAGACCATGGAGGCCCTCCACGACGTGGTGAAGGCCGGCAAGGTGCGCTACCTCGGCGCGTCAGCAATGTGGGCGTGGCAGTTCTCAAAGCTGCAATACACCGCCTCGCTGCACGGATGGACCCGCTTCATCTCCATGCAGGACCAGTACTCACCGCTCTACCGCGAAGAAGAGCGCGAGATGTTCCCGCTGCTCGCTGACATGGGCGTGAGTTCAATGCCCTACAGTCCGTTAGCCAAGGGGCGCTGCGCCCGCCCCTTTGGTCAAGAGTCATTCCGTGCCACCAATGACCCCGTGGGTCAGACCCACTTCGGCAACGGCACCGAGCGCGACAAGGGCGTCATTGACGCCATCGAAGGCATTGCCACAGCACGCGGTATCCCTATGGCGCAAGTTGCCATGGCGTGGGTTCTCGCGAACCCCGTGGTCGCAGCCCCGATCATTGGCGCCACCAAGCCGCATCACTTGGTCGATGCGGCCGCAGCCATCGAGGTGGTGCTCAGCGATGAAGAGAAGGCGCTCATCGCTGCGCCATACGTCTCACGCGAGCCCGTTGGTTTCCAATAATCTCAGCGCGGTGAGCGTCGGTGCGTAACGAAGGTGGTTGCGCGCGTTATGAGGGTCAAATTAACGCCGAGGGCGAAGCCAATCGCCCCGGCAAAGAGAACTGTTCCAACGCCGGCCGTTCCGCCGAGCAGCCACCCGACGGCCAGTACCGTGACCTCGAGGCTCAGTCGCACGTAGACCACTGAAACACCAAGACGACGATGCAGCGAGGTCATGAGGCCGTCGCGTGGTCCTGGCCCAAGACCGGTCGTGAGGTACAGGGCGCCGCCAAATCCGATGGTCCAGACGCCGGCGAGCATGTAGCACATGCGCAGAACGAGAGCGTGGGGTGCAGCAATCTCAACGGTGAGGCCCAAGACGAGGGCAATGATGAGTGTGTTGGCCACCGTTCCGGCACCGGGTCGCTCGCGAAGCGGGATCCACGCCAGCATCACCACAGCCGAGACGAGCAACGTCGTCCACCCGACCGAGATGCCGAGGTGCTTGGCGAGCCCAAGCGCAAATACCGTCCACGGTGTTGCCCCAAGGCCGGAAAGCGCCAATAGGCCTTCACCAAAACCGAACAGGGCGAGGCCGATGACCAGAGGAATCGTGTTCGCAAGAGTGAGTGACCACGTGGTCCGTCCACGCCAGGGGAGAGTCGGAATCGAGTGGGAAAGATTTGGGGCCATGTGTGTTCGCTTTTAGGGGTGAGCAACAGTCTTCCATCTGGGACCATTCGGCTGCGAGGTGTGTAAATATGGCGCTGTGTCCACCTCTTTTCGCCGCCGTCCTCGCAACCGAGCCGTTGTTCGCCTCAGCCTCCTGCTTCTCCTTATTTCCGCGTTCCTTGTGTGCGCAGTTCGTAGCTCGCATCACGGACAAGGCGGCGTCGTGACGGCACCCTTAACGTCTGTGTCGAAGACACCTGCAGACTGCTCCCAACAGTCGCAGTATCAGCTCGACGGCTGTGCATGGAATGCGCTCAACGCTGCCAATAAGAAGATCAACGCCGAGGTCCTCTTCCTGATGAAACAGGAGGGCACGGTGCCAGGCGTGACACGGGCCATCGTGGCGAGCGAAAAAGTGTGGATGAACTACGTCAACGTTGCCTGCTCGGCAATCGACGCGGAATTCAAGGGTGGCTCAATACTTCCGATGGTGGATGCAGAGTGTCGCGCGGCGGTCGATGCGAATCACAGCCGTGACCTCTACCGTCTCTGGCAAACCATGAATGCGGAGCCGGGGCCCTACCCCAAATTCCCTTAGGGTCACGACCGGGGATGAACCCCCGACGAATACTTGTGGTGGAGATGCTGGGAATCGAAC
>DAINRA010000018.1:0-29376 GCA_036742195.1 Acidimicrobiales bacterium
CGCCGCCCTGTCAAGGCGGAGGTCGCGGGTTCAAATCCCGTCAGGTCCGCTCGGAACCCCGAAAGGGGGAACGAGATGGTCGAGTAGCTCAGTTGGTAGAGCACACGCCTGAAAAGCGTGGGGTCACCGGATCGACGCCGGTCTCGACCACTCAAACAAATCCCCGTAGCGCTCGCGCTGCGGGGATTTGTGCTTTCTCGTGCCTAGGCGCCCTCGTAGGGGAAGCCGAGGTCGGGTGCGCTGAAGAGAGCGTCGAACGTCCAACCTTCTTCGGCCGCCATCGCGGCCGCGGTCCCACCGCGGTCAACGACGGCGAGCAGCAGGACAACTTCGGCACCAAAGTCGCGCACCACCTTGGCGGCCTCGAGCAGACTCGTGCCGCGCGTGACGGTGTCTTCGGTGATGATGACCTTGTCGCCAGGCACGAGTGATCCGGCGATGCGTCCACCGGCGCCGTGGTCCTTCACTTCCTTGCGCACCGAGAAGGCGCGCAGCGCACGGCCGTGCGTGGCGGCAACACCGGCGGTGATGAACGTCACGCCGTCGGCACCCATGGTGAGTCCACCAATCGCGGTGACCTCGGTCGGCATGCGCTCGAGTACCAACTCGGCAACGTCGAGCATGGACTCCGGCGCGCAGATGGTCTGCTTGGAGTCGATAAACCACGTGGACTTGCGACCGGACTTCAAGGTGAAGTCGCCACGCCGCACGGAGAAGTCCAGCAAGTGTTGCCGCACACGTTCACGGGCGTCACTCATGACAGCACCACCTTTCCTGCACCGGCCTGCACCTGGCCAACCACCGTCGCGGTGATCCCCGCGTCACTGGCGGCCACCAGAGCGGCCTCCACCACGCCGGGCGCCACGGCAAGGACCATACCCAAACCACAGTTGAAAACACGAACCATCTCGTCGGCGCTGACCTGGCCGCGACGCTGAATCTCAAAGAAGATCTCGGGGGTCTCGAATGAGTCCATGGCGATATGGGCGTCGAGGTGGTCGGGCAACACACGCACCACGTTGCCGACAATGCCGCCACCGGTGATGTGCGCGGCGGCGTGAATGTCGGGGCCGAACGTCTTCACGAGTGCATTAACAGCGGGGGTGTAGATGACGCAGGGGCGCAGCAACTCATCAGCCAGGGTCACCGTGGCACCCTCCCACGCCGGCTCCGCCAGCGTGGCCTCGGTCGGGGCCAACACGGCCCGCGCCAAGGTATAGCCATTAGAACGCAGTCCCGGTGAGGCGAAGCCAATGAGGACATCGCCCTCTTGCACGCGATCTGGACCGAGCTCACGACCTTGCTCCACCACGCCGACAACAAAACCGGCGACGTCGAGATCGTCGGGCTTCATCACGCCACCGTGCTCGGCAGTTTCACCACCCAGCAACGCCGTGTTGGCGAGGCGACATCCCGTCGCGATACCGGCGACCAACTCTTCGAGTCGCGATGGATCAAGGTGACCCACGGCCACGTAGTCGAGCATGAAGAGTGGCTCCGCGCCGAGGCAGGCGAGGTCGTCGACCAGCATGGCGACCAAGTCGATACCGACGGTGTCGTAGCGGTTCGCCAAGCGAGCCACTTCCAGCTTGGTGCCCACGCCGTCGGCCGAGGCCACGAGCACGGGATTGGTGTAGTTCTTGGTCTGCAGGGCGAAGAGGCCACCGAAGCCACCAATGCCCCCGAGCACTTCGGGACGATTCGTCGAGGCCACGTGGGCCTTGATGCGCTCAACGGCCTCGTCACCGGCCTCAATCGAGACGCCGGCGTCGGCGTAGGTGGCGCCACCGGCGCCAATGTCGAGCAGGCGGCTCACCAGCGTGCTCCCGCACTAATCGCCACGGGTACCGGCGCCGGGTAGTTGCCGGTGAGGCAGGCGTCGCAGCACTCGTCGGTCAGGCCGATGGCCGTGCGCAAGTTGTCGAGCGACAGGAACTCGAGACTGTCGGAACCAATGAACGCATTCATCTCCGCCAGCGTGTGCTGGGCGGCCAACAAGTCGTCCCGGTTCGGGGTGTCGATACCAAAGAAGCAGGGCCACTGGAAGGGCGGCGACGAGATGCGCAGGTGCACCTCAGCCGCGCCGGCCTCGCGCAACATGCGCACCAGGGCCTGGGTCGTGGTGCCACGAACGATGGAGTCGTCCACCACGATGAGACGCTGGCCCTCGATGTTCTCGCGCAGGGGGTTGAGCTTGCGGCGTACCGAGGCGGCGCGCTTGTTCTGATCGGGCGAGATGAAGGTGCGACCGATGTACCGGTTCTTCACCAGGCCGTAGCCAAAGGGAATCCCCGAGGCCTTGGCGTAGCCCTCGGCGGCGGGGATACCCGAGTCGGGCACGCCCATCACGAGGTCGGCCTCGACCGGTGACTCCTGGGCGAGGAGTTCGCCCATGTGGCGACGCGCGGTGTGCACCTGGTGTCCCATCAGGTAGGTGTCGGGACGAGCGAAGTACACGAACTCGAAGATGCACAGCTTCGTTGGTCCGTCGGCGGGGGCGAGCAGTTGCGTGCTGGTGTAGCCCTCGGCCGTCAGGGTAATCATTTCACCGGGGTTGATTTCGCGCAGGAACGTAGCGCCGACGACGTCAAGCGCCGGTGACTCGGACGCAACAATCCAGCCCTCAGGCGCATCGAGGTCACCCAGGTAGCCCAGGCAAAGCGGGCGGAACCCGTGCGGGTCACGCACTGCGTGAATTGCACCGGCTTCCAAAATCACCATGGCGAAGGCGCCGTGTGAGTCCGACAGCACGGTCCGCAAGGCGTCGGTGACGCTCGCGCCTTCTTCGACGCGACGGGCCATCAATTCGGCCACCAGGTCGGAGTCCGAGAGCATGGTGGTGAACTGAATATCGGCGGCGGCCGAGAGCTCGGCGGTATTCGTCAGGTTGCCGTTGTGCGCGAGAGCGAAGACGGTGCCGTTGGCGGAGCGAAAGACGGGCTGCGCCGCGGTCCAGTTCGCCGAGCCGGACGTGGAGTAGCGCGTGTGGCCGATGACGTGATGACCGTTCAGTGCGCGCAGCGTGGCGTCAGTGAAGACGGCACTGACGAGACCGTTGTCCTTGACGACCGTGATCTGTTCGTCGTCGTAGGTGGCCATACCCGCTGACTCTTGGCCACGGTGCTGCAGCGCGTAGAGGGCGTCGTAACACAGGGGCGCGACGGGGATTGTCGGGGCGACGATGCCTACGACACCACACGCCTCCTTCAACTTGCCATCGGATGATGAGTCGTGAGGGAGTGGCACCATCCAATTCTACGACACGGCGAGTGCCGTCACTGCCCCTCGCTACCCTTTAGGGGTGATCGATCTCCATACCCACTCCAACTACTCCGACGGCTCCTTCTCACCGGCGGAGTTGGCCGAAGCAGCAGCGGCCATCGGGCTTTCCACCATTGCCCTGACCGATCACGACACCACCGCGAGCCACGACGACATGCAGGCCGCCTGCGACGCCGTGGGCATCGACCTGATTGTGGGGGCCGAAATCTCCTTGGTGGACAACGAATGGAAGCCCAACGGGGCCACCAAGGGCCGGGGCGTGCACGTCCTCGCCTACTTCCTGCCCCTCGACCCCACCAGCCCGATCCAGATGTTTTTGCAGCATCTTCGTGACGACCGCATCGCTCGAAATCGCCACCTGGTCGACATCCTCCAGGGCTACGGCTTCGAAAAGCTGACCATGGAGTACCTCATCGGCCAGGTCGCCAACCCCGACGGGATTGGTCGGCCCCACATCGCCGAGGCCATGTTTGCCCTCCACCCCGAGATCATGGGCGAGCGCACCGAAGCGGCCTTCAACCAGGTCTTCGTCGACTGGCTGGGGTCACGGGGCAAGGCCTACTTGCCCAAGACCGAGCTCACCATCGAGATGGCCGTAGAGGCGGCGAAGGGCTCCGGCACCGTTTTTTCGGTAGCCCACCCACTCCTCAACTATCTCGACGGCTACAGCGCCGACAACGTGGAGCGTCACATGCCCGGCATCATTCGCTCGCTCAAGGAGCGTGGCTTCGCCGGCATCGAGGCCTACTACGGCTCATCGAGCGCGGCCACGCGGGCGCACATGGTGAAACTGACCCGCGACGCCGGCATGATTCCCACCGGTGGATCAGACTTTCACGGCAGCTTCAAGCCCAGTGTGAAACTCGGCGTTGGATTTTCGGGCGATTTGCACGTTCCCGACGACATCGCCGAGGAACTGCGCAGCGCTAGTTCGCGCTGAGCTGGTCTTCGAGGGCGCCGCGACGGCGGGCCGCCACGTCAGCAACATCGATAACCACGTCGCTACCGATGACCAGGTGTGCACCGGCCACCGCACCGATGACTTCGGCCGCTACGCCAGCCGCAACACAGCGCGCCAACAACGCGGCGGCGTCCGAGGTACCGACAACGAAACGACCAGGGAACTCGGCGAAGAACTCACCACGTCCCGCCAGGGCGTCAATCACGACACCGCGACCACTAACGGCCACCATCTCCGCGATGGCGCTGGCCAGTCCACCGCCACTGACGTCGTGCACGGCCGTGATGTCGCTCGTAGCGCCACCACAGATGGCGGCAATTTCGTTGGCCACGAAGGTAATGGTCGGGGCCAAACGGGCCGGGTCAAAGTCGGCGACCTGACCGCCGCGACGGCCACGCTTCGTCGCCCAGCGTGATCCGGCCAAGGGGAAGGGCTCGTCGCCGGCCGCCATGCGGCTGCCCACCAAGACCACGGCGTCACCCTCGTTCCAGTTCCAGCCGGGAGGTGGTGCGATGAGAGAGTCCACGACGCCGAGCAGTCCCACGACGGGCGTGGGGTCGATGTCGTTGCCACCGCTCTCGTTGTAGAGCGAGACGTTGCCACCGACGACGGGAATGCCCAGAGCGAGGCAGGCCTCGGCCATGCCGTCCACCGACTCCGACAACTGCCACATGACTTCGGGGTGGGTCGGGTTACCAAAGTTCAGGCAGTTCACGAGGGCCTTGGCCGTCGCACCGACGCAGGCCAGGTTGGCTGCCGCCTCGGCGACCGTCAGCGCGGTCCCGACGCGGGGATTGAGTGCGCACCACCGTGGGTTGGAGTCGGTGGTGACGGCGATGCCGCGTGACGACGACGGTAGGCCAGGGCCGGCCAGACGCAGCAGGGCCGCGTCACGACCTGGTCCCACGACCGTGTTCAAGAACAGCTGGCTGTCGTACTGGCGATAGACCCATGCCGGGTCGAGCAACAGGTCGAGCAGCTCTTCGGCGAGCGGGCCTTCGGCCACGTCCGCGCTGGGATCCTCAGCGTTGATGGCGTCCAGGTTGGCCGGACGGGCCAGGGGGCGGTGGTAGAGCGGCGCTTCGTCGGCCAGTGACTTGGCCGGCACCTCGGCGACGATGTCACCGTCAAAGCCCTTGCGCACGCGCAGCATGCCGACCGTGGTGCCGTCAGCGAGCTCGTCGGGCTCGACCACGTGGCCCACGACCGTCGCGCGAACTTCCCACTTGGCGCACAGGGCCGCCACGGCGTCCCAGTTCTCGGGCGTGATGATGGCCAGCATGCGCTCCTGGCTCTCGGAGGTCATGATCTCCCAGGGCTGCATGCCCTCTTCGCGCAGCGGAATGGCGGTGTAGTCAACGTTGAGACCGACGCCGCCCTTGGCGGCCGTCTCCGACAGTGCGCAGACGATGCCGGCACCACCGAGGTCCTGAATACCAACGACCAACTGGTTGTCGAGCAGCTCGAGGCAAGCCTCGATGAGACGCTTCTCTTCGTAGGGGTCGCCGACCTGAACGCTGGGACGCTTGGCGTCGTCGAGTGACTCGGCGCCGTCGGCGCCGTCAAAGCCGGCCGAGGCCAGCACCGAGACGCCACCAATGCCGTCACGGCCGGTGCGCGATCCCAGCAGCACCGCGAGGTTGCCCACGCCCGACGCCACACCCAAGACCAGACGGTTCTTCGGGAGTGCGCCGACGGCCAACACGTTCACGAGGGGGTTTGAGGCGTAGCAGGCGTCAAAGGTCAGTTCGCCACCGATGGTGGGCACACCAACCGAGTTGCCATATCCCGAGACACCCGAGACCACGCCCTCAACGAGCCAGCGCTGACGGGCATCGGTCAGTTCACCGAAGAACAACGGGTCCATGACGGCGAGTGGTCGCGCGCCCATGGAGAAGACGTCACGCAAGATGCCGCCCACACCGGTGGCCGCACCCTGGTAGGGCTCGATGGCCGAGGGGTGATTGTGACTCTCGATACGGATGGCCACACCGATGCCGTCACCGGCGTCGATCACACCGGCGCCCTCACCGGGGCCGACCAAGACGTGGTCGCCCTTGGAAGGGAGGCGCTTCAAGTGAACACGCGACGACTTGTACGAACAGTGCTCGGACCACATCACGCCGTAGAGGGCGAGTTCAACGTGGTTGGGCTCGCGGCCTAAAACGGCGACAATGTCGTCCAGTTCTGCATCAGTCAGGCCAAGGGCGCGGTGTAGGGGCTCGGGGGCATCGCTCACCCCTACAAACTTAGTTGCCCTCACGGGGCGAGACTGCTCGCTTAGGCCAACGCGTCGGCGGAAAGTCCGACGAAGCCACCCAGCAAGACGCGACCGTCGGCGCTGCCGAGCAGCGTCGACATGGCGCGCTCGGGGTGTGGCATCAGACCCACGACGTTGCCGGCTTCGTTGCTGACACCGGCGATGTCGTCACGCGATCCATTCGGGTTGTCGAGGTAGCGCAGAACAATCTGGTCGTTGGCCACGAGCTGTTCGTAGGTGGCGTCATCACAGGTGTAGGAACCCGAGAAGTGGTTGATCGGCACCGAGAGGTGCTGGCCCAGACGGGCATTACGCGTCAACACCGACGACGTTGCGGCAACGACCAGCGTCGTGGGCTGGCACAGGAACGTCAAGCCACGGTTCTTCTGCAGTGCGCCGGGCAAGAGCCCCGCTTCGGTCAGGACCTGAAAGCCGTTGCAGATACCAAGCACGGGGCCACCCTCGGCGGCGAAGTTCTTCACGGCATCCATCACGGGCGAGAAACGTGCCAACGCGCCGGGGCGAAGGTAGTCACCGTGGGCGAAGCCGCCGGGCAAGATGACGCCATCAACCTCACCGAGCGACGACTCGGAGTGCCAAATAAAGACGGGAGTGGCGCCTACGTCCGAGACGGCGTTGGCCGCGTCGTACTCACAGTTCGATCCCGGGAAGACAACGACACCGATGCGGGCCACGGCCTACTCCCCAGCCAGACGAGCGACCGAGTCCTCCATGACGGGGTTGGACAACAGGCGCTGCGCGATGGCGGTGGCCTGGCTCAACGCCTCTTCGGCGGAGGCGGCCTCAACGTTCAGGCGGAAACTCTTGCCGGCGCGCACGTTGGAAATACCAGTAAAGCCCAGCGCGGGCAGCGCGCGCTCAATGGTGGCGCCTTCGGGATCTGCGATTCCGGCGCGGAGGGTGACGTCGACAATAACGGAGTAGTTCACCCCACTAAGGGTACTAGCCCTGCTGGAATGCGTGCGTCAGTTGCGGCGACGGATAGTGACGTTTTCGCCGACCTGCAGGTTGAGCTGCTGGGCTTCGTCGTGCGTGAGCTGCAGCCACAAGGCCTCGCCGTCAGCCGGGGCCGCGACCACGCGCACCTCAAAGCCCAAACGGATCACATCGCGCACCACTGCCGACACACCCTCACCGGAACGCGTCACCTCGAGATCGTGGGGGCGCACACTGGCGCCCGCAAACGTCGTGGTCGGTCCGAGGAAGGAGCGAACAAAGTCATTAGCCGGGTGGTCGTAGACCTCTGAAGGAACGCCGACCTGCTCGATGCGACCGTGGTTCATAATGACCACACGGTCAGCGACTTCCATGGCTTCGGCCTGGTTGTGCGTCACCAACAAGGTAGTGATGCCGAGTTCGTGCTGCAACGATCGCACCCACGCTCGCAGCTCGGCGCCCACCTGGGCGTCGAGCGCCGCGAAGGGTTCGTCAAGGAGTAGGACGTCGGGCTTGATAGCCAGTGCGCGGGCCAGTGCCATGCGCTGGCGCTGCCCACCCGAGAGCTGGCGGGGGTAGCGACTGGCGAAGGCGCCAAGGTGCACGAGTTCAAGGAGTTCGGTAACTTCCTTCGTGATGTGCGCGGCCGGCATCTTGCGGGTTTTCAGTCCGTAGGCCACATTCTCAAAAACGGACAACTGGTAAAACGGCGCGTAGTCCTGGAAGCAGAATCCGATGTTGCGGTGCCGCGCCGGCAACGCGGTCACGTCGCGGCCGTGCAGGATGACCCGACCCTGGTCCACGGACTCGAGGCCGGCAATCATCTTGAGCAACGTCGATTTGCCCGAGCCCGAGGGGCCCAGCAGTGCGGTTAACGAGCCGTCAGGGACGACGTCGGAGAAGTCTTCGAGGACGGGCTCACGGCCGTAGGACTTGTAGAGGTGCTCAAGCGAGATGCTCATGGCGTTTCCTTTCACGATGGCGGGCCACGCCCAGCAACAGCAAGATAATGACGGACGTCAGGGCCAACACACCGGCCCCAACGAAGCCCTGGTAGGCGTTGTAGTTTTCGAAGTTGGCGCCGATGTTGAGGGTTAGCGTCTGGGTGAGATCGGTGATATTGCCCGAGACAATAAGGACAGCGCCGTACTCGCCCAGGATGCGCGCCAGGGTCAAGCTCACGCCGTAGGCGGTCGCCCACAGGATTGAGCGCATGGTGATTGTCAGGAAAATGCGCACCGGTCCCGCGCCGAGTGAGGCGGCCGTCTGCTCTTGGTTCGAACCGATTTCGCGCAATAGCGGAATGAGCTGACGCGTGACGAGGGGCAGGGAGACGAAGATGCAGGCCAGGACGATGCCGGGGTACGAGAAGATGATCTGTAGGCCCAGTGCGGCCAGCGGCCGACCCAACCACCCGTTCTGGGCGTAAGCCAGCTCGAGCATCAGGCCAATGATGATTGGTGAGATTGCCAGTGGCACGTCAATAACGCGGTCGATGATCCGCGTGAGCCACGACGGGTGGCGAACAATCCAGAGTGCGGCACCGACACCGACGATGGTGTTCACCGGTAGTGCCACCAGGACGACGCGAATCGTTAAACCAATGGCGTTTCCCATTGATGGATCTTGCAGTGCCGTCCACAATGCGCCGGCACCGTGGGCGAAGGCACGCTGAAACACAAAGACGAGCGGTACGCCGACGAGTAGGCCGACGTAGAGGATGACAAGGGTGCGCAGCCAGCGCGGTGAGCGACCCATTAGTGACCCTTCACCAGTCGGCGACTGGTCACCGACACCACCACGAGAACACACAGCGCCACCACGAGCATCATCACGGCCGTGGCGGCCGCGCCGATCGGATCACCGGCGGAGGCGAGTGAGTAGATGTAGGAACTGGCGACCTCGGTGCGAAACGGCAGGTTGTTGGAGATGAAGACCACCGACCCGTACTCACCCATCGCACGGGCGAAGGCCAAGCCGGCACCCGTCACGATTGCCGGCAGCAACGTCGGCAGGGTGATGGTACGAAAGACGCGCCACGGGGAAGCCCCCAGCGTTGCCGCAGCGGCTTCGGCATTAAACGTCATGGTCTCAATGACTGGCTGCACCGAGCGAACGGTGAACGGAAGTGTCACGAACACGATGGCCACCGTGATGCCCGTCCACGTACCCGTCAGCGTCAGGTGCACCGGCGACTTTGGCCCGTAGAGGGTGTAAAAGGTAACGCCGGCCACCACCGTCGGCAACGCGAAGGGCAGGTCGATGAGCGCATTGAGAATGGCCTTGCCCTTAAAGGAGTCGCGGACCAACACCCAGGCGGTACCCAGACCGGCCACTGCGTTCACCAACGCGGCGACCAGTGAACACGTGATGGTGAGTCGATAGGCGCTCAGCGCTTCCTTCGCGGTGGCCGCTTTCCAAAAGAATCCCCATCCGTGGGTGAAGGCGTTGGAGAAGAGTGCGGCCAACGGGATCAACACCACGAGGCTGTAGAAGGTCACGGCGACGCCCTGCGCCGTTCGCCGAGAAAGCGTCGAAAATGGCCAAAGCAGCCACCCCGTGCGGGGTGGCTGCGATGAACCATTGGTGGGGGAAAAACTATGCGCCGTCACTAGCCGATGCTCTGCTCCAGTTGCGAAACGATACCAGTGGAGGGGTCAAAGAACTGGCCGTTCAGTACCGTCCACCCCGATGGGTCGAAGGTGGTGATTGGAATGGCCGACCCACCGAAGCTGTGGAAGGTGCTGGCCGTGGACTTCCAGACACTCTTCACCACGGGGCGGTAGCCGTTCTGGGCCAGGATCGTCTGGCCAGCACTCGAGAAGAGGTAGGCGTAGAAGGCCTTGGCGGCGGGGTTCGAGAGACCCGTGTTCGTCAGCGCAACGGGGTTCTCAATGAGGATCGTCTTGCTGGGGTAGATGATCTGCACGGGGCTGCCGGCAGCCACGGCGGAGAGGGCGTCATCTTCGTACGACAGCAACACGTCACCCGTGCCACTCAAGAAGGCGGCCAGCGAGGCCGAACCACTCACGGGCTGAGCCACCGTGTCAGTCAGCAGTGACTTCAGGTAGGCGGTGGCCTGGGCCTGGCTGTCACCAGCTGCAATCGCACCGGCGTAAGCCGCGATCAGGTTCCAGCGGGCGCTGCCTGACGTGGTGGGGTTGGGGGTCACGATGCCGTAGGTGTGGGAGGTAACGACCTTGTTCTTTCCCGTGCCCGACGTGGTGGTGTAGGGCTTCACCAAGTTAAGCCACGAGGTGCCGATCTTGAGCGGGTTACCGGCGCGCACAACGAACACGACTGCCGAGTCCGTCAAGATGCCGGGCGTCGGATACGTTGCCTGCTGCTTCGAGCCGGTCAACGCGACGTTGATGCCGCCCAACGAGAACTCCTGTGACGCCCAGTTGGAGGGCACCTTGCCAGCCGTCACCAGCTGGTCGATGTTCGGCGTGTAGGACAGGTTCACCAAGTCGGCGGCCTGGCCGTTGGCCACATTGTTGGTCTGGGTGTCGGAGGCGCCAAACGAGTTTGAGAACGTCACGCCAGCACCGGCGGGCGTGGCCTGGAAGGCAGTCTCGAGCTTGGTGAAGACGGACTTCACAATTGAGTAGCCAACAACGCTGACGTTCGAACTCGCAGCGTTGGCCGTGGTGGGGACCAGGGTCGCCAGCGGAACGCTCGCGAGCACCAGGGCAAGACCAAGGCGGGACTTCAGTGAGCGGGGGGACTTCATGATGATCTCCATTTCGTGATTTCTAACTAATTCACTAATTTCTAGTGACTAAGTAGAGAATAGCAACACGACGAACGCGAAGCAACTCTTTTTCGAAGAATTTTTGTTTTCCCTGATTAGGGCCTAGAAAATATCGGTCTGACCGTACCAGGACGTGATGGGACGGCCGGTAACTGCCTCGTAGGCCGCCTCGTAACGACCCGCGGTAACGGCCACAATGTCCTGTGGGACGGCCGGTGGTGGCGGGGTGCGATCCCAGTCAAGGGTGCTCAACCAGTCACGGAAGGGCTGCTTGTCGAAGGAAGGAGGGGTCTGGCCTGAAACGACCTTGTCGGCCGGCCACAACCGCGACGAGTCCGGGGTGAGAACTTCATCACACACCACGAGCTCACCGTCAACAAAGCCCAGTTCGAACTTGGTGTCGGCAAGGATGAGGCCGTGTGCGGCCAGACGCTCGGCAGCGCGTGCAAAGAGATCGAGGCAGAGGGCCGATGCGCGCTCGAGGAGCTCCTCCCCCACGATGGCCGCAGCCGTCGTGAGGTCAATGTTCATGTCGTGCCCGGTCTCGGCCTTGGTCGAGGGCGTGAACAGTGGCGTGTCGAAGGCGTCGGTCAGTTGCATCCCCGCGGGCACGTCCATGTAGTGCACGGTGCCGCTAACGCGATACTCGTCGTAGGCCTGGCCGGCCAGGCGGGCCCGCACAATGCACTCGAGTGGGAGCATCTCGGCCTTGCGCACCAGCATGGTGCGACCGTGCCATTCGACGTGGTCGAGAAAGCCGGGCACGTAGGTGTCGATCACTGCGGGGTCACATGACACCAGCGCCGTGGGAATCTGGTCAAACTCGTGCACCCAGAAGTTCGTCAGTCCAGTGAGCACACGTCCCTTGTTGGGAATCGGTTCACGCATGACGACATCGAAGGCGCTCAAGCGGTCCGAGGCCACCATCAACAAGTGATCGTCGCCCACGGCGTAGAGGTCGCGGACCTTGCCGCTGTAGAGGTGGGGCAGGCCGAGGGTCATGCGCGCCACGTCAGTGCGTCGAGGAAACGGCGGCGGTGTTCGAGCAGGCGCTCGGCGTCAAAGGCGCGGGCGAGTACCTCGGGTGACAGGGTGACGGCCTCGTCTTCTTCCACGATGTCGCGGAAGTTCCGACGCTCTTCGACGGCGCGGCGGGCGGCCGCCTGCACGAGCCGGTAGGCGTCGTCACGGGACAGACCACCGTCCACCAGTGCCAGCAAGACCGACTGCGAGAAGACGAGACCCAGTGAACCAACGGTGAGGTTCTCGAGCGCCCGCTCGGGCAAGAGCACGAGGCCGTCGGCCAGACCCGTGGCCTTACGCAACATGTAGACGGTGAGGGTCAACGCGTCGGGCATGATGACGCGCTCGACACTGGAGTGAGAGATGTCTCGCTCGTGCCACAGCGCCACGTCTTCGAGGCCGGCGAGCAGGTAGCCCCGCAGCACGCGGCTCAGCCCACAGAGGCGCTCGGACAAGACGGGGTTGCGCTTGTGCGGCATGGCCGAGGAACCCTTTTGTCCCTTGGCGAAGGGCTCTTGCGCTTCGGAGACTTCGGAGCGAGCGAGGTGGCGGACTTCAAGAGCGAACTGCTCCATCGAGGTGCCCAACGCCGCGCAGGCGTAGAGGACCTGGGCGTGGCGGTCACGGGCAATCACCTGGGTGGCCGGCACGGGCGTGAGGCCCAGTCGTTCGCAGACGTAGGCCTCGACGGAGGGATCGATGTTCGAGAAGGTGCCCACCGCACCCGAGAGCTTGCCGACCGCTATGGCCGCACGGGCTGCTTGTGCGCGCTCGATGTCGCGATTGACCTGCAGGGCGAACAACGAGAACTTGGCGCCGTAGGTGGTGGGCTCGGCGTGCATGCCGTGGGTGCGACCCGTGATGGGCCAGTCAATGGACTCCTCCGCGCGGCGGGTCAGCGCGTCGCGGAACTTGATGGCGTCGGCGATCACGATGTCCATGGCCTGCGTGAGTGTCGTGCACAGCGCCGTGTCCACGACGTCCGACGAGGTCAGGCCGTAGTGAATCCACGCGCCTTCGGGCATGCCGATGCGCTCCTGCACCAGGTCAACGAAGGCGGCGGTGTCGTGATTCGTGATGGCTTCACGGTCTTCGACTTCCTGCACAAAGGCCGCGTCAATCAGTGGACGACGCGGGCGCAGCGTCGCCACTTCGTCGGCCGGCAAGACGCCAATGGCGGCGAGTCCTTCGGCGGCCAACAACTCGACTTCGAGCATGGTGTCGAAGCGGTGCTCGTCACTAAAGAGCGCCGCGACATCCTTGGGTGAATAGCGATGAATCATGCCTGTCCTTTCGATGCGTCTCGGGCAATGTCACTGCGAACTACACAGCCAGCGAAGGAGATCTGCGACACGCCGCGATAAGCGAGCGCTCGCGCGGCCGCAACGGAGTCGGCCATGGCCGTCACGGCGAGCACCCGTCCGCCGTTCGTTACGAAGTTGCCCTCGGCGTTGCGGGCAGTGCCAGCGTGAAAGACGACCACGCCATCAAGTGGGTCGCGCAGCTGTCCGTCGTCACCCAGGCCCTCAATCACGTCACCAGCGCGCGACGACTCGGGGTAGCCGTGGGAAGCGAGAATCACCGTCACGGCCGCTCCCGACGGTGCCACCGCGGTCGTGGCCAGGGTGCCGTGGGCCGTGGCCAGTGCGAGATCAAAGAACTGGTCGCCGTAGAGAGGAACGAGTACTTGGGTTTCGGGGTCACCGAAGCGCACGTTGTACTCCAGCAGCTTCGGGCCGGCGCCGGTCAACATGACGCCGGCGTAGAGGACGCCGCGGTAGTCAATGCCTCGGGCCGCGAGTTCCGTGGCGGTGGGCGCCAGGATCGTCGTCATGATCTCATCGACCTGTTCGGGTGAGACCCGCCCCATTGGTGCGTAGGCACCCATGCCACCGGTGTTCGGTCCGGTGCCGCCGTCGCCCACGCGCTTGAAGTCCTGGGCTGGCACGAGCGGATGAAGGGTAGTGCCATCAAACAAGACGAGCAGCGAGCACTCCTCGCCGTCGAGGCCTTCTTCAATAACGACGGTGTGGCCGGCGGCGCCGAAGGCGCCCCCCGACAACTTGTCACGAATATCGTCACGGGCCTCGTCGAGCGATGGTGTGACTAAGACGCCCTTGCCCGCCGCGAGGCCGTCGGTCTTGATGACGTAGGGAGGTGCCATGGTCTCGACGAAGGCCAGTGCCTCGTCCACCTCACGGAAGGTGCCGTAGGCGGCCGTCGGCACGCCGGCGGCCGCGAGAAAGTCCTTCATGTAGGCCTTCGAAGCTTCGAGCTGCGCACCATCGGCGTTCGGACCGAGGACGGCCTTGCCCTGCGCGCGAAGTGCGTCGGCGAGGCCACCCACCAGTGGCACTTCCGGACCAATGACTACGAGATCGGCATCAAGTTCGAGTGCGGAGGTGTCGGTGCAGGCAATGCCGTGGGCGGCAATGCCGGCGTTGCCGGGGGTCACGACGACGTCGGCGCTCTTGGCGAGCCCCCACGCTAAGGCGTGTTCACGCCCGCCACTGCCGACAACGACAACGCGGGTCACGATGGGCGAACGAACTGTTCGCGACCGGGGCCGACGCCCACGACGGAAATACGAACACCAATCGTCTCCTGCAAGAAGCTGACGTATCGCTGGGCGTTCACGGGCAGTTCGCCGTAGGAGGTGCAGGCGGTGATGTCGGTGAGCCAGCCCGGCAGGGTTTCGTAGATAGGCGTGACGTCGTGCAACGTCGACTGGTGATACGGCGGGAAGTCGTAGCGAACGCCGTCGGCCTCGTAGCCCACGCAGACCTTGATCTCGTCGAGAGTGTCGAGCACGTCCAACTTGGTGAGGGCGATCTCGGTCAAGGAGTTCAGTCGGGCGGCCTGGCGCGCCATGACGGCGTCGAACCAGCCGACACGGCGGCGCCGTCCCGTGTTCGTGCCGTACTCGTGACCGCGGTCGACCAAGAGGTTGCCCAGATCACCATCGAGTTCCGTGGGGAAGGGTCCCGCACCGACGCGGGTGATGTAGGCCTTGGCGATGCCGACGATGTCGGAGAGGTCACGCGGGCCCAACCCGGAGCCGACGCTGGCGCTGCCGGCGACGGGGTTCGACGAGGTCACGTAGGGGTAGGTGCCGTGGTCGAGGTCGAGGAAGGTTGCCTGGGCACCCTCGAGCAGGATGCGCTGCCCCTCGGCGAGGGCCGTGTGCACGAGGTTGACAGTGTCACCGACCATCGGGGCGATGCGTGGGGCCAACTCGTTCAAGTAGCGATCACAGATGGACTCCAGGGTGATGGAGGGCCGGTTGTAGATCTTGTTCAAGATGTTGTTCTTCTCGGCCAACACGACGGCGAGCTTCTCGCGGAAAATCTTGGGGTCGAGCAAGTCCTGCACGCGCAGGCCCACGCGGGCCGCCTTGTCGGCGTAGGTGGGGCCAATGCCGCGCTTGGTCGTGCCGAGGGCGTTCTTGCCCAACCAGCGTTCGGTCAAGCGGTCAATCTCTTGGTGGTAGGGCATGATCAGGTGCGCGTTGCCCGAGACAACCACCTTAGAAACGTCAACACCCTTGGCGGCCAGCGTGTCGAGCTCGTGGAGCAAGACGCCGGGATCGACGACGACACCGTTGCCGATAACCGGCGTGATGTGGGGGTAGAGCACGCCCGAGGGGACGAGCTGCAGGGCGAAAGCTTCGCCATCGACGACGATACGGTGACCGGCGTTGTGGCCACCCTGGTAGCGCACGACCATGTCCATCTCGCGCGCGAGGAGGTCAGTGAGTTTGCCTTTTCCCTCGTCGCCCCATTGCGTTCCTACTACGACTGTTGCGGGCACGAGGGCTCCTTGTGGCTGGCAGTTTCGCCACTAATCCTAGTTGCTAGGCCCTTCGGGCTTTTTGCGGCTCAGCGTGCCGAGGGGCGGCGGCGCTGGGCGTCAATGAAGAGTGCAATGGTGTTTTGCACCGGTACGAGGTCGCGTCGATACTGCTTATGCGTCGCCGCCACGTCGGACTGGGCGGCGGCACGAGCCTCCGCGACGAGCTCGCGCATCTGCGCCAGCTCGGCCTCGAGCTTGATGATGCGCTTGACCCCTTCGAGGTTGATGCCCTCGGTAGTGAGTTCTTGAATGCGGCGCAACACCGCGAGGTCGGCCTCAGAAAAGCGGCGCGAGCCACCGGCGGTGCGCTGGGGGCTCAAGAGACCGGTGCGTTCGTAGTTGCGCAGGGTCTGCGGGTGCACGCCCGCGATCTCGGCGAAGACCGAGATGACGTACACGGCCTGGGTGGGGTGTTGCGTCATGACGCACTTCCTTTCAGCGACACGGCCAGCTTCTCCACGAGCGTACGCTGCTCCTTTGTCAACGCGGTGGGCAGATCAACGGCCACGGTCACCAGCAGGTCACCAGCGGCTCGCTTCCCCGCCGACGGCACCCCACGGCCACGCACGCGCATGGTCGTGTTGGGCTGTGTGCCCGCCGGGACCTTCAAGGTCACGGGGTCATCCAAGGTCGGTACCTCAATTTCAGTGCCCAACAGAGCGTCGGTCACGCTCACGTGCACCGTCGTGGTGACGTGGGAGGCCCGCCGGCCGAAGCGAGGGTCGGCCGAGACATGGACGTCGACAAACAGGTCGCCACTCGGACCACCGTTGCCACCCGGACCACCCTTGCCCTTCAGGCGAATACGTTGGCCATCGACCACACCCGCCGGGATGCGGACGTTGACGCGTCGCGAGGAGGGCTCGCGGCCCGAGCCATGACAGCTCGTGCAGGCCTGGGTAATGCGAATGCCGCGTCCGTGGCAGGTGGGGCAGACCGACGACGTGGCGAAGGGTCCTTGATCGTCGGTCACGTTGCCGCGACCCTGACAGGTCTCACACGTGATGTAGCCACCAGTGGCGGCACCACGACCTTGGCAGGTGCGGCACTTCTCGTTACTGGGGATAGACACCGAGGTGGTCACGCCGAGAACAGCGTCACGAAAGTTCAGGTGCAGCGAGGTTTCGATGTCCGCGCCACGTTGGACGCGGGTACGGCGGCCACCACCGAAGAGGTTGCCGAACAAGTCACCGAAGTCACCCATGTCACCTTGGTTGAAGTTAAAGCCGGGACCGCCCGCGGTCCCACCGACACCAGCGGCGGCCGGACCGAGACGGCGGACCTCGTCGTACTCCTTGCGCTTGGCGTCATCGCCCAGCACGTCGTAGGCGACGGAGATCTCTTTGAACTTCTCCTCCGAACCGGGATTGGTGTCGGGGTGGTGTTGCTTGGCGAGCTTGCGATAGGCGCGCGTGATCTCTTTGTCCGTCGCCGTCGACGAGACACCCAGGACCTTGTAGTAGTCCGTGTCGAACCACTCTCGCTCAGCCATTTAGCCCTTCACCCTCACCATCGCGGGGCGCAGCACGACACCCTTCCAGCGGTAGCCACAACGCAGTACGTCGTCGACGATCTGGTCGCCGCCTTCGTCGTCGATGTGCATAACGGCGTCGTGGATCTGAGGATCGAAGGCCTCGCCGGCAATGCCCAACCGCTCGAGGCCTTCCTTGGCCAAGGAGTCCAAAAGCAACTGCCGTGACTGCAGTAGTGCTGCGGCCTCGTCGTTGGTGTTGAGCCCGAAGTGTCCCACCGCCAGGTCAAAGGCGTCGAGGACGGGCAAGACGGCGTTGATGACCTTGGCACCACCGCGCGCGGCGGCGTCGTCAATGTCGCGGCTCACGCGCTTCTTGTAATTCTCGAAGTCGGCCTGAATGCGTTGGGCGAGCGCTTTGAACTCGTCACGCTCCGCCCCGGCGACCGCGATGGGGTCGAGTTCGGGTGAGGTGACCTCCGCAGAGGTCACCTCACCGTCAGTTACAAACTCCTCGGACACGATCAGTCCACAATCTCGGCGTCGACGATGGAGTCGTCGTCACCGGCGGGAGCGCTAGCGTCACCGGCATTGGCCTTGGCGGCCTCTTCGTAGAGGCGCTGGCTGAAGCCCTGGCTGGCCGTGAGCAACTTCTCCGTGGCGTTCTTGATCGCCTCGTTGTCCGTGCCCTCGAGAGCCGACTTCAGTCCGGCGAGCGCCGACTCAACGTCCTCGCGCTCGGTGCCCTGGAACGACTCGGCCTGGTCCTTGAGCAGCTTCTCGGTCGAGTAGACGAGTCCGTCCGCGTTGTTGCGGATCTCGGCCTCCTCGCGGCGGACGCGGTCTTCCTCGGCGTGGGCCTCGGCGTCACGGACCATGCGGTCGATGTCCTCCTTCGAGAGCTTCGAGCCACCGGTGATGGTGACCGACTGGCTCACACCCGTGGCCAAGTCCTTGGCCGACACGTTCACGATGCCGTTGGCGTCGATGTCAAAGGTGACTTCGACCTGGGGCACGCCGCGCGGGGCGGGAGGGATGCCCACGAGCTGGAACTTGCCGAGCGTCTGGTTGTACGAGGCCATCTCACGCTCACCCTGCAAGACGTGCACTTCCACGCTGGGCTGATTGTCATCGGCCGTGGTGAAGATCTGCGACTTCTTGGTAGGGATGGTGGTGTTGCGCTCAATGATGCGCGTCATGACGCCACCCTTGGTCTCAATACCCAGTGACAGCGGGGTCACGTCGAGGAGCAAGATGTCCTTGACCTCGCCCTTCAACACACCGGCCTGGACGGCCGCACCGATGGCCACGACTTCGTCGGGGTTCACGGTCTTGTTGGGCTCCTTGCCCGTCACCTTGGCGACGAGCTCCTGGACTGCGGGGATACGGGTGGAACCACCGACCAAGATGACGTGGTCAATCTTGTCGAGGGTCAGACCGGCATCCTTGATCGCCTGGTCGAAGGGCTTGCGGCAGCGCTCGACCAATGAGGCGGTCAGTTCGTTGAACTTGGCGCGCGTCAGCTTGAGGTCGAGGTGCTTGGGGCCGTCGGCCGTCGCGGTGATGAAGGGCAGGTTGATCTGCGTCTCCTGCACGGAGGACAGCTCAATCTTGGCCTTCTCCGCCGCTTCCTGGAGACGCTGCACGGCCATCTTGTCCGTCGAGAGGTCAACGCCTTCGGTGTCCTTGAACGTCTTAATCAGCCACTGCTTGACGGCCTCGTCCCAGTCGTCACCACCGAGGTGGGAGTCACCACTGGTCGACTTCACTTCGAAGACGCCATCGGCGATGTCCAGGACGGACACGTCGAAGGTGCCGCCACCGAGGTCGAAGACCAACACGGTCTCTTCCTTCTGGTCTTTGTCGAGACCGTAGGCGAGGGCGGCCGCGGTGGGCTCGTTCACGATGCGCAGGACGTTCAGTCCGGCGATGGTGCCCGCTTCCTTGGTGGCCTGACGCTGAGCGTCATTGAAGTAGGCCGGGACGGTGATGACGGCGTCGGTCACGGTGTCGCCGAGGTAGGCCTCCGCGTCACGCTTGAGCTTCATCAAGATGCGTGCCGAGATCTCCTGGGCGGTGTACTTGGTGCCGTCGATGTCGATCGTCCAGCTCTCACCCATGTGACGCTTGACCGAGCGAATCGTGCGCTCGGGGTTGGTAATGGCCTGACGCTTGGCCACTTCGCCGACGAGGACTTCGCCGGTCTTTGAGAATCCGACGATCGAAGGGGTCGTGCGACCACCTTCGGCGTTCGGAATAACAACAGGCTCTCCTGCTTCCAACACACTCACCACGGAGTTCGTGGTGCCGAGGTCGATGCCGACTGCCTTAGCCATGTGATGCTCCTTTTTCTGTGAAGTTCAGAGCACGGACTTTCCGAACACCAAACTTGATAGGTCCAGTGTACAAAGTTGAGTGTGACCTTGTCAAGAAAAAGAACAAGAGTTATATAAGTTTTTCTTCAACACGGTGTGTAGCACCCGTCCGATCCCCCTCCGCGGTCTCAATTTGGGAGTTTTCTAGGGTATTTACTACGCTAGGGAGGTGCCTGATCTCATTCTTTTACGCCACGGACGTTCCGAATGGAACGAACTGAACCTCTTCACCGGTTGGCATGACGTCGACCTCAACGAACAGGGTAAGGCCGAAGCGACCGCCGCAGGTCACTTGCTGGCCGCCGAAGCCGGCCTCGACATTCGCCAACTGCACACGTCGCTGCTGACGCGCGCCATCCGCACCTCGGAACTGGCCACCTACGCCGCCGGTCGCTCCTGGCTGCCAGTGCGCCGCTCCTGGCGCCTCAACGAGCGCCACTACGGCGACCTGACGGGTAAGGACAAGAAGGAGACGGCTGAGAAGTTCGGCATGGACCAGCTCAAACTGTGGCGTCGCTCCTACGACGTACCGCCACCCCCCATGACCGCAGACGACCCCCGCTGGGAGGGCACTGACGCTCGCTACCGCGATCTTGACAAGAGCAAGATCCCACTGACCGAGTGCCTGAAGGACGTCGTCGCTCGCGTCACGCCCTACTTCGTCGACGTCATCGCCGAGGACCTTCGTCGTGAAGCCGTTCGCGGTGGTGCCGTACTCGTCGTGGCCCACGGCAACTCACTGCGCGCCCTGCGCAAGATCCTTGAGAACATCGATGACAACGACATTGCCGAGCTCGAAATTCCCACCGGTATTCCCTACCTGATGAAGCTCGACGACAACCTCGACGTCCTTGAGGGTCGCTACCTTGGTGACGCCGCGGCTGCGGCTGCGGCTGCCGAGGCCGTCGCTCGTCAAGCGGGCTGAGTTAGCTCCGCACGACCACCGTCGTCAGTGGGTAGTCGCGCGCGGTGACACTGCCCGCAGTGGCACCGATGCCGTCGCCACTTGGTCGCCGCAATGGGCCGTGACGTGCAGCACGGCTGACCAGGTCGACGTCGCCGTCCCCGTGAGCATGCCCGTAGCGCTGAGATGCACCCCGCGTGGCGCCCCACTGGGCGCAAGCGTCCATTGGCAACTCGCCACCTCCGCAACACCGACGTGAAAGATGAATGGGTGCCCCACCGTGACATTCGCGAAGGGCACCCCCGTGATCACCAGCGGTGACGAAGAGCGTTGCGTCATGGCTTGCGTGTTGCCATTCGCGTCGAGGAAGTAGCCCGCGGCCACGCAGTTCGCGCTCGTGACGCACGACACTGCCAAGAACGAGTCATACGGTGTGGGCGACGCCACACCAGTGGCGTAGGTGGCAGTCACCACCGATAGCCACACCCCATTGCGCAGCGTCTGCGACAGTGCGTCGAGGTTGCCGGTCGCGTCTTCACCGTGGCCCACTGCCGTGCAGTCAACAATCGTTGAACACGACACCGCGGTGAACGCATCGTTCGTCGCGCTGGCACCCGGAAGGCTCGCCGCCACCACGACGGGGTGCCAGACACCGTTGGTCAGTGACTCAGTCATCGCTGCAGCACCAGTGGCGGTGACGAGTGTTCCCACGGCCACGCAGTTGCCAGGTGTGGGACACGAGACAGCCGTGAACTCCCCACCGGGGGCAACAATGGTGCCGGGGAGTGCGTAGGTGGCGGGATGCACGGCACCGAACGTGCCGTGCCTCGACTGCGCGGCCATCGCTTCTTGGTTGCCCACGGCATCGAGGAACCACCCCACGGCGGTGCAGCTGCCCACCGCGGCACACGACACTGCGTCGAGGCCGTCATTGGGATTTGGTGACGGCCCAGTACTGAAGGTGACCGGCTGGGCTGGCAGTCCCACGGTGTCGGTCATCGCCTCGTGATAGCCGTTGGTATCGACAAACCAGCCCGCGGCGACACAGGACGTGGCGACACAGGAGAGTGCCGTAAAGCCACTCGTCGTTGACGCACTGGCGACAGCACTGGGGAGCGTTACGGGGATCGGTGCCAACCACCGCCCGTTGACCTGCTGGACGGTAACGGCGACCGGTGCCCCACTCGCTCGCACTTCACTGCCCGCCGCCGTGCAGTCGCCCGCACCGGTGCAGGACACGGCCACTAATGCATCGTTGGGAGTGGCACTCGCAGGCGTCAGCGCGGTTGCTGTCCCCCACGTGCCACCTGACTGCGTGGCCATCATGGCCTGCTGATAGCCAGCGGTATTGGCGAACCAACCAACGGCGGTGCAGAACCCTGGAGCACTGCACGACACGGAGGTAAAGGCATCGTTTGGACTCGAGCTCGCCACACTCGGCGCAAACACCGCGGGAAGTGGTGGCCCCCACACGCCGTTGCGCATCGAAGCCGTCATTGCTTCATGGTTGCCATTCGCGTCCAAAAACTGACCCACCGCGGTGCACGATCCCGGTGCGCGGCAGTCGATTGACGTAAAGGAGTCATTGGGCGTCGCGTTGCCCACACCAGCGGCGACCTGAGCCGGGAGGGCTGCGTCCGAGTGCACGGGCATCGACGGGCTCGCCGCCGCCATCGTGGACGTCGCCACCACGAAGGCGGCGACAACGACAGCCACGCGGCGGATCACGGTGCCACGCCCGTCCCGTGCAGCGTCACTTCCAGCATCGGCTGACCGGTGTCGGTGTTGAACCGATAGAGACCAGTGAATGCGCCGGTCGTCGTCGGCGTGAAGACAATGGTTTGAGAAATCGTGGTGTCCGGCTCGATGCTCTGGTCCGGCGACACGGGGTTCAGCACCGCAAACGGCCCGGCCGGTGCGGCCACCTGCGTGAGCAGGAGTGCAACGGTGCCACTATTTGACAGGGTGATCGTTGCGCGCGCCTGGCCGCCCACAGTCACCGCACCAAGATCAATGCTCGTGGTCGAAAGATCCAGTTGTCCCTGACCACTCGTCGCGGCCCCCACAATCGGTACGGTGATGTCACCGCCACTCGATCGCAGGGTGAGGGAACTGGGGTAGTGACCGGCGACGAGCGGTGCAAAGCTCACCGTCACCGACGCGGACGCCTGCGGCGCGAGCACGGTGCCGACCTTCGGACCGGCCGTGATCCGGTAGGGACCAGCGGCAGTGTCGATGCCGGTGATGCGCTCGGGCTTGGCCGACGAGTTGGTGATGGCCAGGCTGAGAGACTTTCGGCCCGCTCCCGTGGGGATCGTGCCGAACAGGATTTTTGTCGCGGTGGTGACGAGGCCATTTGCGGTGCCGTAGCCCGAGATCGATACTGACTGATCGCCAATCGAGGTGGGAATGATGAGACTGCCCACCGTTTGACCAGGAACCGTGGGATGGAAACCGACCGTCAGGGTCATCGTCGAGCCGGCCACAAAGGTGGTGCCCACGGCCGGTTGATGTACAACAAACGCGGAGCGTGGCAGAGCTACCACCTGCAGCGCCGGCGGCGTACGAGCCCCAGCCGTCTTCAACGTTGTCGTCGTGACCGGCAACGTCGTGGTGGTCGTGGTCACGACACCACCCGTGGCACTCCCCGCGAGCGACTGTTGCCCCTGCAGACCAACCGTGCCGGTGATGGTCAAGGTGTGGTTCACCGCAATGTGCACCGTCGTCGACTGCGTGCTGCCAACGGGTACGTCGCCGAAGGCGAAGGGCGACACTTCCAATGGTCGCGAGGCAGCGAGGCCGTACGACAACAACATGCCGTCACGGGTTCCCACAAAGATGCGTCCGCCCCACGACGACGGGGTCGAGAACTTCGAAATGGTGCCCACCGCACCCGACCACATCGGGGTGAGCACGCCATTGCTGGGCACGGCGTTATAGGCAATCAGGGTGCCGTTGCCGCCATCGGAACCGTCGCCGTCCAGCGCCCAGACCACGGCGCTATTGGTGTTGGTGCCATTTGAGGTGACGTAAGCCGATCCCGAGGCATAGCCGAAAGAGTTCGTCGAGGTCGCCGCAGCGGCGAGCTGCGGTGTCGTGGTGCCGGCACCGGCCACGTACTGGAATGCCTGCAAGGGGCCACCGCCGGAGTCCACGACGTAGACGTAGCCACCTTGGCCGCCGTACGCCGCCGGGTGACCCCAGACACCACCGGCGCCATTGGTCACACCAAGGACCGCATCACCACCACCGGTACCCTGCTGGTAGCCACCCAGGTTGTTGGCGTCGAGGAGGAAGACGCGCCCGTCCTTGCCGACTTCGACCAATAAGTCGGGGTGTCGACTGGTGCCGAAGTAGTGAGGCGGCAACGCAATCGGGCCGCCCGAGGCCAGGTCGGCGTCCCACGCGTCGAGGCTGGTGGCGTTCGACGGTGCAAAGAACTGTTGGGGCGTGATCTGACCGTTCGTGGCAATCGACAGCGCGACCACCGATTCCGACAAGGTTGCTGGTGGCGCGTTCGACGGTGCGGGCGTGGGTGACACGCCGTTACCGGTCGCCACCACGATGCGTCCCGACTGGTCAGAGACCAGTCCGCCGCCGCCTTGCCAAATACCGGCCCGCGAATTGGCGTCCGTGCCGGGCCCCGACTCTGTGCTCCACATCGAGGTCAGCGAGGCCGTCGTCGTGGAGATACCGGCGAGGATGCCGCGATAGGGATTGATGTCGCAGTTCGAGGCAAAGCCCAGATAGACCACGTGGTGAAGCAGGAGCAGCCCCGGACGCTGCATCTGGAAGTTGTCGTTAAAGGCGAGACCGGGCGTGTTGTAGGGAGTGCCGCGAACCTCCACACCGTCCGCCGGCCACTGCGCCACCGGCGCACCGTTGACGGCGTGAATCGCCTGCACGAACCAGTGGGCGTGGTTGATGTCGGTGCTCAGCGCTGGCACCTCGAGTCGCGTCGTGAGATACAAAATGCCGGTTGCGGGATCGATGACCGGCGTCGACGTCGAGCCCAGGTCGGGAACGAGGTCACCACATCCAATGGTGTCCGCCTCGAAAGGACTTCCCCACTGGGCGCCGGTAGTGAAGTCAGTACCCCACGCGTGCTGCCAGACAATGGCGCCCGAGGAGGCATTAATCCCGTAGGTAATGGCCTTCTCCGTCGTCACGATGACGATGCCGTTGTAGATCAGGGGTTGGGCGTAGATGGAACCATCGAGCTGCGTGGCGAAGCGTTGACCGAAGGCTGACGAGGCGACGTCAGCCGGCGACAGCATGGGTTCGTTCGGGTCCCAGTTGTCTCGCAAGTTGTTGTAGCCCGCGGTAGTCATATTCGATGGCGCAGAGGCCGACACGGTGAGTGGCGACGTGATGAAGCCCGTGGCCACCAGGGCGAGAATCGCCAGGGCAACGCGCGTGCGGCGCTGTCGAGCAAAGATCGTCATTGGGGCCTCGCCTTAGGAAATTGCCGGTGTGTCAGTACCTTAGAACACGCCACCCAACAGACAATCCCCCTGGTCTTTCGACCAGGGGGATTGATTCGCTTGGAGGAAACGAGTGGTTAGACGGCCGACGGACCACGCTCGTCCGTGCGAATGCGCACGACGTGCTCGATGTCGGTCACCCAGGCCATGCCGTCACCGACGGTGTCGGTGCGCGCGGCGTGACTGACGGCGTCGACGACAGCGTCGGCGGTCTCGTCAGTGGTGACGATCTCGACGCGGAGCTTGTCGACGAAGTCGAACTCGTACTCCTTGCCGCGGTAGATCTCGATGTGTCCACCGGTGCGGCCAAAGCCCCGCACCTGGGAGACGGTCATCCCGGTCACGCCGGCTGCGCGAGCAGCGACCTTGACCTCATCGAGCTTGAACGGCTTAATGACTGCGGTAACTAACTTCATGTCGCTCCTTACTTGTTGTCCGAGTGGGTGTGGCTGGGGGTCAAAACGGGCTCACCGAAGGTGGGCTCGGGGAAGGCCTCTTCTTCGTGAATGGCGATGTCACCAATGGCCAAGGTGGCGTCATCTTCACGCAGGCCAACGACCCACTTCACAAGGTAGAAGATAACGGTCGTGGCAACTGCGGTGTAGCCAATAATCCAGGCGGCGGCAATGAACTGCTCCCAGAACTGGTGGAAGGAGTGGCCGTTGTAGAGCCAACCGCCCACCGAGAAGCTGCCCGCACCGTCGTAGACCTTGCCGGCGACGCCGTACTCGAGCATCTTGGGGTCAGCGAAAATACCGACCATCAGACCGCCGAGCAGACCGGCGATGCCGTGGGTGTAGATAACGCCCATGGCGTCGTCGACCTTGGAGAAGGGGCGGATCTTCGACAGGTAGTTCCACGAGACCCACACCACCACGGTGGCAATCAGGCCAACGAAGATGGCACCGGTGCCGTTGACCCATCCGGCCGACGGGGTGATGGCGACGAGACCACAGAGGATGCCGTTGAGGGCACCCAGGAAGGTGGCCTTCTTCTGGCGGCTGAAGAACATGTCCATGAACAGCCAGGTCAACAGACCCACTGCCGTGGCGACGTTGGTGTTCAACACGGCGGCGGCGGCGTCGGTACCGGCGTAGAAGGGGTCACCACCGTTGAAGCCGTTCCAGCCAAGCCAGATGATGCCGATACCAATCGCCACCATCATCAGGTTGCTGGGGAAAGCGTTCTCGCGGTCCTGCCAGCGGCGAGGACCAACAATGGCCGCACCGACAAAGGAGGCCACACCGGCGCTGAGGTGAATGACGTAGCCACCAGAGAAGTCAACGGCACCCTTCTGGGCGAAGAAGCCGCCACCCCACAGGAGGCAGGCGTTAATGCAGTACACGGCCGTGATCCACAGCGGGACAATCAACAGCCAGGCCTTGAACTTCAGACGACCGACCAGACCACCGAGGAACAGCAGTGGGGTAATGGCCGCAAAGACGAACTGGAAGTAGGCCAGGGTCGCCGTTGGGAAGTGGAAGGGAATCAGCGTGTTGGCACCCGACACGGCCTGGCTCGCTTCATTCGCGGCCGTCGAGATGGGTGCGAAGTGGCCAACGAAGCCGCTCCAGAACGATCCCGTGGGACCGAAGTGGGAGAAGACACCAAAGGCCATGTTGTAGCCCCAGAGCATCCACACGACCAACGTCAGTGCGAAGCCCGTGAAGCACATCAACATGGTGTTGACGATCCACTTCTTTCGGACAAGGCCACCGTACAAAACGGCGAGGCCGGGCAAGCTCATCAGGCCAACGAGCGTGGCCGACATCAGTTGCCACGCGTTGTCGCCGGAGTTCAGCCAACTGGGATAGGGAATGTTGGTGGCCGCGTACAGCACATCCACTCCTTTTGCTCGGGAGAGGGCGACGCTGACCTCAGGTTGATATCTCCACTCTGCCAAGCGAGGATTTCGCCGCTGTTAGCGGTGTGTTTCGAGATTATGAACTCGAAACAATGTGCGCAGTGTCGCCGAGGCGGCGAGAAGTGACTACCGGTTGAAGTTTTCGTAGTAGCGCGATGGCGTGGGACCGCGCTGGCCACGGTACTTCGAACCCAGTGAGCTCGTGCCGTAGGGGCGCTCAGCGGGGGTTGTCATCTGGAAGAACGAGATCTGGCCAATCTTCATGCCCGCGTACAACGTGATGGGCAAGTTGGCGAGGTTTGCCAACTCCAGCGTGATGTGGCCGTCCCACCCGGCGTCAATGAAACCCGCAGTCGAGTGAATGACGAGTCCCAGTCGGCCGAGGCTCGACTTGCCCTCGAGGCGGGCCACGAGGTCGTCGGGGATTGCGACGCGCTCCAAGGTCGAGCCCAGCATGAACTCACCGGGGTGCAGAATCATGGGCTTTTCAAATCCCACGTCAATCAACTCCGTCAAGTCCTCTTGGGGCTGCTTGACGTCAATGATGGGGTGCGAGTGGTTGCGGAAGACCCGAAAGAACTGGTCGATGTGCAGGTCAACCGAGGAGGGCTGAATGCAGTCCTTACCCAGTGGGTCGATAATGATGCGACCCTCGTCGATAGCTTCTGAGATTGACCGGTCGGAGAGCACCATAGTGGTTAAAACGTTAGCCGGATTTGGCCCCGTGGACGTTCGAAAAGTCAGGAGTAGAATGGAAGCCACGCGGGCGTAGCTCAATGGCAGAGTTCCAGCTTCCCAAGCTGGCCACGCGGGTTCGATTCCCGTCGCCCGCTCTCAGTTTTGCAGCTGAACCCATCCGCTACCGAAGTGGGTCTCGTCATTTCTCGGCATTATCCGCTCGAGAAATGAGGGGCTATTCCCGTAACTTGGTGACCAGAATGACAGCCGTTGTCCTAGTCATCTTGAAAATATGTCGGCACATCACCGAAAGGCTGAAAAGTGGCAAGTAACTCCGTCTCGGCAATTGCGTTGACTTCTCGGTACTCCCCACTTGACTTATGCACCAAGTAGACAACGTCACTATCAATGGCGTAACTCGCGTCGAACCCTACGACGTATTCATGGAAACCCACCATGAGGCTCCACCATTCTTGGTTTTCCCAACCCCACTGTGCGACGATTAAGTCCTTATTGGCGGCAAAAATTTTTTGCCTGACAATCTGTCTGGCCATTTCGAATGAAACAGAGCGATTGATCATTGAGTTTGACAAACTCGAATGATTTCGAGAATTTCGTCTCCGTATGTTTCGATTCTCTTCGCGCCAAGACCGTATATTTCCAACAGTTCAGTTTTGGTTTGAGGCTGTTTGGCCGCAAGTTCCTCAATGGTCCTATTTGTGCAGATGATGTAGAGCTGAACTGCAGTCTTTTGAGCCTTGTCCAATCGCCAGTCTCGAAGCGCTTCATAAATGTATTCCCTAGCCTCTGCGGAGCTGATTCGCTGTTCGGCGATAAATGTTGCCCAAGCCTCCCGATACCGGTCGTCAAGCCAACCAGTGCCGTATCCGGCTTCAGTCATTTCTTTCTGCATCCGCCATGGATCAGCAACAGTTGGAACACCAGGACCCTCTTGGTTGGGATGAGCGTGCAGATAGTGGTGAGTGTGAATTTCAACAGCCTCTTTAACAATCAGGCTTGGAACGAGATACACCACTGGGTTCATCAAATCGACCGACTCCATTGAGTTGAAATGCACCAGTGCGTAATACCGATTCTTAACACCAATAATGTTGTGACCCACTGGCCAGCTCTTAGGACCGACGCGGGTCTTCACTTGGATATGGATAATCTCATCCCCTCGTTCGACATACAGGTCGTCAGACCGATAGCCACGCGGAAGTTGCCCGGCAATCAGACCATGCGCCAAGAATCGACTCGCGACGAGAAGCTCGCCCGCCTCTCCCAATTTGACCTTTTGGTCCTGTGAATTGGTGGTGCTCTGATGTTCAGCTGCGGTGGGCATATCCCGAAAATAGCACCACATAGAGTTCATTAGTTGAGGAACTTGTTCAGGCTGTTTTCAAACTTGTAACAACGTTAGGAGTAGTTCTCTCAACGTCATTCTGCAGATTTGTTAGCGCTGGATCCAGACGCCGCCATTGCCCGGCAGGGTGCCGCTTCGCACTTCG
>DAINRA010000019.1:0-27566 GCA_036742195.1 Acidimicrobiales bacterium
TACGGGTGCGTCATGTCGGCGGGCACGATTGCCGCGTCGAACTGCTCCTCGGTCAAGAAGCCCAGTGCCAGCACCGACTGCTTGAGCGTCAAACGCTCCTTGTGAGCCTTCTTGGCTACCTGAGCGGCCTTGTCGTAGCCGATGAGGGGGTTGAGCGCTGTCACCAGCATCAGTGAGTTCTCCACGTGGGCCTTGATCTGCTCGTAGTCCGGCTCGAGGCCTTCAACACAGAATTCGCGGAAGCGATCACAGGCGTCGGTGAGCAAGTCAATAGAGTGGCAGAAGTTGTGAATGATCACGGGCTTGCACACGTTGAGTTCCAGGTTGCCTCGTGAGCCCGCCAGCGAAATGGCGGCGTCGTTGCCGAACACCTGAATCGACACCATGATCATCGCTTCAGACTGCGTGGGGTTGACCTTGCCCGGCATGATGGACGAGCCCGGCTCGTTCTCCGGCAGCATCAGCTCGCCCAGACCCGAACGTGGGCCCGAGCCCAACCAGCGAAGGTCGTCAGCAATCTTGACCAGGCTGGTGGCCAGAGTCTTGATGGCGCCGTGGGCGAACACCAAGGCGTCGTGCGCGGCCAGTGCCGCGAACTTGTTGGGGGCCGTAACAAAGGGCTTGCCGGTCAAGTCGGCAATGTGCGCGGCGACGCGCACCGCGTACTCCGGGTGGGTGTTGAGGCCCGTTCCCACGGCCGAACCACCAACGGCCAGTTCGGAGATGCCGGGCAGCACCTGGACCAAACGCTCCAGGTCAGCGTCGAGCTGGGCGACGTAGCCGGAGAACTCCTGACCCAGGGTCAGCGGCACGGCGTCCATCAGGTGGGTGCGACCAATCTTGACCACGTCGACGTAGGCCTCGGCCTTGGCGTGCAGCGCGTTGCGCAGGCGCGTCACCGCGGGGATGAGGCGGTCGGTGATTTCGATGACCGCGGCGATGTGCATGGCCGTCGGGAAGGTGTCGTTCGAGGACTGACTCATGTTGACGTCGTCGTTGGGGTGAATGGGCTTCTTTGAGCCCATCTCTCCCCCGGCCATCTCAATGGCGCGGTTCGAAATCACTTCATTGACGTTCATGTTGGTCTGGGTGCCCGAACCGGTCTGCCAGATGCGCAGTGGGAACTCGCCGGCCAGCGTGCCGTCGATCACTTCACGGGCCGCGCGCTCAATCAGCGCGGCCTTCTCATCGCTCAGTTTGCCCAGGTCGTTGTTGGTGAGTGCGGAGGCGAGCTTCAAAATGCCGAAGGCCTTGATAAGCGCGACCGGCATCGTGTCGGTGCCAATCTCAAAGTGGTGCAGGCTGCGCTGCGTCTGAGCGCCCCAGTAGCGGTCGGACGGGACCTCGATGGTGCCCATGGTGTCGGATTCGATGCGAATGCTCATAACTCCGCTTTTCTTCTAGTGGGAAGGGTCTGCACTGCAACTTTACTTGTAGAGCTTGACGCCAGTCTTCCAGGCTTTGTGGGCGTCGACGACATCGCTGGCCCGTGGGCCATCGCCATCGCCGGGCACCTCCAAAATCATCGGCAAATCACGCATCGCGGGATGCCCCATCAACGCGGCGAGCCCCTTCATACCGATCTCTCCCTCACCGATATTGGCGTGACGGTCTTTATTTCCGCCGAGTTCTATCTTGGAGTCGTTCAAGTGAAAGCACTTCAAGCGCTCTAGGCCAATGCGTTCTTCAATTTCCGCCACCAGCGCGTTGGTCCCGTCAATTGTCGAGAAGTCGAAGCCACTCGCCCACAGGTGCTGGGTGTCAATGCAGAGACCCAGTCGCTCATCGCCGCCACAGGCGTCGATGATTGCGGCGATGTCCTCCAACGAACGGCCCACCGTACCGCCGGCGCCAGCGGTGTTTTCGATCAGAATCGGACAGTCCGGCACCCCGGCTGGTGATGGGTCGGCCTCGTCGAGTGCGCGCTTGAAGGCCTCGGCAATCTGTGGGAGCTGGGTCTCGAAGCCCGCCCCCATGTGCGAGCCGGTGTGCAAGACGACGCCGGCGGCCCCCATGGCCCGACCGACCGAGAGGTTATGCGTCAGGCACTCGAGTGATTTGGCGAACAACTCCTCGTTCGGTGACGCCAAGTTGATCAGGTACGTGGCGTGGCAGAAGGTGTCGCGGATGGTGGGGTGCGCCGCCTGGGCCTCGCGGAAGGCCTCGAGGACCTCGGGGGCGTAGACCGACGGCTTCCACATCCGGGGGCTCTGGGTGAAGATCTGAATACTGGTCACCCCAATATCCACGCCCGCCTGGAGTGAGGGAATGAGTTTTCCGCCGCCTTTTACGTGTGCACCGATATTCATACCCCTAAACCTACCGGTGATCGAGGTTGACGGATTCTTACCAAGTTGGCCTTGGGCGGTCCCCCCACGCTTGCTAGCGTTGCCGTATGGCACTAGAACCAACGCACACTGACAACGACCAGACTTTCACGACTCCGAGCGCGCCACAGCGTTCACGTCTCGTGCAGTACATCTCCTTTGGACTGGTGGTCGCCGTCGTGGCGGCTATCGCCTTCTTCGCCATCGGCAACAAGTCGACCTCATCGAGCAGCGCCAACGGCCTCTCGTTCGCCAAGCTCGTCGCGTACGACAAGGCATCGGGCGCGTGCAAGGGTGTCACCCAGACCGCCGAAGGCAGCCACGTGAACGCCAAGGCCAAGGCCGACCACATCAACGGCGTCTTCTCCTGTGAGACCAAGGAAGTCTTGACCTTCATCGACTACTTCAAGACCACCAAGGACCGCGAGGCCATCACCAGCGCCAAGGGCTTCATTAGCCAGGCCCAGTGTGCGGCCGTACGTTTCAAGTGCGGTATCGACTACGCGGCCAACTGGCTGTGGGTCGGCCTCATCGCCTCTAAGCCCAAGACGGCTCTGGTCGACGAGACGGAAGTCCGCGCCGATCAGCTCTTGATGGACCCCGCCAAGGTAAACGCCAAGGCCTAAGGTGAGCGACACCTTTAGCGACGCCTCCCGCGCCATTTTCGCCAAGCCCGTCTTGGTGCACGTGGCGAGTCTGGGCGCCGAAGGTGAGCCCTACGTCACTCCCGTCTGGTGTGAACTCGACGGCGACGACGTCATCATCAATACCGCCTTAGGGCGCAAGAAGGCCCGCAACTTGGCCAGCGACCCCCGAGTCGCGATATCCCTGACCGATCCCGACAACCCCGGCGTCTGCATTGCCGCACGCGGCACGGTGGTGGGCTTCACGACCGATGGTGCCGATGAGGTCATTGCTCGGTTAGCCAAGAAGTACCTGGATGCCGACACCTACCCCTACGCCCAGGAGGGCGAAGTGCGGGTCACGGTGCGGATTCGACCGGACCGCATCGCGGTCCAGCCCGCTTAGAAGCCGTCGCGCTCGTAGTAGGTCCACTCGGGACCGCGCACCGTCATTGACAAATACGTCTCGCCGTCGGTAATACCAAAAGGTCCCGACGTCGCCCAGACGGCAACGGGTCGCGGAGGAGCCGGGTGGTTGGTCGCCCCCACCAGCGTGGCGGCCGCATTCGTCATAGTGACCACGTCGTCACTCAGCATCGCGCGCACTATCTCGGCGGCAGCCTCCGTCTTTTCACCGTAGAGGACTATGTGATCGAGGTCCATGAGGTGCGACAGCGTCTTCACGTCGCGGGCAATCATCGGCGCGGGATAGTGCGCGGAGTGCTCGAGCCACACGCCCCAACTCCCCGACCAGTCGCCGCCGTGGGCCGCCAGCAGGGTCACGGGGTTCGCGTCGGTAATGACGAGGCCCACACTCGAAAGGTGATTTGTCAGTTCCGGAGCGCGCGCCACATCGGCGGCGCGCAGATTGAAACTGACGACGCTGGTCACGGCTGCAAGTCTTCCTTGGGCAGCTTTTCGATGTTCACGTCACGAAAGGTCAGCACCCGCACCGACGGCACGAAGCGATTGGAACGGTACATGTCCCAGACCCAGGCGTCGGTCAACGTGAGCTCCACGAGCACGGGGTTGGTGGAGCGAATCTCTGTCTCGATGCCGTTGGCTAAATAGAAGCGGCGATCGGTCTCGATGGCGTAGTCGAACATGCCAACAACGGCTTTGTACTCCTGCACGAGCGCGAGCTCGAGCGTCGACTCGTAGTCGTCAAGTTCTTCTTCGCCCACAGGGGAAGACTATGCGCGGTCGGTGACGCGCAGTTCCTTGATCTTCGCGGCCTTACCGCGCAGGTCGCGCAGGTAGTACAGCTTGGCGCGACGAACGTCACCCAGCGACTCGACTTCAATCTTTTGGATGGTCGGGGCGTGCAGTGGGAACGTGCGCTCCACACCGACACCGAAGCTGATCTTGCGAACGGTGAAGGTCTCCTGGAGACCCGAGCCCTGGCGACGGATAACGAAGCCCTGGAACACCTGGACGCGCTCACGGGTACCTTCCACCACGCGGACGTGCACCTTCACGGTGTCGCCGGGGCGGAATGCGGGGATGTCGTCGCGGAGCGAGTCGCGGTCAATGAGGTCGGTCGGATTCATGTGAGCGGTCCCTTTCGGATCACTAGGGATTTACGAGTTTAGCGGGTTTCGCCCGCCTCGTCCACCACGGCAAACTCTTTCAGGAGTTTGCGGTCAGATTCCGAGAGTTCGTCGGGCTGTAGCAGGTCGGGGCGACGGGCCAGGGTCTTGGCCAGCGCCTGCGCCCGGCGCCATTTAGCGATGCGGGCGTGGTCCCCACTTCGCAGGATGTCGGGGACCGCCAGCCCCCGAAACTCCGCCGGCTTGGTGTACTGCGGGTACTCCAACAGGCCGTCAGAGAAGGACTCTTCGACGCTCGAGGCGTCGTTACCCAGTGCCCCTGGGCGAAGGCGTACCACGGCCTCAATGATGCACAGGGCCGCCAGTTCTCCCCCAGCGAGGACGAAGTCGCCGAGTGAGATCTCGTCATCCACCACCGTGTCCAGGATGCGCTGGTCAAACCCCTCGTAGCGGCCACACAACAAGGTAAAGCCGTCGAGCTGGGCCAGCTCGGCCGCCACGCTCTGAGTAAACGGTCGACCTGACGGCGTCATGGCGATAACGGGGCGCGCGAGACCAGGGGTGTTCTCAATCGTCGTCACGATGGGCTCGGGCGCGAGCACCATACCCGCCCCCCCGCCAAAGGGCGTGTCATCGACACTGCGGTGCACGTCAGTGGTCGCGTTGCGAAAGTCGTGGGTGTGCAGTTCCCACACGCCACGTTCGGCGGCGCGACCGAGGATGGAAGTGGCGCCGTAGCCGGTGATGGCCTCGGGGAAGAGGGTGAGGACGTCGATGCGCACGGTCACTCGAAGAGCCCTTCGGGCACGTCCACGTCGAGGCGGACGTTGGGCTCGATCTCGGTGACAAAGGTCAGCGGAATCAAGTGACCGTTATCGAGGACCAGCAAGTCCGACGCGGGATTGGCCTCGACCTCGACCACGGTGCCCAGTGCGGTGCCGTGCTGGTCGTAGACGACACAGGAGTAGAGCTCGTGGATCCAGATGGCGTCATCATCCTCGAGCGGCTCGGCGCTCAAGACGGTGCCTCGCCAGGTATCGGCGGCGTCCTTGCCCGAAATTTCGGCGAACTGGACCAGCCAGCGCTCCTGATGACGATGGGCGCTCACCACGGTGAGGGAACCTTTCGGGGATTCCAAGACCGCGCCGGGTGCGACGCGCTCGTCACGATCGGTCCAGAGATCGACGATAACGAGGCCGCGAAGCCCGTGGGATTTGACAATACGCCCGACTTCGAGCGTGAGACGCTCGTCAGCCACGGTGCTTAGTCCAGGATGTCGACGGTCGTCGTGACACCGTCACGTGCGCCGGCGGCGGCCACCACGGCACGCAGGGCCTGCGCGGTGCGGCCACGACGGCCGATCATGCGACCAATGTCGTCAGCGGCGAGCGCCAGTGACAACACGACCTTGTCGCCCTTCTCCGAAACGGAGACGGACACGGCGGAAGGGTCATCGGCCAACGAGGTGGCGATGTAGGTGAGAGCGGCGACGGCCGTCGGGGCGTCCACGGGGCCGCCGCTGTAGGCAGCGTCGTCCTCGATCGTGTTCACATCACCGGCGACGTAGTCGTCGGCGAAGCTCACTTGGCGGCCTTTGCGGCGGCGAACTCGTCCAGGGCGCCCGATGCCTTGAGCAACTTGGCGACGCGCTCGGTGGGCTGTGCACCGTGCTGAAGCCAGTGAACGGCCTTCTCGTTGTCGATCGAGATGATGGTGTCCGACTCAGCGGAGGAGAGGCCGCGGGGCTGGTAGGTGCCCACGACTTCCAAGTAGGCACCCGAACGGGCACGGCGAGCGTCAGTTGCGACCACACGGTAGGTCGGTTGCTTCTTCTTACCCATACGTACCAAACGAAGTTTTACAGCCACGTCAACATCTCCTCAAACCAAGTGTCCTGGTCACACCAGAACTGGGTGATATACCCGAGCGCTCTAGTTTAGCGATTTTTGGGAGGGGTCACCCTCCCACCCTTCTTCTTTTTGCCCTTGGGCCCCGTGCTGGGGGCAATTGGGGCTCCGCCCGCACGCATTCCCTGGCCCAACGCTTCGAAACCGGCGGGCAGTTCGCGACCCGAGGCCTGGGCCATTTTGCCGGCCATTGCCCCGAGTTTGCCCATGCCACCAGGCAGTTGGGGCATGCCGCCGCGGCCCAGCGTCTTCATCATCTTCTTCATCTGATCGAACTGCTTGAGCAGGGTGTTGACGTCGTTGACGCTGCGGCCACAGCCCTTGGCGATGCGGCTGCGGCGCGATCCGTCGATGATGGACGGGTTCTGGCGCTCGGTCGGCGTCATTGAGCGGATGATGGCTTCGATGCGGTCGAGCTGGCCTTCGTCGACGTTTTTGGCGGCGTCGCGCATCTCCTTATTCATGCCCGGCATCAACTTCATGATCCCGCCCAAGGAACCCATCTTGCGGACCTGGTTCATCTGGGCCATGAAGTCGTCCAGGGTGAACTGGCCCGAGAGCATGCGCCCGGCCGAGTCGGCCACCACGTCGGCGTCCATAGTGCGCTCGGCCTGCTCGATGAGCGACAAGATGTCGCCCATACCGAGGATGCGTGAGGCCATGCGGTCGGGGTGGAAGAGATCGAAGTCGGCCAGCTTTTCGCCCGTCGAGGCGAAGACCACGGGGCGACCCACCACACCGCGAGCCGAGAGCACGGCACCACCGCGCACGTCGTAGTCGAGTTTGGTGACGATGATGCCCGACAGGGCCAGCGAGTCGTGGAAGGCCTTGGCCGTGTGCACGGCGTCTTGACCGGTGGCGGAGTCGATGACGAGGAAGGTGTAGTCGGGCTTGACCTCACCGGCGATGAAGCGGACTTCGGCCATCAGTGCGGCGTCGATGCTCAGGCGACCGGCGGTGTCGATGATGACCACGTCGCGACCCAGGCGCTGGGCCTCAGCCAGACCCTTGCGGGCCACGGTGATGGGGTCGGAGGTCTCGGAGAAGACGTCGACGCCAATCTGAGCGGCCAGCACGCGCAGCTGCTCCACGGCGGCGGGGCGCTGCAAGTCGGTGCCCACGAGGTAGGGCTGGCGGCCCTGCGACTTGAACCAGTTGGCCAACTTGGCGGCCGTGGTCGTCTTACCGGCACCCTGGAGACCAGCGAGCAGAATCACCGTCGGTGGCTTGGGGGCGTAGGTGATCTTGAGCGGCGCACCGCCTAAGACTTCGATCAGCTGGTCGTGAACGGCCTTGATGACGTGCTGGCCCGGCGAGAGACTCTGGGCGACGTTCTCCCCCGCCACGCGGACGCGGACGGCCTCGATAAAGGCACGGACAACGGAGAGTTCAACGTCGGCCTCGAGGAGCGCGGCGCGCACTTCACGTAAGGCCTCGTCTACGTCGGCGTCGGAGAGGCGGCCGCGCGAACGCAGCGAGGTGCCAACCTTTTCGAGACGGGCACTCAGGGCATCAAACATGACGTTAAGGCTACCGGTCTAGGCGAGGAGTGAGTGAACGAAGGCCTCGGGCTCGAAGACGATCAGGTCGGCCTCGGACTCGCCAATACCCACGAACTTGACCGGGATGCCGAGTTCGCGCTCAATTGCCACCACGATGCCCCCGCGGGCCGTGCCGTCGAGCTTCGTGAGGACAATACCGGTCACCGAGGCGGCGGCCAGGAACTCCTTGGCCTGACTCAGCGCGTTCTGGCCGGTAGTGGCGTCAAGCACCATAAAGGTCTCCACCACTTGGCCCGGCGCGCGGTCGGCCACGCGGCGAATCTTGGCCAGCTCGTCTAACAAGTTGGTCGAGTTCGCACGACGACCGGCCGTGTCAGCGAGCACCAGTGAGGCACCGCGAGCGCTGGCCCGGCCAATGGCGTCGTGAATAACGGATCCGGGGTCGGCGCCTTCGCCGGCGCGCACGATGTCAGCACCGGTGCGCGTGGCCCAGAGTTCGAGTTGGTCGGCCGCCGCGGCGCGGAACGTGTCGCCGGCTGCTAACACGACGCTTTGGCCTTCACGGGTGGTACGGGCCGCCAACTTGCCGATCGTCGTGGTCTTGCCCACGCCGTTCACCCCAACAAAGAGCCACACCGGCACCCGGCCCTCGTCGGCCGTGGTGGTGACTGAGCGGTCGGCCACGAAGCTGGCGAGCAGGGCCGCCTGCATGGCGGCCGCTACCCCATTGGGAGCGCCGTTCGTGCGCAGTTCATCGAGCAGCGCGGTCGTCGCCGCGACGCCAACGTCACTGCGCAGCAGCACTTCTTCCACCACGTCGAGTTGGTCGCTCGTCAGTGCCGTTGAACCACCGAAGGCGCGAACGCGATCAAAGATGCCGCGTGCGGCACCCAGGCGTTCGTCCAATGACGCGGGGGTCGTTTCGGCGACCAGCGTGGGGATGGGTGCCACCTCGTCGACGAGGATCTCCGGCATCGCCTCGCGCGTCGGGGGCAGCACCACGCGGCGGCGACGGGCCGCGCGCGAACGCACCACCAGCACCACGACGAGCAGCGCGACAACAATCGCACCAACAGTCAAAATCACTGGGCACCCTCAGCGGCAACGGCGGCGCGCTTGACGCGCTGGGAAACCACCTTCGAGCTCGCGCCCGGCACCATGGTCACACCGTAGAGGGCGTCGGCCGACTCCATGGTGCGCTTCTGGTGGGTCACAATGAGCAACTGGGCCTCGTTGCGGAACTCGTCCACCAGGGACAAGAAGCGCTGGAGGTTCACGTCGTCCAGGGCCGCTTCGACCTCGTCCATCATGTAGAAGGGAGAGGGGCGCGAGCGGAAGACGGCGAAGAGGAAGGCCAGCGCGGCCATCGAACGCTCACCACCACTCAACAGTGAGATGCGACGAACGTTGCGGCCCATGGGGCGCACTTCGATTTCGACACCGGTGTTGAGTGGGTCTTCGGGCTCGGTCAAGATCAAACGACCCTGGCCACCGGGGAAGAGCATGGCGATCAACGTCGAGAAGTGCTCGTTGACGTCGGCCACGGCCGACGAGAAGGTCTGCATAATCTCTTCGTCCAGCGCACGCAGGACTTCCTGGAGTTCCTTGCGAGCGTTGCGCACATCGGCGACCTGCTCGTCGAGTTCCTTGTAGCGCTCTTCCAATGCCGCGAGCTCTTCGAGGGCCAGCGGGTTGATTGGGCCCAGCGAGGTCATGCGCGCTTCGAGGTCACCGACGCGCTGTTCCAGGGTGACGCCCTCAGGCAGTTCAATCTCGGTGGCCACGAGTTCACTGGGCTCGATGTGCAGGTCGCGGCGAATGGCCTCGTGCAGGTTCTGCACCTTCACGGCCACTTCGGCGAGTTCGATCTGGCTCTTGTGCAGGCTGTCCCCGACGCCGCTGAGTCGCGCTTCGGTCTGCTGGCGCTCGTGGCGCAGCGCTTCGAGCTTTTCGGCACTCGCGCGTGAGCTTTCGAGCTGTTCGCGGTAGGTCGAGTCCAACGACTCCTGGCTCAAGCGAATGTCGCCGGCAGCAATCTCGACCAGGGCGGCCAAGCGGCCAAGGACCTGAATGTCGAACTCGAGGGCTTCGCGGCGCTGTGCCGCTTCGAGGCGTTCCTGCGAACGGCCTTCGAGGCGCGTCTCAATTTCGGCACGACGCTGTTCGATCAAGCGACGACGCTCGGCGAACTCGGCTTCGCGACGGCTCAGTGCCGTACCTGAGGCCACCGTCGACGTGCGCTGGGCCACAACCGCCGCACGTGCGGCGTCCGCCTCGGCCTTGCGCGACGCCGCGTCAGTCACGGCTGCTTCGAGATCGGGCAGTGCTACCACCAGGTCGCTGAGTTCGGCTTCGAGCGGGGCGATCTGAGCAGCCGTTTCGGCCGCCTCTTCACCCAGGGCGACGCTTCGCTGGGCCAGTTCAGTCAAGTCGGCTTCAACCCGTGCGACGTCACGACCGCGACGCTCCACGTTGGCTTCGGCCTGGGCGTGGGCGGTGGTGGCCTGATTAAGGCGCTGACGGGCCTTCACGGCCCGCTCGTCAGAGGCCTTCACCTCGTCACGAACGGGTGCCAGGGCCTGCTGGGCCTCAACGGCGGCGCGCTGGGCCTCTTCGACGGTCGAGCGCGTCACGACGGCACGGCCGGAGGCCACACGCCAACCCGAGGAGGCGAAACGGTCACCGTCACGGGTCACGAAGACGAGGTCGGGGTTCACTGCGGCGATTTCAACACCGCTCTGCCAGTCATCGGCCACGAAGGCGCGTGAGAAGAGAGCGTCGAGCACGCGCGTTACGTGCTCTGGAGCACCGGCGCGGGCGCGCACCAAGGAACGCAGGGCTGTGGTCCCCGATGGTGCGGTAACGGAGGCGACCGAACCTTCGGCCACGGGCAAGATCAGGCCCGCTCCCCCTTCGCGACGCAGGAGCTCGAGGGCGGCCTTCGCGGTGGTGCGACCATCAACGACCATCGCGCCCACCGAGGCGCCCGCAGCGGACTCGACGGCACGTTCCCAGCCCTCGTCCACTTCAATGAGGTCGAGGAATGAACCGAGAACACCATCGAGGCTGCCGAGCAGGGCGCGGCCGCCCGAGCCGGAGAGTTCTTCGAGGGCGCGGGCCAGGGCATCGGCGCGGGCCTGGGTGCGAGCGGCCACGTCGGAGGCCTCACGCCGCGCCTCGTCACTCGCCTGCTTGCGCTCTTCGGCTTCCTTCGCTTCCGTCTCCGCAGCGGCACGCTCGGTAACGGCTACTTCGAGTGCGGTCACGGCCTGAGCCTGGGCCTCCTCAGAGGTGCCCTTCGCGACCTGCGCCTCGGCGAGGCGACGGGTGGCGTCTTCGAGGCGCTGCTGGATGCGGCGGTCGGTCTCACGCAGTGCGCTCAACGAACGCTGGACGAGGCCCTGACGCTCACGAGCGGCCTTCAGCGCGATCTGGTCGTTCTCAAAGGAGACGTTGCCCCAAGTGGCCTCAAAGGAGGCTTCGAGCTCACTCAGGCGCGTCTGGGCGGCCTCGAGGTCGGCGGCCAGCTGGCGAAGCTCACCCTCTTCGTTGGTCAAGGCCACGAGGTCGGTCGACAACTTGGCGGCGTCGGCCTCCAGGGTGGCGGTGACGTTCTCGTCGGCCGATGCGGCCAGGGCCGCACGCAGCGCCCGCTCACGCTCAGCGATGACCTGTGAGGTGCCACGAGCGCGCTCGGCCAGTCCCTGCAGGGTGCCCAACGTCGAGGCCAGCATCTCTTCACGGCGTGAGGCCATGTCGGCGGCCACCGCGGAGGCCTTGGCGTCCAGGGTCACCAGTTCGGCACGGAGCGTCCGTTCCAGGTCCGACGAAGTGGCGAGCACCGTTTCGAGTTCGTTCTGTCGGGCGGTGAAGGCCTCAATGCGGCTGGCGAAGAGTGCCTGACGGGCGTCGTGGAGGTCCTTTTCCACCTCGGCGAAACTGCGCGCCGAGACGGCCTGGCGCTCGAGGGGGCGCATCTGGCGGCGCACTTCACGCACGAGGTCGCCCAAGCGCTCGAGGTTTTCTTGCGTGGCGGCTAAACGACGCTCAGCGCGCTCCTTGCGGCGGCGGTGCTTCAAGACACCGGCGGCCTCTTCAATCACCGATCGACGGTTTTCTGATGAGGAGTTGAGTACCGAGTCGAGTTGGCCCTGGCCAATAATCATGTGCTGCTGGCGGCCAACGCCGGAGTCCGAGAGCAGTTCTTGGATGTCGAGCAGACGACAGACGGTGCCGTTAATGGCGTACTCGGAGTCACCACTGCGGAACAGGGTGCGCGAAATGGTGACTTCCGCACCCTCCACGGGCAGCTTGCCCGAGGAGTTGTCAAGCGTCAGCGAGACTTCGGCGCGGCCCAGTGCGGGTCGGTTCGCGGTACCGGCGAAGATGACGTCGTCCATCTTGGCCGAACGCAACGCCTTGGTGCCTTGGGCGCCCAGCACCCAGGTCACGGCGTCAACGACGTTGGACTTTCCTGACCCGTTCGGGCCCACCACGGCGGTGACGCCAGGCTCGAACTCCAGCACGGTGTTGTCGGCGAAGGACTTAAAGCCCTTCATAGTCAGTCGCTTAAGAAACACGGATGAACGCTACCAAGTTGTGACGCCCCCTACCGTCAGGCCTAGGCCTGCTGGCACTTGGGGCAGAAATACGTCGCCACGCCCTCAAAGGTCACCTTTGCGATGGGGGTGCGGCACGTGACACAGGGCTGGCCGTCGCGGCCGGCGACCCGCAGGTCGTTTTGGAAGGTGCCGGCCTTGCCATCAATGTTCACAAAGGGCGCCGCCTCGAGGCTTACGCCACCGGCCTTCATGGCCTCGGTCATGACCTCGGGGATGGTGCGGTGCAGGCGTCGAATCTCAATCGTGGAGAGGGCGCTCGCCGGACGGTCAAAGCGAATGTTGGCCGCAAAGAGGATCTCGTCGGCGTAGACGTTGCCGATCCCGGACATGACTTCCTGGTCGAGCAACATCGTCTTGGTCGCCACGGTGCGTGAGCGGGTAATGGCCGCGAAGCGGTCCCAGCCCAGCTGGTCCTCGAACGGGTCGATGCCGAGCATGGCCAGCTCGGGGAGGCGCTTACGAATATCGACACCATCGCCACCAATAGAAAGACGGGCGTACTTCGAAATAACGACCTCGGTGTCGGGCGTGGGTGCGAGAGAGACAAAGAGTTCGACGCCGCCGGCGGCGTTAACAAAGCGCAGTTCTTCACCCGTGGAGAAGGACAACTCGGCCCGCGTGTGCTTGGGTTTGACTTCCTTCGCCGTCTTGGCTTTCACCAGGGAGCCCGTCGGGCCGAGGGTGGCCACGAAGGCGAGGCCGTTGTCGAGCTGGACGATGAGATAGAGGCCGAGTCGGGCCACGTTCTTAATCGCGCGCCCCTCGATGAGGGCGCGAACGTCCTTGACGGCCTTGTGCCGGGGCACCACGGAGGCGTTGGTGGCCGCGAAGGCCTTTATCTTCTTGCCCACGAACTCGCGCTGCAGTGCGGCGCGAATGAGTTCCACTTCGGGTAGTTCAGGCATGTGCTTCCTCCCACGCAGCTTGCGCTGCGGCTAGTTCGGCGCGTTTTTTGGCGCGCGCCTCGCCGGTGCCCGTTACCGGGCCGGCCACCACCGTCACCACGAAGGTGACGTCGTGTGATGGACCTTGAGCGGTTGCGGTGTAGACGGGTTCGCCATATCCCTCGGCCAACGCCCACTTACGCAACTTGGTCTTCGGGTCCAGCGTGATGTCAGCCGTCGCTGCCTCCTCGGCAATCGTCGGACCCAAAGCGCCCAAGATGAAGTCGCGCGCGGCGCCATAGCCCGCGTCGAGATAGATCGCCGCGACCACGGCCTCGAAAGCGTCGGCTAACAGCGAGGGGCGGTCATACCCCTGCTCCTTGATCACGCCGCGCCCCAGTTTGAGGGCGCTACCGATATCGAGTGAGCGGGCCACTGCCGCCAGGGCTTCTTCATTGACCACGCGGGCCTTGAGTACCGTCGCGGGCCCTTCTTGAAAGTTGGGGTACGTCGCCACCACGTGCTCAGCGACCACGAGGTCGAGCACGGCGTCGCCCAGGAACTCCAAGCGCTCATTGGACGTGCCGTTGTGCTCGGCGGCGTAGGAGGAGTGCGTCAAGGCCTCGGCGAGGGTCGACGAATCGGGCGCGAGGCCCACGCGCTGGGCAAAGGTCGCCAGATCGGTGCTGACCATCTCCGCCTTAGGCCAGGTTCAATTTGGCGGCGACGTAGTCAACAGCGTCGCGAACGCAGGTCAGCTCTTCTAAGTCCTCGTCGTCGAAGTGAAAGTCCGACACCTGGGCCGACAGCACTTCTTCGATGGCCTCAACGAGTTCAATCAGGGCCAACGAGTCGGCCCCAATGTCGCTAAAGGGTGCGTCTTCAATGATCTCGTCGGGGGTCGTTTCGAGAATCTCCGCGAGCTGCGTGGTCACGATGGTCAAAACGGCGGAACGGTCCAGGCCGTGGTTGGATGCGTCAGTCATGCCAACTCCTTTCAAGAATGTATTCAGCGTAGCCAGCCGCAGGGCTGGCCGTGATGATTCTCAGTCCTGATCAGGGCGAATGGCGCTGCGCATCTTGGCGACGACGCCGGCAGCGTCCATTTCTGACGCCACGCGCAGGGCGTTCAAGATAGCGGTGTCGTTGCTCGCCCCGTGGCTAATCACGCAGATGCCGTTGAGACCCAGCAACATGGCCCCACCCTGGTGTTCGGGGGTGAGCAAGGTGGCCTCGGGGATGAGGTAGGGAAACAGGGCCTGACCAGCGGCGCGAGTCTCGTCATTGGTGTCGATGACCTTGAGCACCGTGTTAATTACGAACTTGAAGGCGCCTTCGAGAGTTTTTAGCGCCACGTTGCCGGTAAAGCCATCGGTGACGATGACGTCGACCGGCGCGGGAATCAGATCTCGGCCCTCAACGTTGCCAAAGAAGTTCATGTCCGACGCGGCCAGGAGCTCGTGGGTCTCCTTGACCAGCGGGTTGCCCTTCGACGACTCTTCGCCAATCGAGAGCAGGCCCACGCTGGGGCGATCGATGCCAAACCGGGCGCCCGCGAAGGCGGCGGCCAGCTGCGCAAACTGCACCAGCATCTCGGGCGTGCACTCGGCGTTCGCGCCAGCGTCAACCATCGTGGACGGCGCGCGGCCAGGGTTGGGTATCGGGGTGGCGATGCAGGGGCGCACGACGCCGGGCAGGCGGCCCATGCGCAGCAGTGCTGAGGCCATCGTGGCGCCGGTGTTGCCAGCTGAAACCATGGCGGAGGCTTTTCCGTCACGGACAAGTTCGGCGGCGCGCACCAAGGACGAGTCCTTCTTCTTGCGCACGCTCGTGCCAGGTTCGTCATCCATCTCGATGACTTCGGTGCAGGCGACGACCTCGAGACCGAGGGGGTCCCCCATCAGTTCGGGGACGCCGACGAGGATGACATTCAGGCCCAGCTCATCAACGGCGCGACGCGCTCCTTGAATAATGAGCGAGGGGGCGAAGTCACCACCCATCGCGTCCAGGGCGATGGGCAGCGTCAAGTTACTTGACCTCTACCGCGACGCGGTCCTTGTACCAACCGCAGTTGGGGCAGACCACGTGGGGCAACTTTGACGTCGCGCACTGTGGGCAGACGGAACGAGCGGGACGCTCGAGACGCCAGTTGGCCGCACGACGGCTACGCGTAACGGACTTAGATGTTTTGCGCTTTGGAACAGCCATCGATCTTCTCTTTCAACCAAGACGGGCGAGCCCGTCACTTCGTTCTACTCAGCGGACGAGTCGTCCGTGAATTTGAGTCCCTCTAGTGTAGCCCAGCGCGGGTCGACCGGCGCTTGGCAGTCACAGGGAGCCTCATTCTTGTCCCCGCCGCAGTACAAACACAGGCCTTGGCAGTCCTCGCGACACAGTGGCGCGAGCGGTAATTCCAACAAAATCGCGTCGTGCACCATGGGTTCGAGGTCAATAAAGTCGTTCACGATCAGGTAGGCGTCTTCGTCGCCCTCCTTCACTTCGTCGACGTAGCGCTCCCGGACGGCCACGCTGGTGCGACCCTCGACCCGGTTGGAGCAGCGCCGACAGGTGCCACACCAGTCCACCGCAATGGTGCCCTTGGCCCGCAGACCGCCCACGAAACTCTGGAGCTGTAGCTGGACGTGCACGTCGGCGTCGGGGGCGACGTCGGTCTCGGCCGGTCCGCGCGGGGCAAACTCACGCTCTTCGTCGAAGGGAGCCTTGAAGTCAAGCTCCATCGTCGAAGGGACGTCGCGCAGCAACAGCGCCACGGGGATGCGGTAGAGCGAGGTCACGTTAGAAGCCTGAAGAGAACCCGTCATCGTCGGTCGCGTTATCAAAGTCGAAGACTTCGGTCGAGGCCGGGGCGGGGGTGCCGTCGAAGAATCCGTTGGCAGAGGAGTTCAGCGACGCTGGCAGGTCCTGAATAGTCAGACGCGAGCGGCCGCGCTCAACGGTCTTTTGAATCATCGACAGCGAAATCTCCACGTCGGCCAACTTCTGGTCGAGGTAGTCCTCGGTCTCGTTGATCATCTGACGCGCGCGGGCTTCGGCAGCGGCAATGATTTCCGACGCCGTGATTTTGGCTTGACGAACAATTTCGGTGCTCTCGACCATCTGGGTGGCGCGCGCCTTGGTGAGTTCGATGAGGTTTTCGGCCTTGCGGACTTCTTCAGCCATCAGGGCTTCACGCTCACGCAGCGCGCGGCGGGCTTCCAGCAACTCCACCGGCAGGTTGTGGCCGATCTCTTCGAGGTAGAAGTTGATCTCGTCGGCCTTCAGCATGATCGACCCCGACATGGGGATCTGCTTGGCGGTGCGCACCAGTTCAACGGCGGCGGCGATGTCGTCTTCCACGTTGCGGCGAGCACGACGGCCGTAGTGGACGTCCTCTACCGGCATCTCCTGAAAGACCTCGGGGGTGGGGGTCGTGTGGAAGAAAGGGGCGTTGGCGTCGTCACCAAACTCGTTGTCGTCGGGAAAGTACGTCATGAGGATTCTCCTGGGAATTTCTGGGTCAAACGAGCTCGCACGGGGGCGGGCACGAAATCCGACACGTCTCCACCGTATCGTGCGACCTCACGTAACAGGCGCGAGGCGATAAAGGAATGCTTGGAACTCGAGGGAATAAAGAGGGTTTCGACATTCGACAGGGACCGGTTCATCTGGGCCATCTGCAGTTCGTATTCGAAGTCCGACACCGCCCGCAGTCCCTTCACGATGGCCGTCGCGTTGACTTCCCGGGCCACGTTCACCAGCAACGTGGAGATCGAGACAATGGAAACGCTCGGAATGTGGGCGCAGGACTCGGCGATCATGTCGCGGCGTTCTTCGAGCGTGAAGAGAGATTCGGCCTTTTGGGGATTGCGAATGGCAGCAACCACGATGTGGTCAAAGATGTGCGCCGCGCGTTCGACCACTTCGAGGTGGCCGTTGTGGAAGGGATCGAACGATCCGGGGATCAGACCAATACGCATCTAGTCCTCCTCGGCGGGCTCGAGCATCGTGACGTAGGTGGTGCCGTAGCGCTTCTCTTTCGTGACAACCCAGCCCTCAGGCGCTTCCATGTGGCGGTCATTTTCAATAATAACCCGAGAGGCCGTCACGCCCTTCAACAGCGCCGGCAGGTCGAGGGGGCCGTAGGGAGGGTCGGCAATAAGAAGATCGAGGTCGGCGGGCGGTGACCACACCGGCAAGGTGACGCGGGTGAAGCTGGCTTCGCCCTCGAGCTTCAAGGGGTCCAGGTTGGCCTTGGCGGCCCCGAGGCAGGCGGCGTCGGCGTCGAAGAAGTAGACCTTGGCCGCGCCGCGCGACAGCGCTTCGATCCCTAAAGCGCCCGAGCCGCAGTACAGGTCGGCCACGACGAGGTCTTGCAGGCCACCGCGACTCTCCAACATCGAGAAAATCGCCTCACGGGCGTAGTCGGTGGTGGGCCGCACGGTTTCGGGCAGTTTGGCCTTCAGGGGACGACCACGGGCGGCTCCGCCGATAACACGCATACCTAAAGGCTAGACGAAGGCCGTGAAAAGAACGTGCTCTTGCCCCGACTCCCGCTCAAGTCTTGAACAGGTACGTCGCTTCCTCTTCGTCAACGAAGAGCCGCAACTCATCGACGAGTTCGGGTACTGCCTCAAGATCGTCCGCCACCAGGGTGAGTGCGATGCGGCGCGCCTCGTGCAACATCTCTTCGTCTGTGCGCAAGTTGGCGAGACGAAGGTCGCTGCGACCGCGCTGGCGGGCGCCGAGAATCGTCCCCTCGCCTCGCAAATCCAGGTCGATCTCGGCCAGGGCGAAGCCGTCGGTCGAGTTCACCAGGGCCTCGAGTCGAGTCGCGCCGTCCTCGGTGGGCGGCGTGCCGAGCAGGTAGCAGTAGCTGGGATCCGATCCGCGACCGACGCGGCCACGCAACTGGTGCAACTGGGCGAGACCAAAGCGCCACGCGTCTTCAATCACGATCACGGTGGCTTCGGGCACGTCAACACCGACTTCGATGACCACTGTCGCCACCAGTACCTGCAGCTCACCCGTGCGGAACTGCTCCATGACCTCGTCTTTTTCGGCCGCCTTCATCTGGCCGTGCAACAGACCCACACTCAGGCCCCGCAGTTCTTCCGTCGCCAGGCGTGTGCGTTCGGCCACTGCACTGGTGGCTTCGAGCCGATCGGACTCCTCCACCAGAGGGCAGATGACGTAGGCGCGGCGACCGGCGGCGACTTCGTCGCGCACCCGCTGCCACGCCGCAGCCACCCCGGCATCGTCTTGGGCCCAGGTCGTCGTGATGGGCTGACGCCCCTTGGGGAGTTCGTCCAAGACCGATCGGTCGAGGTCACCGAAGACGACCATGGCCGCGGTGCGGGGAATGGGCGTCGCGGTCATCACCAGTAGGTCGGGGTCGCGGCCTTCAGCCGAGTGGGCGCGACCCTTCTCGCGCAACACGGCGCGCTGTTCGACGCCGAAGCGATGCTGTTCGTCAATCACCACGACACCAAGGGCGTGAAACCGCACGTCGTCGGTGAGCAGGGCGTGCGTGCCGATAACGATGTCGATACCGCCTGAGGCCAACGCATCGAGTACTCCCTGACGTTCCTTGCCCTTGACGCGACCGGTCAACAGTTGCACTCGCAGCGGACGGACCCCGCCGAGTACCGATGCATCGGCAACCGTCAGGTGCGCCACGTCACGACGAATACTGGCCACGTGCTGTTCAGCCAGCACTTCGGTCGGGGCCATGATGGCCCCTTGTCGGCCACCATCAATCGCCGCCAGAAGCGCGGTCAAGGCCACCACCGTCTTACCCGCACCCACGTCACCCTGCAAGAGACGATGCATCGGTCGAGCGCCACGAAGATCGTGCGCCACTTCACCGAGGACGCGGCGCTGCGCACCGGTCAACGCAAAGCGGTGACCGGCCAGGAACTGGCGCACCAACGAGTCACTCGCCGCCACCGGTGTTCCAGGTGCCACGTCGAGATCGTCATCGGACAGCGGGTGGCTCACCCCGACGGCCGAGGCCTCTTGTCGGCGGCGGCGTAGCGCGAGCAGCAACTGGAGGCGCAAGAACTCATCGAAGATGAGTCGCCGCCTCGCTGGGGCAACCGCCTCCATCGAAGCGGGAAGGTGAATACCCCACAGTGAGGCCTCACGGTCAATCAGGTCGAGCTCGGTGCGCACCCACTCCGGCAGCGGATCGAGCAGGGGCCCCGCCCGTCGCAGGGACTCATCGATAAAGCCACCGAGTTCCCATGACGTCAGTCCGGCCTTGCCCGACGCCGGATAGATAGGCACCACCACACCGACCTTCGAGGGGTCTCGCTCCTCGCCCGTGGGGCCAACGATGACGTCGACCACGGGGTTCGTCATTTGCCGCGCCCCTCGATAGTCGCTGAGCTTGCCAAAGAAGATGGCCTGGACCCCTTCGCTTAATTGCTTGGTGCGCCAGGGCTGATTAAAGAACGTGGCGCGCATGGTGTCACCGGCGTCTTCGACCACGACCTCCACCATGTTCTTGCCCGTCTGGGTCCGGCGCGACGAGACCGTTCGCACGGTGGCGAAAACGGCAGCCTCCTCCCCCACGGCAAGGTCGGAGAGTTCAGCGCGTCGGGTGCGGTCGATATAGCGCCGGGGGTAGATGGTGACGAGGTCAAAGACCGTGGCAATGCCAATGCCCGCGAGGGCCGCTGTGCGCTTTTCACCGACGTGGCGCAGCTGGTCCACCGCGATGTCGCCGAGTTGGCGCAGGCGTCGCGGAGACCGTTCGGTCATTCCAACCCGATGAGGTAGGGATAGAGCGGCTGACCACCGGCCAGCACCTGCACGTCAAGTCCGTCAGCGGCCTCACGCAACACGGCCGTGACCTCCGGCGACGCCCCGTCGCCTTCCACGATGGTCATCAGTTCGTGCTCGTCGGTGCGCAAGGCAGCAACCAACTGCTGGGCCGCCTCGGCAATCGAGGCGCTGACCGAGACGATGCCACCGGCCCCCAGTCCAATCCAGTCACCGGCGAGCACCGCCCCGACGTCGCTCGTGGTGTCGCGAACGGCTTGGGTGAGTTCGCCGGCCGTCACGGCCTCGGCGGCTGCGGTCATGGCGAGGAGATTTTGTTCCAGACCCAGGTCGGCGACGTAGCCGACCATGGCACTCAGGCCCTCCTGGACCGAGTTGGTGGCGATGACGCGCACGTCGGGGGACACCACGGCGTTGACCTGCTCGGCCACGGCACGGATGTTCTTGTTGTTGGGCAGAATGATCACATTCGCCGACCCAGTCGCCGTCACTGCGGCAGCCAACTCCGCCGTCGATGGGTTCATGGTTTGGCCACCCACCACGACCTGGCGCACACCGAGCGAGGTGAAGAGCGTGACCAGACCGGTCCCGGCGGCCACGGCCACCACGGCGGTTGCGGGAGCGGGCGATGTCGGCAGAGCGGCGCTGAGGACCCATCCCTCTTCACCGGCCTGCTCGAGCAGGTCGGTGACGCGAATGTCGCGAGGTCGGCCGACCTCGAGGGCCGCCTCGATCGAGGGGCCCACGTGATCGGTGTGAATGTGACAGTTGTAGAGGCCGTCGCCGCCCACGATGACGATCGAGTCACCCAGTGACTCCCAGGTGCTGCGAAAGACACCCATCGCGTCGTCGTTCCCTTCGAGAATGAACATGACCTCGTAGCGCAGGGCCGAGATGTCAGTTGGCTCCAGCGGAGCCGACGTCGTTGCCAGGTGCACCTCGGGCAGTGCCGGGGTAATGGGCAGTGCGTCGCCGGCCACCACGTGACAGAGTGCGTCGAACCACAGCACGAGTCCCGTGCCACCGGAGTCGACGACGCCAGCCTGCTTCAACACCGGCAGCTGTTCCGGCGTGTGGGCCAGCGCGACGACGGCGCCGTCGCGGGCGGCCCGCACGGCCTCGGCCAACGATGTGCTCGATGCTGTCGCCTCAGCGGCGGCCTGAGCGACTGAGAGAATGGTTCCCTCCACGGGGCGCGACACCGCTTGGCGCGCGCGTTCGTTCGCAATGCTGAGTCCAGTGCGGAACTCGTCGAGGCCAATCTGGTCAACGCCACTGAAGCACTCGGTAAAGCCGCGCAGCATCTGCGACAAGATGACACCGGAGTTGCCGCGCGCACCCAGCAGTGAGGCGTGGGCGATGGTCTTGCCCACCTCGCCCAACGACGCGTCCTCGGCCAGACTGGCCAGGCCCGCGGCGACTGACTGCATGGTCAACGACATGTTGGTGCCGGTGTCGCCGTCAGGGACGGGGTACACGTTTAGCCGGTTGATCACGTCTTTTTGTGCCCGCAACAGGGCGTCAAAGGTGACAATCGCCTTAGAAACATCGGCCGAGCGGAGTTCATTGAGTGGAGACATTGCTAGCGATGCTACAATGGCTATTCGGTTTTATACGTCGTCTGCAGTCCGCAACGGCGATTGAATAAGGAGAACGTTCATCATGGCATCAGTCTGCGAAATCTGCGGTAAGAAGCCGTCATTCGGCATGAACGTTTCCCACTCCCACCGCCGCACCAAGCGTCGTTGGAACCCGAACATCCAGCGCGTGCGTGCCCTGGTTGGTGCTACCCCCGTTCGCATGAACGTCTGCACCGGCTGCCTGCGCTCGGGCAAGGTCACCAAGCCTGCCCGCAAGACTGCGCCCACCGCGTAGTTGCCGCCAGCCTTAGAGCTGGTGTTGCCATCCCTGTCGACGAAACGGTTGACCCTGTAACGTCCGCTGCATGACGTCAGCGACGATCGTGCCAATGCGCACCGGCCGACCCAGTCCCCGTGCCTCGCAGGCGCCGAACAGTGCTGTCTCGTCGCTCGCGGTGAGCACGAGCTCGTAGTCCTCTCCCCCGCCGATGGCCTCGTCCAGCGTGGCGTTTGTGGCGACGGGAACTATGTCGAGAGCAAAGCCCACCCCAGAGGCGTCGGCTAAACGGTGCAGGTCGAGACCGATGCCGTCACTGAGGTCCATCATGGCGTGCGCGCCGCCCGCGCGATAGGCAATGCCCTCTCGCAGACGTGGAAAGGGACGACGTTGCGCCAACACACTGACGTCATCGAGTGGTGCGCCCGCACGGGCGCGACGAAGTCCGGCGGCAGCCGCGCCCAGCGGCGCCGACACGTAGATTGCGTCGCCAACCTGCGCACCCGACCGAAGAACGGCGCCTCCACCGGGGCACTCGCCAAAGACGGTGACCGCAATTGATGGATCGGTCGCTGTGGTTAAGTCGCCACCAACAATGGGTGTGTCGCACAGCGTGGCGGCCAGCGCCGCGCCCTGGTGCAACTCTGTAAGGTCCGTGCCCTTCGGCGCCGAGACGGCGAGGACTAAGCCGCGTGGCAGTGCTCCCATCGCCGCTAGGTCCGAGAGGGCCGACGTCACCGCTTTGAACCCTAAGTCTTCGAGGGAAAACAAGGTGCTGTCGAGGTGCACGCCGTAGACGCAGACGTCGGTGGAGATAACGACGTTGCCGGCAAAGGGGCTCAGCACCGCGGCGTCGTCGCCAATGAAGGTCTCGCCGTCTTTCGAGGCAAGGGTTGCCACGACTTTGGAAATGCCTGAGATGATGTCGTCTTCCGACTGCTCACTCACGTCGCCCCTCCTTGTCCCCGAGGTGACCATACGCCCCGTAGAACGATGGTACCCACTCAGTCGTCGTGACGGTGCCGACGACGCAGCGTGTAGAGCACCGCCCCGATCAGCATCACCACGCACAAGAACTGATCACCGTCAGCGAAACTCATCGTGATGGCCACGGGCAACAGCGCCCCCACGACCCACGTCAGCTGCTGACGCACCGCAAAGCGGGCGAACGTCCGGCCCTGCGCCCCAGCGGGGACGAGGCGCTGGGTAATCGCGTCGAAGGAGGGCTGCGTCACGGCCGCACACATGCCCAGCACCCCGAGAAAGAGGGCCTGGGTGACAAGCGTTGCGTGGCGCGCAACGACGCCCGCCGCGATGCCGGTAAGAAGAATCATCAGGCTGAGCAGCGTGGACTCCGCCAGCTTGTTCCTCAGACGTGTCACGATGCCGAGGCCTACGAGCGACCCTACGGCGCTGAGCCCCAACGCCACCGCGTACCACGAGAGGCTCGCGTGGAGTCGGCGCAGCCCGAACGCCAGCAGGAAGGAGCTAAATCCCACCGCGAATCGCATCAGCGCGGAGGCGCCGAGGCCCCAGGTGACCTCGGGATCACCGGCCGCATTGAGCCGGTGGATATCGCGCTCTTCCTGACTCAACTCGGCCCGCCCCGTTGAGGCGCGGGCTGCGGGGCGCTGCAAGCGCAGGGCGGCAACGACACCAAGTCCAAAGACGGCCGTGGCGCAGAGCAGCACACTGGGCGCACCGAGGCTCTTGAGCACGGCCGCACCGGCGCTGCCGGCCAGTAAACCGCTCACCGTGCCGAGCAACGTGAGCTGGGCGTTAAAGCCCGAAAAACCGGTGGTCTCACTGGCCCCGGTGGTGGGCCAGCCGGCGTTGGTGACCCCTGCGGCGTGCTGGGCCAACTGGTCGGTGCGCGCCATCTCGGGCACGAGCGTCCCGCGCGTCACGCCGTAGAGCTTGGAGCAGATGAGAACGGCGAAGGCCTGGGGAAACAACCACAACGAACTGAGGTGTGAACTCATGGACCAGCACAACACGATGCGCAGGCCGGCCGAGAGCGCCACCAAGAGCCGACGGCCGTTAGCTGAGCGGTCAATGAGTGGACCCAGCACCGGGGAGACCACCGCGAAGGGGGCGATGGTCAAGACCAGATAGAGCAACACCTTGCTCTTGGCCTCGGTGGGCGACACGGAAAAGAAGAGTGAGCCGGCCAGCGAGATGGTGACCAGGGTGTCGCCCGCCATCATGATCACGTGCACCATGGCCAAGCGACCAAACGCGGTGGACTGATCGAACAGGTCTCGGAGCGCGCCTCCGGCGAGAGAGAGAAAACCCCGAGAGCGCATACGACAATGCTAGGTCGCGTGTCCGTCGTGTGCGTGGCGAACGGACCCGCGCACCCTAAGATGCCTCTCGTGACCGAGACCTCTCAGCCCAGCGACGCCGTCATCGTCACAAGGGCACTCACCAAGCGCTACCCCGACAGTGACTTCACCGCCGTCGATGGCCTCAACCTGGAGGTACGCCGCGGTGAGATCTTCGGACTTCTTGGCCCCAACGGGGCAGGCAAGACGACGACGGCCGGCATGTTGACTACCCGCGTCATCCCGACCTCCGGCTCGGCCATGGTGGCCGGCGTGGACGTGGTGGCACAGCCCGCACGCGCGAAACAGTCAATCGGCGTAGTGTCGCAGGTCAACACCCTCGATCGAGCCCTGACCGTATGGGAAAACCTCTATTTCCACGGTCGACTCTTCGGCATTAGCGCCAGCGACTCCAAGCGCATCGCGAGTGAACTCCTCGAGCGTTTTCAGCTGTCACGCTGGGCCAAGGCCTCGGTCTACGCCCTTTCGGGTGGCATGGCCCAGCGACTGATGGTGGCCCGCGCCATCTTTCATCGCCCCGAAGTCTTGTTCCTCGACGAACCCACCGCCGGACTTGACCCCCAGAGCCGCTTGGCGTTGTGGGGCATCTTGGAGGAACTCAACAACGACGGCCAGACCATCTTATTGACCACCCACTATATGGAAGAGGCCGACCACTTGTGTGATCGCGTGGCCATTATGGACCGCGGCACCCTGCTCGCCCTCGACACCCCCGATGCACTCAAGCAGTCCACGGGCATTGACACGATCGTGACCATCAAAGCCACGGGCGACCTCGAGGCCTTCGCCACGGCGCTGCGTGAGATTGAAGGAACGACCTCACTGCGGCCAATTGAGGGTGGGCTCGAACTACACGCCACCAGTGCCCAGCGCCTGCTGGCTGCGGTGGTCACCCGTGCCGAAAGCGTGGGGGCCCAGGTGCAGGACATCTCGGTGGCCTCCCCCACACTTGAAACGGTCTTCATCACCCTGACCGGAAAGGAACTGCGCGACTAATGGCCGCTCCACTCCCCTCCGCCGTCGCCCCGCGCTCCACGGTGGCTGCCTCACGGTCGGCGCTCGTGGCACTGCTGGTGCGTGACATCACCGTCATTCGCAAAGACCTCAAACTCTTCGTCTTGCGCACCGTGATTCAGCCGTTCTTGCTCTGCTTCGTCTTCCTCTACGTTTTCCCCAAGATTGGCCAGAGTGTCGGCGGCGCTGGCTCGGGTGCCGAGACGGCGTTCGCCACCATTTTGGTGGCGGGCGTGGTGGGTATCTCCGTGATGTTTCAGGGGCTGCAGTCGGTAGCACTCCAGATGGCCCAGGAGTTTGGCTTCACCCGTGAGATTGAGGACCGCGTGCAGGCGCCGTGCCCCATTTGGCTCGTCGCCGTCGAAAAGGTCGTCTCCGGTGCTCTCCAGGGCGTCATTTCCGCCCTCATCGTGCTCCCGATTGCCGCACTCGTGCACGCCCGTGGCGTGCAGGCCGAGCTGCACTTCCACTTCCTCGTCATTGCCACCCTGGTGCCACTGGCGGGCCTGGCGATGGGGTCACTCGGCCTCGTGCTGGGTACCAGCTTCGAGCCGCGCAACATCGGTCTGATGTTTGGGTTCATCGTGCTGCCCATCACCTTCTTAGGGGGCACCTACTACCAGTGGAGTCACCTCGCCCCAGTGAAGGTTGGCGGCTGGCACTGGCTGCAGACAATTGTCTTGCTCAACCCCCTGCTCTACGTCAATGAGGGGATGCGTGCGGCCTTCACCAACACGGCCCACCTACCGCTCTACGTGATCTATCCCGTGCTGCTGGCCTTCTTCGTGGGCTTCTTGTCACTGGGCCTGCGAAACTTCCGCCGTCGCGTCCTGTCGTAGGGGGCTAGCGGCGTTTGCGCCGCGCTTCGGCGAAGCGCCAGAGTGAAAAGAACAGGCTCACGAAGACTGTTGCCACGATGCAAAACGATACGGCCGTGCCCTGGCCGACCACGACGCGCAGCACCATGCCTACGGCCACCGTGATTACTGCACGCTCACTACCAGTGCGCAGGGCATGTGGGGCGTTTGGGCGAACCAGCGCCGCAATCACGAGGGCGGCGCCAAAGGGATACCAGGCCGCGAAATAGGTAGCAAACGTGAGGTGGTGGTGATGCGCGTGTACGCCGAGGGCCACGAACACCACGAGAGCGAGCAAGTCGGCAACGACGGCCGACGCCGTCTCGGCCCGACGCGTCGTCATGCGGCCGCCGCTACCGGCTTCTTAGCGCTGCGACCCTTGTAGAGGAACCAGGCCAGGCTGGCGGTGATGTAGGCCGCCCACAATGACGCCTCGAGAATGGTCGGGCGATCGACGTAGCCAAGGAACGAGTGCAGTAAGTCACCGTTGTTCGAACTTTCGGCGACCCAACTATGCGTGTCCCACAGAATCGACTTGCCAAAGGGCAACCAGTCGAGTGCCTGCAGGTTCTCGGTGGCGTCCACCACCAAACCCGCCGCCACCACCATCAAGACGGTGCCCATGACCTTAAAGAAGCGGCGCAGATTCAACTTCGCACCAACGTGGTACATCAGGTAGGCCAGCGCCAACGCGACGGCGAGTCCCAGGAGCGCGCCGATCCACAACAAATTTCCCTCAACCGGCGTGCCGGCTTGCCGGGAGCTCGCGAAAATAATGGCGAGAGTGAAGACCATGGTTTCAATGCCCTCGCGAATAACAGACTGGAAGGCCAAGACGCGCATACCCCAGCGCGATCCCTTGGAGAGAGCCGCGTCGCTACGTTGCTGGAGATCTTTCCCCATGGAACGCGAATGACTCTGCATCCACAAAGTCATATAGGTGAGGAAACCCGCGGCAATCAGGTACGTCGTGGTTTCAAAGTAGGTCTGTACGTTGGAACCGCTGTAGCGGTGGATGCACAGATAGGCCGCCACACCCGCCATAAACATGAAGACAATCGCCGAACCGACGCCGAAATAGACGTCACGAAAGTGTTCGCGCTTGTCGGTGCGCTTGAGGTACGCCAGCAGCAGAGCCACGATCATGGACGCCTCGATACCTTCACGAAGAAAGATAACGAAGGTGGGGATCATCTAGTACTCGCTTTGGGTCGAAAAACGCCTAGACCAATACTAAATGGTGACGCGGGAAAAGGTGCCAGTGCGTAGGGCCGGTGGGGATCGAACCCACGACC
>DAINRA010000020.1:0-26824 GCA_036742195.1 Acidimicrobiales bacterium
CAACCACGCCGGTGACTTTGCTCCCGGGTGCCTGGAACGTGACCAGCCCATTGACCGTAACCACTTCGTGAATGCCGTCAACGAGGTAGGTGCCGGTGCAGGTAAAGCCAGCCGCGTTGCTCCCGCTCCCACCAAGGTTGCCAATGCAGGAACGAATGGTGACCTGCGTCATGATTCCGTGGTGCTGCAAGCGGGTGAGCCTCGCGTTGTTCTGCTCGTTTGCGGTCGTCACAAGGCCGAGGGCGAGCACCCAGATGACGAGCAAGCCCCATCGCAGTGTGTTGCCGCCGAGTCGAAGGCGTCCAGCAACCGTGGCGCCACGCAACTGTGGGGCGGGGGAGGCTTCACTCATACCGAAACGATAATGCCCACTGCGGTCGTCGCGAACCATCCTCGGAGGGGTCGTCACCCTTGTCAACTAAGGTTTTTGGTGCAACGCCCCCGTAGGCTAGTGGATAGACCAACGGTTTCCTAAACCGCGAGCGCAGGTTCGAATCCTGCCGGGGGCACCATCACACCGGTCTGAGCAACCCGCTAGTGCGAGAGACAGACAAGCACCGCGATGAGCCAAAAACTCAGTCCGGCCGCCGCAATGCGTTCCACCACTCCAAAGGATTGCGAGCGGCGGCGAATGGCAATCAACATGGCGAAAATCGTTGCGCATAAGTACAGGCTGGTGCCGGTCAGCACCCAGTGGGCGAGCAATCCGCGATGGGGTCCGACCACACTGGGAAGCAGGAATGACGCCACGGTCGCTGCTGTAAAAATCAGTCCCGCCGCAGCGTTGTGAAGCGAGGCCGTCATGGTGCGAGGTGCACCCTTTTTGCCCATTGGAAACACAATGATGCCGGCAACGCCGGCGGCGTAGAGCAGACACAGCACCGGTAACCACAGCGCGCGGGGGTGTTGCGCGTGAAGAGCGAGCGCGGCCCCGCTGCCGGCCAGCACGAAGGTACCGTTTTCGACGGCGTACAGTCGCCGATAGGTCGAGATGCCGTATGCGCTCAGGGGGTCGTGTCGGGGTAATAGTTGTCGATCGAGGACGTGCAAGAGTGCCAGTAAGGCGTTGCCGCCGACGAGGCCCAGCAGAATCAGTGCGACGCCAATATTCACTTCGTTCATCGGTCGACCACCGTCATCGCAAAGACTGAAACTTCTACCGGTTCACCCACGAAGACATGGGGGTCGCCAGCGACGTGGAAACCAGCTCGTTGCACCGTCTCATCAACTAGTGAATCGAGCGACGCCGGACGAATCAGCCACGGGCGATGCGTCAGCTCACCGCGAATAATGCGCCCCCGACAGAGTGCGTACAGGGAGTAGCGCTCGAAGAGAAATGTCTCGAGGCCAGGAGAGGCCGGGCGCGATACCTCGTCACCGACTGTGACGGTTACCGCCGCTTGGGCTCCATCACGCCGACGGGTGCTCGTCCAGATTCGGCGGTTTCCTTCGGCGCGAAAGGACGTTTTCGCCACTCGATAGGGGAGCCCAAAAGCGGCGTTGGCCATTGCGACGGCGATTGCGCTATCCGCATCCAACGTGCAGAACCACACACCACTTTTTCCATCGGGCCCCTTCACGTAGGTGCGCACGTTGACCTCACCGAAGTTGGCGCTTCGTAGTGCGCGGGTGATGAAACCGAAGGGTCCTGGTGGGCGCAGCCGCTCCATGGAGAACGGAATAAGTCCAACCCAGGCGTGCCCGTCAAAGAGATCGGGGGTGAGGCCATCGGGCAGGACTGCGGCCACTTGCTCGGGGTCAACCGGCCAATGGCACCAGACGATGTTGGCCCACGTTTGACGCATCAGGCTAAAACGGCGGCGGGTCACCTGAAGCCTCTTAGGACCGTGGCACGCGACAGCTCTCGTCGAGAAGACGCAGTCGAACGAGGGCGTTGGAGATGACGATGCGGTTTGCGGCAATCGCGCAATACAGCGTGTCGTGCCATTGCTTTAGGAGTGGGCTCCGGTTGAGGAACAACCCGTACTTTCCAATAAGGCCCCAAAGACCTGGGAGTTGGGAAAGGGCGTAGGCCACGGCCGACGATGCCGTGAGTGTCTCACCCGTCGAGGTTCGCACGACCACGGTCGTGGCGAAGGGCATCGCCGCAGCGTCGTCCCACGTGCAACTCGTGGAGGGGAGGCAGTTGAGGTGACGGGCGCCGTCGCGCCGTTCAAGCCAGCGAACGCAGGCCTGGCACAGGCCACAGTCGCCGTCGAAGACCAGTTCCGTTGTCATCACACAGCGACCTTACGGGTGAAAGCAGTGGTGCCAGCCCGTCAGACGAGAAAGTCGATACTGCGCGCTCATAACTCACTATGGTGAGGCCATGAGAGGAATCAACGTCTGGCGCGCCGTGAGGGCAGTGGCTGCCTGTGTCGCGCTGATCGCTGGCGCGGCTCCCGTGGAAGTCGCAAGTGCGTCACCACCGCCACCATCAACGTTGACCGATATTCGCTTTACCATCGTCTCAACGCTCGACCCCATTTCGACTGTCGTCGACCCCGTTACGTCGCTGCAAATACCCGTGAATGGCGTGGGAGTCACCTGGCGGGTGTCAAAGGATGGCAAGGTGGGCATGGCAACGGCAACGTTCGCGTCGTGGGGCATGTTGTATCGCTGCGGCGTCTGCACTGAGAACATTTTGCCGTACTACTTCGAAAAGGCAGGGGCCGGTTGGTACCTGATTCAACGTGCCGACGGCACGCAGGGGTTGGGTGGGCAAGGTGAACCCGCACAACTTCCCGGTCTGCCCAGTTTGTTGAACGTGACGGGTGCGATTGCGGCAGACGTCAACACCGGTACCTTCGGTCCGCCGTCGGTAGTGGCGACGGCAACTCGCCCGGCTCTGACCCCAGGAATTCAGCATCCCTGCATCTCGTCACTCGAAGTGTGGGTCGCATGGGCGAAACGCCATCACTTGGCGGCGGCGCTGGCGGCGTCACAAAGATCTACTAACGCACTCGTGACTGCAGTGACGAATCGGTTATCGAAATATCTCTACCCACCAACGAGTAACGACATGCCGTCGTTTATTGCGGCTGCCAGCCTGACCACGAATCGGTCCGCGCTCGACATCAACTACTGCACCTACATGTGGCTCGCCCACGCTACGAGCCGGGGTCCGTCGCCCGATGCGATTCCGGCGCCAGCCCCGTAGGTTGTTGCCATCCACCACCAACTGGCCTTATTTTGTAAGGCTGGCATCACCATGAACGAGCAAAAGCCCTCCCTCTTGAGCGAATGCCAAAATCGTTTTGGCACCTTTCATGAGTGCCCCCACTGTGGCGGCGCATTGACGGCCGAGCACGCCCACTTCAAGTGTCGTGGCTGCGGCTGGCGTGACAGTTGCTGTGACTAACCCAGTGAGGAAGTCGTAATGGCCAAGGGGCGTCACGCTCGACCCACCGTTCGTCGTTCCCGTGCACCGTGGGTGCTCGTTCTCGCCATCGTGGCCGTGGGAGCAATTGCCTTAGGGCGCGGGCTTTCGTCGCCTCCACCCACTACGACCACCACAACCACGACCACCACGACGCAACCGCCGTTGGCAATGCCTCCTGCAGTGTGTACCGGCACCAGTTGTGCGCACTGGGTAGCCGTTGATACGTGGGACCACCACGCGCCGGTCTATCTGACCTCGGTGCACCCCGACGGGACACCGGCCGGTACGGTGGCCAACGTTGGGTGGTTCCGAGTGTCCAACATTGATCTCGGTCTCTACCTGGGGTACAAGGGGCCTGGCGTTACGTCACAGAACCGAGGCCCCGAAGCCGTTCCAACTCTGGGCCGAGACCGACTTCTCGCCACCTTCAACTCGGGCTTCTACGAAGCTGACAATCCTGCTGGGTTCTACACCAACCACACGCTGTATTTTCCGATGGTGACGGGCGAGGCAACGTTGCTGCGCTATCGAAATGGCACCCTCGCCATGGAAGCCTGGCCCGGTGGGCCAATTCCCGCGAACGTCGTTATGGCCAGGCAAAATCTGACATTGCTGGTGGACCATGGTCGTGCCACTCCGGCCAGTGCCAACAATGCCGCGTGGGGGCTCACCCTGCACGGCGTAGCGGCCGTCTGGCGATCCGCAATTGGACTCGACGCGAAGGGCAATCTCATGTACGCCGCCGCCCCCTATGAGACGTCGCAGTCGATGGCCGCACTGATGGTGCAGCTCCACGCTGTCACGGCAATGCAGCTCGACATCAATCCTGAGTGGCCAATCTTGGTGACCTACGGCGGCCCCAATGCGCTGAACCCATCGCTGGACGTCGCCAACGTGAATCAGATTTCGCGTCGGTTCCTCTACTCCAGCACCAAGGACTTCTTCGCGGTCTACGCGACCGTCTCACGCGGCGAGTCCACCCCGTGGTAGCCAAGCACGGTCGTCGTGCGGCCCCGGCCGCCAAACGCAGCACAGTGCGCAGTTCCGTCGCCGTTCTGCTCGCAGTTGTTGCCGTTGCTGGTGCGCTGCTCATGCGTCACCATGCTGGTTCGTCAACCATTGCGACAACTACAACAACTGCACTACCGACGACCACACTGCCTCCTACGATCTCGTTGGCGGCAGTGGGGGATACTGACCTAGGGGCGACTCCAACTCTCCCCAGTTCACCGGCCGCGGAGTTCGCACCCGTGAAGGGGCTGCTGCGCGGCGATATTGTCTTCGCCAATCTCGAGGGAACGATGACGAATTCGTCCTCGGGGTCGAAGTGCGGCGTAGCGTCAACCTCTTGCTACGCCTTCCACGTCCCCACGACGTTTGCCCAGTACTACCGAGCGGCCGGCTTCACGGTGCTCAATAGCGCGAATAATCACTCCTACGACTTCGCGGCACAAGGCGTGGCGGCGACGTCGGCGGCGCTGCGAAGCGTCGGGATTGTCCAAGCGGGACTCCCGGGACAGATTGGCTACGTCGCCGTTCACGGCGTGCGGGTGGCCTTCGTTGACGTGGCGCCGTACTACCTCACCAACAACATGCTGGTGCCGTCACAACTCCCGGCCCTCATCACCGAGGCCAAGCATCACGCCTCCATCGTCGTGGTGTACATGCACACAGGGGCCGAGGGCTCGAGCGCCGATCACGTGACGAAGGCAAACGAGTACTACTACGGCGAAAATCGCGGCAATCCCTACGCCTACGCCCACGCCGCCATCGACGACGGCGCCGATCTGGTCTTGGGCAGTGGGCCACACGTGTGGCGCGGCATGGAGTTTTACCGTGGCCACTTAATCGTGTACTCCATGGGTGACTTTACGAACTACGACGCTTTCTCCTCGTGGGGCAATTTGTCACTCTCGGGTGTGGTGCACGTGACGTTGAGTTCGACCGGTGCCTTCGTGCGCGGCTCCATTGATCCGGTGATCATTGAACAAGGTGGCTTAGCGGTGCCCGATTCCCGTCACCAACTCTGGGGCTTCATCAACGGCCTCTCACACAGCGACTTTGGTGCCAGCGCCGCACTCGTTTCGGCGACAGGCCAGATCGAGCGTTAGCTCAGCACCCTCCGGCGGGGCCGGGGATTCCTGGACCCACGGTGGGTGCGTCCACCGTGCCGACGTTGGCGGGGCGAGGGTTCGGACCGAGGTGAATGATGTACCAACGATCACCCCACGAAATGAGTGAGTCGACCGCGAAGGACTTGACGATTGTGCCCTGCTGGTAGACGATACGAATCGCGGGCTCGTGCCAATACGCGACACCGTTCTCACAGACACCGGCACCAATAAGCGCGGCCGCTCCAGGCAGCCAGAGGGTGCGAAGGTAGTGCGGCGTCACGCCAGCGACGACCTGGTGATAGGCGGCAAAGTCGAGGCGATAAAACGCGAGGAGGCGGTCGTTGAAGTCCGCGCTGGGATTGGCCAGGTGGCCTGTTTTCATGCGCACGTAGGCCGCTTCGGGAAAGAAGAGGGTAGCGGCCGAGGAGAAGTTGTTCGTCACAATGTCTCGAAAGAGTGTCTGCCCGATGACGCCAAACGACTGCGAAGGGGGAGCCGATGCTCTCGCGGAAGTGGGTGGCGCTATTGCCATCGAGGCGAATGACAACACGACCACAGTGCCCATTGCGAACCGACGAAGGGGTGACAAGTGGCGCACGATCACAGTCTCGCAGTTCGAGCGAGAAGCAGTGATCACCTGAAGGACGTAAAGACTCTTGACTAGGGTGGAGGCAAGCCTCTCGATGAAACGGACGGAACATGACGAGCGCATTTGGGGACCGGAACTCCACCCAGCCTCAGTCACTTTCATTGCTCCCGAAGGGCATCTGACGTGGGCGATTTGACCTTTAGCGGCCGCCTCATTGTGCTCGACTCGGTCATGGTCGACGTTGCACTGCACATCGAGTCCCTTCCCGTTCGTGGTGGTGATGTCGTGGCCCATCAGCGGCTGGTCACAGCGGGTGGGGGCTTCAACATCATGAGTGCTGCGGTACGCCAGGGGTGCGAGGCCCTCTACGCCGGCCAATTGGGTGACGGTGCGTTCTCGCGCGTGGCGCTCTCGTCGCTGGCCGCCGAAGGCATTGAAGTCCTCGTTGCGCCGCGTGAACCAAAAGACTTGGGCGCGTGTGCGGTCCTGGTCGAAAAGTCGGGGGAGCGGACCTTCATTACCTCACCGGGCGCCGAATTGACCTTGAGCGCCGAAGACTTGGCGGGAGTGGACGCTCGCACTGGTGACGTTGTCTACCTCTCCGGCTACAACATCGTCTACCCCGAAATCGCCACCACGGTGGTGCAGTGGGTGGAGTCGCTCGCCGACGAAGTCCTCGTCGCCTTTGACCCCGGCCCACGCGTCGCGGACATCCCACTCGATCTCCTTCGCCGCATTCTGGCGCGTACGGACTGGTTGCTCTGCAACAACCTCGAAGCGGCCTATCTGACGCGTGCTCACAATGCAACATTGGCGGCGCGGGCGCTGTTCGCACAGTGGAGTCGCCGTGGCGTCGTCGTTCGTGACGGTGCGCGCGGATGCGTTGGCATCGACGCCTCAGGGGAGTTCATTATGCCCGGCTTCGTGACAGCGGTCGTCGACACGAACGGTGCCGGTGACGTGCACAACGGCGTGGTGTTGGCCGAAGTTCTAGGTGGCACGACGCTCGAACTGGCCCTCGAGCACGCCAATGCGGCTGCATCAATCGCAATTTCGACCTTTGGTCCGGCGACCTGTCCACGCCGAGCCGACGTGCTCGCCCGCGTGGCCCAGGGCCACTAACGACTTAGTTCGCGCCGAGCTCTTCGCTCCACGCGGCCACGGTGAGTTCACCGGTGGGCACGGTCCAACGAAAGACTGGCTTGATGTCGATCACCGGGGTGCCGTCAATGCCGTCAAGGCCGCGCACCTCAAGAGTGCGGTCGCTGACACTGAGGAGTTCGACGGTCGACAGCAAGATGCGGTTCGGTCGATCGATGTTGCGCTGCGCGAACACGCCGACTTCGGGCCACGACTGGTTCCCGTGAGCGTGGCGGACCCATGGCCCTGGCGGCACGTCTTGAGCCCAGTCGGCAAAGAAGACCACTTCGATGTGGCTGAAGGATTCGAGGCCACGCAACGACTCCGAGGGGACGTCACTGGCGAGCTCGATCGTCGAGACAACGTCGCTCCAGTTGTGATCGAGCGCCTCAGAGCGCTCGTTACGGATGTAGGCAATGGCACGAACGGGAAGATCCATGCCGTTCAATCTAGTCAGGGTGCACCGACCGGCGGTGACTTAGAAGAATCCGGCGCAGAGTTCGTAGAGGTCGCGTGGGACTTGACGCTGTCCACCGGTCACGTCCGTCAGCGGCGCCAGGACCACTTCGTTGCCTCGCACGACGGGGATCATGCCGAACTGTCCGTTGATGACAGCGTCGTAGGCGGCGACGCCCACGCGCGTAGCCCAAATGCGGTCGTAGGCGGTGGGGTGACCACCACGCTGGAGGTGACCCAGGACCGTGGTACGCACTTCGAAGCCGCCATGCTCCTCAATGCGGTTGGCAAGGAAGTTGCCGACACCACGTGAGGCCAAACGGACACCACCGATGCCGCTGGTGTTGACACCGTTGTATTCAGTGCCACCCAGGGTTTCGAGGTTGACGCCTTCGGCGACCACCACGATGGAGAAGCCGTAGCCCGACTCCTTGCGGCGTGTGATGTGCTCAACGACTGTTTCAAATGACGTCGGGAACTCAGGAATGATGATCAGGTCAGCACCACCGGCCAGTCCACCCATCGCGGCTACCCAGCCCGTGGCGCGGCCCATGGTTTCGACGACCATGACGCGGTGGTGGGATGCCGCCGTGGTGATGAGGCGGTCGATCGACTCCGCCACAATCGACACGGCCGTGTCGAAGCCGATGCAGTAGTCGGTGCCCAGGAGGTCGTTGTCCAGCGTCTTGGGGATACCAACGACTGGCGCGCCGCGTTCGGCGAGCCAGTGCGTAATGCTCTGGGTACCGTCGCCACCAATGGCCACAAGGGCATCGAGATTATTGGTGATGGTCTCGAGGACGCGTTCACGGCCGTTGGGCGGGTCGTTCAGGTTGTAGCGAGCCGTGCCAAGCAAGGTGCCGCCTTCGCCCACGATGTAGTCAAGGTCTTTGTCGGTGAGTGGGCGGGGGTTGAAGTCCTCGGCGAGTCCGGCCCATCCATTGGGGACACCCAAAAACTCGTGGCCGTCACGAAGCGCCATGTGTCCCAGACCGCGGATAGCCGCGTTGAGTCCGGGGGCGTCACCGCCAGCTGTGAGAACACCAATACGCATCTTTGATCACCTTGCCACTCGTTGTGTCCCTTGAGTAATCCTAGGGCACTGCATGAATTATCTTTTTCATCTCAATCAGAGATGTCCAGCACGTCGCGTCGGTGATCCGGCCAGATTTGTTTCACCAAAATTTAACCTAAACGTTCACTGGGTGTTACCGCTGCGCCCCGCACTTTTCTGGTGTCGGGTTTAACCTGAAGGCACACGCCATGCTTCTTGATTCAGTGGATGAGCAAAGGCAGACCAAAGGAATCGCTATGGAAAACACGCTGACTGAGAACCACGTTGTCGACACCTCCGCGGTGATGAACAAGCTCGAGGCCGAGGCCGCGAACCGTGGACCCGTCGCACTGAGCCTGCGCAACGTCGCGGTGTCCTTCAACGGTCGCACTGCGGTGCGTGACTGCACCTTCGACATCGTGAAGAACCGCGTTACCTCATTGATCGGTCCTTCAGGCTCCGGTAAGACGACGCTGCTGCGCGCGCTCAACCGTATGCACGACCTCACCGACGGCGCCAAGGTGCACGGTGACATTCTCCTGGACGGTACCGACATCTACCGCGGCGACATCACGGTGACGGAACTTCGCTCGCGCGTCGGCATGGTCTTCCAGCGCGCCAATCCATTCCCCACCATGTCGATTTACGACAACGTCGTTGCCGGCCTGCGTTTGACCGGGAAGCACGCCAAGTCCACGCTTGACGACTTGGCCGAAGAAGCGCTTCGCGGCGCCGCCCTGTGGGAAGAAGTGGAGGACCGCTTGAGCGCCGCCGCTACCGGTCTTTCCGGTGGTCAGCAGCAGCGTCTGTGCATCGCTCGTGCCTTGGCGATGAAGCCCGAAGTGCTGTTGATGGACGAGCCCACCTCAGCCCTTGACCCCATCGCGACGCTCCGCATTGAGGAACTGATGTCGGAACTGCGCAAGCAGACGACGGTGGTCATCGTGACCCACAACATGCAGCAGGCTGCTCGTATCTCGGACGACTGCGCATTCTTGTTGATGGGCGAAGACCGTGCCGGTGAGCTCATTGAGTTCTCGACGACGGAAAAGATCTTCAACGCCCCCAAGGACGACCGTACCTTGGCCTACACCGCTGGCCGTTTCGGTTGATTCGTTCGCGGAAGCGAACGACCTGCACTAGGCGACATCAACCTCGGTGAGGTCACCGTCGTCAACGTTAAAGACGAAGCCGCGCACTTCTGTGGTGTCGACGAAGGGGCTTTGACGGAGCGTCGCAACAGTCTTTTGGACATCGGCCTGGACGTCACGATAGGCACCCAAGGCAAAGGGTGGGCGCTCACCGAACGCCTCTTCAAGTTCCGCCTGAAGCGATTCTTCTTCGAAGGTTTCGAGTCCACAGCGAGAGTGGTGGATCACCATGATCGAACGAGTGCCGAGCAGCCGCTGCGAAAGCAGGATCGAGCGAATCGCGTCGTCGCTGGCGATGCCGCCGGCATTACGAATCAAGTGAGCTTGACCGAGGTCGAGACCGAGTGCACCGAAGAGATCGAGGCGCGAGTCCATGCACGTCAACACGGCCAAGTGCAGCTGGGGGGCGGTTGGCAGTTCGCGATGACCGTGACCAGCAACGTAGGCGCGGTTGTGTTCGAGGAGTTCATCGATGACAGTCATGGTCTTATCATAAAGAGTATTCCCGTTACCTCGGGTAAGGAGGCCTCATGGATCACTCACACGATGTTCGCGAAGAGCTACGAGGACCAACCCTCGACCTGCGCGAACTCATCCCCGAGGTCTATCGCGGGTACGCCCAATTGTCGCGAGCGGCCATGGCTGACGGCGCCCTGTCGGAAGCGACCAAGGAGCTCCTGGCGCTGATTGTTGGCGTCACGCGTGAATGCGACGGCTGCATTGTGTCGCACGCTCGTGCTGCTCGCCGCGTGGGTGTTACTCGACAAGAACTGGCCGAAGCGATGGGTGTGGCCATCATGATGAACGGCGGACCCGGCACCGTGTGGGGCGCACGCGCCTTACGGGCCTACGACGAAGCAGTGGCGGAGCGTGCGGGGGCACAAACCTCTGGCGACACGGCAAACTAGAGGGATGGAACTTACCGACCAAGAACGCGCAACACGCCTGAAGGCCCTGCAAGCACTCATTGAATTGATGCGTCCCGCAGTTCAGGCCGACGGCGGTGACTTGGTTCTCGTCCGCGCCGACGTCGAGGCCGGCGTGGTCGAAGTCCAGCTTGGTGGCGCCTGCTCGAGCTGCGCCGTGTCAACGGACACCCTGCAGGGTGGCGTGACCCGCATTCTCAAGGATCGACTGTCGTGGGTGACCGAAGTTATCGGTGGACTCGACGACACGATCGACCCAGAAGCCTCAACGGCGCTGGGCGTGGGTGGCTACGTCCCCCGATATCGCTCGCTCTAACCCCGAGCCAGCATTTTTCTTCTAGGTTTAATGGCGCGGTCGACCATCGGCCTCGTTGACTAAAGGATGTTCGTGACCGCACCCGTGCCCGCTCGCCGCGAGCCAGCGCCTTCCGCACCGGGCAAGCTCCGCATCGCCTTTCTCGTCTATCGCGGCCACCCGCAGGTTGGTGGCCAGGGTGTCTACACTCGGCACTTGACCAGGGAACTCGTCCGTTTGGGGCACAGCGTTGAAGTGTTTTCCGGCCCTCCGTGGCCTGAACTCGACGAAGGGGTGGGCTTTACGCCCGTTCCGAGTCTCGATCTCTATCGAGAGCCTGATCCCTTTCGCACACCACGTCGCGAGGAGTTCACGAGTTGGGCTGATGTCATTGAGTTTCTTACCTTAAAGACGGGTGGCTTCGGCGAACCCTGGGCTTTCGGTATGCGAATAAAGAAGATCCTTCGCCAGCGCCGAGCCGACTTCGACATCATTCACGACAATCAGTGCATGGCGACCGGCGTGCTCGATCTCTTCTACGACGGCTGGCCGCTGCTCGAAACGCTGCATCACCCGATCACGGTGGATCGTCGCATTGCCATTGCCCACGCACCCACGTTGTTCAAGCGCTACGGCATGTGGCGGTGGTACGGGTTCTTGCGGATGCAAACCAGGGTCGTCCAACAGCTTCCCGCAGTGGTGACGGTGTCGTACAACTCGCTCGACGACATTCACGAGCAGATGGGCGTGCCACGCGAGCGCATGACCGTGGTGCCCGTTGGCGTTGACCACACCGTCTTTCGCCCCTATGACGACGTAACGCCGCGCGCCGGACACATCATGGTGACCACGAGTTCTGACGTCGCCATGAAGGGCATGGTGCCCCTGCTGGAAGCCATTGCCCTACTTCGCCACCAGCGATCCATCGCACTGACCGTGGTTGGTCGCCCCAAGGCCGGGGGCCCGGTGGCGACTGCCCTCGAACGACTCGGGCTGGGCGACATCGTGACAACGGTTTCCGGCATTAGCACCGAGGAGATGGCTCGCCTTTACGGCGAAGCCGAAGTCGCCGTGATCCCCAGTCTCTACGAAGGATTTTCGCTGCCAGCCATTGAAGCCATGGCCTGCGGCGTCGCTGTCGTCGCGACTACCGGTGGCGCACTGCCCGAGGTTGTTGGTCCAGATGCCGGTGTGTTGGTGCCACCGAACAATCCCGCAGCCCTGGCGGAGGCCATCGGGGCTCTTCTTGATGACCCAGCTCGCCGCGCTCAACTGGGTGCCGCTGGGCGGGCCAGGGTTATGGAGCACTTCACGTGGGGGCGGACGGCTCAGGCGACGGCAGCATGTTATGACGCGGTACTTCAGGGAGTGCCCCTTCCCGCCTCGGTGGATTTCACGCCATGCTGACCGTTCGCTACGACCGCTTTGGTCTTCAGCCCGGTGAGCGCGTGCTCGACATCGGCTGCGGCTTTGGTCGACACGCATTTGAAACGGCGCGCCGAGGAGGCCACGTGGTGGCCGTTGATGCCGGTCTCGACGAGGTGAACGGTGTCGCCACCATGTTTGCGGCCATGGCGCTGGAGGGAGAGTTTCAGCCCGACGACGTGAGTGCGACGGCCGTGCAGGGTGACACCCTGGCGTTGCCATTTGCGTCGAACAGTTTTGATCGCATCATCTGCTCGGAAATGCTCGAGCACATCAGCAACGACGCACTGGCCATTACCGAGCTCACTCGCGTCCTGCGACCTGGCGGAACGCTCGCCGTTACCGTTCCCCGGACGGGACCCGAGCGGCTCAACTGGCTTCTCTCGAGCGAGTATCACAACGTTCCCGGTGGTCATGTCCGCATTTACACCCGTCGGGGCCTCGAGAGTCAGCTTGGTAACGCTGGTCTACACATCGAGGGCCACCACTTCGCCCACGCCCTGCACAGCCCGTACTGGTGGCTCAAGTGTCTCGTCGGCACGACCAACGACACGAACATCTTCGTCCGCGCATACCACCGTCTGCTGGTGTGGGACATCATGAAGCGGCCCCGCACCACGCGCTGGCTCGAAGCGATCTTGAACCCGGTCCTGGGCAAGTCGCTCGTGCTCTACGCCACGAAGCCCGCATGAGCACGCGTCTTCGTTCCTGGGAGGTACCGGGAATCTTGACTGCGGCCGAGATCGCCCAGAGCGGTGACTACCTCGCCCGTCTGCAGTTGCCATCCGGCCAGGTGCCGTGGTTTGAAGGCGGCCACTGTGACGCGTGGAATCACGTCGAGGCCGCAATGGCCCTCACCGCAACCGGTCACTGGGACGAGGCGCGGGCCGCCTATCAGTGGTTGGCTGCTACCCAACGTCGTGACGGCAGTTGGTTCAACTACTACGTGGGCGACTGGGTCACGCAGCGCCGCCTTGACACCAACGTCTGTGCGTACGTGGCGACCGGTCTCTGGCACTACCTCCGGGTGACAAACGACCATGACTTTGCTCGCCTCCTCTGGCCGACGGTGGCGCGAGCGATGGACTTCGTACTGGCGCGGCAGCGCCCCAGCGGGACGTTCACGTGGTCACTCGACGAACGCGGTGCCAGCGAACCATACGCACTCCTAACGGGAAGCTCGTCCATCTTCTTTTCGCTGCGAGCGGCGCATGCGCTCGCTGAGGCACTCGACATTGCGCGCCTAGATCTTGCGGTGAGTGCGGGGCGAGCACTGCACGCGCTGCGCTCGCACCCCGAGGCCTTTGCCCCAAAGGCAGAGTTCGCGATGGACTGGTACTACCCAGTTCTGTCGGGGGCCATCACCGGTGATGAGGCGAGTGCACGAATTGCCGCCGATTGGGACTCGTTCGTTATTCCCGGATGCGGTGTGCGCTGCGTGCGCCCCAACAATTGGGCGACCGCCGCCGAGACCTCGGAGTGCGTCTTGACGCTCGATGCGATGGGTGACAGCGATCGCGCCACGGCACTCTTTGCGAGCACACAGCGGCACCGCCAGGCCGACGGCTCATATCTCACGGGGTGGGTCTACCCACAGGAAGTCACCTTCCCCACGAACGAAGCCACGAGCTACACCGTGGCGGCCGTGTTGCTGGCCGCCGATGCGCTGGCGCAGGGATCAGGCGGTCACGACCTCTTTCGACACGGCGTGCTCGGTGCCGTCACCGAGATGCCGGCTGACGATTGCGTCAGCCCAAACCAGGCGCGTTGACGCGGCGAAGCGCCCGCAGAGAACCCTCGACACCGATCTCTTCGTAGATGTCGGCGTGCATCGCGTGCTCGTAAATTTCGAACGGTGGTCGACCGCCATCGGCCGGGTCGGCGAAGACGTCGTGAATTAAGAAGATGCCACCGACGCGAAGTTTGGGCGTCCACTTGCGGTAGTCACGCCACGCCACGTCGTGGGCGTGGCCGCCATCGAGGAAGAACAGGTCGAGAGGCTGCGAGAAGTGTGGAGCGATGACCTCACTGGGGCCAATGAGTCCGATGACCGTGTTCTCGAGTTCGGCGCGAGCGATGGTGTGCTGCCAGGTGGGCAGGGTGTTGAGGCGACCGTCAAAGGGGTCGACCAACTCTTCGTCGAAGTACTCCCATCCGCGCTGGTTCTCTTCGGAGCCGTGGTGGTGGTCGAGGCTAAAGAGCACGGCGTCTCGCTCTTGGGCTGCGGCACCGAGGTAGATGGCCGACTTCCCGCACCAGGCACCGAGTTCCAGCCACGTGGGACCACCGGCCAACTTCGCGAATTCAAAAAGCGCGTGCCCTTCGTTTTCGGGCATGAAGCCCTTGGTCGTTTTGGCCAGTTCGAAGAGCTCGGCGGTCGTTTTCACCAGTGTCGCAGTCCGTACAGGGTGTAAAGGCCGAGACCCAAGAAAATCAGACCACCGGCGAAACGAATTTTGGCCAGTGGCACATAGCGCTGCAGAAACTGCCCGCCGTAGGCGCCGAGGAAGGACACGAGGATCAACGCCAGCGAGCCGGCGACGAAAATGCCGACGGGCTGATGGGTCTTGGCAGCCAAGTTCGCCGCTTGAATCTGGGTCAGGTCACCGAATTCGCCCACGAAGATAACGCTGAAGGCAGTGAGCAGTTCCTTGCGGTGCAAGGTGGCATCCGCAGCGTCAACTTCGCGACGCCCCTCGTCCTCTTCGTGCTTCTCCTTGACGAGTAGCAGGTAGGCCGCACCGCCAAGAAACAGGAGTGCGACGACCAGGTTTTTAGGATTCTGCGGCAGCAGGGTCAGCAAGCTGCCTGCTGAAACGGCCAAGGCCATATGCACCACGAACGCGGCTGAAGCGCCGAGGGCGACATTGCGCGACCGGGCCCGCGTGGACATCACAATCGTGGCGATCATGGTCTTGTCAGGCAGTTCGAGGACGAACATGAGCGCGAAGACTCCGAGTAGTGCGCCGATGCTCATAGGTGCAGTGTACGCCAGTACCTAACTAGAACTGTGACCGCACGGCGGCCGTAAAGGCGAGGCCCACGTGCATGCGTTCAATGAACTGCTCGACTCGCTTTTGCTGGCCACCCAGTGAGTGGCTGGTGTGGAAGGCCTCCACCTCGGCGGCGAATGCGGGGTCCGTGATGAACGTTGGCACACCCAGCGCGATGTACGTGAAGGTGTCGGTGGGGAAGCGGGCGGCCGCATCGTCCCAACGACTCGTCACGTAGCGCCACACGGCCTGTCCGGTCACGCGATTGGTGCAGAGCTGACCCAGCAACGACGAGCCATCCTGGGTGCGGAACTCGCTGAAGGCCCGCGACGCGGCGTCGAGCGCGATGGGCTCGACGCTGAATCCGGCCAGGGCACGCAGGTAGCGCATCTCCTCCTGTGGCGTCTTGGCGCTGCGGCGGCGAGCGAGGAACTCCTCGTAATCACTGTCGAGTCCGTCGGAGGCCACGATACGCAACACGGCGTTGGCGATGTCGCCATCGAGCGTGTTGGCCTCGAAGCGACGACGCGCTTCGGCCTTGATGCCCTCGTGCTGACCGATAAGCCCCAGGGTCAACAACACACTGGCGCGAAGTTGGCCGATGCGTTCTGACTCGCCCTCGGCGACGTCAAAGCCAAAGCGCTCGAAGGCGGGGGTGTAGAGGTCGACGACAAAGTCGCGCAAGAGGGGGCGCTGCTCGGGCAAAAGGGCGCGGTCGAGCCACGCCATGGCGTCACTGACGACACCCCACGCCGTTGACTCGTCAGAGTCGCGGACGGCAACGGCCAAGGTCTTGAAGTTTTCCCAACTAATGCGGCTGGCGAAGAAGTTGGCCCAGGTGTCGGCAAAGAGTGTGAAGAACTCAAGGCTGTCGAGTTCGCTGGTGCGTGGTGCCAGCGCCGCCATCTCCGCTGTGCCGTATCGGGTGCGGAAGACGCCCGCACCGTCAGCGTTGACGACAACGGGAGACTCGTCGCTGATGGCGAGAGGCTCGGCCCCCAGCAAGTGACGGGTCTTGGCACCACCATTGAGCGAGCGAGTGAAGAGCGGAACGAGCCACTCACTACCGATGGCACTCGTGCCACGAGCTGGACCATAGGCGAAGGGCTCTTGGGTCACCACACCATCGGCAAAGGTCACGAGCGGGTGGCCGCCCTGGGTAATGAAGGTGTCCATGATTCGGCCGACGGGCTCACCTGACGCTTCTTCCAGCGCGTTCCAGAGGTCGGCGGTGACGGTGTTGGCGTAGCTGTGCTTCTTCAGGTAGGCGCTAATGCCCTGGCGGAAGGTTTCGGCGCCTAACCACTGTTCAATCATGCGCAAGGTGGAGCCACCCTTTTCGTACGTCAGCACGTCGAACATGCCGCGCGTGTCGTCGGGAGAGATGACCTCGTACTCAATCGGGCGCGTCGAGTGCAGACCGTCAACTTGCAGCGAGATCTCTCGCTCCGTGCCGAACTGGACGAGACCCTTCCACTCGGGGCGGAAGGCGTTGGTGCACAGCACCTGCATGAAGGTCGCGAAGGCCTCGTTCAGCCAAATGCCCTGCCACCACTCCATGGTGACTAAGTTGCCGAACCACATGTGGGCGAGCTCGTGGTGAATGACACCGGCCACTCGCTCTTTCTCGGCCAGTGAGGCCGTCTCGGGGTCAATCAGCAACAGGGACATGCGGTAGGTGATGCAACCCATGTTCTCCATGGCGCCCTGGGTGAAGTCGGGTACGGCCACCATGTCGACCTTGTCGCCGGGGTAGGGGATGCCGAAGTAGTTCGAGAACCACGTGAGGCCGTGGATCGAAGACTCCAGCGCGAGGGCGGTGAGGTGTCCCTGCCCCTTGGGGTAGACGATGCGCAGCGGTACGCCATCGACGTCGACGGGGTCAGTGTGTTCGAAGGGGCCGACGATGAAGGCGACCAGATACGTTGACATCACCATGGTGGGGGCGAACTGTACGGCGACTCGACCATCGGCCAACTCGGTGCGACCGATCTCGGTGGTGTTGGAGTAGGCGGCCAGGTCACTCGCCACCGTCAGGGTCGTCTGGTAGGTGGCCTTGAAGGCAGGCTCGTCCCAACTCGGGAAGGCGCGGCGGGCGCTGCAGTTTTCGAACTGCGTGGTGGCGATGGTGTGGGCGTTGCCCTCGGGGTCAACGTAGGTCGAGCGGTAGAACCCGGTCAGCTTGTCATTGATTTCACCGGTGAAGTCAATCGACAAGGTGGCGCTGCCGAGCGGGAGCTCTTGTGCGAACGTGAACGTGGCCGTTTCGTAGTCGGTGTTGAGGACGGCGGGGGCTGACGTCAGGGTTAGATCGCCCGTCGTCAGGGTCGCAGTGGTCAGTCCCAAGTCACGCGCGTTGAGCGTGATTTGCGACGTCGCTTCACGTACCTCAACGGTGATGTCGACGTGGCCGTCGAAGGTGCACGTCACCAGATCGGGGGACAAGTGAATCTGGTAGGCCGAAGGGACAACCGAGCGATCGAGGCGGTAGGGATTGTTCTGGAAGGTCATAACCCCCAACGCTAGCGTTGGAGCGATTACGGTAGGCGAGTGTCAAATTCGCAAACGCCCGTCGCCCTCCGCAAGAAACCAGCGCCGCCACGGCTCGCTGTTACGGGGATTGGCAACGCCATGCTCGACATCATGGCCAGGGACACCACTGAGGTCTACGCCCAGCTGGGATTGACCAAGGCGGCCATGAATCTCATTGACCATGAGCAGCTCGGACCGTTCTACGAGGCCATGGGGCCCACCCAGCAGCAGTCGGGTGGCTCGGTCGCGAACTCCATCGCCGGGGTGGCCGCACTGGGCGGCACGTGTGGGTTTATTGGCAAAATTGCTGATGACGAGTTCGGCGAGCGCTTCACTCACGACCTGCGTTCGATGGGCGTGGACTTAGAGCTCGCGATTGCCGACCCCAGCGAAGGGGCCACCGGCCGGTGCCACGTCTTTGTGACGCCCGACGCCCAGCGCACCATGGCGACCTACCTCGGGGCCGCGAACCAACTGCACCCAGACGACATCACCGACGCACTGATTGCTCGTTCAGAGATCACCTACGTCGAGGGCTACCTCTACGACTTGCCACCCGCCAAGGCCGCGATCGCCAAGGTGGTCGCCTACGCTCACGAGCACGACTCGATGGTGGCGCTGTCGTTATCCGATCAGTTCTGCGTTGATCGTCACCGCCGTGACTTCCTGGAGCTCGTCGTCAACGACGTGGACGTCCTCTTGGCCAACGAAGCTGAAATCATGTCGCTCTTTCAGGCGGAATCTTTGGCGCAGGCCTACGCCGCGCTCGATGAACTCGGTGTGTTGGCCGCGATCACCCGCGGCCCCGATGGCGCCGACATCTTGGTCGACGGCGACGTAATTACCGTCGCGGCAGCCGATGTGCCCAAAGTGGTGGATCAAAACGGTGCGGGCGACCTCTTTGCGGCCGGTTTCTTGTACGGCCTGGCGCTGGGGTGCGACCCGGTAGAAGCGGCCGAACTTGGTTCCTTGTGCGCGGGGGAGATCGTTTCGCACATGGGTGCACGCCCCGAAAACGACCTCGAAGAAATGGCGATTGAGGCCGGGCTGCTCTAGAGGCCCAGCCGGTCGAGTTCGGCATCGATCTCGACGGTCTTTCGGGTCTCCCACCTGACCCACTGCACGACCATGGGAATGCAGGCCAACAGCATCAATGCGTCGCCGCCAATCCACATGATGGCGCCACCGAGGTGGAAGAGGTTGAGCGCTGACTCGGTGGTGGTCCCCATCGGCAACATGCCGAGATAGCCCGCGAAGGGCAGGTGGGTGCTCATGACGAGGGCGAGCCCGGTAAAGGTATCCACCGGCACGGCGGCCATGACGAAGACAACGCGGAGCCCCGGGTGCAGGGTGCGGCCACGCTCGGCGCCGAAGGCGACGCGAAAGAAGAGGTAGCCCACCACGAGAAAGCCCACTTGTTCGAGGTGGTGCACCCACTCGTGTTCCATCATCAACTGGAACACACCGGTCAGGTGGGCCACGGGAATGAAGACGAAGTAGAAGAGTAAGCCAGCGATGGGGTGGGTGAGTGCGGTCGCGACGCGACTGTCGAGCGCACGTTGCGCCCAGTCGGGCCCAGTGACGTAGAGCAGGTCGAGTGGGCGTGCGAGGGCCAAAAGCGGAGCGGCCACCATGATCAACAACAGGTGTTGAATCATGTGGTCGGGGAAGTAGCTCATGTCAAAGACACCCAACACCGACTCGGTCGCGAGAAAAGTCACCACCAGGGCGCTGTAGAACCAGGCGGAGCGCCACCGCGACCACGTTGTGCGTCGCGCTCCCAAGAAGTAAAGGACAGCCGCCAGCGCCATCAGTGCAATGGGGAGGGCACTCACATGCCATTCGTTTAAGTGATGCCACGAAAAGGTCTGCATCGGCATGGTCACGAATTCATCTTACGGGTGGGAGCGAAACGACCTCCGGTAGAGTTGCCACGGTATGAAAAAGTTCCTCACCCCTCGTGCGATTGGGTTGCACTGCGCGCTGGTGTTCTGGATTGCCATGTGCGCGACGGCTGCCTACTGGCAGGTCGGTCGTGCGGCCCAGGGGAACTCGTTGAGCTACCTCTACGCCATCGAATGGCCCTGCTTTGGCATTATGGGGCTCTTTGGCTGGTGGGCACTGCTCAATACCGAAAAGGTGACCGAGCACCAAGAGCAGGCTCGCCGCGACTACGAGGCCAAGATGCGTGCCGCGGCGCAAGCGGCGCGCGAGGCCGAAGCGGCCACCGTAGGGGAAGACGAGGAACTCGCCGCCTACAACGATCACCTGGCCGAATTGGCCACGAAACCGAAAAAGAAACTATGGGGTCACTAATGGATCAGGCTTTTCGTCGCTACCGCATGATGTCCTTCATCACCGGCACCACGCTGTCATTGCTGATTGCACACTTGATTTTGAAGTACGTGGATCACTCGCTCTGGCACGCGACGGGTCTCTTTGAGCGCGTCGATGGGCTGGCGCACGGCGTGGTGTTCTACCCGCTCTACATGATCATGTCGTTCCAGTTTGTGCTCAAGGCCAAACTGCCCGTCGCCCTCCTGGGTCTGATGTTCCTCGCTGGCTTCGTACCGGGCTTGGCCTTCTACATGGAGTACCGCGTGGCCAAGCACGTCTACCCGCAGGGAATTCCGTCCAAGCAGGCGTAGGGGCGTGCGAGGTCCCGCTGAGTAAGTAAGGCTGCAGAAACGACGAGGGCAGCAGCACCCGTCAGGCCGATTCTCCTAAGAGAATCGCGAACGGCTAGTTAGCCGCGACCGCAGTTCGGCTTCTTGCCGTGGTTGGCCTTCTTCTTTGCGCGCAGTTTGCGCTTAACGGTCCGCTTTGACATAGGGAATAATCTTAGTGCGTCCAGCCAGGGCCAAGCCAAACGGAAGGCACCGCGCATGTCGCAACAGAATTCACGGGGCGAATTGATGGTGGTGGCCACGCCGCTGGGGAATCTCGGCGACCTGTCTCGACGGGCGCTTGAGCTCTTCGCGGCCGCTGATGCGATCTACTGCGAGGACACGCGTCACTCCCGGACCCTCTTTTCGGCCCACGACATCCCCTCGGGTGGGCGTCTGCACGCTCTTCATGAGCACAATGAGGCCTCCCAGTGTGCCGATATTTGTGAGCGCATTACCCGGGGTGAGCTCGTGGTGTTGATTTCTGACGCGGGGACACCAGGGATTTCCGACCCCGGCACCCGGGTGGTGGCCGCGGTAGCCGAGGCCGGACTTCGGGTGTCAACCGCGCCCGGTCCGAGTGCCGTGATTGCGGCGCTGTCGATCAGCGGGCTGCCCACCGAGCGGTTCTGCATGGAGGGGTTCGTCCCCCGCAAGACCGGCGAGCGGGCCGCACTGTACGAACGCTGGTCACGCGAGGAGCGCACCATCGTCTTTTACGAGTCGCCGCAGCGCATCACGACAACCCTGCGCGAGTTGGCTGCGGTATTTCCCCAGCGCCGCGTAGCGGTGGCTCGAGAGCTGACCAAGATCCACGAAGAAGTTATTCGCGGGACCGTGTCCGAGGTCGCCGAGACGGTCGCCAGCCGTGACGTGATGGGCGAGATTGTGGTGGTGCTCGATGGCGCCACCGTGACTCACGAGGTTGACGAAGATGCAGTCCGTCGCGCACTGCTCGATCAGTTGGCCCACGGGGCAAGTGTTCGTGACGCGGTCACTGAAGTCGTGGCTGCGCTCGGGGTGAATCACCGCGACACCTACCAACTCGCCCTCGTGCTGCGAACAGAGTCGGCCGGCAACTAGCTCGATGGAGCCCTGAGTGGGGTCACAGCGAGACTTAGTAGCCTTATTGACATGTCTCGCTTCTATCTCACCACGCCCATTTACTACGTAAATGACGCGCCCCACGTCGGTCACGCCTACTGCACAGTGAACGCCGACGCTATGGCGCGCTGGCACCGGTTGAACGGACACCCAACGAAGTTCCTCACCGGCACCGACGAGCACGGCCAGAAGGTGGCCGATGCCGCCGCCAAGAACGGCGTCTCGCCGCAGGAGTGGACCGACCGGACCTCGGCCCGATTCCGCGAGGCCTGGGATGCACTCAACATCAGCTACGACGACTTCATTCGCACCACGGAACCTCGCCACTTCGAGACGGTGCAGAAGTTCCTGACCAAGGTCTACGAGAACGGCTACATCTACAAGTCCACCTACGTCGGTCTCTACTGCGTGAGCTGTGAGGACTACTTCACCTCCGAGGCCGCTGACGAGGGCAAGTGCCCTATTCACGGTCGCCCACTGACCGAGATGGAAGAGGACAACTGGTTCTTTAAGTTGAGTGCCTTCGAACAGCCACTCCTCGACTTCTACGCGGCGAACCCGGACTTTGTTTCCCCAGGAACCAAGTTCAACGAGGCCTTGGCCTTCATTAAAGGTGGACTGCACGACATCTCGATCACCCGCACCTCTATTGACTGGGGCATCCCCGTACCGTGGGATACGGACCACGTCTTTTACGTCTGGTACGACGCCCTCATTAACTACCTCACCGCCATCGGCTACGGCCGCGAAGACGACGCCGTCACCGAGTGGTGGCCCGTGTCGAACCACCTCATCGGCAAAGAGATCATTCGCTTTCACGCCGTCTGGTGGCCGGCGATGTGCATGGCGGCGGGACTCGAGCCTGTGCACCACGTTCAGGTCCACGGCTGGCTCCTCGTGGGTGGCCAAAAGCTGTCAAAGACCATGGCCGCTGAGGGCGGCGTGCGCCTGACCGATATCTCGCCCGTGATGCTGACCGACGAGTTTGGCGTCGATCCACTGCGCTACTACCTCTTGCGCGAGACGGCGCTGGGCAATGACGGCGACTTCTCACACGAGGGCATCACCGCCCGTTACAACACGGACTTGGCGAACAATCTTGGCAACCTTGTGGCCCGCGTGACCACCATCGTGGCGTCGTCGTGCGGTGGGGTGGGCCCAGCGCCCGAGCCGACCGCCGATCTTCGCGCGGCGGCCGAAACGGCAATCGCCGATGCGTCGGCGGCCTGGGAGCGCTTCGCCCCGCACCACGCCCTCGAGGCAACGTGGCAGCTCATTGGTGCGACCAATGCCTACCTGGAGCAGAACGCTCCGTGGAAGATGGCGCCGGGTGCTGCACTCGACGCCGTTATGGGTAATGCCCTCGAGGCCATTCGACTGGTGACCATCATGGCCACCCCGGCGATGCCAACGGTCACGACCACGATTTGGGGTCGCATTGGCCTTACCGGCGCCCCGACTGACGAAGTCTTCGCTGACTCGGCCGTCTGGGGTCGGTACCAGGCGCAAACGCCCATCGCGAAGGGCGAGCCACTGTTCCCACGCATTAAGGCGACCGCGTGAGTTTTTGGACTGACGCTCACTGTCACCTGCAAGACGACTTGTTGACGCAGTGGAAGTCGGACGGTGATGCCCGTGCCTCGCTGCAGCGCGCCTACGAAGCCGGCGTCAACCGTGTGGTCGTCATCGGCACCGGTGTCGATTCCTCGCGAGAGGCTCTGGCAATTACTGACCTGAGCGGTGACGTCGAGATCTACGCCACCGTGGGTCTGCACCCCCACGACGCCGCCAGCGACATTGAGCCCATTGTGGAAATGGCCCGTGCCGGTCACCCGAAGTTGGTGGGCATTGGCGAGTGTGGCCTTGACTACTACTACGAGCACTCGGATCGCTCGCTGCAGCGCGTGGCCTTCGCGCGCCAAATCGCCCTGGCGCACGAGTTGAATCTGGCCCTCGTGATTCACGCCCGCGAGGCCTTCGACGACCTCTTCGACGTCTTCGCCACCGAAGGCGTTCCGCCACGTACCGTGATTCACTGCTTCACCGGTACCCCGGCGGAGGCCGAGGGATGTCTGGAGCGGGGCTGCGACATTTCCATTTCGGGCATCGTGACTTTCAAAAACGCTGAATCGCTGCGCGAGGCTGCCCGCTTGGTGCCGCTCGATCGCCTGCACGTGGAGACCGATGCCCCGTTCCTGGCGCCCGTGCCGCACCGTGGCAAGGCCAACGAACCGGCCTACGTCTCCTTGGTGGGTGAATTCGTCGCCGAGATTCGTGGCGAGTCAATCGAGATGGTGCGTGAACACACGGCGCGAAATAGCGCACGGCTGTTCAATCTTCCTACGCCATAAAGACTTCCTGATAAGGGAATATAGGCGTTTTATGGGAAAAAACTTGCCCCTGGCCACCCCGTTGCCTAGCGTTGAACCATCGGTCAGCGAACCGAACTGTCTATTCCTGGAGGAATGAACCCTGCGCCAGGTATCTGTGCGCTGTCGACACCAGTGGCGCCGCGTCTGCGCCGTGGCCTCGATAGTGGCAGCCTCATGTGTTGTGATGCCCACCGGCTCGGGGGCCTCCTCGGCTAACGCCACGGAACCAATGCCCAACCTGGTGGGACTTTCGCGGGCGCAGGCCTGGGCCGCACTCCAGCGCGATCACCTCTTCTTCTCGACGCGGGGCCCCGGCGCCAACACCCCCGCCTGGCAGCGAGTGGTCGGGGAGATTCCCGCGGCCGGCACCATTATTGGGGTGCGCTCGACGGTCATTTTGTACGTGACGACAACGCCGGTGCACCGGGTGGTCCAGCCGGTGGTGCGCCATCCCGCCGTGACCCTCGTGCGGGTGCCGAATTTGCGTGGCCAGTCCATTCACTACGCCGCCTGGCTCGAGCACCGAGCCGGACTGGTCGTCCAGACAAAGCTGGTGCGAAATCGCGGGCAGGGATTCACCTACATCCTGGGCCAATCGATTCGCGCCAATACCCTCGTGCGTAAGGGCTGGCACTTGCTGTTGACCTATGAGACGTTGCCGTATCAGGTGAAGGGGCAGCACCGCGTGCCGGCACCGGCCCACCACGTCGTGACGACCCCACGGGCTCAGCACGTTCGCGTTGGCATGGCCACCTGGTACGACTACGTTCCCGGGCGGTGCGCGACGTGGTACTTGCCCTACGGCAAACGCCTCTACATCAAGGACCTGCAGACGGGAAAAATCATCTCGTGCGTCAACACTGACCGAGAAGCGGCGCACGGCAACCGAGTTGTCGATCTCTCCCAAACTCAATTTTCTCAGCTCGCACCGCTCACCAAGGGCGTCATACCTGTAAGAGTTTGGTGGTGACCCATTCGCGTACGTCCCTCGTGGACCTTCTCAATCAACACGGACTAAAGCCCTCACGCGCTCTCGGCCAGAACTTCGTCGTCGACCCCAACACGGTGCGCCGCATCGCCCGCCTGGCGAACGTGGGCTCCGAAGACTTCGTTCTTGAGATTGGACCGGGCTTGGGTTCGCTCACCATGGCCTTGGTGGAAACGGGCGCAACGGTCGAGGCGATTGAGATCGACAAGTACTTGCTCGAGCCTCTTCGGTCGGTGGTGGAGCCACTGGGCGTTGTGGTGCACCACGCCGACGCGTTAACGGCCGACTACGAGACAATTCTGCGGGGCCGCCAGGCCGTCGTCGTGGCCAATCTTCCCTACAACGTGGCCACTCCTTTGGTGTTGCATCTTTTGGAGACGGTGCCAAACATCACCCGCATGCTGGTGATGGTTCAAAAGGAAGTGGGGGAGCGCTTCGCAGCCCAGGCCGGTGACGAGGCCTTCGGCGCCGTGTCACTGCGGGTGCAGTATTTTGCTGATGCCTCCGTGGTCGGCAAGGTGGGCCCGAACGTCTTTGTGCCCAAGCCCAACGTTGATTCGGCCCTGGTCTCGGTGGTACGTCGTCCCGAAGTGCGTATTAGCCCCGATGTGGTGTCGGAAGAGGCCCTCTTCGAAATCGTGCGCATGTCATTCGCGCAGCGTCGAAAGATGCTGCGCAAGTCGTTGGAGTCGTGGACGACCGACGGCGTCTTTGAACGCGCGGGCGTCGCGGAAACGCGCCGGCCGGAAGAACTCACGCTCGAGGAGTTCGCTCGCCTGGCGGCGGCTCGATGACCACGCTTAGCGCCCCCGCCAAATTGACGTGGTTCTTGGAGATCACCGGCACGAGGGCCAACGGGTATCACGAGCTTCGTTCGGAGATGACCACCCTGGCCCTCGCCGATGAACTCGAGCTCGACGAAGACGGTGACTTTCTTACGATTACCAATGCGCCACACCTGGCGACGGACGACACCAACCTGGTGCGCCGCGCGCTGGCCCTCGTCGGACGACGAGCGGGCGTGACGTTGACGAAGCGCATTCCTGCGGGCGGTGGTTTAGGTGGCGGCAGTGCCGACGCCGCCGCGATTCTCCGCTGGGCTGGTGGTGTGAGCGACGTCGAGGCGTTGCGATTGGGTGGCGATGTGCCGTTTTGCCAGCGTGGGGGCCGCGCACTGGTCGAAGGCGTAGGTGAGGTGGTGCAGCCACTTCCTTTTGTAGCGCGCGAGGTAACGCTGCTACTCCCGTCGTTTTCGGTCAATACGGCGCAGGTCTACAAGGCCTACGACGAACTGGCGGCGGAGGGCTTTGCCGGTAGCGGTCGCAACCATCTTGAAGCACCCGCCACACGGGTGGAACCGCGGTTAGGGCAGGTCCTGGCGTGGGCGCGGGCCGAGTACGGGGCGGTGGAGCTTGCCGGATCCGGCTCGACGTTGTTCGTCGAGGGTCATCTACGCAGTGACGTCGTGTCCTGGGACGTGACGGGTCCTGCGGGGGCTTTGCAATTGGTACAGACAGTGACAACGCCGTAGGGGCGTTGCGCGACTATTTACCGGCAGCTCGACGCTGGAAGCGCGTACGCTTCAACATCTTCTTGTGCTTCTTCTTGCGCATGCGCTTACGGCGCTTCTTAATTAA
>DAINRA010000021.1:0-22099 GCA_036742195.1 Acidimicrobiales bacterium
CTCGATACTGCCACGAGGCTTGAAACAAGCTTCCTCTTCATGTATTTCCCCTTAGTAGTAAATGGCCTCTGCCACTACCTCATACAACTTTGACAAGTACCACAACATTCTTCGAATGTTCACTGAGACCACAACACTGTGTTCTTGTGAGAGCCTAATTTTAGTCAGGCCCAGTGGAGCAATTGTAGTTGCGCATCGCGCCAACTCACACCGACACACTCTCGGCAAACCTAAGCTGCGCATGGGGTTTGCTCCGTCGGCTCGTGAGACAAAGCAATCTGATAGCGGCTATGCACGGCGGTGCCATGAGAGGCAACGTTGTCTCTTGCCGAGTGAACGCAACGATGACGTGAAAAGAGGAGGGCCCCACTCGCTTGCGCGAGTGGGGCCCTCCTCGGGAACTGCGTGGAACTACTAGGCCTTGGCCTTGACCAGCTTGGTCAGGATCATTGGCAGGTCAACCTGGCCAGGTCCTGGGTAGCCGTACTGGTTCGTTGGGGTCACCCAACCGTCGAAACGAGCGGTTGAGTAGACGTCCCAGTCCGCACCGTAAAGGATTGGAGCCTCAGGAACCTGCGTCGCCATGATGGCCGAGAGAGCCGTCACAGCAGTCTGGAAGCCAGCCGTACCGACTGCGTTCGCAGCCAAGTTCGACAACAGCGTCTGTGCAGAAGCATTCTGGTATGCGCCGTAGTCAGCTGATGAGTCAACACCGTTGGAGAGTGCTGAGTCGTCAAGCCAGTTCTGGAACTGGGTGTAAGGGTTGGTACCGCCGTTGCCCCAGTGAACCATGGCGTCGAAGTTACCGCTCAGGTAGTTGCCGTACCACTCACCGGTGGTCACGCCCATGGCGTCGGCGTGGATGCCGTCGCTCTGGAGGGTTGCAGCAATGAGCTGTGAGTCTTCGGCGTAGTCAGAGTAAGCCGATGGGTCCTGCACCACGAAGTAGCACTCGGTGCCAACAGCAAGGCCGGTTGCCGACGCAGCGCCAGCGCCAACCTTGAAGTAGCCGTCGTTGCCCATGACGTAGCCCTTTGAGGTGAGGAAGCTCGACACGTGTGCCGAAGTCCAACCCATGAGGTTGCCGTAGTCATTCTTGTAGGTGCCCTGGTACGCAGCCTGTGAAGGCATCAGACCACTGTCGGACGTTGCTGGTGGCTCGTAGCCGGTTTCACCGATCGAGCTCAGCTGCGAACGGTTCATAGCCTGCGACACGGCATAGCGGAAGTTGGCGTCAGCCAAGCAGTCCTTGTTTGCGTCAGGAGCCTTTGAACCAACGTTCATCCACAACGTCACGGTTGAACCGGGAGCGTAGTAGTAGTGGTTGTGCTTGGGGTCCAGGTTCAGGTACGTGCTCTGAATCTGTGGGATGTCGTTACCGGCCCAGTCGAGCTGGTGCGCAGCAAGGGCTTCCGTAGCAGCCTGGTTGGAGGCAATGTACGGGATGTGCACTTCGGTCACGTATGGCTTGGTGCCCCAGAAGTACTTGTTGTAGGTGTACTTGATCACCGTTGAGCTGTAGCTCGTCGGGATGAACGGACCGTCACCAACGACTGCGGTGTTCGCAACCGTCTTGGTGGCGTCAGCCGCCGTCGAGAACTGGCTCGTTGGGAAAATCAAGGTGCTACCCAGAGCAACTTCGTTGGAGTACTGAGGCGTCGCGTACGTCAAAACAACGTTCTGACCTGAGGACGTCGCTGGTGAAGCCAGGGCAGGCAGACCGCCAACGTTCAACGCGGAAACCGTGTTGATGGTGTTGAAGGTTGCGGCAACCTGGGCAGCCGTCAGCGCCGAGCCGTTGCTCCACTTCGCACCGGAGCGGATGGTGAAGGTCACCGTCTTGCCACCGTTGCTGAAGGTCTCAGCAGTCGCCAACCATGGGTACCAGACGCCGGCCTTAAGCGAGTCGAACTGGATCAGTGGTTCGTACGACAGTGAGTTCAGAGCCATCTCGGTGGAGATGGAGCTCGTGTCAACTGGGTTGAAGTTGTTCGTGAACGTCACGCCAACATTGGTCTCTTCGGTGAGCACGGTTGGGTTAGCAACCGCAGCGCCACTGAGTCCCGCCGAAACACCGACGATGCCGAGCGACATGCTCGACAATGCGACGATGCTGGCAAGCATCTTCTTCTTCATTGTTTCCCCTTTTTAGTTGTAGCTGTTGCTACGTTTCCCCTCACGAACTCCGTGAGAGTTGATCGCTGGCTTTCGCCAACGAACCGTTGCGACAGAGTGTAGAAACTCCCTGTCACGTTCTATTACTAGCAGATTTCCTAGTGCTCGACTTTCTTTGAAATACTCACTGCCGCGCGCTGTTCATCAGTGGCCTGCAGCCAGCATCGCGACGAGTGTCCTTCAGCAATTTCCACCACTGGCGGCTGGTTGCCGTGGCAAATATCCATGGCCTGCGGGCAGCGCGGACTGAAGCGGCAACCGGCGTAGTTGAAGCCGGCCCCACCGGGGTCCTTGGACATCGATTCGTGGCTGGACTCGAGGTTCTCGGGGTCCGGCACCGATGACACCAGCAGCTGGGTGTAGGGGTGCGCGGGCGCGTCAATGATGCTCATGTCACGGGCTCGTTCCACGATCTGACCGGCGTACATCACGACGGTCTCGTCCGCGATGTAGCGGGCCGAGGCGATGTCGTGAGTGATGTAGAGCATGGCGAGGTTGCGCGAGTCGCACAAGTCACGCAGCAGGTTCAACACACCTAAACGAACCGACACGTCCAACATCGAGATGGGTTCGTCCGCGAGCAGAATCTTCGGGTTCACCGCCAGGCCGCGCGCGATGTTGATGCGCTGGAGCTGGCCACCCGATAGTTCGTGGGGGTACCGGTCAAGGTACTGCTGTGGTGGCGTCAGTGACACGCTCTCGAGGACTTCGTGCGCCTTGGCGACGACGTCTTCTTTCTTCGTGCCGTGAATGACCAAGGGACGCTCAATGGCGTGCATGATCTTGTGCACCGGGTTGATCGACGCAAACGGGTCCTGCAGGATCAGCTGGACCTGTGCAGCGTACGCAAGCGTGCGTGGCGACTTGAGGTCAATCGTTTCACCGTTCAAGACCAACTCACCGCTGGTGGGTGGGTTGATGCGTGAGAGCATCCGAGACAGAACGGACTTGCCCGATCCACTCTCGCCCACGACGGCCAGAACGTGGCCCGCGCGCAGCTGGATGTTGACGTCATCGACGGCACGAACGAGGCGCTTCTTCGCGAAGAAACCGCCATCGCCTCGCACCAGGAAGTGACGGGTGAGGCCCTTGGCCTCCAGGAGCACTTGGCCCTTAACTACTTCGGTCATTGTGCACCACCCTTTGATGAAACGCTCTTCTTTGACAGTTCGACCGGTACCGCGGCGTTCGCCGAAGGCTCGTGCAACCAGCACGACACCAAACGGCCCGATTCGAGAGTGGACAACGGTGGCACCTTCGTGAAGCAGATGTCCATCGCGTAGGGGCACCGAGGACTAAAGGTGCAGCCCACGGGCAGCGCCTTCAAGTCGGGTGGTGAACCAGGAATACCCGTGAGCTCCTTGCGCTCACCGTGCAGCGGTGGGAAGGAGTTCATCAAGCCCAAGGTGTAGGGGTGACGTGGCGTGTTGTACAGCTCGGTAGCCACGGCACGCTCCACGATGTGACCGGCGTACATCACCATGATTTCGTCAGCCAGCTCCACCAGTAACGACAAGTCGTGGGTGATGAAGATCATCGCGAATCCCAACTTCTTGCGCAGCTCGTAGAGCTCCGACACGATTTCACGCTGGGTCACGACGTCAAGCGCCGTCGTTGGCTCGTCCATAATGACGAGTTCGGGCTCCAGGGCCAGGGCCATCGCGATCATCACGCGCTGACGCTGACCACCGGACAGTTCGTGGGGGAAGCGGTCGAGGCGGTCCTTGTTCAGGCCCACCATGCTCAACAGCTCAATCGAACGAGCCTTGCGCTGGTCCTTTGAGAGTGACTTGTCGTGCGTGCGCAGGATTTCGTCAAACTCACGGCCGATACGGCGCAGCGGGTTCAGGGCGCTCAAGGCGCTCTGCAGCACGATGGAGATGTGCGACCAGCGAATGGTGCGCATGTCTTCTTCGGAGGCCGCCAAGACGTCGAACGGCGTCGAACCGCCGTCGGCAGTGGGGATGTTGAAGGTCACGTCGCCACCGGAGATGACGCCGGGTGCGCGCAGCAGGCGGGTCAGACCGTAGACGAGGGTCGACTTACCGGAGCCACTCTCACCAGCGACACCAAGAACCTTGGAGGCACCGAGAGTGAAGTTGACGTCGGTCACGGCGCGTACGGATGAAGCGCCGTAGCCGTAGTTCACGCTGAAGTCTTTGACTTCGAGAATGTTGCGCTGATCGGTCACTGTGCTTCTCCCTGAGGCGTCGTGGGTGTCGTCACGATTGGTGTGGCGAAGTGAAGGCCACGCTGGACGGGCGTGTAGCCAAGGCGTGGACGACGGGGCATGCCCTGCTTCTTGCGCTTGCGGGCGCTCAAGCCACCAGCACGCAGACGCGGGTTGATGAATTCGTCAATACCGAAGTTGATGAGGGCGAGGCTGGTACCCACCAGGGCAATAGCCACACCGGGAGGACCGAACCACCACCAGCAGTGGGCGAGGGCGGCGTTGTTGGACTGCGACCAGTACAAGATGGTGCCCCAGTTCCAGGTTGACACGCTGGTCAAACCGAGGAAGGCCAGGGTGGTGTACACACCGACCGAGTACAAGATGGTGAAGAGCAGTGACGAGGCCAAAATCGGCAAGAGGTTTGGCCCGATCTCGGCGAACATGATGCGGATGCGCTTTTCACCAATGATGCGTGAGGCCTCAACAAAGTCTCGGTCACGCAGTGACATGGTCTGGGCGCGCAAGACACGCGCACCCCAGGCCCAGCCGGTGAGCGAGATAACAAAGCCAATGACCAGCGGGTTGGACTGCTCGCCCGAGGGCAGGTAGCTGTTGATCACGATCAGCAGCGGCAGACCAGGGATGGCCAAGAACACGTTCGAGAGCAAGGACAGGCCTTCATCTGCACGACCACCGAGGTAGCCCGCGGCGACACCAATCGTCACCGACAAGAAGGTGGCCACGATGCCGGCGAGGAAGCCCACGACCATCGTCGCGCGGCAACCAACCAGCACCTGTGACATCACGTCTTGACCCAGATACGTCGTACCGAACAAGTGCGTCCACGATGGGTGCAAGTTCGGAATGAAGTTGTTCGAGCTCGGGTTGTACGGCGCAATCCACGGGCCAATCACCGTCAAGACGATGAAGACAAGCAAGATGCCGACACCGATGAGTACCTTCGGTGACTTAGGAAGCTGAATTGATTTCATTAGTGGGCCATCGCAGTTCGGGTTCGAGGGTCAAGGATGTAGTACAGAACGTCAGCCAGAAGGTTGGCGCCCAGCACGGTAAAGGTAATGAGCAAGAAGATGCCCTGCAGTAGTGGGTAGTCCTCGTTACCTACGGCCTGCACCAGCAAGTTGCCGACACCGGGGTAGTTGAAGATCTGCTCGACCAACAGCGCACCCGACACGAGCAGACCGATGGTCAACGCGAAGTTAGCGATCGAGGGCAAAATGGCGTTGCGCGCAGCGTGCCAAATGACGCGGCGGCGAGGCAAGCCCTTGGCGACGGCCATCAAGACAAAGTCTTCACCAACCGTCGTGATCATCATGTTGCGCATGCCAAGCATCCAGCCGGCCAGCGAACTCAAGACGATCGACAAGGTCGGCAGTTCACCGTAGCGAATGACCGAGGCGATGAAGTCCCAGTGAAAGCCCGGGGTCAATGTGGGGTCGTAGGCGTCCATCAGTGGGAACCAGTTCAAAATACTGGCGAAGAACATAATCAGGACGGTGCCGAGGAAGTAGTACGGCACACTCTGCAGGAACGTAGCGACTGGGATAATCGAGTCGAAGCGCGACCCGCGGGTCCAGCCAAAGGCCACACCCAGTGCGGTACCAATCAAGAAGCTGAGGATGGTCGCGATACCGATCAGACCAATCGTCCACCAGACCTGCGATGACAGTACCTGGCCAACGGGGGCCGACAGGGTGATGGAGGTACCGAGGTTGCCGTGCAGCAGGTTGTCCAAGTACGTCAGGTAGAGCCTGAACGGAGACTCGTTCATGCCCTGGCCGAACTGGAGCTTGATTGCTTCGATCATCTGTGGGGTCACGCGACCCTTCAGTCGACCGATCAACTGCACAATCGGGTCACCGGGCATCAAGCGCGGCAAGATGAAGTTAACGGTAATGGTGACCCACGCCGTCAACGCGTAGACGCCTAAGCGTCGCAGCAGATATTTCATAGGGTGGCCATCTCTCTCATCTGATTCATTTTCTTTCCTTCATTACATCCACACGATTCACGGGTGACGAGCTGGGTCGGCTGCGCAACCGCCTGCTTGGCGCGCTGCGGGTTGGCAAAGGCGTCGAGCAGCAGGTGCACGGCTTGCACGCCCATACCGATGGTGTCTTGACGCACCGTTGTCAATGGCGGGCTCATCAAAGCTGAAATTGGCGTGTCGTCAAACCCAGTAAAAATAAGGTCGTTCGGGATTTGTAGGCCCTTTTCCTTGGCAACGGTGATGGCACCAAAGGCCATCATGTCGTTGGCGCAGACGAACGCCTCGGGCAGAGGCGCGTCAATCGCCAAGCGTGCGAGCATCTGCTCGTGCCCACTGGCCTCGCTCCAGTCCCCGTTGAGAACATCAACTTCCGAGACCGTGCCGCCCAAGGCGGAGAACTGCTCGACGAAGGCGTCGCGGCGGTGTTCGGCGTCCGGACTACGGAGGCGACCGTTGATCAGGCCCGCACGAGTAACGCCGTGCGCTTGCACCAGGTGCGAGGCGATTTCGCGCATGGCTTCGTCGTTCGTTGAGTGCACCGTGTCGGCGTTGTCGAGTTCATCGTCGCCAGCGAGCACAACGAGGGGCAGGCGCTTGTCGAGGCGATCCACCACGTCGGGGGTGAAGACCGACTCCAGAGCGATGATGCCGTCGACCGTGGTCGCCATGCGCTGGAGTGCTTCCAACCGGCGCTCAAAGTTGTCTTCAACGAAGGAGATAAGGACGGAGTAGTTATTCGCCGAGGCTACGGTTTCAATGCCGCGCAGGACGTTGTCCATAAACAACATGCTTTCGCGCTCGATGCCGGGGACGTTGTCGATAACGAAGTCCTTGAGCAGGGCGAGGCCAATCACCATGTTTTTCCCCGACGACAGGCGCTGGGCCGTCGAATTGGGGATGTAGCCAAGCTCGGCAATGGCGCGCTCGACGCGCTCCTTGGTTGATGGGTCGAGGCGGGCCGATCCGTTGATGTGGCGAGAAATGGTGGCCACGGACACGTTGGCGAGGGCGGCAACGTCGTAAATGGTTGGACTTGTACTTGCCATCTACCCCCCCAGGTGCAATTTGTCCTCACGCATGAGGTGTCCACTGTCGTGTAACCGCTTTCATTACTAGCACAACTGAAGAAAGGCAACAAATCAATTCGGTAGAAATTGGTGACAGTGGGGACTGACGAGGTGCAATGCTGGCCCGCGGGCCACGCCTGCTTAGATATCTATGTGCACACAGTCCGCCGAGCCATTCTCGTTATTTCGTTGCTGGTTGCCCCGCTCCTCGTGCTCGTTTCGGCCGCCGAAGGGGCAAAAAAGCACTCGCACCAACCACCATGTGCCTTCAAAGTCGTCAAAACCTACTGCGTTGGCCCGGGACAGGACTTGCGACGTGATGACTTTTCTGGAGCGAACCTCTCGGGCATGAATCTGACCAAGGTCAACTTCGGTGGCGCCAACCTCACCGGCGCCAACCTGGCGCACGCCGTTCTCACCGGCGCCAACCTGCGCTACTCCAAGTTCGGGGGAGCCAATTTGACGGGTGTCAGCTCGGGCTCACTCCTCGGCACACCGTCAATCCTGCCGGCGCACTGGAACGTGATCGGTGGCTACCTTGTTGGCCCTGGTGCCCTCCTCAACGGCGCCGACTTCACTCGAGCCACGCTCGACGGCGTTGATCTCGCCGGTACGTCTCTAACGGGAGCAACACTCACGGGGGTCATCTCGGGCGGCATCATTGGGACACCCGCATCGTTGCCACCGCACTGGCAGGTCGTGCACGGCTATCTCGTCGGTCCCGGGGCGAACCTCGAAAACTCTGACCTGCAGGGCGCCAATTTGGCGAAGTGCGACCTGACGGGGGCCTCGCTGAAGAGTGCCCAACTTCGCGGCGCAAACCTCGCGACCACCACCCTGACGGACGTCGCCTCTGGCAACCTCGTCGGCACCCCATCGGCACTCCCCCCAACCTGGCAACTCGTCAATGGCTATCTCATCGGACCAGGGGCCAACCTCGCTGGGGCCAACCTCGCGGGGTCTACTTTCACCAACGTCAATCTCGCGGGAGCAGTTCTCGCGGGTGCCATCCTCACCAACGTCGCGTCGAGCGGGGTGCACGGCACGCCAGTGAGCCTGCCGTCGAACTGGACGCTCTCGAACGGATATCTCCTCGGACCTCGGGCCAACTTGTCGAACGACAACTTGACCGGCACCACGTTGACCGGCGTCGATCTCGCAGGGGCCAATCTCAACGCGGTGACGTCGGGCAACATTGTCGGCACCCCCGCCCAACTCCCGACCAACTGGGTCGCCGAAGGGGGCTTCCTCCTCGGCCCCACCGCCAACCTGACCGGTGCGAACCTGTCCCTCTTTGACTTGAGCAACATCAATCTCTCGAGCGCCACGTTGACCAACGCCACGTTACGTTCGGCCACCGTGACCGGCACCAACTTTTCCGGCGCCGTGCTCGCCGGCGTCTCCTCGGGCGACCTCGTCGGCACGCCCGCTCGCCTCCCCGCGTTGTGGACCGCCGTCGACGGTTACCTCGTTGGCCCGAAGGCCAACCTCACCAACGCCACGTTGAACGCCACACCTTCGATGACGGGCATTGACGTCGCGCACGCCAACCTCACGGGCGCTGACTTCACTGGTGTGGACCTCGACGGTGTGGACTTCACCGGCGCGACGATCGTCTCCACCAACTTCACCAACGCCAATCTGGTCTCGGCGAACTTAAAGGGCACCACGGTGTCGGGAGCCAACTTCACTGGAGCCAATTTGATTGGCGTGACCTCCGGCAATGTCTCGGGCACCACGACACTGCCCGCGCAGTGGACATTGGCCAACGGCTACTTCATTGGACCGGGCGCCAACCTCACCGGGGCCAACCTGCACAACGTGTCGCTCACTGGAACCAGTCTCGCCGACACGAACTTAAGCGGCGTGAGCTCGGGGGGTCTCACGGGTACCACCGGCGTGGCGCTACCCGCCCACTGGACAGTCATCGGTGGCTATCTCATCGGACCAAGTGCAAACCTCACCAACGCAACCTTGACCGGACTCAACTTGGCCACCGCCATCTTGACCGGCGTGGTCTCCGGTGGCATCACGGCGGGACCCACGGCTCTGCCACCACGGTGGAGCTTGGTGAGCGGCTACCTCATTGGACCAGGGGCCAACCTGACCGGTGCCGGACTGGCGAGCGCCACACTGACCGGCGTCTCATCCGGCGGGCTCATCGGCACGCCGGCGAGTCTCCCCGCCAACTGGGAACTTCTCGGTGGCTACCTCATCGGACCAGGTGCCAACCTCGCCACCGCGTCGTTAAGTCAGTTTGATCTGGCGGGGCTGAACCTCACCGGCACCAACTTCACGGGGGCGACGCTCAACGAAGCCGACTTGGTGGGTGCCAATCTGACCAACGCCAATCTCACGAACGCCGTCGTGACGGTGGCTGACTTGGTCAACGCCACCCTCGCCGGCGCCACCTTGAATGGAGCACTCTTTACCGGAGCCTCGACGTCCGGCGTCACCTTCTCACCAACGACGATCTGCACCAACAACGCCACCTACGCCGTAGCCGGCGCGACCTGTTTGGCGCCACCGGCCTAACTGGAGCGGCGCGTTAGACGAGCGTCTCGCGGAAGAAGTCCACAATCAACGACGTCATGTGCTCGGCCACGACAGGGTCTGACGGCATGTGCGTCACGCCCGAGAAGCCGATGACGCGGTGGGCCTTCCCTGCCGCCAACAGTGCGTCCGAGAGTTGCTGGGTGTGAGCGAAGAGGACGTTGTCGTCGAGATAGCCGTGCAGAAACAACAGCGGCCGTTCGAGTTGTGGCGCCATTGCCACGAGGTTGGCCTCGCGATAGGCAGCGACCTCGTAGTCGGGGTGACCGAGGTAACGCTCGGTGTAGCCCGTGTCGTACCAGGCCCAGTCCGTGACGGGTGCGCCGGCCACGGCAGCGTGGAACCGGTCTGGACGTTCGAGCACGCAGCGTGCCGCCAGGTAACCACCGAAGCTCCACCCGCGCACACCGACACGCGTGGCGTCGAGACGGTCACCGAACTCGGCGAGGGCACCATCGAGCGCAGTGACTTGGTCGATCACGGCCCACTCACCAAGTCGGGCGACAACGGAGCGGTCCCAGGCCGGACCACGACCGCCGGTACCACGACCGTCGGCGACAATCACGCAGAAGCCCTGATCCGCCAAGTACTGGTCTTCGGCGTAGGCGCGGCCAGCACCGATGACTCGCTGGTGGTGCGGCCCACCGTAGGGCGACATGATGATCGGCAATGTGCCGGGCCACGCCTCGGGTGCACTGGGAAAGAGAATGGCCACGGCCAACGCGTCGGGACCATAGGTACGTAGGTGCACCTCCGGTGCGACCGGTGGTGTGGCCGCCAGCGGCGTGGTGGCGAATGAGGGAATCACCACAAGCTCTCGGTCGGGAGCGGTGACGACATAGGTCGTTTCCACTGATGCGATGTCCATCAAGACGCTGACCTTGAGACCGCCAACGCGACCGTCCACGGTGCGCGTGATGGACGCTTCAGAACCGGCCACCTCACTCGTGCCATCAAAGGCCACGCGGGCGGACACGGTCGAAGTGGCGTCACTCGATCCAACGACGAGGAGCGCGTCATCGGTGATGTCAACCACGGTGGCCACCTGAAAACCGACGGGGGTAAAGGGGTGTGCGTCGCCGTCCCGCACGACGGCCACGCGATACGTGTCCGCCTCGGTGTCGACGAACGCCACCAACAGACGACCATCCGGCGTGAAGGCCGGCAGGCCTCCAATCCACTCGAGGAAGGACTCGTTGTGGTCACGGTAGAGCTCGGTGAAGAGGCCGGTGGTGGTGTCGATGAGACCCACGACTTGATCGCGGTGCGACCGCGCCATCATGGTCACCAGAAGGCCGGCCTCCGTGGGCCAGGACACCGTCACGAGGTACTCGTACGCCGCTGTGTCAATGGCGGCCTGTGCCGTCGTACCGTCAACGTGCCAGAAGTGCAGAGCAATGGCCGGGTTGCGCGTGCCGGCCTTGGGGTACTGGCGCGAGGTGGGCGTGACGCGCGGGTCCTTGGGGTCGGCGATCCAGATGGTTTCCAATGCCGAGTTATCAGCCGTTTCGTAAGCCAAGGTCTGGCCATCGGGTGACCACCAGTGTCCCCGGTAGCGCTCGAGCTCTTCGGCGGCCACGTAGTTGGCAAGACCAACGGTCCAGTGCTCGGGTACCGCACACACGGTGGTCACGTCCGCCGTGGCAATGGTCACCACGCGCAGTTCGTTCCCCACCACGTAGGCGATGCGCTGTCCCGTGGGGTCGATGCGGGGATCAATGGCCCCCTCGATGTCCCCGATGTGGCGTGGGGGCGTCGCCCCACTGGCGTCGGCCACGTAGAGCGCGCCCGCCAGGGCGAAGGTCACCAGCGTGCCGGTGGCGTCGAGGCTGAAGGCGGTAATGCCGGCGGCCGATTCACGCATGCGTTCACGACGCTGGCGCTCCGCCTCGGGGATATCGGTGGTGTCACTGACGAGCGAGCCCACGTCAACGACGAGACGCTCCGACGCGCCCTCGGCGTCGAGGTCAATCGCCCACAGGTGCAGGACTCGGTCGGTGGCGGCGGCGGTGCGCAAGAAGTAGACCGTCTCGCCCGATGGGGCCACGACAAAACTGCGTGGCGCCCCCGAGCTGAAGCGGTTCGTGACCGCGTTGAGCGCGGGAAAGGAGAGGGCCAGAGAATCATTCGTCATAGGGATATGGCTTAGCACCCTCGCTCCCGTGACGCCATCATCACTGCACTTTCGAGTGAAACCGGTAGAACGGAACGGTGACCACTATTTCGCTCGCCGTAACTATTCCTGCTCCCCTCGACGAGGTCTGGGAAGAACTTCGCCACATCGATCGCCACACGACCTGGATGAACGATGCGGTGGCCCTCACCTTTCTCTCCGAGCAGCGCGAAGGCGTCGGCACCTCGTTTCGGTGCAAGACCAAAGTGGGACCCTTCGTCACCGACGACATCATGCGTATTACGACCTGGGTCGACCAGCGTGAGATGGGCGTACGCCACGAAGGGCTCATCACCGGTGAAGGTGCTTTCGTCCTCGAAGGCCACGATGGCGCCACGACACTTCGCTGGACCGAAACCTTGGTGTTCCCCTGGTGGGCCGGTGCGGGGCTCGGTGCCTGGTTCGCTGCACCCATCTTGCGCGTGATTTGGAAGAAGAACCTCGCAAACTTCGCTGCGCCGTGGGGACACATTTCTCCTAAGTAACTCTTTACAGGGACCCCCGTCCATGTAATACTTTTCCTTCTATCTTTTTCGGAGCGGTAACCCCTGCGTCACACTCCGGCAAAACAGAGAACGTAGTTTTTGTCCAACCCATCGACCACAGGCTGATAACCCCACAACCCACCCCTTGAGCGCACGCACGCAACCGACGCTCCCCATAGAGAGGACCCCGTCTTGAATACGTTCGACGAACTCGAATCCAACGTGCGCTACTACTGCCGCCGCTGGCCCGCCGTCTTTAGCCACTCGCAAGGAGCCTTCATCACTGATGAAGCGGGAACGCAGTACCTGGACTTCTTCGCCGGCGCCGGGGCACTGTCCTATGGGCACAACAACCCCGTCTTCGTGGATATCGCCATCGAGCACCTGCGCTCGAACAAGTTGCTGCACAGCCTCGACACCTTCACCGCCGAGAAGCGCACCTTCCTCGAAACGGTCCAGGAAGTCCTCCTCGCCCCGCGACAGTTGGACATGGTGGTCCAGACGGTGGGACCGACCGGTGCCACGGCCGTTGAGGCCGCCCTGCAACTCACCCACCGCCTGACCGGTCGCCGCGGCGTCATTGGCTACGCGGGTGGCTACCACGGCATGAGCTTGCGCGCCGCGTCGGTGTCGGAGTCCATGGCGCCTCGCGAAGTCGTGGCCCACGTTGGTGACTTCATCGCCCTGCCCTTCGTTGAGCACTGCAGCGACAACGACCTCGAGCTGCTCGAAACGGCCGTGCAGAGCACCGTCAATGGCCAGGGCATCGGCGCCATTTTGATTGAGCCCACCCAGGGTGAAGGTGGCTGCCGCCCCTTCGACCCGGCCTACCTCGCCGCCGTTCGTGAGATCGCTTCGCGCCACGACGTTCTCGTGATTGCCGATGAGATTCAAGCCGGTGTGGGCCGCACTGGCCCCTTCTTCTCCTTCGAAGGTTCCGCGCTCGACCCCGACATCGTGACGGTGTCGAAGTCGATCTCTGGACTGGGGCTGCCCATGGCGCTGTTGCTGGTGCGCTCGTCGCTCGACACCTGGCGCCCCGGTGAGTTCTCGGGCACCTTCCGCGGCAACAACCTCGCCTTCGCGACATCGGCCGCCATGCTCTCGACCTACTGGCGTGACGACGCGTTCCAAAAGAACACCGAGCGTCAGGGTGCCATCGTTCGCGAGGCCTTGACGATGATGGTCGAAAACTTCGGCCCCACTTCTTTCAAGGTCCAGTCCAGTGGCATGTTGGCCGGCTTGAACACCTTCGACACTGACCTGTCGGAGAAGATCTCCCAGGCCGCCTTCCGTCGCAACCTCATCGTCGAGGTCTGCGGTCGCGGTGACACCATCGTGAAGCTGCTGCCCACCTTGATCATGGATGACGCCACGCTCACCGACGGACTCACGCGCCTCTACGACGCCGTTGACGAAGTGTGCAGCGCCCAGTGACCTGGGCTGACTACTTCGCCACCACCGACGACGACGGTCGCGCTCGACTGACGCACGCTGCCGTCGCGGCGATTGCCTCATTGGAACAGCATCTCGATGCGCCACGTTCCGACGTCGCACCGATCGCCCTGCACGACCTGGCGGCCACCATCGACATCTGCCCGCCGAAGGGCACTGCCTTGGCGCAGGTCCTGTCCGAACTCGGCGCAACAGTGTGGGCCAACGGGGTGGTGCCGACGAACCCCTTGACTATCGCCCACCTGCACCCACCGACCACGGTGTCGGCCGTCGTGACTGAGATGGCAATTGCCACGACCAATCAGTCCATGGACTCCTGGGACCAGGCCCCAATGGCTACCGCCCTCGAACTGCACCTCATGTCCTGGCTCGGGGCGCAGATCGGACTTCCCGACTCGGCCACCGGTGTGATGACCTCGGGAGGCACCGCGTCGAACGTCCTCGGCGTCACGTTGGCCCGCTCCTTCGCGGCCGCCAAGCTCGACGTTGATGTGCTGAAGACGGGGCTTCCACCTCAGGCGCAGCACTGGGCCATCCTCTGCTCCGACCAGGCCCACTTCTCCATTCAGCGGGCCGCGGCCCAGCTCGGCTTAGGCCGTGACTGCGTCCTCACGGTGCCAACAACACCGGCCGGCGTCATGGACATCGACCAACTGGACGAAACGATTCGTCACGCCACCGAGGCTGGACGAATCATCATCGCCATTGTCGGCACCGCGGGCACCACGGACCTGGGCGCCATTGATGACCTCGCGGCCATCGCCCAACGGGCGCGTGCCGTGGATGCGTGGTTTCACGTTGACGGTGCCGTCGCCGGCGCCTTCGTCATGTCACCGACCCATCGACACCGCCTCCGGGGCATCGAACAGGCCGACTCCGTCACCATCGACTTCCACAAGCTCTGGTGGCAGCCCTTCAACGCCAGTGCGCTCGTGGTCGGCGATGGCGAGCGCTTCAATCTGCTGCGCGTGAAGTCCAACTACCTCGACCGGGGTGATGAACTCGACGGCATGGTCAACCTGGTGGGTCGCTCACTGGACACCTCTCGACGCTTCGATGCCGCCAAGGTGGTGGCCTCACTGCGCACCATCGGCCGTAATGACTTTGGCGCCATGCTCGATCACCTCGTCGACCTCGCGACCTACTGCGGCGAGGCCGTCACGGCACACCCCGTCTTCTCTCTCGTCGCACCGATTCACGGCGTCACCTGTGTGTTCGATGCCCCCGACTACGACGAAGACGCATTGCGTGCGGTGCAGCAGCGCCTCTTGGTGCGCGGTGAAGCCATTCTGGGCCGCACCGTTATCAAGGGTCGCCCGGCTCTCAAGTGCACCTTCATGAATCCCCTCGCGACCACGCTCGACGTCGATCACGTGCTGGCGCTCATCGCCCGCGAACTCCCCCTCACCGTCGCCTGACGTCAGTGGTCGCCCTGCGGGCGTTGATACGCCCTCACTAACATTGGGGCGTGCTGGAACCCAAGGTCATTCTGTATTACGGCTTCACGCCACTGGCCGATCCTGAGGCGATTCGCCTGTGGCAACACACGCTGTGCGAGTCGCTCAACTTAAAGGGCCGCATCCTTCTTTCGACCCACGGCATTAACGGCACCGTGGGCGGCGCCATGAAGGACGTGAAGCGCTACGTGCGCGCCACCAAGTCCTACCCCGGCTTTCGCAACCTCGACGTGAAGTGGTCCGACGGCACCGGCGAGGACTTCCCGCGACTGCGCGTGCGTGTCCGTGACGAGATCGTCTCCTTCGGTGCCCCTGATGACCTGCGGGTCGACGAGAACGGCGTGGTGGGTGGCGGCGAGCGCCTCACCCCCGCGCAACTGCACGAGCTCGTCGAGGCCAAGGGTGACGACGTCGTGTTCTTCGACGGCCGCAACGCCTTCGAGGCCGCCATCGGCCGCTTCAAGGACGCCATCGTCCCTGACGTCGAAACCACCCGCGACTTCGTCGCCGAACTCGACTCGGGTAAGTACGACGATCTCAAGGGTCGGCCCGTCGTGACGTACTGCACCGGCGGGGTGCGCTGCGAAGTGCTCAGCGCCCTCATGAAGCAGCGGGGATTCTCCGAGGTCTACCAACTCGAAGGTGGCATCGTCCGCTACGGCGAGGCCTACGGCAACAAGGGCCTCTGGCAGGGCTCGCTCTACATCTTTGATGAACGCATGAACCAGGAGTTCGGCGAAGACATCACCGTGTTGGGCGAGTGCGAGGGGTGCGGTGCACCAACCAGCACGTACGTCAACTGCGAGAACTTGGCCTGTCGCGCCCTCACCTTGCTGTGCGCGACGTGTGCGGCGGGTACCGCGCCGACCTGTGGACCGTCGCACGCCAGCGCGCCACGCTCGAAGTCAAAACAAACGAACTAGAGCACCTTCGACAAGAAGCCCTGCAGGCGCTCGGACTTTGGATTGACCAAAATCTCGCGCGGGTTCCCTGACTCTTCGATGACACCAGCGTCGAGGAAGTAGACCGAGTCGGCCACCTCGCGGGCAAAGCCCATCTCGTGGGTCACCACCACCATGGTCATGCCACTGGTGGCCAGGTCCTTCATCACGTCGAGCACCTCACCCACCAGTTCGGGGTCGAGGGCCGAGGTGGGCTCGTCAAAGAGCATGAGCTTGGGCTCCATGGCCAACGCGCGGGCGATTGCGACGCGCTGTTGCTGCCCGCCACTGAGCTGACTGGGGTAGTGATTGGCCTTGGCGCCGAGACCGACGCGCTCGAGCAGTTCGTGGGCCCGCGTTGTGGCGTCGGCCTGACTACGACCCTTGACCTTGACCTGACCAATCGTGATGTTCTCTACCGCCGTGAAGTGCGGGAAGAGGTTGAAGCGCTGAAAGACCATGCCGATGGCGGCGCGGTCGTCACAGAGTTCGCGCTCGGAGCGCTCGTAGAGTTTCCCGTTGCGCAACGAGTAGCCCACCAACTCTCCGTCGATGCGCAGTTCACCGGCGTCGTGCTTCTCTAACTGGTTCATGCAGCGCAGCAGCGTGGACTTGCCCGATCCCGACGGACCAATAAGACAGGTCACCTCACCCCGGCCGACCGTGAGGTCAACGGACTTGAGAACCTCGTTGGCACCGTAGGACTTGCGGACGCCAACGGCGTGCACCATGGGCGTCGTCATCGGGCACTCCATCGGTACTGAGTCAGCTGCGACAGGTCACGTCGCATGCGCTGCAGTGGCGTCGGTGGCACGGTGCGCAGGGCACCCTTGGCGTAGTGACGCTCAAGGTAGAACTGCCCAATCGAGAGCACCGTCGTCACGGCCAAGTACCACAGCGAGGCCACAATCAGCAGGGGCATGATCTGATAGGTGCGGGCCGAGATGTTGTCGGTTTGATAGAGCAGCTCGGGCAGACCAATGGCCGAGGCAATCGACGTTGTCTTCAACATGGAGATGACTTCGTTGCCCGAGGGCGGGATGATGACGCGCATGGCCTGGGGCACGATGATGTAGCGCAGGGACTGCAGGCGCGTCATGCCAATGGCCTTGGCCGCCTCGAGCTGACCTTCGTCGACCGACAACAGACCACTGCGGGCGATTTCGGAGAAGTAGGCGGCCTCATTCAGGCCAAAGCCGATGATGGCGGCGCGAATCACCGTGAAAATCAAGTTCGATGAAATCGTCGCGACGTGCCAGGAGTTCATGAAGGGCACGCCGAGGGTAAACGACTGGTACAAAATCGAGATGTTGAACCAGAACAGCAACTGCACGTACACCGGCGTGCCGCGGAAGAACCAGGTGTAGAGCCAGGCAATGCCGGTCATCAACCGGTTGGTCGACATGCGCATGATGGCGAGCACCATGCCCAGCACGAAGCCGATGATCATTGACGTGACGGTCACGAACAAGGTGAGTTCGACACCCTGGATGACGAACTTGTCCGTCACATACTGGAACACCACGTTCCAGCCAAAGCGCCACTGGAAGGCGGGACCACAGACCTTCGTTGCGCCATGCTGGTGGCACACCGACGCTCCCGAAGGAATCTTCGAGAACAGGGTGTGCACCAGCATGGCCACGAGGACCATGGCGACGAACGACGAGACCCAACGCCACGGGTGGCGCAGTGGGACTACCACCGGCTCGTCGTCGGGCGGCACGCGATCAGCCGAAACTACGCCGTGGCGCCGTTGAGGACAACCTGGGCGGCCGTGATGTCACCGCTGGTGGCACCGTAGCTACTCATGATGCTCCGGTACACGCCGTTGGCGATCAAGGTCTTGATGGCGGCCTGAATGGCCTTGGCCAGAGCCAGACCCTGGGTCGTCTTTGGCGTAGCGATGCCGTACGGGGCAACGTTCACGGGGCTACCGGCGAGCTTGAAGACACCCTTGGTCGAGGTCACGATGTAACCAGCGATCTGCGAGTCAGCGAAACCAGCAACGGCGTGGCCCGAGGAGACGGCGGCGTTGGCCTCGGTCTGCGTGGGGTACGAGCTCACGGTGACTTTCTTGCCACCGGTGCAGGTGACGGCCTGGGCGTCGGTCTGCTCCACGGTGCCGGTCTCGACGGCGATGGTCTGGCCACAGAATGACTGCAGGCCGGTGAACTTGTAGGTCGAGTTGGCCTTGACGTACACGCCTTCGCCGGCCTTGAAGTAGTCAACGAAGTTGACCTGCTTCTCGCGCGTCTTGTTGTCGGTGAACGACGAGTTACCAACGTTGTACTTGCCGTCGGTAATACCGACGATGATGTTGTCGAAGGTGACGTTGTTCTCGTTGACCTTGACGCCCAGCGTCGTGGCGACAGCCTTGATGAGGTCGACGTCGAAGCCGACCATGGTGTTGCCGTTCATCGACTCGTCGGGGGCGTAGGTCGCGTCTGTGGCGATCTGCCAGGTCACGTTCTTCAGAGCCGATGGCACCAGAGCGGCGTCCGTAGCGTTCAGGCTGGCCTTTGGCGCAGCGGCGCTTGACGTCAGCGACGTCGCCAGCACCATGGTGGAAGCTGCGAGCGCGGCTCCAGCAATTCGGGTAAATGAAATGCGGTTCATGGGAATCTCCTCATTGGTGTGCGACGACTTTGGCGTCGAGTGAATGATAGTTCGGTACCTTACGCAACTGCCACATAACGGTGACGGCTTCGTGAACCGCGCACGTGGCGTTCCCTAGAGTCCAGCAATCTTTCCAATGGCGCTGGCGGACAAAACTGCGTTGGGAATCTTCACCAGGCCCGTCTCAGTTTCCACGGTCACGTAGGTCAGACCAATGGCTCGAACGGTGCACTGGAGGGTGCCCAGGGTGCCCGAACGAATAATGATGCTGTCGCCCACGTTGAAGGCCCGGCCCAAGAGCAAAACGAGGGAGGCGAATATGTTGGCCAAACTCTGCTGGGCAGCGATACCGAGCACAACCGACACCACCCCCGCGCCGATCAACAAGCGCTGCCAGGAGACACCGGCCAGCGCCAGTGAACTAATGAGCAAGACGACGTAGCCCACGCCAGTTAATACGAAGCGAACAATCGCGCCGGCCGCCAGTATGGTGCGACGCGTGACGGCCTGCCCGACAGCCTGCGCGCTCCAGCGGACCGCGCCACTTCCCGCCACAATGAAGGCCACCAGAGATACCCACCGGCCCACACTGGTGGCCGGGGCGCCAAAGTGGCGCAGGTGCGCCGCCAGCGCGGCGGCCACAATCGTCACGATGAGGGCGCCCAGCGAGCGAAAAACGGTGGTGAAGGACATGCCCACAAACCTACATCGGGGATAGATAGGGCTCATCACGCCGCGCCTCTTTCGCATCAGGGGTGCAGCGTGGATACTTAGAGGAGACCTTAAGGAGAACCATGTCCGGTACCGCCAAGATTGTTGTGTGTGAAGGAGACCAGACGGGCCAAGAACTGCTCGTCCAGTCCTTGCGCGTCATGCGCCCCGAGTTGCTCGGCGTCGACCTCGAGCTCGTCCACTACGACCTCTCGCTCACGAACCGTATCGCGACGAACAACGACGTTGTCCGCGAGGCCGCCGCCGCCATGCGTGAGGCCGGCCTGGGTCTGAAGGCCGCCACCATCACCCCACCCGAGCGCGGCTCGGTCGGCTCACCGAACCGACTCCTTCGCGAAGGCATCGACGGATCAGTCATCGTGCGCACCGGCCGTCGCATTCCTGGTGTCGCCCCCGTGGTCGCCATCAACCGCCCCATCGTGGTGATTCGCATGGCCGTCGGTGACGCCTACGGCGCCCAAGAGGGACGCGAAGGCGACGAGGGCTCCTTCACCGAAGTCGCGTGGCGCACCGAGCGCATCGAGCGCTCCATCTGCCGCTTCGTCGCCGAGTACGCCTTCCAGGTGGCGGCCCACGACGAAGGTGTCGTCTACGGCGGCCCCAAGTGGACCGTCTCGCCCACCTACGAAGGCATGCTGAAGGAAGAAATGGACGCCGCCGCGAGCCGCTGGCCCGCAGTGCCGTACCAGCCCACGTTGATCGACGCCGCCTACGCAGGCCTCTTGACCGACCCGCACGACCGCACCCTGGTTATCCCGGCGCTGAACCGTGACGGTGACTGCTTGAGCGACATGGTGCTCGCCATGTTCGGTTCCATCGCGGGCGCCGAGTCGGTTTTGTTGTCGCTCGACGAAAACTTGAAGCCTCGCGTCGCCATGGCCGAAGCGCCACACGGCACGGCACCATCACTCGAAGGCAAGAACGTCGCCAACCCGATGGCCATGTTGCTGGCGCAGGCCGCCCTGCTCGACCAGGCCGCCCTCCGATACGAGGACCCCGCCTACCGCATCGCCGGTCAGCGTTTGCGCGCCGCCACCTTGGAAGGTGCCGCCGCCGGCATTCGCACGTTTGACCTCGGTGGCGAGTACTCCACCAGCGCCGTCATTGACGACGTCATCGAGCGCCTCACGGCGTCTCGCTGAACGGCGTCATAGTAAGTTGAGGCCTAGGCCACTACGAATTGAGGCACTTATGAAGGCTCGCATCACGTCAGCAGTATCGTTGCTCGTCGTTGCGTCACTCGCGCTTTCCGCCTGTGGCGCCAGCGTCAAGCAGACGTTGCGCTCAGCCCTCGATTCCGTGGGGGCCCAGTCCACGGTGCAGATGCACCTCACCGCATCAGTCAGCGCGACGGGTGCCGGTGCCTCGTCGGTGGCGACCTACCAGTCAATTCTCGCCAAGCTCTCCTACGACGTCCACGAGCAGAGTGCCAATGGTGATGCGATCGCCGACGCCGCGGGCAAGGTCAACTCCGACATCACCGTGAACGTCAGCGGCACCCCACTGGTGCACCTGATTGAAATCAACAACACGATCTACGTGAAAATCGACTTCACCGCGTTGTCGGCCTTCCCGCAGATTGGCTCCTCACTCTCGAGCCAGCTCCCCGCCGCGCAGTTGACCTTCGGCAACCGTTGGTTCGAGGTGCCCAGTTCACTGGTGCTCTCCTACCTCTCGGCCAGCCAGAAGTCCACGGCCGACAGTGCTGGCCAGTCGGACATCGAAACCAAGTTGCTCGATGCCGTGGTCAAGGTCATCGAATCCAACCCCTACACCGCCACGTCGAACGGTTTTGAACAGACCGGCACCCTCGACTCACTCGCGGCCGGCCTCGCGCCAGCGATTGCGGCGCTCGAGCACCAAAAGGCCACCACCGTGGGCCACACCCCCGGCACCTACCACGTCGCTCTGGGCCTTGATGGCAGCGTCGCGACGTCGGGGACTATCGGGATCACCGCCCCCAACGGTGGCTCCGACATGAGCGTCTCGCTCACCGCCACCATCTCGCACAACGACATAGCCGTGACCGCACCGGCCAACGCCACCGTGATTACCCCGGCGCTGCTCAAGAGCCTTGGAGCGGGCGGCCTCTAAGGCGCGAGCGGTCGATTTCGACCCAGCCACGCCGAGTGGCTAGACTAGTAATTCGCGTCTCAAAGTCTCGGCTTTGGGAACACCGAGGACCTGTGGTGCAGCTCGGAGTGCACGCCGCCCTGTCAAGGCGGAGGTCGCGGGTTCAAATCCCGTCAGGTCCGCTCGGA
>DAINRA010000022.1:0-19343 GCA_036742195.1 Acidimicrobiales bacterium
AGGCCGTGATGTGCGCAAAGGCGAGCGTCAGCGCTACTGCTGTCATGACGACGCCAATCGTGGTGTCCAGAATGCGCCACGTGATTGGCTTGGCCATGATGCCCGCCGCACGGCTCGCGCCGAAGCCCAAAAGGCAAAACCACGTGGCGGAGGCCACGCAGGCACCACCGGAAAAGAGCCACCGCTGAGAGCCGAACTGGTTTCCAATGCTTCCCAGTAGCAATACTGCGTCGATGTACACGTGAGGGTTGAGAAACGTGATGGCCAACGTTGTCAATAAGACGCGACGCTTGGTGGGGGCTTCATCGGAGGAAGCGCCGAGCGCGTGAGGTTGAAGCGCGGCGCGAAACGAACGAACGGCAAACCACACCAAGTAGAGAACGCCGGTCCAACGGAGGGCCGTGAGCACCCACGCCTCGGTCAGGGCGAGACCATCGACACCGCCAACGCCAGCGTTAATAAGCAGAAAGTCAGAAAGTGTACAAATACTCACGACCAGCCCGACGTGTTGCCGAGTGAGTCCCATCCGCAAAAGGTAGGCGTTCTGGGCCCCGATCGCGACAATTAAGGAGAAGCCTGTGAATAGTCCGGTGAGAATTGCATTCATCTTGTTTTCGGAAGCCGAGCCTCCGGCTCCAATCGTCAAGCGCTGGAATTCCTGAGTGTGGTAGTCTATTTCCTATATATTCGCCCTGCATATAGAAAGCGAATTGCTTCCCATGAAACTCTTTAAAAAAATTCCCGCTGTAGCAGTGGGTTTGATTGCGTTGCTTCCCTCGACCGCAGCGTCAGCAGTCGGCTGTGGCTATGGTGCCTGCCCACCCTCGGGCGGACAAGGTGGGCCCGGCGGAACGATTGTGTCAACGACGACTGTCGGCGCGGCACCCGTGTCGTTCAATGTTTCCGACAAGGGCAATAAGCTCACGTTCTCATTTCCTGCTGGGGCGTTCCCTTCGAAAGTGTCAGTCTCGGTGGTCTCCCCAACGGAGAGATTGACCTCGGCGGGTGCGGCACAGGTTCTTACCCTCAAGCTCTACGCATTTTCAGGCAGCACGACCAAGCCTGTCACGTCGACCAAGGTGGTGCAGGCGTCGCTTCCCGCCTCGCCAACACTCTTTGTTGTGCTGATTAATGGAACCTCGAAAACGTTGGTTCCCGTGACCACCGCGAAGGGCCTTGCCCACTTTGCGCTCTCCGTGGGGTCGACGTACGCCGTACTTAAGGCAAAAGGACAAGGGACAGTAGTCGCAGGCGCTAAAGGCGCTCGTGTCCTGCTGGTTCAGCAGCTGCTCACCAAGGATGGTTTCAAGGTGAAGGCTTCCGGTGTGTTTGACAGCGCGACCGCTGCCGCACTGAAGAAGTTCCAGGCGAAGTTCCACTTGCCCGCCACGGGATCCGTCACCACCCAAACGACCTGGAACCTCTTGTCCGTCAACTAGTTGATGCACGGTTTCCGTTGGATGCCGCGTTCACCGCATTTACGCAATTTGGAGAGAAAACCTGATGCCTAATTCGACTCAGAACCCTTTGGCGCTCGTCAACAGAATCTTGGAGTCCAAGAAACTGACTGTTAAGAACGTGGCGGTCGCTCTTGTGGCGCTGCTGCTCGTGGTAGTGACGCTGTTGTTGGTGCCCGGTGGCAAGTCCAGGCACTCGGTGGTACTCCCGCTGCAAACTTGGGCGGGGCCCGCTGGGATTATCGGCGGTACGTCGCAGGATAGCCAAAACCATTTGTTCGCCCTTGTTAACGTGGGCCACGCTGCCAACGTGCAAGCCGTGAACATTACGTCGGGCAAGATCGACAACGTCTTCCCAACATCAAACGCCGCGACGTCGATCGCGCTGAGCGACACTGACGTGATTGCAGTGGGCACCGCCTACGCTTCGACGGGTTCGCTGGCGCTGTATGCATCCGATGGCTCAGCGCTGAAGGTAATTCCCCTACCAGGACCGGTGTCGCAGGTGGTAGCAATTTCTAGTCAGCCGGAATTCGTGACGCTGTCGCGCGTCCAAGGGGCCGCATTCGCCACCATTGAGTCAGCCCAAAGCAAGTCGGTTGCCGGTCAAATCGCCCTGTCAGGAGACAGTGTGTCGATTGCGGTGAGCCCCGACGGACTGAACCTCTACGACCTTTTGGCCTCTGGTTCAATTCAGGTCTACAACCTCATCACCGGGAAAGTTGAACAGACGTTTAAGGCGAGTGCTGGCGGCATGGAAATCTCTCTGAGTGCTGATGGCACCGCACTGTATGAGCTGAAGGGCTCCTACGGCGCGGAGAACGTTTCCGTTATCAATATTGCGACGGAGGCCGTGATCGGCGTGCTGCCCGCCCCCGCTCACTGCGTCGCCATCGAGCCAAACTTGGCCCAACTACAGACGTACGACTTTGTCGGAACGTCAAGATTAGGAAATATCCAGCTGTTTAACGCAGCGCTGTAGTTCCGAACTACGCATGAATTCGACCATTGTTTCTAGATGTGGTTGGACCGCCGCGTCAGCGTTGCTGATCGTCTGGGCTTTCTTGCTCTTTGGCTACAGCGACTCGTACCCCATGGTCTCGGCGTGTGAAGTGGTCTTGGGATTATTAGGTATTGGGTCGATTCTCCTAACGTGGACTGTCGAAGACGCCCGTCTTCGTCGGTGGGTTGAGCTCATCATTCTTGGTGGCACAATCGTTGGCTTTGGTGTGTGGTGCTGGGTTCAAATCCGCGTCGCACCGTCGTACGGCACGGACGAAGTTGCCTTTGACCAGTACGCCGCACAGTTGCTACTGCACGGGCACAATCCCTACATGGCGTCGATGGCACCGGCGTTCAATATTTTTCACGTTTCCCCAAACGGCTTCACGTTCCGACTCGATGGCACTGCGGTGACGCAGCTGAGCTATCCGTCAATGAGTTTCTTGGTCTACGTGCCGTTCTTGTGGCTGGGTCTAAACATCCAGGCCGGCATCATCGTTAACTGCCTCGCCTGGGCGATCGCCCTGGTGGTCGGGTACGCGCTGCTGCCGCGCGACCTTCGCTGGATTGTGCTGGTTCTTGGCTTCATGGGCCTGTACGTCGGCTTTGCCGTCGGAGGTGTTACCGACGCCATCTACGTGCCACTGCTCATGGTTGGCATCGCTAAGTGGGACAAGTACCACCTGCTTGAGGGCTGGCGGCGGTGGATTGCGCCGACCGCGCTTGGCCTCGCGCTGGGCGTGAAGCAGACGCCGTGGCTGGTGTTGCCATTTGTCCTGACCGCCATGGCATTGGAGTCAGAGGCCGCCGGCGTGCGGGGGATGGAGTTACTCCGTCGGCCATGGGGATACCTGTGGCGCACCGTCGTGATATTCATCGCCCCAAATGTGCCCTTCATGATCTGGAATTTTCACGGCTGGCTCCATGGCGTTCTAACGCCCATTGAGGGTGGCATCGTTCCCGCCGGCGAAGGATATATCGCGCTCTCCAATTTCTTGGGACTAGGGGGAGGCAACCTTACCCTCTATGGCCTCCTCGGTCTGGGCATCCTCGGGGTCCTGGTCGCCGCGCTCATCGCGACCTACCCCAAGGCGAAGCCGCTCATCATTTTCTTTCCGTCGATAGCACTTTTTTTCGTCGCCCGATCGTTCGCGAACTACTTGACGATGCTGCTGTTGCCTTTGCTGGTGGGTGCAGCCTCAGTTGACCTCTCGCATCTGAAACTCCCGCGCCGCAGCACCAAGGCGCTGGCCCTTCTCTTGATCCCGCCAGTGGTCTTCTCGGCAACCATGTTTGTGGCCACCGCGGCGATCGGTCAGCCGTTGTCGATTCAGATTCAATCGGTCCAAACAACGGGTCAGCTGGCCACAGTGATCCGCGTCACGGTCGAAGTGCGAAATGAGAGTTCGTCCACCCAGGTGCCCGTGTTTTCAACGGAGAGTGGTGGAGCGATCACGGCACCGTGGAACATCCTGACCGGACCCGCCACATTGCAGAAGGGTGAGACCGCGGTCTACGAACTCGGCGCTCCGAACTTTTTTGCGCAGCCCCAGTTGACCAGTGGCTTTCAAGTGGTGGGGCTGACCAAGGAGTCGATGAGCGTGTCGGCACCGTTCCTCGCAACGAATTGGCACCTGGAGCTCACTCCCGAAGCCGTGAATATGCCAGTCGTGATCGGCGTACCGGTAACGGTGACCGCGACGGTTGTTGACGCCACCAATCAACCCGTTCGTCGCGCAGGGATTGGTGTGTATTTAGGGCAAGTCACCTACGCCCAAAGCGGCCTCGTGTACTCGCAGGCAATTATTAACGCCTCAAATCCGGGGCAGACTCCCGTGGAGGCATTGACTAATCAAGATGGGGTGGCGACCTTCACTATTTCGGGAACGCAGGCCGCGGTCGACCCCGTGTATTTCGAAGCAAATCTGGTTAATTCTTCCTCGGACTACCCCTATGGTTACTCAACCATTCTCCCCATACAGTTCGTTAATTAAGTGCAGCCTGGGTGAGGCACCGGCAGCATGCCTACTGTTTGTCAATCGAGATGTTGCCGACTCGAACCTCAGCTCCGGGTTGGGCAATAACTCGATATTCCAGAACGAACTTGGTGTAGAACGGTGGCGGGTATGAGATCCACGGCCAGACGCCACTGAACAACTTTGTCTGAACAACATTTGCGGGCGTGAGGGTGAATGGAAATGTCACCGTTTGAGTGGTTCCGTTCGTATTGACATCGGTGAGAACACCAAGTTCCCTATTGGCGTTGACGTCCCACAACTGGACCGTGGCGTTTCCTGAAGACTTCATTGAAATCTTGCCAACGTAGTGCCCGTATTTCTTGACGTAGAAGTAGTCGCCCGTGACAATGTAATTGTCCGTGGAGCGGCTTTGCAGTTCTGCTGAACTCGTCAGGTACCAATTGCGTGGACTGCCTGAGAGCACGGTGAAACCTGCATTTCCAGCGCTGGTCCAGGCGGGCACCGCCATGTGGTTGGCGCCAAATTTCAAGTGAGTCTCTCCCGGGACGCGAGTGCAGGCAAAGGCCCAAACTCCTGAGCTGTCTGCCACAACATGACAATTGGGCATGCTGGCCACTTGCAAAATTAAGTGTTCTGAGTCGACTGGGGGGAGAAGCTCAATGCCCAAGTTTGGTGTTATGACCACCCAAAAGTGGGGCGTGAGAATTTTGAAGTTGCCAGCTTTCTGAATACCCAACAAATAGGGGCGCAGCGAGAAGTCCCCCATTACCCCCTGTGAAATCAATGCCTCGTCAGTCTCAGGAATTTCACGAAGGACGGCACTAAGTACTTTTGCCGAGTCGCTGGGAACTCGTATCCAGGTGGTTGCAGTTTTTGGCAGCCAGACGATGGCCCATCCCATCGACATGAAAATACAAATGATCAGAAATGCATTGAGATACTTTTTCACCAGTTCCCATTTACTGAGTCTGATCGCGGTGACTATAAAAATCGTTCCGATTGGCACCAAAATATATTCAGGAAGATTTTGATACCCTAAGTTGGCGCAAGAGAAGTCCGGTGAGCTGTTAAGGGCATTTTCGAGTATCGCCACCCACAGAACACCGAAAGTCCATGGCGCGAAGGCACCAATGGTTCCGCCCGGGGAAATGCAAGCCAAAATATTGACCGCATGACTTTTCAACATGCCGAGTGCGGCGAAAGGTCGGTGGAGTAGGCCCAAGGCAACTTGACCTACAGATTTGACCTTGGTGTGCTTCGCGAAAAGATAGCCGTAGCCAAAGAAGGCAGAACCCTCGTCGCCATGAATGAGTGAGACGAATCCGGTCCAACCAAATGCTGTGGCGGCTATTGCCAAGCTCTTGGTGCGCCAAGCTTTGCCTGCTAGTAGCCCCGCAACCACAACTCCGAGAAGATACGTTGCCGCCAAATTCGAGCTCAGAAGGGCGAGGGCCACCCAGAGAAATAGCGTTTTGCTGTGATTCTTTAGAGATAAGAGCGAAAGTAGCAGAAAAAGAACGCTAAAAATCTCAACGTGAAAGTCATCTGACATGGACCAGTAAATCCACGGATCGAGGGCAAAAAACGCAAAACTAGCAATTGTTGCCAGTAAGGAAAATGGAGTATTTGGCGACTCCGACTCGGCAGATTGAATGATGTCTGTCATCCATCTGAACGCAATCAACTCTGTCGCTACGAGCGCGGCGTCCTGAATCCACATCAACATGACGGGCTTGGGGAATATGAAATAGAACGGGGTCGTCGCCCAAAACAGGAACGCACTGTGGTCCTGGTAGAAGTAAGAATTTTTGTTTGTTACATATGGGTTCAGGTGACCATGGGCGAGTCCCCACCACGCTTGGCCAAATTGCGCGAAGTCAAACGTGAGCCCAAAGCGTTGGTACTGATACCAATTCCAGGCGGCGAGCGCAAAAAACTGAACAACAAAAAGGCCAATAAGTATTTTGACAATAAGTCGCAAGTTCAATCGGCGGGGATTGACTGTCACGGAGAGCATTGTCATGAAAGTGAACTTTCTGAAGGGATTCGCTCTGGAGAGAGCGGGTAGCGGGACTCGAACCCGCACTGCCAGCTTGGAAGGCTGGAACTCTGCCAATTGAGTTATACCCGCGTGCTTTGCAATCATACTACCGAGCGCACCCTAGGCTGTCGGCGTGGAAATATCGATGTACGAGCAGGTCGGCGGTGAGGACTTCTTTGTTCGCCTCGTCGACGGTTTCTATCGGGCGGTCGAGCACGATGAGATTCTCCGACCGATGTACCCCGAGGACCTCACCGACGCCCGTCGGCACTTCGTTTTGTTCCTCGTCCAGTACTGGGGTGGCCCCACCACCTACATGGAAGAACGAGGTCACCCGCGGTTGCGCATGCGCCACGCTCCCTTCGCGATCACCAAGCGGGCCCGAGACGCCTGGATGGCGGCCATTGTTGGATCCATGGACGAACTACGTGATGAACTTACTGACGAGCAGTACCAAGAGTTCTACGAGTATTTCGACATGGCTGCGCGTCAAATGCGCAACGTATAGGGCGGGGAGCGGTCTGCGCCATGGCTCGACGGTTTCGCTGCGCATCCGGTGAGCGACTTATCGTTTCGACCACGCCGATTTCTCGTGGCCTCTGGCGCCCGCTGTTGCTGGCGGCGATGGTAACTGCCTTGGTCATTGTCGGTGGCCAGCACGTCACCAAAGTCCACACCTACGAAGGTGCCTGCTTCGCGGTACTCGTTGGGCCGCCCCTGCTCGTCGCGCTGACACGAACTGTTCGATGGCGCTCGCACAAGATTCACGTCACCTCAGAGCGCATTGTTGATGAAGCGGGCGTGCTGCGCGTGCGGTCACGCGAACTGCTGCATGACGAGGTGCTCAGCGTCGAGGTCGAGCAGCGCCTGAAGGACAAGGTTCGCCGACGCGGGACCGTGTGGGTCCGGTCGCGAAACGTGGACCTGCCACTGGGGCCCTTGCGTCACCCCGAATCACTGGTGCGCCTCGTCGATCAGGCTCGCCGCGGCACCAGGCCGTCAGTGACCTCGTACGACACGGTCTTTGAGCCACGGGTGAGCTTTGATGAGTGGCCACGGCCGTCGATGCCACGATGAGTGGTGACAACTATTAGCGTGTCTGCATGAATCGTTACCGATGCAACGCCTGTGGCAACCTGACCCGCTTCGACGTGGTCGAGACAACGACGGTGCGCTCCTTCCACCACTTCACCGTGGGCGGCGAGCTGACGATCGAAGAGTCGAACATCATTAACCGGGTCGTGGAGTCGGTGTCGTGCCGCTGGTGTGGGCACGGCCGCGACGTCGAAGAACTCGCCGACGACAGCGCCGACGCGTAAGGCGCATGCGCTCCTTTGACGCCTCCCGAGACCGGTCGGCGCCAACAACCTATGAAGGCATCACACTGTCTGGTGTTCCCGTGGCCGGGACCTTTGCCCGCCGACACCTCATTGTCGCCGCGAAGCCCGACTGTGATGGCTGTCGCGCTTTGCTCGAATCCGAGGCATCAGCCTTCGGTCCCGTTCCAGTTCTCGTAGTGGGCGCAGAGGCCACCGACGAACCCTGGTGGCACGAGAGTGCGCTGCCTGTCATCATCTCGCCGTCACTCATGGCCGCGCTGGACATTCGATGGCCACCATTTTGGGTTTTGGTTGACGGTGAGTCTGGTCGGGTACTCAACGAAGGCGTGCCCTTCGGTCCAGAACACATTGCGAAAGAGATTGCTGACCTGCTCTGAATGTCACAGACCTTTGCGAAGGTGATGACCGGAAGATAAAGGAGTAGTGATGTCAGAGATTGAACTGTCAATTAGTTGTACCGATTGTGTCCGTCGCTCCACCCCAGACTGCAGTGACTGCCTCGTGAGCTTCGTGCTCGGCGGGGAGCCTGCTGCGCTGGAACTCACCACCGAGATGGCCGACGTGGCCGTGTTGCTGAATGCCCAAGGGATGATTCCCCGACTGAAGTTCCACCGGGATCTCTCCGCCCAGTCGTGACCGAGGCCCTGGGGCCACGTTGACTAGCGTGGTTCCATGGCCCGCCACTTACTGGTGACCAACGACTACCTGCCCAAAACCGGCGGTATTCAGGTCTACCTTCACGAACTCTGGAAGCGACTCGAACCGGGTCGCGCCGCCGTACTCACGGCCAGTTCACACCCTGATGCGCTGGGCTTTGACCAGTCGACGGACGTCGTCATTGAACGTGTCGCGGCCAAGACGCTCTTTTTGCCCACTCGATCAGCCCTGCGCGCCATCGAGGCAGCCATTGAGCGTCACCAGCCCGACATCGTGCTCCTTGATCCGGCCTGGCCGCTCGGCCTCTTGGGACCTTTCCTCTCTCGCCCCTACGGCGTGATCCTTCACGGCGCTGAGGTCACCATCCCCGGCCGTCTGCCATTGGTGGCCTCCACGCTTCGTCGCGTGCTGCGACACGCCGCCGTGGCGATCTGTGCTGGTGGGTATCCCGAAGCCGAGGCGCGCCGCAACGCCGGTGACGCCATGCCACCGGTGATTCAGGTTGCCCCAGGAGTCGATACTGATCGCTTTGTCCCTTTGGATTCGTCACGCCACGCCCAAGTGCGGCGTGACCTCGGACTAGACGCGGACGCCTTCTTGGTGAGCTCCTATTCACGATTGGTGCCCCGCAAGGGCATGGACACCTTGATTAAGGCCTCGGTAGCGCTGCGTGGTCGCATTCCCAATCTGCAAGTCGCGATTGGGGGCTCCGGCCGTGACCGAGAGCGCCTCGAAAAGTTGGCGACGAAACTCAACGCACCCGTCACCTTTCTTGGTCGCGTGCCCGACGAGCAGTTACCTCAGTGGCTGGCGTCAAGTGATCTGATGGTGATGGACTGTCGCAGTCGCTGGTTGGGCCTCGAGCAAGAGGGCTTCGGCATCGTCTTCATGGAGGCCGCCGCCTGTGGCGTGGCGCAGATTGCTGGCCGATCGGGTGGCTCCCACGAAGCCGTCCGCGACGGCGCAACCGGTCTGGTGGTCGACAACTCGTCTTCGGTGACGGACTTAGCCGACGCCATTGCTGCGCTCTGGGCGGACAGCGAACGTCGCCGGTCACTTGGTGCGCACGCTCGTGAGGTCGCGGCGACGGAGTTCGACTGGCGGGTGCTCGCCGCTCACCTGGGCGAGTCACTGCGCGCCTATGACCACTACGACGAGCGCACTGCGTAGAGTTAAATCGAATCGGTAAGGAGCATTGTGACTGTGAGCCCCCAAGCAATCGGCATTGACGTCGGCGGCACCAAGGCCTTGGCCTTGCTCGTCGACCGCGAAGGAAACGTCCTGCACGAGGTGCGGACCCCCGCACCCCACGACACGGACCAGGGTCCCGGTGTGGCGCTCGCCCACGTCCTGGCGGCCCAAATCGATGAGATCTGCGCGGCCACCGGCCTCAACCCCCAGACCACCCCGGTGGGCATTGGTCTGCCTGGTCTGGTCACTCGAGACGGCACTCTGGCCTACGCCCCCAACCTCGACTCGGCCTCGGGTGCCAATCTGCCCAAGCTCCTGCACGACATCGCTGGGGTGCAGTCCGTCTCGATGGAGAACGACGGCAACGCCGCAGCCGTGGCCGAACACGCCTGGGGCGCCGGTCGCGGTGCGTCGGAGTTCGCTGCCATCACCCTCGGCACCGGTATTGGCGGTGGCATCATCGCCAACGGTGAGCTCATCCGTGGCCGTAGTGGCTTCGGTGGGGAAGTGGGGCACATGATCGTGCGCGCCGGTGGTATCCAGTGCGCCTGTGGCCGCCAAGGATGCTGGGAGCGCTACGCCTCGGGCACCGGACTCGGTGTGTTGACCGTCGATGCCGCTCGCGAAGGTCGCTTGCCCACGCTGCTCGCCCAGCACGGCGCGCCAGAAAACGTCCGCGCCGAGCACGTCACCCAGGCCGCTGCCGAGGGTCTCGAAGAGGCCAAGGAATTGCTGCGTGAAGTGGCCTGGTGGCTGGCCGTCGGCCTCTCAAACTTGGTGGAAATCTTTGACATTGGTCACTTCGTTATTGGTGGTGGCCTCTCCACGGCCGCCGGTGAACTCCTCCCCGTCGCAACGAAGGACCTGGTCTCACTCGTCATGGCGGCCGACAAGTACCCGGCCTTCACGTTGGAGCCCGCCGTTCTCGGTGCCCGTGCCGGCGCACTGGGTGCGGCCCTCGTGGGAATGAGTCGCGGGGCGTGAAGCTCGGCGTCGTCCTGCCCACGTTTCGCTGGACGATGGAGGAGGCGCTCGCCAAGGCGGCCGCCTGTGCTGCCGCTGGCATCGACGGGGTCTTCGCCTACGACCACTTGTTTCCTATGAATGCGCCCGAGCGGCCGGCTTTTGCGCCTTTTGCGCTCCTGGCTCGGGTGGCCCATCTCCACCCGTCACTCATGGTGGGTCCACTGGTGGCCCGTGTCGGGATGGTCTCTCCTTCGCAACTCGCGGGGGAGTTCTGGACCCTCGACATGGTGGCGCCCGGTCGGGTCATTGCCGGCATCGGCACGGGCGACGCCCTGTCGGCCAAGGAGAACGCGGCCTGGGGGCTGCCGGTGGCCAGCGCGGATGATCGCCGAGCGGCTATTCGCGAAGTTGCCCAGCACTTGCCCGACGGCATGCCGTTGTGGATTGGCGGGGGCGCCCCGGCCACCGTGGCCTTAGCCCGCGACTTGGGTGCCGAGCTCAACCTCTGGAACGCCACACCTCAGGACGTTGCGCAGGCGGCGAGTGATGGCCCCGTGAACTTCGCCGGACCGGTGCCCGAGGACCTCGGCGGCACCCTCGATGCCTTGGAGTCGGCGGGGGCTACGTGGGCCATCTGTGCCCCGAACGTCGATATCGAAGCACTCTCGTCGTGGCGTAGGGAAAAAACGTTGTAAGTTTGGGTATGGATTTCCGCAGAATCAACGGCCTCCCTCCTTACGTCTTCGCCCACATCAACGGGCTCAAAGCGCAGGCCCGTGCCGAAGGCCGCGACGTGGTCGACTTCGGCTTCGGGAACCCTGACCTGCCCAGCCCCGACATTGCCGTCGAGAAGCTCGCGGAAGCTGCACACAACCCGAAGAACCACCGCTACAGCGCGAGCCGCGGTATTCCCAATCTTCGTGCCGCGATCGCGACGCGTTACAAGAATCTCTTCGACGTCGATCTCGACCCCGAGACCGAAGTGGTCACCACCATTGGTGCCAAAGAAGGCCTCACGCATTTGATGTGGGTCTTGCTGGGACCCGGTGACACCGCCATTGTCCCGAGTCCGAGTTACCCCATTCACTTGGCCGGCCCTGGTTTCGCCGGTGCCTCCGTCATCACCGTGCCCATGGTCGACCCGGGCTCGAGCACCAATGACCCCGGCGACGACTTCTTCGACGGCCTCGTGGCGGCCTGGCAGTCGGCGACGGTCAAGCCGCGCGTCATCATCTGCTCCTTCCCCCACAACCCCACCAGCGCCAGTGTGGACTTGGCCTTTATGGAGCGACTCGTTCACTTCGCCCTCGAACACGAGGTCATTATCTGTCACGACTTTGCCTACGCCGACCTGGGTTTTGACGGCTACCAGCCGCCCTCCATCCTGCAGGTTCCCCGTGCCAAGGAGTGCTGCGTCGAGCTCTACACCTTGACCAAGTCCTTCTCGATGGCCGGCTGGCGTGTCGGCTTTATGGTTGGCAACAAGGAGATTGTGGCCGCCTTGACCAAGCTCAAGAGCTACCTCGACTACGGCACCTTCCAGCCCGTGCAGATTGCCGCCATCGTGGCAATGAACGAAGCGCCGGACTATCCCGACCAGTTGCGCGAGATCTATCAGGTCCGTCGCGACGTGCTGATCGAGGGACTTAATCGCATCGGCTGGGAAGTGGCCGCGCCGAAGGGATCGATGTTCATCTGGGCGCCAATTCCCGAGGCCTACCGTGAGCAGGGGATGGGGTCGCTCGACTTCGCGAAGTTCCTCATCACCGAGGCCGAGGTCGCAACGAGTCCCGGCGTGGGCTTCGGTGAGGGCGGTGACGGTCACGTGCGCTTCGCGCTGATCGAAAACGAGCTGCGCACGCACCAGGCGATCCGCAACTTGAAGCGTGCACTCCCGCTGCTCCAGAAGTAGCGAAGACTAATCGCCGAAGGGCGCGAGGACGAGCATTTTTCAGTACCTTTATTGGTCAATTTTGTGACCACTGTGAGACCTTTTTTCGACGGTTTCTGCGTCACCCGAATGACTGGCTCGAGCCGTTTCCGCTACTCATCAGGAGTTTGGCGTCGGTCGAGAAATATTTCTGACGAATTCACACAAATGGCATTGACGCGAGCAAATTACAGTGATGTAATAACACAGCATCTTGCGACGGGTAGTGGGTCCAACCACTACATGTAGTGGTTGAGGCCGGGGAGGCACTATCCTCGTATCTCCGCCCCTCAACACCGCGCGGGTCGCATATCGCAGTTCGAAAACACGAAAAGAGAGAAAAATGGCTATCGCCCCACAGCGCCTCGGCATCGGCATCCGCCGGTACTTCACCACCGAAGGACGTCACCCCTACGACGAGATCGTCTGGGACCGTCGTGACGCCCGCATCACCAACTTCCGCGACGGCTCGGTTGCCTTCGAGCAGCTCGACGTTGAGGTCCCCGCGTCGTGGTCAGTGAACGCGACCAACATCCTCGCCCAGAAGTACTTCCGCGGCACCTTAGGTACGCCCGAGCGTGAGACCAGCTTGAAGACGGTGGTCAACCGCATCGTTGACACCATCACCAACTGGGGTATCGAGCGCGACTACTTCACCGACGAGGCCGAGGCCGAGGCCTTCAACGCCGAGCTCAAGCACCTCCTGGTCACCCAGAAGGCCGCCTTCAACTCACCGGTCTGGTTCAACATTGGTGTCAAGGGCGTGCCCCAGCAGGGCAGTGCCTGCTTCATCTTGGCCGTGCAGGACTCGATGCGCTCCATCCTCAACTGGTACACCGAAGAGGGCATCATCTTCAAGGGTGGCTCGGGTGCCGGTGTGAACCTGTCGAAGATTCGTTCCAGCGAAGAGCTCCTCGAAGGTGGCGGCACGGCCTCAGGCCCCGTCTCCTTCATGCGTGGTGCCGACGCCTCAGCCGGCACCATCAAGTCCGGTGGTAAGACGCGCCGCGCCGCCAAGATGGTCATCCTCGACGTGGACCACCCCGACGTCGAAGAGTTCATCTGGTGCAAGGCCAACGAAGAGAAGAAGGCCCGCGTGCTGCGCGACGCCGGCTTCGACATGGACCTCGACGGTAAGGACATCACCTCGATCCAGTACCAGAACGCCAACAACTCGGTGCGCGTCTCCGACGACTTCATGCACGCCGTGCTCGCCGACGCCGAGTGGCCACTGATGGCTCGCGACGGCCACACGGTCGTCCGTCACGTCAAGGCCAAGGAACTCTGGCGTCAGATTGCCCGCGCGGCGTGGGAGTGCGCCGACCCCGGTCTGCAGTTCGACACGACGATCAACGCCTGGCACACCAGCTCGAACACGGACCGCATTAACGGTTCGAACCCCTGCTCGGAGTACATGCACATCGACAACTCGGCCTGCAACCTGGCCTCGATCAACTTGATGAAGTACCTCTTGGCTGACGGCCGCTTCGACGTGGAGGCCTTCAAGGCCACGATCGACGTGCTCTTCACCGCCCAGGAGATCATCGTCGGTGCCGCCGACTACCCAACGGAAGCCATTGGCGCTAACAGCCGCAAGTTCCGCCAGCTGGGTCTGGGCTACGCCAACCTGGGTGCTCTGCTCATGGCCTCGGGTATGGCCTACGACTCCGACCAGGGCCGCGCTCTGGCCGCGTCGATTTCGGCGCTGATGACCGGTCACGCCTACGCCACCTCGGCCCGCACCGCCGGCCGCATGGGACCACACGACGGCTTCGCCGAGAACGCTGAGCCCATGCTCAACGTCCTGCGCAAGCACCGTGACGCGTCGTTCCAAATCGCCAACGTGGAGGACAAGTTCTTCGACGTCCTCTTCGCCGCGCAGAACGCGTGGGACGAGGCCGTCACGTTGGGTGAAAAGTACGGTGTGCGCAACGCACAGGCCTCCGTGCTCGCCCCGACCGGCACCATCGGTCTGTTGATGGACTGTGACACCACTGGTGTTGAGCCCGACCTCGGTCTGGTGAAGTTCAAGAAGCTGGTCGGTGGTGGCAACATGTCCATCGTCAACCAGACCGTGCCACGCGCGCTGCGCAAGCTCGGCTACACCGACGCTGAGGTCGACGCCATCGTCGCCTACATCGACGAGAACAAGTCGATCGTCGGTGCACCTGAGCTGCGCCCCGAGCACCTGCCGGTCTTCGCCTGCTCCATGGGTGACAACACCATTCACTACTTGGGTCACGTCAAGATGATGGGCGCCATTCAGCCCTTCATCTCCGGCGCCATCTCCAAGACGGTGAACATGCCCGAAGACGCCACCATTGAGGACGTCGAGAACCTGCACATGGACGCCTGGAAGCTCGGCATCAAGGCCGTGGCGATCTACCGCGACAACTGCAAGGTTGGCCAGCCCCTGTCAACGGCGAAGAAGGACGGCGAAAGCAGCTCGTCCGTCGTCGCCACCGACTCGGCCGCCGAGGAGTTCAAGACCCGCATCGCCGAGCTCGAGGCTGCCCTGCGCAACGCCTCGAACGCACCGGTCGTGACCGAGTCCGTCCTCGTGGGCGCCCTGCGTGAGCGTCTGCCACGTCGTCGCGTGTCGGCCACCTTCTCCTTCCGCGTGGCGGACTGCGAAGGCTACGTCACCGTCGGTGAGTACGAAGACGGTCGTCCCGGTGAAGTGTTCATCAAGGTGTCCAAGCAGGGTTCAACCCTGGCGGGCATCATGGACGCCTTCTCGATCTCGATCAGCCTCGGCCTGCAGCACGGTGTGCCACTGTCGACCTACGTGCGCAAGTACGTGAACATGAAGTTCGAGCCCTCGGGCATGACGGACGACGCGGACCTGCGTATCGCGACCTCCATCGTCGACTACATCTTCCGTCGCCTGGCCCTGGACTACTTGAGCCCAACGGAGCGCGAGACCTTAGGCGTGCTGTCAACGTCTGAGCGCATCCAGCCCACGCTGCCCGAAGTGGCCGAGCAGGCCACGCCAACGGTCGGCATCGAAGTCCAGCCCACGTTGATTGACTTGACGCCGAAGGCAGCCGTGGAGGCCGTGGCCGCTCGCATTGAGCAGCGCGACGCCCCCATGTGCTACCAGTGCGGTGACTCGATGCAGCGTGCCGGCTCGTGCTACGTCTGCTCGAGCTGCGGCGCCACCAGCGGCTGCAGCTGATCCACGTCGCAACAACGAGGCCCCGGTGGTTCGCCACCGGGGCCTTGTTGTTTGTGTAGGAGGAACTGGCGAAGGGCCGGGGAAGCCCCTTGGCGGCTAGAACGTCGCGGCGTCGATCACAAATCGATACTTCACGTCGCTGGCGACGGTGCGCTCGTAGGCGGTGTTGATGTCGCTGGCGGCGATGACCTCGACCTTGGAGGTGATGTTGTGCTCGGCGCAGAAGTCCATCATCTCTTGCAGTTCACCCATTGAGCCGATCATCGATCCGGCCAGTGAGCGCCGGCCGTCGAGGAGGGTGCCCTGGTAGATCTGCATCGGTACGCCCGACAGACCCACGACTACCAATGTGGCGTGGAGCTTGAGCAGTCGCAGGTAGGGCGTGAGGTCGATGTCAGCCGAGACCGTGTTGATGATGAGGTCAAATCGGTCGCTCAGAGAGGCGAGCGTCGCGGGATCCTTAGTCAGCACGACGTCCGTCGCGCCGAGGGCCAGGGCGTCGTCACGCTTGCCGGCCGAGTGAGAAAAGACGGTGACCTCGGCGCCCATGGCGGCGGCGAGTTGGACACCCATGTGCCCCAAGCCACCGAGGCCAATAATGCCGACCTTCTGACCGGGCGCGACCTTCCAGTGGCGCAGCGGCGAGTAGAGGGTGATCCCCGCGCACAGCAGGGGGGCGGCACCGGCCGCGTCGAGGCTCTCGGCGACGTGGACGGCGTAGCGCTCATCGACGACGAAGCGGTTGGCGTAGCCACCCTGGGCAATGGTCACGCCATCGCGCTCGAGGCCGTTGTAGGTGGGGGTAAAGCCGTTCAGGCAGTACTGGTCGTAGCCAGCGAGGCAGTGCTCACAGGTTCGGCAGGCGTCAACGAAGACGCCAACGCCAATGCGCTCGCCGACGCGAAATGAGGAGACCTCGTCGCCCACCGCGGTGACGACACCGACGATTTCGTGGCCGGGCACCATGGGGAAGATCGACGGTCCCCACTCCTCGCGAGCCTGGTGGATGTCGGAGTGGCAGATGCCGGCGAAGAGCACGTCGAAGGCGACGTCACGTGGACGAAGTTCTCGGCGCTCGAAGGTGAAGGGGGTGAGTGGGGCCTTGGCGGCCAGGGCAGCGTATCCACGAGTGTGCATGGGGTCTCCTTTGGGTGAAACTCCAGACTAGCGAGACCGGTTTTTGCGGCGGTGGTGCCTAGGATTGCATCATGTCGTCACGCCGTTGGCTCTATGCAAGTGCCGCTGTTCTCGCCTGGGCGGGGACGGGTCTGCGTATTGGTCGCAATATTCTTGACCCCCAGGTAACCCACGGGCCGACCGGCGGCCTCTTCGGCCCCTACCAGGGTGGCGCTACCGGTTCGCTCCAGCGCATTGGTGACGACCTGAGTTACTTTACCCACTGGTCCAACATTGCCATTGCTCTGGTGTGGACGATGTTGGCCCGCAACCCAGATCGAGACACCCCGCTGTTTCGGGCGGGACGCAATACGGGCCTGTTAATGATTACCTTGACCGGCGTTCTCTACGCCGTGCTCATCGCCCCGACGGACCACGTGGACGGCTGGTTCAATCTGCTCGTCAACACCCTGGTCCACTACGTCAATCCCGTCGTCGCGCTCGTGGTCTGGGCCCTGTGTGGTCCTCACGGCTGGTTCACGTGGCGCCGGGTCTGGCAGCTCTACGTGGTGCCGACCATCTTCTTGCTCTTCACGTTGGCTCGTGGGGCGGTGACCCACACCTACCCCTACAAGTTCTTCAACGTGACCCACCTGGGCTATCAGACGGTGCTGATCACCATGGTCGTTATCGTGGCCGCCTCCACCGTGTTCGTCGCTGGCTTTATTACGGTCGAACAGCGTCTCGTCCGGCGACGCCCCCGTGCCTAACTCCCCGCACCACCTCGACAATCCCGTTCACTACGCCCTGCTTGGTCCTCACGCCGGCTTCGCCGAAGGCGAGGGACTGGCGCTGCGGTACAGCCCAGCGGTCTCGGCCTTCGGTGGCCTGCCCGACGAGGCCACGCCCGAGGCCTGGGAAGACGCCCATCGCTTGGTTCAGGGCGGCTCGTTGATCGTGGCGCGTCATGACGTCGAGGTACCCGAGGGCTGGCGCGTCGACTACCGCGGGGTGGGCCGTCAAATGATCGCCGAGTCCGTGGCCAGTGGCGAGAGTGAGCGAGCAGTGCCGTTGGGGGGCGAGCACGTTGAAGCGATGGTGGACTTGGTGGAGCGCACCAAGCCGGGGCCCTTTGCGCCACGCACCTTTGAACTCGGCAACTACTTCGGCATCTTTCTTGAGGGACGGTTGGCCGCCATGGGCGGCAACCGCATGCGCGTCGACGGCTATCGAGAGGTCTCGGCCGTCTGCGCCGACCCCGCCTTTAGCGGCCAGGGATTGGGCATGGAGATTGTGCGTCACGTCGTCACCGCAACGAGGAACGACGGAGACGAGGCCATGCTGCACGTGTCGGCGGCGAATCCGCGCGCTCAGGCGCTCTATGAGCGCATGGGATTCGTGGTGCGGACCGAGCTGACCTTCTGCGCCATGGCGGCCCTCTAGGCCCTCGCCACGGCCTCGTGCGGCCGGGAAAGCAAACGCCCCGGTCCACCGTGAGGCGAACCGGGGCGTTTGACTGGTCTGACTTAGATAATCAGTGACAGCGGGTTCTCGATCAAACGCGAGAGCGTCTGCAGGAACTGAGCAGCCAGTGCACCGTCGATGATGCGGTGGTCGGCTGAGAGGGTGTAGCGCATCACGTGGCGAATCTGGATCTCGTCGTTGACCACGACGGCCTCCTTCTTCGTGCCACCCACCGCGAGGATGGCGCCCTCTGGTGGGTTGATGATGGCGGTGAACTCTTCAACCCCGAACATGCCCAGGTTGGAGATGGTGAAGGTACCACCACTCATCTGGTCAATCGAGAGGCCCTTGGTGCTGGCCTGGGTGATGAGTTCCTTGGCTTCGGCACCGAGCTCGGAGACCGTCTTGTGGTCGGCGTCAACGATGACGGGCACCACGAGGCCGTTGTTGGAAGCCACCGCCACGCCAATGTTGACGCGGTCGTGCACCAGCATGGTGGCCGAGGTGTCCGAGACGTAGGAGGCGTTCACCAGCGGGTGCTCGCGCAACGCCAGCGCACAGGCGCGGATCAGCAGGTCGTTGATCGAGACCTTGGCTCGTCCGGTCTGGGCGAGCTGCTCGTTGAGCTTGGCGCGCAGGGTGACCAGTTCTTCGGCGTCGGCCGAGGCCGTGACGTAGAAGTGGGGGATAGAGCGCGCAGAGTCACCGAGGCGACGGGCAATGACGCGGCGCACGGGGGTGAAGGCGATCTCCGTGGAGCCACGCTTCTCGTCGACCAGTGGACCAGAGGTCATCGGCAGCGCGCCACCACGCGTGGACGCTGCCAGTGCGGCAGGAACGGCCTTGTCGAGGTCGGCGCGGATGATGCGTCCACCGGGGCCCGTGCCACGGACGTTCGACAGGTCGAGTCCCTGCTCGCGAGCCAAGCGGCGCACGAGGGGAGAGGCGACGGCGCCCACGGCCTCGAGCGTCTCGGCGACTGACGCGCTCACCACGGGGGCGGGGGCGGCAGCAACCGGAGC
>DAINRA010000023.1:0-19105 GCA_036742195.1 Acidimicrobiales bacterium
CCTGGGTCTTGGAGACCTTCTTGGACTCCAAGCGCTCGCGGTCGAGCATGTTCTTGAAGTCCATGTTGCCGCCCACGTTGAGCTGGTAGGTGTGGTCGAGGGCCAGACCGCGGTCCTCGAAGAGGCGAGCCAAGACGCGGTGCACGATGGTGGCACCGACCTGGCTCTTGATGTCGTCACCAATGATCGGCACGCCAGCGTCAGCAAACTTCTTCGCCCAGACGGGGTCGGAGGCGATGAACACGGGAATGGCGTTCACGAAGGCCACGCCGGCGTCGAGTGCGGCCTGCGCGTAGTAGCGCTGGGCCTCTTCGGAGCCGACGGGGAGGTACGACACGAGGACTTCGGCGCCCGCGTCACGCAGTGCCTGCGCGACGTCGACGGGCTCGGCGGCTGACTCGTCGATGGCGGCCTTGTAGTACTTGTTCAAGCCGTCGAGGCTGGGACCACGCTGCACGATGACACCGGTGTCGGCGACATTGGCAAACTTGATGGTGTTGTTCTTGCCACCCTCAATTGCCTTGGCCAAGTCGGCACCGACCTTGGAGGCGTCGACGTCGAAGGCGGCCACGAACTCGAGGTCTGAGACGTGGTACCCACCGAGGGTCACGTGCATCAGTCCGGGAACGTTGTCGCCGTCCTTGGCGTCCTTATAGAAGGTGACGCCCTGTACGAGTGAGCTGGCACAGTTTCCAACGCCAGCGATTGCCACGCGAATCTTCTTCATGGCTTTCCTTTCTTATTTCGCCGTTGAGGCGGATTGTTGATTACTTCGTTCGGTGGTCAACAGGGTGTCGATCCACTCGAGGTCGAGCTCGACGCCCTTGACCGCATGCGCCATAACGCTGCGGGCGTAGGAATCGAGCTGTTCATTACGAGCGCCCGCCTGCATTTCTGCGAGGCGCTCGAAAAGATCTGCCCGGCGACGCTCCAACAGCGTCACGCGAAGACTCGGCGTGAGGTACTTGGCCAGTGCCACGCGCAGTGAGAAGTTGCGTCCATCATCAACGGTTGCGGGGTCCGCCAGGAGCGCCACGAAGGCGCTGCGCCCGGCCTCGGTGATGCGATACACCTTGCGACCACGTCGACCCAGCCCCTGAGAGGCGCGTAGCGAACGCAACGAGGCGCGCTCACCACTGAGCGAACCCGTCGACAGTGCTGACGGCTTGACCTCGCTGAGCGTGACGGCCTCGACCAGTCCCTGGCGCTCGAGGCGAGCGAGTGCGGGGTAGATCGAGCCGAAGGAGAGATTGGCGCCGACGCCCAAGCGGTCACGTACTTGGGTGCGAATCTCGTAGCCGTGGTGGTCACGGTCCATGAGTAAGCCAAGTATTGCGAGATCCAACATATTTTTCATACTATCGTTTCGATACATCGAAATACAATAAAAGTGCACAATCTTGGCAATTGAGTTCCCGTTTCGGGTCATGCGGGCAGGAATGTCAGGTAATTTCGCGGTTCGAAAGGTCGGAAAATGGCGAAAAAACCGTGGTTTGGTCCAAAACGGATGGGATATGGCCTGCGACCCCAGACCTGGCAGGGCTGGGTGATCGCCTTTGTGCCCCTCACCATTGTCATCGTGGCCACCCGCATGCTCCACTGGTAGTGCCAATTACCGGTGTTTCGGCGCCGGCGGGTAATCTGCCCAGTGTGAAAAAGAACCTCCGAAATACAACGGCCGACGGTGCCGTTGTTGAGTTTGGTCTGGTTCGACACGCCCTGTTGTCCAAAATCGCCAATGGCAGTCTCCGCCACGAGGATGTCTGCGACGCCCACCCGGAGCTGATGCGCGCCGCCGTGAATATTGGTCGAAAGACCGGGGAAATGTGCCCACTGTGCACGGACAAGGAACTCGTGGAGGTTACCTACGTCTTTGGTGCCCGTCTGCCCGCTGGCGGCACCTGCCCGCTGACCCGCTCTGAACTGCTCAAGCTCGAGCGCCGGGAAGAGCCGGTGCAGTGCTACACCGTGGAAGTCTGCACCGCCTGCAAGTTCCACCACCTGGCGCGTAAGTGGTCGGCCGGAGGCGTCAAGCCCCGCCGCCAGCGTCAGGCCCAGAAGTGAACGCCCCGCAACTGCGCGCTCGCAAGCGACGCCGCGGTGGTGCCCCGCTGGTGATGATTACGGCCTACGACGAGCCGACCGCTCGCTACGCCGACGCGGCCGGCGTTGACCTGCTCCTCGTCGGGGACTCACTCGCCAATGTCGTGTTGGGCCACGACGACGCCCTGCGTGTCTCCGTCGCCGACATGGTGCACCACACCGCCGCCGTGGCCGCCGCAACACCCAGCGCCATGATCGTGGCCGACATGCCCTGGTTGAGTTATCACGGCACGCCGGCCGCAGCGGTCGCGAACGCCGGCGCACTTATTCGTGCGGGCGCGCAGGCGGTCAAGCTCGAAGGTGGGGCGAACCGGAGCGAGGTCATTCGCGCCATTCTCAACGCCGAAATTCCCGTGGTGGGCCATCTGGGCCTCACCCCCCAGAGCGTTCTGGCGATGGGTGGCTTCAAGGTGCAGGCCAAAACGAGTGACGCCGCCGATCAGTTGGTGGCCGAGGCGCTGATCTTGCAAGAGCTCGGGGTGTGCGCCATTGTGATTGAGGGCGTGCCCGCCGCCGTGGGGACTCGGGTCACCGAGGCGTTGGATATTCCGACCATTGGTATTGGCGCTGGTGCAGATACCGACGGCCAAGTGCTGGTTCTGCACGACATTTTGGGTCTCACCAAGCGCACCCCACCGAAGTTTGTGCGCCGGTACGCCGACGTGGGCGCGCTGATCACCCAGGCCGTCGCCGCCTACGCCGACGACGTGAAATCCGGTGCGTTTCCTAGTGCATCCGAGACCTACCCCACCCCGGAGACCTTCGGCCATTAGCGTTTTTGCGCGATGTGGACTAAAGTGGTCATTCCCGCGAGTGCGGGGAAGTACCAACTCACCCTGCTCTGTCTTCCGCAGAGCCCGATTCGTCGGACCAGAGGGAAAGGAAAGTGGCCATGAGGCCTTATGAATCAATGATTGTGTTCGACACCACTGTCGACGCGCAGTCCATCCAGGTTGCACTCGACCGTGCTCTTGACACCATTCGCAACAATGGTGGAACTCCCGGAAACATCGACCGTTGGGGCAAGCGTCCCTTGGCGTACGAAATCAAGAAGCGCAAAGAGGGCTACTACGTTCTCGTTGAGTTTGCTGGTGAGCCCATCACGGTTGATGAGCTCGACCGCATCTTGACGTTGTCGGACGAAGTCCTTCGCTTCAAGGTCCTTCGTCGCAACGAACGAGCGAAGTCCAGCCGTGTCACGGCTGAGGCGTAGTCTCGGACGCTCGACACCAAAGGAGAGAGCATGGCCGAAAACACCATCACGATCGTTGGGAACATCACCCGCGATCCCGAACTGAAGTTTCTCAACAGCGGACAGGCTGCACTGCGTCTCGCAGTTGCGGTGAGTCGCAAGTGGACGAATCGTCAGACGAACGAGCAGCAGGAACAGACGTCGTACTTCGACATCCAGGCCTACGGCTCGCTGGCCGAAAACTGCGCGAACTCGCTGCAGAAGGGTTCACGCGTTGTCGTCACCGGTCGTATGGAGCAGCGCTCCTACGAAGACAAGGACGGCAACAAGCGCAGCGCCTTCGAAATCGTTGCCGACGAGATTGCTCCGTCACTGCGCTGGGCGACCGCTGCCGTGACCCGCACCCCACGTGCTGACGGTGGCGCAAGCTACCCCAGCAACGGTGGCTCTAGCTACCAACCATCCGCAGCACCCGCAACACCTCAATACACCTACGACGAGGAGCCCTTCTAATGCCCCGTAAGAATATGCCCACCCTGCCCAAGAGGGCACCAAAGATGGAGAACCGTCGCGGTCTGAAGAAGAAGGCTTGTTCCTTCTGTCAGCACGGCGTCGGTTCGGTTGACTACAAGGACTTGGCCCAGCTGCGCAAGTACATCTCCGACCGCGGCAAAATCCGTGGCCGCAAGGTGTCCGGCAACTGCCAGCAGCACCAGCGTGACGTCACCGACTCGATCAAGACCGCTCGCGAGTTGGCCCTGTTGCCCTACACGCAGCGCACCGTGACCGAGCGCAAGGGTCGTGGCAACCGCGACGACCGTGGCCGTGGCCCACGTCAGGACCGTGACCAGGTGTCGGCCGCCGAGAACGAAGAGTTGCTCGACGACGCCAGCACCGCTGAGGAAGTATTCGTAGAGGCGACCACCGAGGAGGCGGGCGAATGAAGGTCCTACTCCGTAGCGACGTAAAGGGTGTCGGCCGTCGTGGCGACATCGTCGAAGTGAAGAAGGGCTACGCCCGCAACTTCCTTCTGCCCAACGGCACCGCGTTGGAGGCCAACGAGGCCATGGAGCAGCAGGCCGCGTCAATGCGCAAGGCCCGCGACCTTCGTGACGCCGCCAGCCGCACCGCCGCCGAGACGCAGCGTGACGTCATCGAAAAGGCCACCATTGTTGTCGCGGCTCGCGCCGGTGCCAACGGTCGTCTGTTCGGTTCCGTGACCGAGTCCGACATTGTCAACGCCATCCGTACGGCCACCAACGTCTCGTTGGACCGCCACGCGATCAAGCTCGACGAGCACCTCAAGGAAGTCGGCACGGCCTCCGTGCAGGCAGTCTTGTTCGACGGTGTTGTCGCGACGTTCAACGTTGAGGTTGTCGCCAAGTAGGCACTCCCGACATATCGTGAAAAGACCGGGGCTTTCGAGCCCCGGTTTTTTCATGTCACACCCATGGGCCACAGTGTGTTTCCCACAAGCAAATCCACATGTTGTTGTTCTTGCGACACACAGGTGAAGTCGACGACAGTTGAGGTCTTATGTCAAACATTGAAAACGATCGCCCCTCGTTTACGCCCGCGACGCCGGTGCGTATCCCACCCCACTCGCTCGAGGCCGAAGAGTCCGTCATCGGCGCCATGCTGCTCTCGCCCGAGGCCGTGTCTGAGGTCTACGAAATCTGCGTCCCCGAGGACTTCTATCGTCCCCTGCACGCACAGATCTATCACGCCATCCTCGCGCTCAATAACGCGGCCGAGCCCGTCGACCTCGTCACGGTCCAGGCCAAGCTGCAAGAGCTCGGCGTGCCGGCCATCGACGTGGGCGTTTTGGCGTCGCTCTCGATGAGCACGCCTTCGGTGGCCAACGCCAAGCACTACGCCCAGCTGGTGCACGAGAAGGCCCAGCAGCGCCGCCTCATCTCGACGGCCACCGAGATTGTCGACGAGTCCTATAAGCCCACCGACGACGTCGTGGCGCTGATTGATGAAGCCGAGCAGAAGATCAACCGCATTAGCGATGGCAGCCGCGAAGAGTCCTACCTCCCGCTGCACAAGCTCCTGGTCGAAGAGGCGAACCTCCTCGAGGTGCGTGGCGAGACCCGCGGCCAGTTCAATGGTCTCGAGACGGGGTACAAGTCCTTGGACCTCATTCTCCAGGGCCTTCAGCCCCACTCTTTCACCATCGTCGGTGCCCGACCTTCAATGGGTAAGACGGCCTTTGCGTTGGGTATCTTGACCCACGTCGGTGCCGTAGTGAAGCGCCCCGCCCTGTTCTTCTCATTGGAAATGAGCAAGCTGGAGTTGACCGAGCGCATCCTGGCCTCCACGGCCCGCATCGACTCGGCCAAGTTGCGCACCGGTGACCTCTCCGAGGCCGACTGGAGTCGCGCCCAGGATGCCTTCACCTACCTGCAGACGGCCAAGGTCTTCATCGACGACAACCCCGTCTTGACGGTGATGGACGTTCGCGCTCGCGCTCGCCGCATTAAGCAGCAGAACGGTGACCTCGGTGTCGTCATCATTGACTACCTCCAGCTGATGACCAACCGTGGCCGTTCGGAGAATCGCCAGGTCGAGGTCTCCGAGATGAGTCGTGCGCTCAAGATTCTGGCGCGCGAACTCGGCTGCCCGGTCATTGCCCTCTCGCAGCTGTCGCGTGCCCTCGAAGCCCGTCAGGACAAGCGTCCCATGATGAGTGACCTTCGTGAGTCGGGATCACTGGAGCAGGACGCCGACGTCGTGCTCTTCTTGTTCCGCCCCGAACAGTACGCCCAGGAAGTGCCCAACGAGCAAAAGGCCGAGGCCGAAGTCATCGTGGGCAAGAACCGTAATGGTCCCACCAAGACGGCCTACCTCACGTGGCGCGGCGAGTTTGCTCGCTTCGACTCGGTCGCCGACACCTCGAACTTCTAATTGCACCGGCTGTGCCCTAGCCTGTAGCGGTGCCTTCGGTTTACGAATACGACCAGTCGGAGCTCGCCACCATCTTGGATGGTGAGCCGCGCTACCGCGTCGACCAGATCTTTCAGGGGCTCTGGCGCGACGGTCTCGTTCTCGAAGACATCACCACGATTCCCAAGACGCTCCGTGCCCGTCTGACCACGGAGTTTCCGTCGGCCCTCACGGTGCTCAACGACGTTGAGTCTGATAACGGGGCCACGCGCAAGTGGGTCTTTGGCCTGCACGACGGGGCCACCATTGAAACCGTACTCATGCGCTACGCCGACCGGGTCACCGTCTGCGTGTCCTCGCAGGCCGGCTGCGCCATGGGCTGCACCTTCTGCGCCACGGGCCAGGCCGGCTACTCACGACAGCTGAGCCCCGGTGAGGTAATCGAGCAGGTGATGTTCGCCACCCGTGCCGCAGCCCCGCGTCGATTGAGCAACGTGGTCTTTATGGGCATGGGTGAACCGCTCGCCAACTACGACACGACCGTCGCCGTCGTCAAGCGTCTGCACGAACTCAAGGGCATGTCCGCTCGCCACCTCACCGTCTCGACGGTGGGGGTAGCCCCGGCGATTGAACGTTTGGCCGAGGAGGGACTACCCCTCACCCTCGCCGTGAGTCTGCACGCCGCGAACAACACGACGCGTGACGAACTGGTGCCGCTCAACAAGCGCTATCCCCTCGAACGCCTCTACGACGCCTGCCAGAAGTGGATGGACGCCACCGGTCGCCGTTTGAGTTTTGAGTGGGCGCTCATCGACGGGGTGAACGACACCGATCAAGCAATTGACGAACTCGCCGGCTACGCCGCCGGTCTGAACGCGCACGTGAACTTGATCCCCCTGAATCCCACACCGGGCTATCTCGTTATGGGCTCAACGCCGGAACGGGTCAATGAGTTCCGCGACGGTCTGGTGGCGTTGGGCATCAACGTGACGGTACGCAACACCCGTGGTCGCTCGATTGATGCGGCCTGTGGTCAGTTGGCCGCGGTGACGAACGGCAAGCGCCGACCAGTCACCTTGCGCACCTCTTAGGCCGCGCGCGCCTGCCGAAAGTCCTTGTGGCGCCAGGCAAAGACCAGCACGCCAATGGCGCAGGCGAGGCCGCCGGAAATTACGGAAAACTCCGTGGAGCTCAGTGAGGCCACCGCACCCGACTCGATATCACCCAGGCGAGGTCCGCCGGTGACGACGGCCATTTGAATCGCACTTAAGCGACCACGGAACTCATCAGAGATCGCCAACTGCAAGATCGTGTTGCGCAAGATGGTCGAGACGACGTCCATCGCGCCGGCGAGGGCCAGCATGAGAAAGCCGAACCAGAAGACCCGCACGATGCCAAAGAGGGCAATGGCGAGACCAAAGACCATGATGGCCATGATGACGGCGTAGCCGCGGCGCTGAACCTTTTCGACCCAGCCCGAGAACAGTCCCATCAAGATGGCGCCAACGCCGATAGCGGCGTAGAGGAGACCGAGGGTTTTGGTGCCGCCGTGATACACGGTGAGCGCCATGGCCGGGAAGAGGGCCCGGGGCATGCCAAAGACCATGGCGATGAGGTCGGCGTACCAGACGGCCTTGGCTGCGGGCTGCTCCTTGACGTAGCGAAAGCCGTCAGTGATGGAACGAAACAGCGCGGCGGGCACCACGTCGTCTGATGGTGGCAGCGGATCGAGGAAGTAGGTCATGAAGGCCAGCCAACAAAAGGTGACGGCGTCACCGAGGTAGCAAACGCTCAAGGGAAAGACGGCCAGCAGGATGCCGGCCAGGGTGGGGCCGACCACCACGGCGAGGTTGAACACGACCTGGTTAATGGCGTAGCCAGTGATCAAGTCGTCGGGGCCCAAGATTTTCGGCAGTGCGGCGGAGCGGATGGGTCCGGTGAACCCCACGGTGCCGGCCAAGATCGCCGCTAAGAGGACGAGGATGACAAACGAGCCGCCGTGAAAGCTCGCGTTTAGGGCAAGGCCGGCGTCGACGATCGCGCAGATGAGCGAGCCAACAACCAGCAACCTACGCTTTTCGAAGCGGTCGCCGTAGGCGCCACCGATGAGTGAGCCACAAATCAAGAACGGCAGTTGAATGAGACTGACCAGTCCGACCCAGAGACTCGAGTGTGTGTCGCGGTACACCTGATAGGGAACGGCGACCAGGGTGACTTGTGAACCAATGAGGCTCAATAGCTGGCCGGTAATCGTTAAGCGGAAGTTCCGGTTTCGTTGGAGCGGTCGCCAGTCAACCAAGAGCCTCGCCATGCACCCAGCCTAGGGTCTAGTGTTTTTCAGGGACGACTTTGCAGAAAGGTGTCGATGTTTACTGACGAATTAGTCCAGCTCGTGACACCCGAAGGCCAGCGAGTCGCGCACCCCACGTTTGAGAGTTCACTCGACGGTGAGGCCATCTTCGCGATGTACCGAGACATGGTGATTGTTCGTCGACTCTGTGACGAGGCCACCTCGCTGCAGCGCCAAGGCCAACTGGCCCTGTGGGCGCCCAGTCAGGGCCAAGAGGGGGCCCAAATTGGCTCGGCCCACGCCCTGGCGGCCGATGATTTCGTCTTTCCCAGCTACCGCGAACACGGCGTCGCCTGGTGCCGCGGGGTGCCGCCCGCCGACCAGTTGAAGATTTTCCGGGCCGTCTCCAACGGCGGTTGGAACCCCTACACCTATAACTACGCCCTGCCCACCATCGTGTTGGCCGACCAGATGCTGCACGCCGTGGGCTACGCCATGGGTGTCCAGCGCGACAAGGCCCCGACTGCCGTTATCACCTACTTCGGCGACGGGGCCTCCTCCCAGGGTGACGCCCTCGAGTCGTTCGTGTGGGCCTCGTCATTTAACGCACCCGTGGTCTTTTTCTGCCAGAACAATCAGTTCGGTATTTCGACCCCGTCGTCGACCCAGTCCAAGGTGCCCCTGGCCCGACGCGGTGAGGGCTTTGGCTTTCCCGGTATTCGCGTCGACGGCAACGACATGATCGCCGTCTACGAAGTCACCAAGTGGGCCCTCGAGCGGGCGCGCGCCGGCGAAGGCCCGACGTTGATTGAGGCCTACACCTACCGCATGGGTGCCCACACCACGTCCGATGACCCCACGCGCTACCGGATTGACGCCGAGGTCGAACTCTGGAAGCACCGCGACCCCATTGAGCGCATCAAGTCGCTGTTGACCCACGAGTACGCCATGCACCGCCCCGCGGTGGCGGCGATCGAAGACGAGGCCAATGAGATTGCTCTGCAGCTGCGCACTGACGTGCTCGCTATGGGTAAGCCCGACCCCATCACGATGTTCGACCACGTCTACGCCGAACCCCACCCGCTGATCAGCGAGGGCCGTCGTGACCTCATCGAGCTCGGACTCACCGAGGCCACGTCATGACCACCATGACCATGGCCAAGGCCATCAACGAAGGACTCCGTCGGGCGATGAGCGCCAACGACAAGGTCATGATTATGGGCGAGGACATCGGCAAGCTCGGCGGTGTCTTTCGCATCACCGACGGCCTGCTCGACCTCTTTGGTGATGAGCGCGTCGTGGATACGCCCCTGTCGGAGTCGGCCATTGTGGGCACCGCGGTGGGCCTGGCGATGCGGGGCTATCGCCCAGTGTGTGAGATTCAGTTTGACGGCTTCGTCTATCCCGCGTTCGACCAGATTGTCAGCCAAGTGGCCAAACTGCGCAAGCGCTCTGATGGCGCCTACACCATGGGTATCGTGATCCGCTTGCCCTTTCAGGGCGGCATCGGGGCCATCGAGCACCACTCCGAATCACCCGAGGTCTACTTCGCCCACACGCCGGGTTTGCGGGTGGTGTCGCCTGCGACGCCGCACGACGCCTACTGGATGATCCAAGAGGCCATCGCCAGTGACGACCCGATCATTTTCTGTGAGCCCAAGTCCCGCTACTGGGAAAAGGGTGAGGTCAACGTCGAGGACCCCGGTCCGAGCCTCTTCGAGGCCGTCGTGCGCCGCGAAGGATCTGACGTGACGCTGGTGGGCTACGGCTCCTACGTCAAGACGATGCTGCGCGCGGCCGACACGGCCGCAACGGAAGGACGCTCGCTCGAGGTCATCGACCTGCGCAGTGTGGCCCCACTCGACATTGACACCATTGTGGCCAGCGTGAAGAAGACGGGACACCTCGTCGTGGTGCAAGAGACCCCGCACATGGCCTCGGTCGGCTCGGAGATCGTGAGTGAGATCCACCGCCGTTGCTTCTACGAACTCGAAGCGCCGGCGGTGATTGTCAGTGGCTACCACGTGCCCTATCCCATTAGTCGCATCGAGGACGAGTTCCGCCCCTCGGTGGACCGCATCCTCGACGGCGTTGACCGCGTGCTGGGTTTTGGCGCATGAGCGAGCAGACCTTCCTCCTCCCCGACGTTGGTGAAGGCCTCATTGAGGCCGACATCGTCACGTGGAAGGTGGCGGTGGGGGACGTGGTCGTCCTCAACCAACCTCTGGTCGATGTCGAAACCGCCAAGGCCATCGTGGAGTTGCCCAGCCCCTTCGCCGGCAGGGTGGTGACCCTGCACGCCACCGAGGGTGAGACCATCGCCGTCGACGCCCCTCTGGTCACGATCGCGACTGACGATACCGCCACCGCAGTCCCTGCAGTGGAGCACCGACGCGAACCTGTTCTGATCGGTTTTGGGGTCGCTGATGAGTCGGCACCCGTAGTCCGTACGAGTCGTCGTCAGTCTGGCGCGGCGGCACCCGCGGCACCCGCTCGCTCCGTTCCGGTGACGCGAGGACCGGTCCGCACCTCACCACCGGTGCGCTTGCTCGCCAAGCAGCTCGGCATTGATTTGGCCACCGTGCACGGCACCGGTCGTGACGGGGTCGTCACGCGAGCTGACGTGGAGCGACTGCGGGCCAGTGCCAAGAAGGTAACCAGCGGCCCCGACATTGGCGCCCGGTTTGTGGGCCGCACCTTGTCACCGTGGCAGACCATGGCCGAGGAAGAACGCATCCCCATGAAGGGGGTTCTCAAGACCATGGCCGACGCCATGTTGTCGAGTGTGCGCCAAGCACCCCAGGCCGCGGTGTGGCTACGACTGGACGCGACGGCCACCATGGAGCGACTCGCGAGCATGAAGGCCGATCCCGCCTACGCCGGGGTGCGACTCTCGCCGTCGGTCTTTCTCGCCCTCGCCTTCGTTGACGCCGCCCGTCACTTCCCCGGCATCAACTCCTACGTCGACGAGGCAACCAATGAAGTGGTGCTGCGGCGCAGTGTGAACTTAGGGATTGCGGCCGACACCCCACGAGGTCTGGTGGTGCCGTCGATCAAAAACGCCGATCAGCTCTCACTGGTGGAAATGGCGAATGCCCTCTCCACGTTGGTGGAGACGGCTCGTGCGGGCACCTTGACGCCGGCCGACATGGCGGGAACAACGATGACCATTACCAACGTGGGGCCCTTCGGTGTTGACGCTGCGGTCCCGATTCTGCCGCCGGGCACGGGCGCCATTTTGTGTGTTGGTCAGATCGCTAAAGCACCGTGGGTCGTCAACGACGAGGTCGTGGTCCGCCAGGTGGTGGAGATTTCGATGACATTTGACCACCGCCAGATTGATGGTGCGCTGGCCTCGGCCGTCATTGCCCACGTCGGCGCATTTCTGCGCCAGCCCCCACTAACGCTGTAGTGCGGTGAGGGCAGCGAGGGCCCGATCGGCGTGCACGTTCATTGAGAACTCCGACGCAATAACGTCGACGATCCGACCGTCGGTGCCAATCACGAACGTGGTGCGTCGCACCTTGAGAAAATCGAAGGCCCGCTTGACGCCGTAGGCGGCGGCAACAGCACCGTCGGGGTCGCTTAAGAGTGGATAGTCCAAGTCGTTCGTACTGGCGAAGCGCTCCTGGGTGGCGACGTCATCCATGGAGATGCCAACGCGTTGGGCACCGAGGGCAACAAACTCACTGCCCACGTCGCGGAAGTGACACGACTGCGCGGTGCAGCCCTTGGTGAGTGCCGCCGGATAAAAGAAGATGACAACGGGGCCGTTTGCCAGTGCCTCACGAAGCGCAAACGGGGTGCCGGTCTGGTCAACGAGGGTGAAGTCAGGTGCAGTGTCGCCAACGCGCATATCGTGACCCTAACGGGTCAGGCGTCGAGGCGGAACCCGACGCCGCGCACCGTGATGAGGTGGCGTGGCGAGGAGGGGTCGGTTTCAATCTTTTGGCGCAGTCGCTTCACGTGCGTGTCGAGCGTGCGGGTGTCGGAGAGCTGGAGCCCCCACCACAGGGTGTCGAGGCAGACCTCACGGGTAACGACTTGACCAAGGTTGTTGGCGAAGAGGGCCAGGAGTTCAAACTCCTTGCGGCTGAGATCAATGTCTTCGCCGTTGCGGGTCACCGCGTGACGGGCAAAGTCGATGCGCAGGTCACCGAAGGAGATGACGTCGGGTTCACTGGCGATGGTGACTGGACGGCGCAACACCGCGCGCATGCGGGCAACGAGTTCACGCAGGCGATAGGGCTTGGCGACGTAGTCGGCGGCACCGAGCTCGAGGCCAAGAACGACGTTGACCTCAGAGTCAGCGGCCGACACAATGATCGTTGGCACGTGCCAGTTCTCGGAAATTTCCCGGCAGAAGTCAATGCCCGAGCCATCGGGCAACATCACGTCGAGCAGGATCAGCGAAGGCGTCTTGTCTTTCAAGATGCCGCGCGCTTCGGTCAATGACATGGCACCCACCACGCTGAATCCCTCGGCGGAGAGACCGATCTGCAGCGCCTGCTGGTAGCTCTCCTCGTCTTCAACGAGGAGCACCATGGGCTTGCCATCAACTACTTCAGGGCGAAAGGTGGCCCGCTCCAACGTCTGCTGGGGGGAGTGCTCGCGAAGGAAGGCCACCACGACACGTTACGAAGACAGGGTTACCGCAAGGTGAACGCTGGGCGAGCCAGAGGTTCACTTGCGGTTAAACCTCGGGGGATTTATGAGACTGCAGCGAACCCTTGGTAGTGGTTGGTCCGTGCGAGATAGGAGCCGGTGATTTGGCAGGTGTTGTCGGCAAAGCACGCCAACCCGTAGATGCCGCCATCCACGCCGACCGTGGTGGCGCCACCGGGCATCGTGATCGGGCGTGGCGCCCCCCATGTCCCCGCGGTCTCGCTGATCGTCATTGCCTGATACAACTTGCTGCTATCCACGTACGCCGCTGCAGCCGTGCAGGTGCCACTCGTCGTGCAGGACACATCGATGACGCCGCCGTTCGTTCCCGCGTACAGCGCACCAGATGGCAGTGGCAAGGTGAGGGCTGACTGCCACACGTTCTTCACTTCATTTACCAAGAAGCCCTGGTGCTGTCCGGACTGCGTGAGGTAGTCGCCACCAAAGGCGCACGTGCCAGGGGTAACGCAGGACACGCCGGCGTAGCCCCAAAGGAATGTGGCCCCGCTCGATGCTGCCCCGGAAGGAAGGTGAATGGCCACGGCCTGCCCCCATGCACCGTGGGCCATGGTGACGGCCATCGGTGTGAGCGTGCCCGATGTGGTGGTAAATGATCCAACGGCTGTGCACGATCCTGCGCCGACACAAGTGACTTCCGAGAGCGAGGCATCGCTGTAGGCCGAGGCCGAAATAGGCAGAGTGACGAGTTGCGCACTGTGCCACTGGTAGTTGGTACTCGTCACTGTGAAGGCCTGGGTGACACCGTTGGAGGTGACGAAACTTCCGACCGCAACGCAGGCGCCCGGTGCCCAGCAGCTCACTTGCGACGCCGTCACTTGCGGATTGACGTTGTGGGCTGCCGGCAACACGATCTGACTGGCGCGACCCCAGGCTCCAGCGCGCTCGAAAGCGAGGTACCCGAGGGTGGCGGCTCCGGCGTTGTAGGTACCCACAACGGCACATGTCCCGGTTGCAACACAATTAATTCCGTGTGGCTGGGAGTTCTGCCCGGAGGTTGAGGCATGTGCGGGGAGGGTCAGGATCTGCGCGGTGCCCCATGCGCCGTTCGACTGACTCACGACAAGTGAGGCCTGGACTGAGGCACTGGTCTGCGCGGTACCGATACCACTGCACGAGCCGCCCGAACCGCAGGACAGGGTTAGAAGGGTGGGTAGCGATGCGCCCGCGGGGAGCGCGAGGGGAGCACCTGTTTGCCACGTGCCGTGAATCTGGGTGAGCAGAACGGCACCTTGGGCGTTGTTTGCCGCGTTGTAGGTACCGCCGGCGACACAGTTTCCCTCACGCGAGCAGGCCAGCGCCGGCAAATACCCCTGGTAGACGCCGAGGGCGCCGGCAGGTAACGACAGAGGGGTGGCGGACACCGCCGCCCCAGCGGGAACACTGTTTGCCAATAGAAACAGGGCAACGAGGGCCACATTTCGTCCTCGAACAAGCTTCACGCGGTCTCCTCAGGTCTGGCCCAACACGGATATCTATGGCCTGATATCTAGGCATTCTAGGCAGATTCGTCCTTCCCCCTATTCTTTGGCCTTGCCATTACTGAGGTAACACAAAGGGGAGTAAGAAATACCCCAAAGTTTCGCCTTCGGCACCATTTCTTGTCACGTTGTTTTTACCTTGCCCTCGTAGCCTGACCAGTGTCAAAGAGAAGTCTCGGCGCTGTGTCGGTGCTTCGAAGTGGCACTACAACTAACCATTTCCAGGAGGAAATAAATGTTTACTATCAAGAACAAGACGCGCGTCTTGGCTGCAGCCGCAGTCATGGCCTCGTCTCTTGTGGTGCTTGGTGCCAGCGGAGTTGCCTCTTCGGCAGCCGCGGCTCCGAAGTGCTACGCAGTTGTCAACGGTGCAGTGAAGGCCGCTGCCCCTACCACCACCTCGCCTCTGGCTTGCCCAGCTGGCTACCAGTCATCAGTCAGCGCTGCAGTGCTCGGCACCGGTCTTCCCGGTGACGCTGCTGCATCGATGCCTTCCGGCGACAGCGCCACCCTGGCGATGAACGGATCATCGTTCGTCTACCCATTCGTGTCGTCACTCGTCAACGGCACGTTCAGCGAGAACGGCATTTCGTTCTCTGGCCTGATGGCCACGCTGAACGCAACCCCTGGTGGTTCAGGTGCTGGCCGTAAGGGCGTCACCAACTCGAGCGACGCTACTGCCAACACCTTGGCAATCGGTTTCTCCGACCAGCCCATGACCACCAACTACGGTGGCGCAACCCTGGCAACCGCCAAGGTTGCCGGTGGCGACTGCACCATCACCGACTCGGCACTGAACACGACTGCTGGTACCTACGAAGACCCCAACTGCTACACGCAGCTTCCTGACGCCCTCGGTGGTGCCGTGGTTGCATATAACCTCTCCGGCATCGCGGGCATCGACCTGAACGGTTCATTGCTGACCAAGATCTACAACGGTGACATCACCTCGTGGGCTGACCCAGCAATCCTCGCCGCTAACAACGGTGGCACGGCATGTGGCGTGAACGCTGCTGGCAACCTGTCGAAGGCTCCTCTGGTTGCCTGTGGCGGCGTGGCTGCGAAGCTCTACAAGCTGTACTACACCGGCCGCCCAACGGGCATCACGGTGCTGTACCGCAACGCTGCGTCAGGCACCACGTTGATGTTCGAGGACTACCTCTGGCAGAACTCGGGCTTGGCTAACTTGCCGAACGCCACCAACACTGGTGCTACGGCTGCTGCCATCAACTCACACGGCCCTGACGGCGGCATCATGTACGGTGCGGGCTACGACGCTTGGGCTAAGGGTAACTCACCCACCATCCAGGCTGTTAATGGTAACTCGGGCATGGCTGCTTCTATCCAGACCACCCAAGGTTCAATCGGTTACGTCGAATACGGCTACGTTCTGGCAAACCCAGGCGCCATCGACATCGCTAACCTGAAGGACGGCGCTGGCCACTACATCAAGCCAACGCTGGCCCTCATCCAGGCTGCCGCAACCCTTGGTGCTGCCAACGTCAACACCGACAACTTCTCCCTGGTGAACCTGACCAACTCGGCCAAGACGGCTGACGCTTGGCCAATCGCTTCATACACCTGGGCCATCATCAAGAACTGTGGCGCAAACGCAACGACCAACGGCTACGCCGCTGATACGACGTTCTGCCCTTCAAACGCTCAGAACGAAGCTGCTACGAAGTTCCTCGCCTGGCTGACCCACAAGGGCCAGAGCTACGCAGCGGCTAACGGCTTCGTGCCACTGCCCGCTACGGTTCAGGCCAACGACACCAAGATCCTGCTCGGCGTGAAGAACGCTGACAACTCGGTCTCGGTGCTGAAGTAGTCATACGGTAATACTGGTTCCTCGAGGGAGTGAAAGTAAAAACATGAAGTCGAGGAACTTTCTTGGTGTGCGTGCGGTGGGCGATAAGCCCGCCGCACGCACACTGAGTGCCTACAATTTGCTGAAAGGCATCCCCGCGATCACCTTCCTGGTAATCGTCGGCGCAGTTTTCTTTGTTATTCTCGTGCAGTCGGGGCCGCAGTTGCCCCACATCCTCACCGTGCTCTTTGGCAAGGTGTGGGACCCGAACACCAACGTCTTTGGTGGCCTGCCGATTATTATCGGCACGCTCGAGACGTCATTTATCGCCCTATTTCTCGCTGTGTTCTTTGGTCTTGGCGCCTCCCTGGCCATTCGATTTTTGCTGACCGAACGTCTACGCCAGGTCGCCATCGCCGTGCTGAGTTTGCTCGCAGGTGTCCCAAGTATTGTGTATGGCCTGTGGGCATTCCTGGTCATTGGTCCTTGGATGCTGCAGAACATCTACCCGTCGCTCGAGAGCTGGCCACTGGCCTCTGTTCTCTTCGGTGCGAAGTTCCAAGTGGTGTCGACGACGATTTTGCTGGCCTCTTTGGTGCTGGCCGTCATGATCGTGCCGACCTTCGTTTCGGTGTTTAGTTCCTCGCTCGCCCTCTTTCCGAACGACTCCATTGAGGCGGGTCAGGCCCTTGGTGCAACGAAGTGGCAAATCATTCGCCGGGTCGTGCTGCCGACACTGCGAGGATCCTTCCTTGGTGCAACATCACTCTCCTTCGCTCGAGCCATTGGTGAGACGGTGGCCATCCGCTTCGTGATTGGTGAGACGACCAACTTTCAGTTCCACTTGCTTTCGTCCGGTTCGACAATTGCGTCGTACATTGCGACTCAGTACTTCGATGCCACCGGTGACGAGGACTACGCACTGTTCCTGCTCGCGTTGATTTTGATGTTGATCACCGTGGCCTTCTCGCTGGTCAGTAATCGCCTGCTGGAGAACGAAAAGAAACTCCTGGGGGTGAAGTAATGTCAGTCCAACCGTCGACCCTGTCCAACGAGGAGTTTCACACGATGGTCAACGCGTCGCGTTCGCGTCGCGTGTTGATTTCGCGCGTGATGCTGGTGCTGTGCGGTTTGGCGTTCGTCTTGGTGGTCTCGCCATTGGCCGGACTCATGTACGAGTTAGTTCGCTTGGGTAGCAAGTGGGTCTTCAGTTCCGCTTTCTACCTGCAGACGCCCCGCCCCGCTGACCTGTTTCACTTGAATCGCATTGGTGGTGTTTCAAACGCCATTGTTGGATCCATCGTGCTCGCTATCTATTCGTCAGTCATTGCGGTGCCGCTGGGTGTGCTGGCAGGACTGTACTTGGCCGAATCCCGGACCAAGCTGGCCAATATGATTCGCGTCTCGGCCGCGCTGCTTGCGGGCCTGCCCTCCATTCTCGTGGGCCTCTTCGCCTTTATCGTTTTCATTCGAAAGTTTGGTATCCCCCAGTCGGCCATTGTCGGCGCGATTGCCATCGCCATCTTGATGTTGCCGGTCATTGCGGTAACGACGGAGGCGGCGATTAGCGAAGTTCCCGGAACGCTCCGTGAAGCAGCACTGGCGCTGGGCGCGGGTCCGGCCAAGGTAGCCGTGAAGGTTGTCCTGCCGGTGGCGCGTCCGGGCATTGTCAGCGGCATCGTCCTCGCGCTGTCGCGTGCTGTGGGTGAGACCGCTCCCGTCCTCTTCGTTATTGGTGGGAGCTCGAAAGTTGGCTGGTCGCCGACGTCGTCGATTTCGTCGCTTCCGTTCTATATTTACGGTGAAATCACCTCCCAGTACGCGGCAAACCGTTCCGAGGCGTGGGGTATTGCGCTCCTGCTTGTCGTGACCGTGTTTGCCCTGAGCATTACGTCGCGTCTCCTCGCGACACGAAAGAAGCGCTAACGTGACGACTCAGCCCACCAGCCACACCGCCAACGACGTGGTTTTTAAGTTGGAGAACGTTGCGGTCGCCTTCGACGGCAAGAAGGCCGTCAAGGAAGTCTCGTATGACGTCCGTCGCGGTCGCGTGACGAGCATGATTGGTCCCTCGGGATCAGGCAAGACCACGCTGCTTCGTTCACTGAACCGCCTGCACGAGAACACCCCCGGCTGTGAAGTGACGGGAACCATTCTCTTGGAGGGGCAAGACATCTATGGTGCGGACACCTCGTTCATCGAGTTGCGCACCAAGGTGGGCATGATTTTCCAGCGCCCGAACCCATTCCTGGCAATGACCATTTACGAAAATGTGGTGTCCGGTCTTCGTTTTAACGGCATTAAGAAGAAGAGCATCCTTGACGACGCCGCCGAAGAGGCTCTTCGTGCGGCCGCTCTCTGGGAGCGCGTTGAGCCACGGTTGAGCGAGCGCGCCAACTCACTCTCCGGTGGTGAGCAGCAGCGTCTGTGCATTGCACGTGCACTGGCGATGCGCCCCGAAGTCTTGTTGATGGACGAGCCGACGGCGGCCTTGGACCCGATTGCCACGGCCAAGATTGAAGAGCTGATTCGCTCGATTTGTTCTATTACCACGGTCATCATCGTGACCCACAACATGCAGCAGGCCGCGCGCGTCTCAGACGATTGCGCCTTCTTGTTGATGGACGAAGACCGCGCCGGCAAGCTCATCGAGTTCGCGC
>DAINRA010000024.1:0-16357 GCA_036742195.1 Acidimicrobiales bacterium
GGGCGGGGGCGGCAGCAGGGGCTTCGGTAGCGACCGGGGCCGCGGCAGCGGCCTTCGGTGCGTCACCCTTGCCGTTGTCGACGCGGGCAATCAAGGTGCCAATGGCAACGAGCTGACCGGCGGGCACGACAATCTCAGTGAGGGTGCCGGCTTCGTAGGCTTCGTACTCCATGGTGGCCTTGTCGGACTCGATCTCACAGAGGAGGTCGCCGACCTTGATGGTGTCGCCCACGTTCTTGTGCCACGTGGCGATGGTGCCTTCCTCCATAGTGTCGGAGAGGCGGGGCATGGTGATGTCAATCATGTGGACCTGTCTTTGAACGGCGGTGACCAATGGCGTCAAGCGTTTGGTAAATCGCCTGGATGATGTCGTCCTCGCTTGGCAGGGCGGCGGTTTCCAGGCTCTTGGCGTACGGCATTGGCACTTCGGCCATCGCCACACGGCGGACGGGGGCGTCGAGGTAGTCGAAGGCGCCGTCGGAAATCGTGGCGGCCACTTCGGCACCGATGCCGTAGGTGAGCCAGTCGTCTTCGACGACGACGGCGCAGCTGGTCTTCTTGACCGACTCGATGATGGTCTCGCGGTCCAGGGGGCGCAGCGAGCACAGGTCGATGACCTCGATGTCGAGGTGGTCGGTGTCGGCCAACTGGTCGGCAATCTTCTTGGCGACGTAGGCCATGCGTGAGTAGCCAATCAGCGTGAGGTGGTGACCCTCACGGGTGACCTTGGCCTTGCCGATAATGGCCGGCTCGTCGTGGTCGGGCACTTCACCCTTGGTGTTGTAGAGGGCGAGGTTCTCCAAGAACAAGACGGGGTCGTCGTCACGAATGGCCGCGAGCAACAGGGCCTTGGCGTCGGCTGGCGTCGACGGTGCGACCACCTTGAGACCGGGCACGAAGGCGTAATAGAGCTCGATGTTCTGTGAGTGTGTGGCACCCAGCTGCTGGCCACCACCACCGGGGGTGCGAATGACCATGGGCACCTTGGCCTGGCCACCGAACATGCCGTAAATCTTGGCGGCGTGGTTGACGATCTGGTCAATGGCGATCAACGAGAAGTTGATGGTCATGAGCTCGACGACGGGGCGCAGGCCCAACATGGCGGCACCAATGGCGGCGCCAGTGAAGCCTTCTTCGGCGATGGGCGTGTCGCGGACGCGCTTTTCACCGAACTCGGCCAGCAGGCCGGCCGTGATCTTGTAGGAGCCTTCGAAGACTCCAATCTCTTCACCCATGAGCATGACGTTCTCGTCACGCAACATCTCGGAGCGCAGCGTGTCGTGCAGGGCCTGGCGATAGGACATCAAGGTCATTGTGCGTTTCCGTTCTCGTCGAAGAGGGGCTGACCGGGCAGACGACGTGAGTCGTTTGGCACCGGGGTGGCGTAGGTGTAGTCAAACAGGGTGGCAACGTCGGGGTGCGGGCTCGCCTCGGCGAAGGCCGCAATCTCCTCGACGCGAGCGAGAATCTGCTCGTCGAGGTGGGCGAGGGTGGCCTCGTCGGCCAGGCCCTGCGCCACGAGCTGGGCCGCCAGGTTGTGGACGGGGTCGTGCAGCTTGAGCTCCTCGACCTCTTCGGGCGTGCGGTACTTGGCGGGGTCGACCACGGAGTGACCACGCAGGCGGTGGCAGGTCACCTCAAGCAAGTAGGGCTGACCAGCGCGCGCTGACTCCACGGCAATGCGAGCCGCTTCGGCGACGGCGACGGGGTCGGCACCGTCAACGCGGGCGGCCGGCATACGGTAGGCGGCGCCACGACGGTAGATCTCGGGCTCGGCCGACGACTTCTCGACCTTGGTACCCATACCGAGGAAGTTGTTGATGACCACGAAGACCACGGGCAGCTTCCACAGCTCGGCGATGTTCAGTGACTCGTGGAAGGCACCGATGTTGGTCGTACCCTCACCCATGGTGCACATCACCACGTCATCGCCACCGCGGTAGTCAATGGCGAGGGCGGCACCGGTGGCGAGGGGGAGCTGGCCACCGACGATGCCGTAGCCACCGAGGAGGCGGTGGTCCATGTCGAACATGTGCATTGATCCACCCCAGCCCTTGGACACACCGTCGGCGCGTCCGTAGAGCTCGGCCATGATGCGGTTGGGATCAATGTTGCGAGCAATGGCGTAGCCGTGTTCGCGGTAGTTGGTGAACAGGTAGTCGGTGGGGCGTAGGGCGTCCATCAACCCAACGACGGCGGCTTCCTCACCGAGGTTCAAGTGGCAGTAGCCACCGATGAAGGCCTGGGTATAGGCGCGAGCAGCACGCTCTTCGAAGCGACGGATAAAGAGCATCTCGCGGTAGAAGTCCAACAGCTGAGCCTTGGCCTTGGTCGGCGCCGCCTTCTTAGCGGGGGCCTTCGCCGCCGCCGCCTCCTTGGCCGGTGCCTTGGCGGCGACCGTATTCTTCGCAGCGGTCTTGCCAGTGGCGCTGGCCTTCACTGCCCGGGCGGGCGCTGCGGCTTTGCGCGCGGTACCGGCCGTCGGTTTCTTGGTAGTCATGTAATTCCTCTCGCTGTGAGCAACGCTGTTCGCGGTCTACGGAGTAGCAGAGCGATGCTAGGTCACCCAATGGTCACATTTACAGGGAAGTTCGCCCTTTGGGGGCCTTGTGAAGCGATACACATCATCACTCCTATCAGTTCCCTTGATAATTAGCCCTTTTCGGGGCCTGGGTCCTAAAACCGGTGGTCACGGGGTGTCTTTGCCCCGTTGCGGCCTACCACCCGTTGGGGTTGCAGCCGTACTGATCGGGGATGTAGCCACCGGTGACGTTCATACCGATGACTATTTGTTCATCCTCGGTGGCGGCGCCGGCGGTGGGGGCGTAGGCGAGGCCGCCGTAGCCGTTCCAGGTCGAGTTCAAAAAGCCGATGCCGGAGTAGGTCGGTCCTTCCATCTGCCAGTTGCCGTGCACCTCGCACCAGGCGACGCGGCTCCACGCCGCGCGCAGCTCATCGGCGCTCATGTGAATCGAGGCCGCGAGGTTCGTCAAGGTGGCGGTCGCCTTGGCTGAGACGTCGTGCGCCATGAGGGCGGCGCGGTTCACGGGGCCGTGGTGCGCAGTAATACCACGCAAATCGGCGCCCGCAGGGGTAGCCCCGGGGGTAATAACGGTGCTCAATGGCACCAGCAAAGCGAGTACGAAACGTCGCATAGCTTGATCTCCTTGTCGTGTGCCTGCCGGATCAACCCCGTCGTTGCCCAACGGGCGACGCACGAGCGTTAGAACCGCAGTTTGTTGGTACGCCCTCGCGATGGAGGCACACTGGTCCGGTTGTCTGTCATCCGCAACTTTGCGGGACAACGTGCAAGTCAGCAGTAACTGCTAGGACAACTTTAGTGCCGTTTTATGCATTTTGGCATTCTTCTAGCCCGTTGAACATTGATAAACACGATTTCATCAGGTATTTTGACACACCTATCATTTTGCTGATGAGACGTATATCTCCCAGAAATCCTGCACAATTAGTGAGAAATTACTCATTCTGGCGGTTCCTAATGATTATTTATGCATCTGGCACCGCCGTTGTGATAGAAGATCGGCATCCGGATTCGAGAGGGGGCTCCGGTACACTTGAGCCCCAACACCCCCTCCGTCGTGGACCGTGGTGCCAATTCTGCGAACTGTGAGAGACCGATGATTACGCCCGCACCGCTCACCGACCGCGAGCCCTTGGTGGTGCGGCTGCGGTGGTTCGCGTGGCGTGTGGCCCCGGCCGTCGGGATGTACTTGGCTATTCGTCTCGCCACGTTGGCGATACTCGGCGCGATCGCCCGCGTGCGTCAGCAGTCCCTGCTGAACTACCTGCACGGCTGGGACGGCAAGTGGTATCTCCAGGTGGCCCAGCAGGGCTACGTGCACGCCATTCCGCCGGGGCACTCCACCCCCGCGCAGTGCGACCTCGGGTTCTTCCCGATGCTGCCCCTCATCCTGCGGGCAACCCATTGGCTCTTCGGCGGCAATTGGACGGTCGATGGGGTAGTGGTCAGTGCGGTTGCGGGCATGGCCGCGGTGAGCTTCTTGTGGATCGCTATCGAGGACCGCTTTGGCACGTCGGGGGCCCGTCGCGGACTCGCCCTGGTGTTGCTGTCGCCGGCGAGCGTGGTGCTCTCCATGGTGTACACCGAGACCTACATCATGCTGGGAGCAGCCGTGACTATCTGGGCACTGGAGCGGCGTCACTGGGTGGTGGCCGGTCTCGCCGCTGCACTGACGACGACACTCGACCCGGTGGGTCTGGCCGTCATCGCCCCGTGTGTCTTAGTGGCGTGGCGTGAGCTGCAGCAACGAGGGAACTGGCGGGCGCTCGCGGCACCGGTGCTCGCTCCGCTCGGCATCACCACCTTTTTTCTCTATCTCTGGCGCCACACCGGTTCGTTCTTTGAGTACTTCCACGCCCAACGCGCGGGGTGGCAGTACGGACCCTTCGGCACGGGCATCCCGTACGCCTTCGGTCAGTTTTTCTTGCACTTCCTCGGCGACATCACCTCGACGGTGAAGGTCCTCTCATTCGGCGTCTGCCTCGCCATGATCTGGTGGGCGTGGAAGAAGCGCACCACGTGGATCTGGATCACCTACGCCCTGGTCGTGCTCGGCATGGGTGCCATCTCACCGATTATCTGCATTACGCCGCGCCTGTTGCTCCGGGCCTTCCCGCTGCTGGCGGCGGTGGGGGCAACACTTCCCAAGCGCGTCTTTCCAGTGGCCTTGGCGATCTCGGTGGGCATGATGGTCTGTCTCACCATCTTTTCGACCAGCCCCTACTGGGTGCCGTAGTCACCGCTCGTCGCGCAGCGGAGACCTCCCGGCCACCGACGCAACTCGAGAACTGCCAGTTGCAACAGATTCCTAGCAAGGAGAAATCGGGTTTTTCTAATATATGACTATTCCAGTCATATTTAAGTGGAATAACCCAGCCGAGGAGTGTCATGTCAGAGCCGCGTCAATTGACCCAAGAAGAAGCAATTAAGGCGACGAGCCACCACCTGCGCGGCGATTTGCTCGAAGACCTGGCCGCACCGACACCAAACCTCGAGGGTCGCTCCGAGCATCTCCTGAAGTTCCACGGCATCTACGCCCAGGACAACCGTGATGTCCGTCGTGAGCGCACGTTGGCGGGCGAAGTCCTCGATTACATCTTCATGATTCGCGTCGCCATCCCCGGCGGCCGCTTAACCGCGACGCAGTGGCAGGCCCTGGACAACATCGCCGAGGATCTCACCGACGGGACTATTCGACTGACGACCCGTCAGGCCGTGCAGTTTCACGGGGTCGTCAAGCACGATCTCCAAACGCTGGCCGGTCGACTGGCCGCGCACACCATGACTAGCTTCGCGGGCTGTGGTGACGTGGTGCGCAATACCGTGATGTGTCCGGGACTTGAAACTGATCCGGCCTTCGCCGAGGTGGTGTCATTGGCCGAGCACATCGCGGCGCGGTATCGACCCAAGTCGCAGGCGCACTGGGAGATCTTCGTCAACGGTGAAAAGGCGGCCTCGCTCGAGTCCGAGGTGGAACACGACTTCTACGGCGAGACCTATCTGCCCCGCAAGTTCAAGATCGCCATTGCCCACCCCGACGAGAACTGCGTTGACGTGCTGGCCCAGGACCTCGGTCTCATCCCTGCGGTGCACCCCGAACTAGGGCAGGGGTTCAACGTTGTGGTGGCCGGTGGCCTGGGGCGTAGTTACGCCCAGCCCGACACCTTCGCTCGACTGGCCGATCCACTGACCTTCGTCACCCGCGACGAACTCGACGACCTGATCGCCGCAGTGATCACCACCTACCGCGACCTCGGTGACCGTACGAATCGCCGCCGCGCCCGCATGAAGTACGTGGCGGCCGACTTGGGCTTTGCCGCTTTCCGCAGCGAAATCGAAACCCGCCTCGGGCACCCGCTGCGCGAGGCACTCGCACTCAGCCTGGGCGAGGCTCACGACCACTTGGGGTGGCACGAGAGTGCCGCTGGCTCCTTCGAGCTGGGTATTCGCGTTGGCGCGGGGCGCGTGAAGGACGACGAGCCCGGCCACGGGCTGCGCACGGCGCTGCGGCAACTCGCCATCGACGAAGGGGTCAGCTTCATTGTGACGGCGCAACAGGACATCGTGATTTCTGGCGTGCCCGCCTCGCGGCGCGATGCCGTCGCGACAGTCCTTCGTAGCCACGGTGTCCGCTTCGAAGACGAGCTGGGCAACGTGGAGCGCTCCGCACTGGCCTGCCCGGCACTCCCAACGTGCGGTCAGGCGCTCGCCGAGTCAGAGCGCGTGTTGCCCTCGGTGGTGGCCTCACTCGAAGACACGCTCAATGGGCAGGGGCTTAACGGCCGCCGGCTGCAGCTACGCATGACGGGATGCCCCAACGGGTGCGCCCGACCAGCGGTGGCCGAAGTCGGCATCGTGGGGCGAACCAAGAACTCCTACGACGTCTACCTCGGCGGTGGCCTGCGGGGCGACCGCCTGGCCGGTCTCTACCAGGAGAAGGTCAAGCTTGACGAACTACCCGGCGTGCTCGAGCCACTGCTGGCTCGTTGGCGCGAAGAGGGTGCCCCTGACGAGGCCTTTGGTGACTTCGTGCACCGCGTGGGTATCTCGTGAGCGTCTACCTCGTCGGTGCCGGACCAGGTGACGTTGACCTCCTGACGCTGCGCGCGGCGCAACTCATTGCCCGTGCTGACGTGGTGGTGCACGACCGCCTCGTGGGCCCCGAGATCCTGGACCTTATTCGCCCCGGTGTGCCGCGCGTTGATGTCGGCAAGATCCCTGGAACGGCCCACAGCCAAGCGGCCATTAATGAGACACTCGTCTCGCTCGGTCGTCGCTACGAGTGCGTGGTGCGGTTAAAGGGCGGTGACCCCTTCGTCTTCGGACGTGGTGGCGAAGAGGCCCTGGTGCTGCGTGACGCCGGTATCGCGGTCGAAGTGGTGCCGGGCATTTCGTCTTCCTTCGCTGGACCTCTTCTCGCCGGTGTGCCGGTGACCCACCGCGGACTTAGCCACGGCGTGACGGTGGTTACCGGACGGGCCGAAGATGGTCGCTCGGTGGACTTTCGCCGGTTGGCCAATCCCGACATGACGCTCGTGGTGTTAATGGGAGTCTCACGTCGGGGCGAAATCGCCACGCAACTGCTTGAGGGCGGGCTGGTCGAATCCACACCACTGGCCGTCATCGAACGTGCCGCTTCACCAACGCAGCGTGTCGTGCGCGCCACCCTCGCCGAACTGGGCGACCTCGACGTGGTCAACCCCGCCGTCATTGTGATTGGACCCGTCGCCGCACTCGATCTGGGTGTCGTCGCCAGTTATGGACTCATCACCGCATGATGCTGCCCCTCGTCTTCGACCTACAGGGCCGCGACGTGTTGGTGCTGGGCATGGGTCGCATCGGGGCGCATAAGGCCCGCCAGTTACTAGAGGCGGGTGCGCGCGTGCACGTCATTACCACCGAAATTTTGGTCGAGGTCCCGGAAGGATTGGCCTCACTAGAGGTGCGCCCGTATGAAACGGGGGACCTGGCGGGCATGTGGTTCGTGGTCTCGGCGACGGCGAACGCCGCGGTCAACGACGAGGTCGTCCGTGAGGCTGAAGAGCGTCGCGTCTTCTACAACGTCGTCGACGATCTTGAGCGCTGTGCCTTCTACTTCGCGGCTCTTCACCGCGACGGGGAAATGGTGGTGGCGGTCTCATCGAGTGGTGCGTCTCCGTCGCTGGCCCAATGGACTCGCGACACCATCAAGGACGTCTTGCCCGGTCACCTGGGTACTGTGGCCGCCGCACTGCGGGCCGAGCGCGCAGCACTCCACGCAGCCGGTGAAAGCACCGAGCGCGACTGGAGCGAACGAGTGCAGGCGCTGTTAGTCGAGCTCGCGCCGCGTTAGGCGTTGAGTCCGTCCTGGGCGGGCGAGAGTTGGGTGCGCAGCGCGAGGAAGGCACCAGCGGCAACCAATGCGGTGATGCCCGTGGCCACCGGCCACCAATGGGCGAGTCCGTTGCCAAAGTAGAGGCCGGTGATGACGGGGGAGACCGTGGAGGCGACGCCCCAGATCAGTCCGTTGGCGGCGTTGTAGCGACCACGCAAGTGCTCAGGCGCGAGATCGTTAACGAAGGCCGATCCCACCGGCGACATCAAGGCTTCGCCCACGGCAAAGATCACCAGTCCGCCACACATGGCGACGAGTGCCAACGACTTCGGGATGGCCAGCGTGGCGGCCAGGGTGAACCAAAAGACGGCCCAGGTCACGGCCGTGAGGGCTAACACCCGCATGCGGCTGCGACCAGCAATGCGACTGGCGATGAACAGCTGGGAACCAACAATTGTGACGGCGTTGAAGAAGAGCGCCAGACCGACGTCGTGCACACTCAAGTGAATTTCGTTCACGACGAAGAGGCTGTAGCCCGCTTCCATGGAGCCGTAGCCGGCGATCATCATGACGAGTGAGGCCGCGACGAACAAGACCAGAATGCGATCTTTGATGACCGTGCTCCACCCCTCGGCTGCGGTCGCTGGATCGTGTTCCGTAACCGGCAGTGCACGACCGAAGCGCCACAGAGGTGCAACGACGAGTGCTGCGCAGAGCGAAACGAGCATATTGAGTAGGTAGAGGTGACGGAAGGTGAGCGGGTTGGTGAGATCTACCACTGCGGCTGAGACCAGGCCACCGAGGCCAACCCCAAGGTTGACCATCATGAAGTTCAAGGCGTAGGCCCGCTGACGATGTTCCGGCGGGCACAGCCGGGTCAAAAGCGTGGCGCCGGGTCCAAAGCCCCCACCGTTGAAGAGGGCGAGACACGCCGCGGCCACGATGGCCTGGGGCCGCGATTCAATGAAGGCCCAATTGGTGAGCGCGGCGGCCGAGCCGGCGCCAATGAGCAACATGGTGGGGACTGGTCCAATGCGGTCGGTGACAGTGCCCCACAGTCCGGAGCTCGCGAGACCAATCACGGCACCCATCGAGAGCAGTCCCGTCGCGAAGGAGACGCTGAAGTGATGCACGTTGTGCAGGTAGACGATGTAGAGCGAGAGGGTGAGACCGAGCGCGAAGCACGAAATGAAGACTGAGACGTAGAACTGACGAAGGGGGCGCGTGAGCGCCACGCGGAAGTCACGCGGCAAGACGGTCTCGAAACTAGTCACGGCTTTTCAGGCTACTAAGTCCTTGTGTGCGATTACACATGCCCACCCAGAAGATTTCGACCTCGCGGACTACGATTGAGGCGTTGCATTCGTTCCCCTAACACGAAAGAACTACCTTGTCGCTTCCGCGCCTGCCAAAGAGTCGGGTTGACCTTCTCACCGAGATTGCCCCCGACGTGGAGCGTCTCTATAACCGACACCTCGAAGCACCACGCCTGTGGTACCCGCACGAGCAGATCGACTGGGGCCAGGGTCAGAACTTTGGCGCCCATCCGTGGAGCGAAAGTGACTACCCAATTGCTGACGGCGTGCGCTCGTCGATCTACGTCAACTTGCTGACCGAAGACAATCTCCCGTACTACACCTCCACCTTGTTGGCCCATGCGCCCAAGGATCACCCCATTCGAGACTGGAATCACCAGTGGACGATGGAAGAGAACCGCCACTCGATGGTGATGCGCGACTGGGTCCACGTGACGCGCTGCATCGACCCGACACTGCTCGAAGATGGTCGTCGCGTCCAGATGACCACGGCCGAGGTGCCACAGCCCGACACCTTCGCTGACCTCATTTCCTACGTCGCTTTCCAGGAGCGTGCTACGCAGATCGCCCACCGCAACACGGGTGCCAAGTTGCCCAAGGACGACAAGATGGGTCGCAACGTGCTGGCCCTGGTCGCCGGTGACGAGACGAAGCACTACCTCTTCTACCGCGACTTGGCGCTAGCGGCCTTCGCCATTGACCCGTCAACGATGATGGTCGCCGCCGCAAAGCAGATCACAAATTTCGCCATGCCCGGTACCGGCATCCCGAGCTTTTCGCGTCACGCGGTGCGCATCGCTCGTGAAGGTATCTACGGCCTCAACCAGTTCCTCAAGGACGTGCTGACGCCCGTGCTTGAACTTTGGGACGTTGGTCACATCACCAACTTGAGCGAAGAGGGCGAGAAGGCTCGCATCGAGATCGACGCGCTGGTCACCAAGATTGGCGAAACGATCGAGCGCATGGCGCAGAAGGCCGCCAGCGCCACTCCTCGCCTGGCTTAAGCCTCGAGGAGTTCAGCGAGTCGACGCGTCAGCGTCGCCTCATCACCGTCAAGGTCGAAGGCTTTGTGTCGAGAGGTCGCGCCACGCACCAACGTGACCTGCCGTGCCTTTAGACCAAAGGCCACCGCGAGGGCGTCGCGAACACTGTTCGTCGCCGCACCGTCCACGGGCCGGCTCTGTACCCGCACCATGAGTTCGCCATCGAAGCTGCCGCCGACGCTGGTGCGTGACGCGCCCGGTTGAACGTACACCCCGAGGCGCATCGATGGCTTAGGGAACGAAGGACTCGAGAGCCGCGCGGGCGTAGTCGGCCAAGTTGAGCTCGGCCGCTTCGTCGAGGCTGAACCACGCGGCGTGATCGGTGGTGCCGTGGACTTCGGGCTGCAGTTCGCCGTCGACCTTTTCAACACGGTAGATAATGCGAACGGTGTGGATGCGGTCGCCGTTGTCACGCTTGCGTAGGTCGGCGGTCACGGCGAGCAACTGCGGGTTGGCAATGGAGAGGCCTGTTTCTTCCAAGAACTCGCGTTCCAGGGTCTCTTCAGGCGTTTCGCCAAAGTCAATGCCACCACCAGGCAGCCACCACAGAGGGGGCTGGTGATTGGGATTCGAGGAACGAACGAGCGCTACTTCGCCGCCGTGAAACAAAATGCCGTAGGCGCGAACGCTGCTGTGTTGTTTGCTCATGAGAACCCCAATGCTAGGTCGGGCTTAACGCGTACGGGGGAATCCCAGGTCGATTTGCGACTCCGAGGGCTGTGGCCACCGGGTCGTGACGACCTTGGCCCGCGAGAAGAAGGCAATACCTTCGGGCCCGTACATGTGGGCGTGACCAAAGAGCGAGTTCTTCCATCCACCAAAGGAGTAGGCCGACACCGGCACCGGAATTGGCACGTTCACGCCGATCATGCCGACGCTCACCTGGCGGGTGAAGAGTCGCGCCGCGTTGCCGTCACGGGTGAAGATGGCGGTGCCGTTGCCGTAGGGGTTGGCGTTGATCAACGCGACCGCATCGGCGAAGGTCTCCACGCGCGTAACGCCAAGCACCGGTCCGAAGATTTCGTCATCGTAGGCCTTCATGCCCGGTGCCACGTTGTCGAGGAGGCACGGGCCGATGAAGAAGCCGGGGCGGTTGAGGAGTTCGGCGCCATCGCGCACCACGGTCGCCCCTTCGCTAGCGGCATTGTCGACGTAGGAGCGGACGCGATTGCGGTGTGCTTCGGTGATGACTGGTCCAAAGTCACTGGCGGCCTCGTTGCCGGGCCCCACGGTCAACTTGTCGAGGCGCTCGGTGATTTTGGCAATAAGAGCGTCGCCGATGCCACCGACGGCAACGACGACCGAGATGGCCATGCAGCGCTCACCGGCGGCACCGTAGCCCGCATTAATGGCGGCGTCGGCGGCCACGTCGAGGTCGGCGTCGGGTAGGACCACCATGTGGTTCTTGGCGCCCCCCAGGGCTTGGGCACGCTTGCCGGCGTGCGTGGCCGTTTCGTAGACGTGGCGCGCCACCGGTGTTGATCCCACGAAGCTGACCGCGTCAATGCCGTCATGAGTGAGCAACTGATTGACCGTGTCGGCGTTGCCCTGAATGACGTTGAAGACACCGTCGGGGAGGCCGGCTTCTTTCAGCAGCTCACCAAGTCGGACCGAGACCGACGGGTCGCGCTCTGAGGGCTTCAAGATCACGACGTTGCCGGTGGCCAGTGCGTTGGCCGTCATCCACAGCGGCACCATGATCGGAAAGTTGAAGGGGGTGATTTCAAGCACGACGCCTAAGGCTTCGCGGAACGAATGCACGTCAACGCCGTCAGCGACTTGCGGGGAGAACCCGCCCTTGAGGTGTTCGATGAGGCCACAGGCGTACTCCACGTTTTCGAGACCTCGAGCGATCTCGCCACGTGCGTCAGGCAGGGTCTTGCCGTGCTCACGGGTAATGAGCGCAGCGAGTTCATCGGTGTGGGCGACAATCAGGTGGCGAAGCGAGAACAGAATGTTGGTCCGCTGACTCAGCGTGGAGGTGCTCCAGGTGAGGGCCGTCTGGCGGGCGAGGGCGACGACCTCGTCGACCTGCGTTGGGGTAGGGACCGGAACGGTGGCAATCACCTCGCCGGTGGCGGGGTTGAAGACGGGGGAGACGCCTTCGGCGGTAACGCGCTGGCCGTTAATGAAGTGTGGGACGGTGGTCATGGGGCTCGCTTTCCCTTTTGAATCTAGTGCTCTCGTTCTCCAATCGGTGGTGCTACGCCGTTAGGGTGGAGGCGATGACTCCCTTGCCCCTCTTTGAAGCCGCCGCCGTTGAACCCATGGACGTGCACCGTTTTCGGGTCGAGATTGCGGACGACTACACCGTTTTTGGCAACCCCAACGGTGGGTACATGCAGTGCGTCATGGCCAACGCCGCCATTGCGGCAGCGAGCGACGAGGGCGCGCCGCATCTGCACGCGCTGGCCGTCTCCACCAACTTCATCAAAGCGCCAACGGTGGGTCCGGCCATGCTGTCGACGCGGGTGCGTCGCATCGGGCGCGGGGCCTCCTTCGTTGCGGTGGCGCTCAGTCAGGGCGACGACGTATTTACCGAGTCCGTAGTGACGGTGGGCACCTTGTCGGAGTTCACCGAGCAGCGCTACCAGTCGTCGACCATCGACATTCTCGACCGCGACCAGTGCCTCGCCTTACCGCCGGCCGAAAGCATGACCATGCACCACGCGGTCGAGCTCTTGTGGGACCCGCGTGGGGTGCAGTGGTGGGACGGCGAATCGGGCGATAACGGCGAACTGCGGGCGTGGGCCCGCTTGGCTGATGGCGTGTCGTCGTGGAACGCCTGGACGCTGCTCTTCGCCTCGGATGCCATGTTGCCGGCGACGATTCCATTGGGATCAACCGGGTGGGTGCCGACACTGCAGCTCACCTCGCACGTGCACCGCATACCGTCGTCGGAGTGGGTGAAGATTCGCCAGTGGGTCACCAGTGTGGCCGACGGCATCGCCCACGAGCGCTGTGAGATTTTCGACGAAACCGGTGATCTGGTGGCCAGCTCCAGCCAAATTGCGCTGGTTCGCTTTCAACAGGGCAGCTAGTGGCCACGTACCCCACCGTCACCGACGATGGGGCGCTCGTCCTCACCGCACGATGCACGGTTGCCGCGACCGATGTCACGGTGACGGTGACGACATCGGGTGGGCCCGGCGGCCAGCACGCGAACCGATCGCTAACCGCCGTGACAGTCAGCATTGACATTCGCACCGCCAGTTCGCTGAGTGAGCACCAACGCTCCTTGCTGCTCGAGTCACTCGGCCCCGTGGTGCGTTCGAGCGCGTCACGGCATCGATCGCAAAGTCAGAATCGCTCCGCCGCCTTACAACAGCTCGCCATCAAACTGGCCGCAGGGCTGCACCGTGATCCACCCCGACGAGCGACACGCCCGACCAAGGGGTCCAAGGTTCGCCGCGTCGACGAGAAGAAGGCCCGAGGGCGCACCAAGGCGCTGCGTCGCAGTACCGAGGACTAACGCAACGTTTCGAGGTGTGCGCTCATGCGCGTCACGGCAGCGTCGAGCAGTGCGGTGAGACCCAGATCGCTGTTGTCACGAGGACCCTGCAGCGCCGTGAGTGCGCCGTAACCGGACTCGACCAGTGCACCATCGTCACCCGACTCTTCGTTCGAGACGTCACCGATGGTGGGGGAAGCCGCCCCCATGACCAGGCGCACCGTGCCGGCGTCGCCCGCCTCGTTGGGAGTGAGCTGTGCGCCCGCCACCACCTCAGCGGTGGAGATTCGAGCCCGTCGAATGCCCTTGACGGCGTCGGCCGTGAGATTGGGGACGTTCAGGCTTAAGGTGACGCGCGAGGGCAGGGACAAGATTTCCTCGACCACTTCCATGGCGAGGGCTGCGGCCGTGTCGAAGTGGACTTCGCGGCCCCACTGGACTGACACCGCAAGTCCCGAGATGCCGAGTTGTGCTGCCGTCAGTACCGCACCAACGGTGCCCGAGTGCAAGACCGAAAGGCCGACGTTGGCCCCTGGGTTAATGCCCGATAAGACCAGGTCGGGGCGAGGCCCAAAAGCACCGAGGCCGCCGATGATGGCGCACAGCGCCGGCGGGGCAGAGAGTTCGTAGGCCGCAATGTTCTCGGCGCCGGGAATAACGCGCGTGCGAAAAGGAACATCTGGGTGTTCGTAGACGTCACCCACGGCAGCCGACATGCCCGAGTAGTTCTGGTGTGGGGCGCAGATCACGGCCGAACGTTCTTCGCCAGCGGGCGCATTGGCAATCCACGCAGACACGGCGCGGGCCATGACCCAAAGGCCCTCAGCGTCAATACCGTCGTCGTTCGTCAAAAGTAATCTCATATCTTCGACAGTAATTGCCCTAAGTTATATAGAAGTAAAACAAAGGAAGAACGCCGTGTTGCCAACGGGTGAACAGATTGCAATTGCCCACGGGGATCAGCGCGCCGTCATTACCGAGGTCGGCGCCACGCTGCGGACCTACGTGACCGGTGGCGTACCTGTCGTTGAGGGCTTTGCCGCCGACGAGCTGCCCACGGGTGCTCGCGGGCAAGTCTGCTACCCCTGGCCCAACCGGACCGCTCCCGCACCCTGGACGTTTTCGGATCGTACGGCCTATCCCGCGATTGACGATCTGCCGACCAATACCCAAAATCACGGTATTGCGAAGTGGCGCCCATTCCGTATTGAGGCCGTAAACCAAAACCGCTGCCTGTTGACGCTGTTGCTGCACGCAACGCCGGAGTACCCCTTCGTGACCGAGGTCTCGCTGGCCTACCACCTCGGACCAATGGGCTTGACGGTTACGACCACCGTGCTCAATCGCGACACGGTGCCGATTCCCTTCGGCGTGGGCTATCACCCCTACGTTGCCGTCACCACCCCGACGATTGAGGGTGCCGTGTTGAGCGTGCCGGCGCGCTCATTCATCGAAACCGACGAGCGCCTCTTGCCAACGGGACTTATCCGCCCCGTGGCCGGCACCATGTACGACTTCTCAATCCCGAAGTCGGTGAATGGCCACGTGCTCGATGTCACCTACACCGACTTGATTCGCGACGACTCGGGTCTGTTCACGACGTGGCTCAAGGACTCCGCCGGTGGTCTGGTGGAAATGCAGATGGACCGCAACTTCCCCTACCTGCAGATCTTCACCGGCGACACGCTCGAAAAGGGTCGGATTCGCACCGGCGTGGCGATCGAGCCCATGACCTGTCCGCCCGAAGCGCTGCGCTCCGGCAAGGACCTGTTGGTGCTCGAACCCGGGCAGCACTGGGCCGGTTCGTGGCGACTACGCCGCGTCGAACCGCTGGTCTAAGACATGCCATCGGTGAAGCGCCAAACGGACGTGCGCACCGAGACGACGGTTGCGACCACGTCGGCAACGATCACGGAGCGTCCATGGAACGTGGTGGTCTGGGACGACCCCGTCACGCCGATGAAGGTCGTTGTGGTGATCTTCAAGAAGATCTTTGGCTACCCCGATAACAAGTGCACGCAGTTGATGTTGACGGTGCACCACGAGGGGCGGGCCGTGGTCTGGTCTGGTTCCTCGGAGCGGGCGCAGGGCTACTGCGTGAAGCTCCAAGTCGCGGGATTGCAGGCAACGATTGAACAGGCGGGGGAGTAGTGGCCCGACTGTTTGTTCGCCGGCGTGACGGACGCATTGAGGTGCGCCTCAACGACCAGGGTCGCACCATTGCCCGCGAAGCCTTCGGGCATGTCTACGCCGCCGAACACGACCCCACGCACGACTGGCACCACACCCTGAACAGCCCCATCGACCCGAGCAAGGACGTCGATGACCCCATGGCGGTGCTGGCGCGTCAGGCACAGACCGGCTCAAACGCCGAGTTGGCTATTGCCACCCTGCACGAGGAGTTCCTCACGGAAGCCGAGGCCTGGGCCTGGCTCATGACGCTGCAGGTGTCGCTGCGGGCTACGGCCGCCGCCAACGGTCTCTTCGATCTCGAAAAGCTGCAGCAGGCCGACGCCGAGCTTCGTGACTACATCGAAACCCTGCAGGCATTTCTCTTCGGGCTGGCCGACATCCTCTAAAAAGCCGAAAACCGCCCTCGCGGGCGGTTTGGGCTTTGGTGCGCCGACCGGGACTTGAACCCGGAACCTGTTGATTAAGAGTCAAATGCTCTGCCAATTGAGCTATCGGCGC
>DAINRA010000025.1:0-15256 GCA_036742195.1 Acidimicrobiales bacterium
GTCAATGGGCTGGTCACGTTCCAGGCACCCGGGAGCAAAGTCACCGGCGTGGTTGATCCATCAAACCTGAGCTACGTCGCCACGGCCACCAGTGTGGCGCACGACCGCACAACGTCACCGCCCGTTGTTGCGACTTCGGCGCTCGGTCTCCTCATTGCTGTCACCGGCTTCGATATCCTTCGTCGCCGACGCGCCACTCAGTAACGAGTGCGCCAGCCCCTAGGCTGGAACTCCCGTGGCCATTCTTCTCGACCTCCAAAAAGTTTCCTATCAGGGCTTTGATCGTCCCATTATCGAGGACCTCAACCTGACGGTCTCGACGGGCGATCGTCTCGGAGTCGTCGGCATTAACGGTGCCGGAAAGTCAACGCTGTTGCGCATTATTGCGGGCTCCCTTACGCCCGACGGTGGCGCCATTCGTCGCCCGCAGACGGTGCAGGTGGGCTACCTCGAACAGATTCCCAATCTCCCCGACGGCACCGTTCGCGAAGCCCTCGGCTACGACTGGCAGGTCGACGCGGCACTCGACCGTCTCGGCATGATGGGCTCGATTGACACGCCAATCGCCAATCTCTCCGGTGGCCAGGTCAAGCGCGTGGCCCTCGCCCAACTCTTTGCCACCCCCTACGACGTCATCATCATGGACGAACCGACGAACCACCTCGACCTGGGCGCCATCCAGTGGCTCGAGCAACAGATCCGCGCGTTCCGCGGTGCCGTGGTCCTCGTCAGTCACGACCGCTTCTTGCTCGACCAGGTCACCACGCGCATGATTGAGATTGACCGTGGCAAGGCCTACCTCCACCAGGGTGGCTACGCCCAACTGCTCGAAGCGCAGGCCGAACGCGAAGAGCAGGCCGCTAACGCCGAACAGGTTCGTCGCAATCTCGCCCGCACCGAGTTGGCGTGGTTGCGTCGAGGGGTGAAAGCCCGTTCGACCAAGCCGCAGGCACGTATCGACGCGGCCGAGCGCCTCCTCAACACCAAGGCCGAGTCCGCCGCCCGCGAAGGCACGATGGAGTTCGCCACCGAAGCGCCACGACTTGGCACCATGGTCATCAAGGCGCACCAGACCTCCTTCGCCTACCCCCAGGGCAGCCACCTGTTGGACAAGGTCAATCTCGAACTCGGGCCCGGCGATCGCATTGGCATTGTCGGACCAAATGGCGCCGGTAAGTCAACCTTGCTGAACGTGCTGGCCCAACGCCTCGAACCAACCAGCGGCACCGTCAAGCACGGCCCCACCGTCGTCACGGCCTTCTTCGACCAAGAGGGCGGCAACTTCGACCTGGAAAAGACCGTGCAGGAACTCGTGGCTGGTCCGCGCGGCGTACCAGACTCCCCCGCCAACTTGGCCATCATGAAGCGCTTCTGGTTCACCGGATCGCTGACCAAAACCAAGGCCAAGGAGCTCAGCGGTGGCGAACGACGGCGCCTGCAGCTACTGCTCGCGCTCAATGAACGGCCGAACGTTCTGTTCCTCGACGAACCGACGAACGACCTCGACCTCGAGACGATTCGTCTGGTGGAGGACTTCTTGCGGCTCTGGACCGGCACACTCGTCGTCGTGTCTCACGACCGCACGTTCCTCTCTCGGACGACGGATCGTCTGCTCGAAATCCACCCCGACGGAACACTCAACGACATCCCCGGCGGCATCGACGCCTGGATCGCTCGTTCCATGGGAGTCGGCGTCATCGACTCTGCGTCAGAGCGCAAGGAGGCGGCCGGTGACGTGCCCGCCGCATCGCGCACCAAGCAGTTGCGCGACCTCGAAAAGACGGTCGCTCGTCTCGAGCGTCGACGCGCCACTTTGATGGAAAAGATTGGCGCCTCGAGTGACTTCAAGGAACAGGCCACCCTCGGCGCAGAACTCCAGCAACTCCTCAGTGAGCTTGCGCAGGCCGAAGAGGACTGGTTGGCGCTGGCCGACTAGAGCCGACAGCCCTAGTGCAACTGCGCGAGTCGTTCGCGCAGGAACATCCGGAAGGTGTCGTTGTCGACACTGACACCAACGCGGGTCGATGAGTCCGCGTGCTGGTGACCGCGGTCCACCCACGTCGCACCGCGCGAGTACTCGCCACCGGTCTCCACCTGCACCGTGACACCTTGACACGTAATGGCGGTGGGGTCGATGACCTGGTAGACCGCCATGGCGTCGTGCATGATGATGTCGCGGTTGCCGTACCACTCGACGTGGAAGAGGGCGTAGGGCTCGAGGAAGTTCGCCACCCGCGCCCCCACCTCCGTATTGAGTGAACGAAAGTAGGCCAAATCGTCGTCGTTCAAGTAGGCCTGATGCGTCAGGTCGAGCGGCATGAAAGTGATCTTCCACTTGGCACCGAAGACGATCTTGGCGGCTTCGGGGTCGGCCCAAATGTTGAACTCCGCCGCGGCATTGACGTTGCCCTGCCAGGAGGCGCCACCCATAATCACGAGGTGCTCGAGGTGCTCGTCAATCCCGGGGTACTGCTGCAACAACATCGCCAAGTTGGTCAATGGCCCAATGGCGATAATCGTAAGCGGACCTTCGTTGATGAGTTCCGCCAGCAGATCTACGGCGTGCGTCTCGCTCACGGGAATACTCGGTGTTGGCCATTCGAGGTCGCCGAGGCCGTCGTTACCGTGCACTTCGGAGGCGTGCTTCGGCTCGCCATTGAGTGGGACCGCGCAGCCCGCAGCAACCACGACGTCGGGGCGATTCGCCAGTTCCAAGAGGCGGCGGGCGTTTTCCGTGGTGTGGTCCAGGTTGACGTTGCCCGTCACCGTGGTGAGGGCGAGCACGTCAAGTTCGGGGCTCACGAGGGCCAGCAGAATGGCGACGGCGTCGTCGACGCCAGGGTCGGTGTCAATTACAACTCGGGTGGGAGCCATGCCAAAACCTCTTCGTGTGTGGGGAGCGACCCTTGTGCGCCGACGTTGAGCGTAGCGAGCGCTCCGGCGGTAACTGCGTAGGACAATGCCTCTTGGGGAGAGGCACCGAGCGCGAGCTGCACGCAGAAGGCTGCGCAGAACGTGTCACCCGCACCAACCGTGTCAACAACGTCGACGGCCGGTGGCTGCGCCGTGGCGACGACCACGCCGTCAATGAGGTACTGGGCACCCCGTGCTCCCAAGGTGACAACCAAGTGCGAGACACGGGACACGTCGATGTGCGCGGCCTCGGTCTCATTCACAATCACGACGGCGCTGCGCTCAAGCAGTTCGTCGGGGATGTCGCGCGCCGGGGCGGCGTTGAGGACAAACCGCTTCGCTCGGCGAGCGGCATCAACAACAGTGTCGAGCGGAATTTCGAGTTGGGCCAGCACCACATCAAAGGCCGCGACATCGGTGCCGTCGAGCGACAGCGTCGCGTTGGCTCCGGGGGCGACCACAATGGTGTTCTCGCCCGCGTCATCAACCACAATGAGTGCCGTGCCGGTTGGCTGGCTGCTGCGACGGACTTCTTCGGTGCGCACACCACGCTGGGCGAGTTGATCGATCAGCCACGTTCCGTTCGCGTCGCTGCCGACTGCCCCGATGAAGGTCGTTGCGGCGCCGAGAACGGCGCTGGCTGCGGCCTGGTTGGCCCCTTTGCCGCCCGATAGCTGGCGCAGGTCATCCCCAAGTACGGTCTCCCCCGCCAAGGGGAGAGACCGTACTCGGACGACGAGATCAACATTGGCGCTGCCAACAACCCCTACCGAGGCAGAGGTCGTGTCGCGCATTATTGAGCGGGAACGAAGGCGTTCGTGTAGTACGTCGTGGGTGCCGGTGCGGTCTTAATCTGCTTGGTGGCGATCAAGCCCTGGTCCAGCGTTGACCACTGCGCCGAGGTCTGCGTGAAGAACTTGCCCGAGGAGTTCTTCAACAGCGGAATGGTCAGTGACCAGCCCGTCGTCGAGTAGGCCTTGGTGTAGCCACTCGTTGGGTACATCTTCACGAAGTCATTGACGGCGGCGGCGGGGTTCGCGATGGCCCACTTCGTGGCGGCCAACGTGGCGGACAAGAAGGCCTTCGCGGTGGCCGGGTGAGCGGCGGCGTAGGCCTTGGTCACGGCGTACACCCAGATTGGAATGTTCGGAACACCAATCTGCGACCCCGTGAACATCACCGGCGTTGCGCCCTTGTCGGCACCCTGAATTGCTGGCACGGCGTAGTTCGTGGTCGACGTGTCGAAGTCAATTTTGCCGTTCATCAGCAACGGCGTGTCGTTGCTCGCGGTGACAATGGTCACCTGATTGGCGCTCAGGCCCGCGTGCTTCAGTACGAAGCTCATCATCGTGTTCGTCCAGGTGTCACCCCACGAGAAGATCTTCTTGCCCTTCAAGTCAGCGGCCGTCAACTTCGAACCCGGCTTGGCGAAAATCGTCCAGTTGTTGGTCATCGAGTAGTTCGCGATGGAGAGCAGTGGCACCTTGGCCTGCACGGCGTCCGCCATGTCCGAGGTGGTGATGAAGCCGACGTCACCGGCACCCGTGGCCAGCATGGCCGACGTGCTTGAGGTGCTCGCGGGGAACAAGGTCTTCACCGAGATGCCGGCCTTGGTGTAGAAACCCTGGTCCTGACCGACCACGATGGGGATCAGTTCCATGTCGGGGCCGGGAAAGTCGTAGACGAAGTTGACGGTGGTCAACTTGGTGGCGCCCAGACCATCGGCCGACGCGTTGGTCGCCGCAGCGATCACGCCAGTGGATGCGAGAACGACGCCCGTGAGGGCCGTTCGAAGGATACGGTGCTTCATTACTTTTCCCCTTTGATAAGTGCAGTTCTACAAAGAAACTGCACTTATCGTTCTAGCACCGCGCCACTTGCGGCGCGCGACCGAACGACGACGCCACGGCGTGCAGAGATATTCGGCTCCGAGCGTGAGAAGAAACCAGCCCATCCCAATGGCCGTCATCAAAATTGTCGTGCCGTACACGCCCGCGGCATTGAGCTGGCCGGCCTGGGCGTGCTGGTAGAGCGCCAGCGACGACCCCGACGATGCGGCGAGCTCGGCGATGATGGCACCGGTCACGGCGTACGTTGCCCCAATCTTGAGTCCACTGAACAGCGGCGTAATGGCGCCGGGAATTTCAATGACGACGAACGTCCGCCATTTTGACGCCCCCAGCACCTGCGACAAGGTGAGAAGGTCCTTGTCCACATTGTGGAGACCGTCGAGCACGTTGACGGTCACCGGAAAGAAGACAATCCAAGCGACAATGACCACCTTGGGCATCAAACTAAAGCCAAGGATCAGGACCAGCGGCAGGGCCAACGCCACGATCGGAATGGCTTGGGACATGATGAGGACGGGGTAGACCGTCTTCGCCAGGAACGGCACCTTGGCCATGATGACTCCGAAGGCAATGCCGAAGACCACACCGGCGAAGAAGCCGTAGACCGTCTCCTTAATCGTCCACGAGGTCAGCGGCCAGAGCGTGCTCCAGTTCTGCGTGATCGCCTGCCACGCGGCCAATGGCCGAGGGGCGATGTAGGACGGCACATGTCCCCACACGACAATGGCCTGCCAGATGGCCACGACGGCAATCAGTGACACGATGGGGCCCAGGACAGCCTTGAGGAGTCGACGCGTGGTCACGACACACGCTCCCGGTGCAACTGCTGCAGAATTGTTGCCTTCAGCGCCGTGAAGGCCGGTGACGTCAGGGTCTCGAGCGTGCGCGGGCGGGGAAGATCAATCGTGAGGTCATCGACCACTCGCCCCGGGCGCGGTGACATGACCAAGACTCGGTCCGAGAGAAACACCGCTTCATCAACGTCGTGGGTGATGAAGAGCACAGTGCGCTCAGAGTCGCGCCACACCTGCAAGAGCCACTGCTGCATTTCGAATCGCGTCTGGGCGTCAAGAGCGCCAAAGGGCTCATCAAGGAGGAGGAGCGGCTGGTTCAGGGCCAGGGTACGCATGAGTGCGACACGCTGGCGCATACCGCCCGACAGCGAGCCAGGATAGTGATTCAAGAAGTCGCCGAGGCCGTATTTCGTCGCAAATTCGGTGGCCTGTGTCCGGTCTTCGGCCGAGACCCGGCGCGTCAGGCGAGCACCCAAGGTGATGTTGCCGAGGACGGTGCGCCACGGGACGAGCAGGTCTTTTTGCAGCATGTACCCCACGTGCCCGCTCTTGCCACGCACGCTCACGCCGTCGAGCAAAATGTCGCCCTTATCGGGCTTCAGCAGCCCCGCGACGACATTAAAGAGGGTGGACTTGCCGCAACCAGAGGGGCCGACGATGGACACGAATGAGCCGCGCTCGATCGAGATGGAACTCTCCTGCAACGCCACCGTGTCGCCAAATCGCTTTTCGACACCCTCGAGACGCAGCAGTTCATTTGTACTCACTCCTCCAATGTAGAACTTCGTGCTCGACAGCGGATGTTCAGCGGCGAAAGAGGTGAACTAGCCTTGGTGTCCTTATGGCACTTTCAATCGGCATCGTTGGCCTCCCAAACGTAGGCAAGTCCACCCTCTTTAACGCCCTGACGAACAATGACGTCCTGGCTGCTAACTACCCCTTCGCCACCATCGAGCCCAACGTGGGTGTCGTCTCTGTTCCCGACGCTCGCCTCGCCAAGTTGGCCACCATTTTTGGCTCCGAGCGGATCTTGCCCGCGTCGGTCACCTTCGTTGACATCGCCGGCATCGTGAAGGGTGCCTCCGAAGGTGAAGGTCTGGGCAACCAGTTCCTTGCCTCGATTCGCGAGTCAAATGCCATCTGTGAAGTGGTACGCGTCTTCGAAGACGATGACGTCATTCACGTCGATGGTCGCATCGACCCCGCCAGTGACGTTGCGACCATCGAGACCGAGCTCATTTTGGCCGACCTGCAGACCATCGAGAAGGTGCTCCCTCGCCTCGAGCGAGACGCCAAGCGTCTGCCCGATGTCGCCGCCAAGCTGGCAGAAGTGAAGAAGGCCGAAGCCTTCTTGAACGAGGGCAAGGTCTTGTCACGCATTGGCAACGGATTCGATCACGCTGCGGTCGCTGACCTGCACTTGCTCACCGATAAGCCCTTCATTTACGTCTTCAACGTCGACGAAGACACGTTGGCGAATGCCGAGCGTCGCGCCGCCCTCGAGGCGTCGGTGGCCCCGTCGCCTTGTGTGATCCTTTGCGCCAAGGTCGAAGCCGAGTTGTCGGGTCTCGACGAAGTGGACGCCCTTGAGCTCCTCGAGTCCTACGGACAGAGCGAGTCGGGACTCTCCCAGCTCAGTCGCGTGGGATTCGCCACGCTGGGCTTGCAGACTTATTTGACCGCGGGACCCAAGGAAACGCGTGCCTGGACCATTCGTCAGGGTGCCACCGCCCCTGAAGCGGCCGGCGAAATCCACACCGACTTCCAGAAAAACTTCATTAAAGCCGAAGTCGTGGCCTTTGATGACCTGATGGAGCACGGCACCATGGTGGCCGTTCGCGCCGTTGGCAAGGCCCGTATTGAGGGCAAGGAATACGTCATGCAGGACGGCGATGTCGTGGAGTTCCGCGTCGGCGCATAATCTAGGAAGTGTCTCGGCGGCCGCGACAGAGGTCCACGCCAGCGTTCACTACTACCCCTAGGAGTACCATGACCTCGTCGTTCGACTTCAAAGTTGCCGATCTCTCTTTGGCCGACTTTGGCCGCGCTGAAATCACCCTCGCTGAACACGAGATGCCCGGCCTGATGGCCATGCGCGCAGAGTACGCCGCATCGCAACCTCTCAAGGGCGCACGCATCTCCGGTTCGCTGCACATGACCATCCAAACGGCCGTGCTCATCGAGACCCTCGTGGCGCTCGGTGCCGACGTTCGCTGGGTGTCGTGCAACATCTTCTCCACCCAGGACCACGCTGCTGCGGCCGTGGTAGTTGGCCCCAACGGCACCCCCGACAACCCCCAGGGTGTGCCGGTCTTTGCCTGGAAGGGTGAGACCCTGACTGACTACTGGTGGTGCACCGAGCAGTTGCTGCGCTGGCCCGGCTTCGACGGCCCCACCCTGCTCCTTGACGACGGCGGCGACGCCACGTTGCTCGTGCACAAGGGCCTCGAGTTCGAGCGCGCCGGATTCGTTCCGTCGCCCGACACCGCCGACTCCGAGGAGTACCGCGTTATTCTCGAACTGTTGACCGACATCATTGGTCGCGGCGAGAAGATCTTTGAGCCCATGGCCGCCGGCATCACTGGCGTGTCCGAAGAGACCACCACCGGCGTGATGCGCCTCTACGAGATGGAGCGTGCCGGCACGCTGCTCTTCCCCGCGATCAACGTCAACGACGCCGTGACCAAGTCGAAGTTCGACAACAAGTACGGCTGCCGCCACTCACTTATCGACGGCCTCAACCGCGCGACTGACACCCTGATCGGTGGCAAGGTCGCCATCGTCTGTGGCTACGGCGACGTAGGCAAGGGTTCGGCGGAGTCACTGCGTGGACAGGGCGCTCGCGTCATCGTCACCGAAATTGACCCCATTTGCGCCCTGCAGGCCGCGATGGACGGTTACCAGGTGACCACCCTGGAAGAAGCACTCCCCCTCGCCGACATCATCATCACGGCGACCGGCAACCGTGACATCATCACCACCGACCACATCTTGATGATGAAGCAGCAGGCCATCTTGGCCAACATCGGCCACTTCGACAACGAGATTGACGTGGCTGGCTTGACCGCCTTGCCCGGCACGCAGCGCATCAACATCAAGCCCCAGGTTGACAAGTGGATCTTGCCCAACGGCCGATTCATCATCCTGCTGTCCGAAGGCCGCCTCTTCAACCTCGGCAACGCCACCGGCCACCCCAGCTTCGTGATGAGTAACTCCTTCACTAACCAAGTCATGGCCCAGGTTGAGTTGCACACCAACAACGCGGCCTACGAAAACAAGGTCTACGTGTTGCCCAAGCACCTCGACGAAAAGGTTGCGCGCCTCCACCTCGACGCTCTGGGCGTCAAGTTGACGAAGCTGACGAAGGAGCAGGCCGACTACATCGGCGTCTCCGTCGAGGGTCCGTACAAGACCGACACCTACCGGTACTAGTCCCCTTCCGTTCACGGCGCGCTGTGTAGTGTCGTGAACGGGGGTGGCAACGGAGCCCCTCCCGCAAAGGGGCATTATGACGATTTCTGTTTCTGGCACCGTCCTCGACGCCATTGGCAACACGCCACTCATCTGTATTGACGGTATTTGGGTCAAGCTCGAGTACCTCAACCCCTCGGGATCCATCAAGGCCCGCATGGCCAAGTTCATTATCGAGCGGGCCGAGCGAGAAGGCCTTCTCCAACCCGGTGACACCATTGTCGAGGCCTCGAGTGGCAATACCGGTAACGCCATGAGCATGGTCGCCGCGGTCAAGGGCTATCGCATGATGGTGGTAACGCCCGAAGGACTCAGTCCTGAACGCTCCGCTATCTCCACCGCCTTTGGCGCCGAGTTGGTGTCGGTGGGCAACTTTCACGTCAACGGGGCGCTCGACGTGGCGCGCGAACTCGGCGAACGTCCGGGCTTCTTCGCACCCCAGCAGTTCGAAACCGAATGGAACGTCGAAGAGAACCGCGAATGGCTTGGTGGAGAAATACTCCAGCAACTCCCCTACGACGTCACGCCGGATGCATTCATCATGGGTGTCGGCACCGGCGGCACCCTGATTGGCGTCGGCCAGGCTCTTCGGGCCGCCAACCCCGACTTGCTGTTGGTCGGCCTCGAGCCGAGTGAGTCCTGCACAATCCTGTGTGGCGATAAGGGCCTCCACCGCATCGAGGGCATCGCCGACGGCTTCGTTCCCGGCATCTACGCACGACACGCAGCCGAGGTCGACTTCGTCGTCGACATTCACAGTGACGACGCCATTGCGGAAATGCGCCGCCTGGCTCGCGAGCACGGGCTCTTAGTCGGGCCCAGTTCCGGCGCCAACATGGTGGCCGCTCGACGGGTGCGCGAGATGCACCCCGAACTCAGTGGCATTGTCACCATTATGTGTGACGAGGGCGAGAAGTACCTCAGCGACTATTACATCCCTGAGGTACGACCCGTCCCCTTGGCGAGCTTGAACCTCGCCTAATCGATCACAGTGGCGTGACGTATGCGGCCGACAGGCCGCCGTCGACCAAGAACGTGTTGGCCGTCATAAATGACGAGTCGTCACTCGCGAGGAACAACACGGCACTGGCCATCTCTTCGGGCTCACCGAAGCGCCCCATAGGGACATGCACCAAGCGTCGCGCGGCGCGCTCGGGGTCCTTGGCGAAGAGTTCCTGCAGCAACGGCGTGTTGACTGGTCCCGGGCACAGCGCGTTGACGCGGATGCCTTCGCGAGCAAACTGCACACCGAGTTCACGAGTCATTGACAACACGCCACCCTTGGAAGCGGTGTAGGAGATCTGCGAGGTGGCTGACCCCATCACGGCCACGAAGGAGGCCACGTTGATGATCGAACCCTTGCCCTGCTCCTGCATGAGTGGGATGCCGTACTTGCAGCACAGGTAGACCGACTTCAGGTTGACGTCCTGCACGCGCTGCCAGGCGTCGACGCCCGTGGTAAGAATCGAGTCGTCGTCGGCCGGTGAGATACCCGCGTTGTTGAAGAGCACGTCGAGCTTGCCGTAGGCGGCCTTGACGGCGGCAAACATCGCGATGACTGACTCCTCGTCAGCCACGTTGACTTGCACGAACAGCCCACCAAGCTCCTCGGCCAAAGCGGTGCCGGTGTCGACTGATAAGTCTGCGACCACGACCTTGGCTCCTTCGGCAGCGAACCGCACCGCGGTGGCGCGGCCAATGCCGCTGGCGGCACCCGTGATGACGGCAACCTTGTTATCGAGACGACCCATTATTCCTCCGTTGAGATAAAGACATTTTTTTCTTCGCTGAATGCACGCAGGGCGTCAGGGCCGAGTTCTCGACCGATGCCGGACTGCTTGAATCCACCAAAGGGGGTTGCGTAGCGCACCGAGGAGTTCGAGTTGACCGACAAGGCCCCCGTCTCCACGCCGCGAGCGACTCGTAGGGCGCGCGCTGAGTCGCGCGTCCAAATTGAACCAGAGAGACCATAGGGGGTGTCGTTCGCAATTCGAAGCGCGTCGGCCTCGTCCTTGAAACGCACCACCGAGGCCACCGGGCCAAAGATCTCTTCGTGAAAGGCCCGGTCGGTGCCATCAGACTCCATCACCGTCGGCGCCATCCAGAAGCCAGCGCCTGAAGGAGCCGAGCCGCGGAACGCCACGGCCGATTCATCGACGTAGCCCTGGACTGTGTCGCGCTGGGTCGCAGAAATTAGTGGACCCATCTCGGCGGCGTCATTCGTGGGGTCCATCACCTTGAGATTCTTGACGGCGACTTCGAACTTCTCCATGAACTCGTCGTAGGCGCTCTCTTGAACCAAAATGCGCGAGCGCGCACAGCAGTCCTGGCCCGCGTTGTCAAAGACGGCGTAGGGCGCACCGGCGGCGGCCTTGGCGATGTCGGCGTCGGCGAAAACGATGTTCGCGCTCTTGCCGCCAAGCTCCAAGGTGATGCGCTTGACCTGGTCGGCGGCACCGGCCATGATCTTCTTGCCCACTGCACTTGAGCCCGTGAAGCAGACTTTGCGCACCTTTTCGTTGGTCACGAAGCGATAGCCCACGTCGGAACCGTTTCCTGCCACGACGTTAAAGACGCCCTCAGGAATACCAGCCTCCAGGGCCAGTTCCGCCAGGCGCAGTGCCGTTAGCGGGGTCTGCATCGCGGGCTTAAGTACCACCGTATTACCAGCGGCGAGCGCGGGGGCGAAGCCCCATCCCGCGATCGGCATTGGAAAGTTCCACGGCACGATGATGCCGACGACGCCGAGTGGCTCGTAGAAGGTGAGGTCGATGCCACCGGCGACGGGGATCTGCTTGCCGCTGTGACGTTCTGGGGCGCCAGCGTAGTAGTGGAGAACGTCGCGAACGTTGCCGGCTTCCCATCGGGCATTGCCAATCGTGTGTCCCGCGTTGGCGACTTCAAGTTGGGCGAGCTCTTCACGGTGCGCGTCAACGACCTCGGCGAATCGACGAAGGAGTCGGGCACGATCGGCCGGTGTCACCGCACGCCACGACGTCGCAACGTCGTGTGCGCGATCGATGACCCGGTCCACGCTCGCGACATCGTGCAGTTCGATAGTGGTGACAACCTCTTCGGTTGCGGGGTTTAGTACGTCGTACGTGCTCATAGTCGTTCGAATCCTCGGTAGCGTTCCCAGTCGGTGACAGCGGCGTTGAAGGCGGCAACCTCTACCCGTGCGGCGTGCACGTAGTGGTCAACGACTTCATCACCGAAGGCCTTGCGGGCCATTGTTGAGTTGTGGAAGAGTTCGGCGGCCTCGCGCAACGTCGTCGGTACGCGCGGGGCGTCCGTGACGTAGGCGTTGCCCTGAAACCCTTCGGGCAGTGCCAGCTCTTCTTCGACTCCCGCCAGACCGGCCGCAACCAAACCGGCCACCGCCAGGTACTGGTTCACGTCGCCGCCAGGAATGCGGCACTCAAAGCGCAGCGACGGGCCGTGACCGACGACGCGGAAGGCGCAGGTGCGGTTGTCGATGCCCCACAGCAGGGCCGTGGGTGCGAATGAGCCCTCAACGAAGCGCTTGTAGGAGTTGATGTTCGGCGCCATGAGTAAGGCAATCTCGCGCCCGTACTTCAACTGTCCCGCCAAGAAGTGCTCGAAGACCCTGGAGAAGCCGTGCGCTCCCTCGCCAGCGAAGACGGCGTTGTTCTGCTCGTCGCGCAGTGAGAGGTGAATGTGGCACGAGTTGCCCTCACGCTCGTTGTACTTCGCCATGAACGTCAAGGAGACGCCTTCTTGTGCGGCAATCTCTTTGGCGCCCAACTTGTAGAGACCGTGCTCGTCGCACTTGTCCATCAGGTGGTCGTACTTAAAAGCGACTTCGTGCTGGCCGTAATTGCACTCGCCCTTGACGGACTCAACGATCATGCCGGCGAGGCGCATCTCGCGACGCAGGCGGCCCAGAAGGGGTTCGATACGTGACGTGCCCTGCAGGGAGTAGTCCACGTTGTACTGGTTCGCGGGAGTCATGTTGCGGTACCCGTTGCGCCAAGCGTCTTCGTAGGTGTCTTGAAAGACAATGAATTCAAGCTCGGTGCCCGTGAGGCCGTGCCAGCCGCGTGCGCTGAGTCGATCAATCTGGTGCTGGAGAATCTGGCGGGGTGACTGGGCAACTGGTTCGTGCGAAGTTGTCTCCACGTCAGCGAAGATAATGACGGTCTTTTCGAACCAGGGAACCACACGAATGGTCGAGAAGTCCGAGCGGAAGGCCAGGTCGCCGTAGCCACGCTCCCAGGACGTAAGGGCAAACCCGTCGACCGTGTTCATGTCCACGTCAGAGGCAAAGAGGTAGCTGCAGCCCTCGATGATGCCCTCTTTCAGGTCCTCCATGAAGAATCGTGCATCCACACGCTTGCCTTGCAGTCGTCCCTGCATGTCGGTTACGGCCGAAATGATCGTGTCAATTTCGCCCGCTTCAATCAGGGCGAAGAGTTCGTCCTTCGTTATGCGCCCTTGCATACTCATCTCGTTGCCCCCATCGCAACGCGTCACTTCCGCGCGCGTTCTCGATACTAGTGAAGGAACGAATGTGGAGTGGTCGGTTGAGATATCACCTATCGCAAAGCGATTTCTGATAAACCTACTTCCAGCATTCATCGTGATGCACACATTGCCGAGGGGGGCACATGGCTAATAAGCAAAGTTCGTCGCCGAACAAGAGCGACGAAGAACTGTTACATGAACTGGGCTACGCCCAAGAGCTGAAGCGCGGGATGGGGTCATTCTCCAACTTCGCCGTTTCATTCTCAATCATCTCCATCCTGACTGGTGGCGTGACGACTTACTACCTCGGCATGGATGCCGGTGGTCCATTCGTCATCACCCTGGGTTGGTTCATCGTCGGCGCACTGACCTTGTGCGTGGGTATGTCAATGGCGGAAATTACTTCGTCCTACCCCACCGCCGGTGGTCTCTACTGGTGGTCTGCCAAATTGGCTGACAAGAACAAGGCCGCCTGGTCGTGGGCCTGTGGATGGTTCAACCTGATTGGTCAAATCGCCATTACCGCATCGATTGACTACGGCTTAGCGTCGTTCCTTGGCTTCTTCATCAGCCTCTACGACTCGAAGTTCGTTTCCAACAGTCACTGGGTGCTGTTCTTCTACGGACTGATTCTGGCCGCCCACGGTCTGATGAACACGTTCAAGGTGCAACTCATTTCGCTGCTGGCCAGCGTGTCGGCCTGGTGGCACTTGATTGGTACGACCATCATCGTCGTGGTCTTGTTTGCCGTGCCTGCCCACCACCAATCGGTGAGCTTCTTGCTGCACCACGAAAACCTGACGGGTTGGACTGGTCCCGGCACGGCGCTGTACGCCTTCGCGATTGGTCTGCTGCTGGCGCAGTACACCCTGACCGGCTACGACGCTTCGGCGCACATGACCGAAGAAACGATTCGTGCGTCAACCGAAGGACCGAAGTCCATGGTGCGCGCCATCTACATCTCGATCATCGCCGCGTTCGTTCTCAACGTCGCCATGACGTTGGCGCTGCCCAGCGGATCCGCCGCCTACGCCAAGATCGCAGCGATGGGTGCTCCCGCTGGTGGCGAAGTCTTCATCAACGCCGTTGGTAACACCGGTGGTCGACTGTTGACGCTGATTGCCATGGTCGCCATGTTCTTCTGCGGCCTCGCGTCAGTCACCGCCAACTCGCGCATGGCCTACGCCTTCAGTCGTGACGGTGCGGTCCCCGGCCACAAGCTGTGGCACCGACTCCACCCCAAGACGCGCACGCCAGTGAACGCCGTCTGGCTCTCAGTGGTTGCCGCTTTTGTTCTGGGCTTGCCATCGCTCTACCAAGTGAGCGGCGCCTCCGTGGCCTTCTTCGCCATCGTCTCAATTGGCACCGTTGGCCTTTACGTTTCCTACGGCATCCCCGTCTTCTTGCGCCTGCGCTCGAAGACGTTCGTGCAGGGTCCTTGGAACTTGGGCAAGTGGTCAAAGCTGGTCAACATCATCGCCGTCATCTGGGTGATCATCGTGATGTGCCTGTTCTTTGCGCCAGCGTTCTACCCGTGGAACACGGCGCTCGACATCAACTGGTCCGGACCAGTGTTCATTGTCGTGATGGGCATCATTTTCCTCTGGTACGGCATCTCGGCTCGCAAGTGGTTCACCGGACCGAAGTTCCAGGGCAACGTTGCGCAGATTGAGCAGGAATACGCTCGGGGCGTCATTCCCGACGAGGAGTAAGTCAGCAAAGAAAATCCCCCGGGGCTTCGGC
>DAINRA010000026.1:0-15029 GCA_036742195.1 Acidimicrobiales bacterium
AACCCTCACTGGAGGCGGTTTAAGCGCCCTGCCTCTGCCATTGGGCTACGCCCCCACGTCGGTCTGGACTTTCTACGCTAACGCATCGATTCTCGCTCATCACCGGAAATTCTTAGAAAGCCTTACTAGGCTTGACGCATGGCCTCTCTCCCCCGCGTGCGCTTGCGCTCAAGTGCCACAGCGGTGGTCGTGGCCGGCCTCGTGGCCTTTGTGCTCCCCACCGGCGCCTCCGCTCAGAGCATCTCCCAGACGAAGGCCGAAATTGCGGCCCTGTCGGCCCAGCTCAACGCCGAAACCCAGCAAAGTGAACGCGACGCAAATAAATACGACGCTGCCGAGGCCCAGCTGCATGCGGCCACCGCGGCAGTGCAGTCACTGCAGTACGCCATCGCTAGGAAGCGGGCCCAGATTGCGGCCACGTCAGCGGTCCTGGTCAAAGACGCCGTTCGCGCCTTCGTTGACGGCGCCTCGGTGGCCCAGGTTGAATCCCTGTTCAACCAGAACATCGAGTCGAGCGACGCTCGCAGTCTGTTTGCGGCCCTCGCCGTGGGCAACTTAGACGGCGTCCGCTCCCAGCTGGAACGGGAACAAGCGTCGCTGGCCCAGTCGGTAAACCAGGCCGCCCAGGCCCGCGGCCAGGTCATTGCGCAAACGCAAAAGATGCACGCGCTGCTCCTGCAAAACCAGGCCCTGCAGTACCAAACGCAACACACCCTCAACGTGGTGACCGCGCAACTCCGCCAGCAGATCATCACGTACGAAATCGCAGCCGGAGCCGCCGCCGCTCGCGCTCGGAACCAGTACGCCGAGGAGCAGGCCGTGAATACCGCCTCGCAAGTCGGTGGTCAGGCCGCCGCCAACAAGGTGCTGGAAGCCATTGCCGCCAATACGCCGCCCGTCATTACCACGGGTGGAGGTGGCTCGGGCGCGGGCACCGTCGCCGTGCACGCCGCCATATCGCAGCTGGGTGTGCCCTACGTCTGGGGTGGCGAAACGCCGGGCCAAGGCTTTGACTGTTCGGGCCTCGTGCAGTGGGCTTGGTCGCGCGCTGGTGTGTCGATTCCCCGTACGACGCAAGAGGAGTGGAAGTATCTTCCGCACGTCTCGATGAACAACTTGCAGCCCGGCGACTTGATCTTTTATTACAACCTCGATGGCGATAACGCCGTTGACCACGTGATCATGTACGTCGGCTCCGGACCGTGGGGCTCATCGACCATCATTCAGGCCGCCCACTCCGGCACCAACATTGCCTACTCCCCCTTGTGGACGTTCGGCCTCATCGGGGCGGCGCGCCCCTAAGTCATGTCGTTGCAGCGCTCCCTCGTCATCCCCGCCTTCAACGAGGCCCCTCGCCTCGCCGCCGGCTTCGAACGACTGGCCCCGGTTCTGGCGCAGTGGGCCCCCGACGAAACCGAAGTTGTTTTCGTCGATGACGGTTCCTCCGATAACACCTTGAAAGAGATTGCCCGGGTCTACGGACATCTCCCCAACCTCAAAGTGGTCCAGCACGAGCACAATCTGGGCAAAGGTGCTGCCGTGCGCACCGGCTGGGCCAGCGCCAAGGCGCCGCACGTACTCACCATCGACGCGGACATGGCCATTGACCCGTCCTGTCTTGCGGCCATCGACGCCGCACTCCTTCAGGCTGACGTCGCCGCCGGTGACCGGTCACACAACGGGTCCATCCGCTACGACAGCTGGTCGCGCACGGTCGCCGGAGACCTTTTTCACCGCGTGGTGACCCACTACACCAAGACCACGGTGCGCGACACGCAGTGTGGCTGCAAGGGCTTTCGCCTCGAGGTGGCTCGACTCCTCGGACTGCTGGGCATTATCGAAGGGTTCGCCTACGACGCCGAAGTGCTGGCCCTCGCCCAACGTCTCAACTTTCGCGTCGCGACCGTGCCGGTGACCTGGCACGACATCTCTGGCTCCAGCGTGCGCCTCAGCCAGGCCCGTTCACTGCTTCGCGATCTGCACGACATTCCGCGCACTCGATTCGAAAACCCCGTGGTGGTTGTCCCGCGCGAGATCGCCGTGACTGACGTTCGGGCCGCCGCTATCGCGGTGCGGCAACGAGGCCTCGTCGTGGCGAGGCGAGAGAACGACGCGATGGTTGTGCTCCCCCGCGATGCGGGACTCAACGCCATTGCGATGGCGTCGACACTGTCAGGCACCATGGCAATCGCCGGGCTGGACGATTTCCGCGGCGCCGAGCTCGCGGCCGTCTAATCGCCCAACGGCAGTAGCCAGTTGGTGACCAGCTCGGGGGCGCGATCGGCCCACTCCTCGGCGGTGATGGCGTAGCGTGCGTGGTCTTCCCAAGCGCCATCAATTTCGAGGTAGCGCTCAGCGATACCCTCGCAGCGCAGGCCCAACTTCTCCACGACCCGTCGAGATGGTGCATTGCGCGGAATGATGCTGATTTCAATGCGATGCAGGCGCAGTGAGTCGAAGGCGAACTGCAGCAAGATGACGACAGACTCCGGCATCAGGCCCCGACCCGCCACCGCTTCGTCAAGCCAGTAGCCGATAAAGGCCGACTGCAGTGGTCCGCGCTGGATGGACGACAACGTGATCTCCCCTACGAAGCGACCCTCATAGAAAATGCCAAAGCCGAATCCCGTGCCCATCTGACGTTCACGGTCACGAACGGCGCAGCGGTTGGAAAAACTGCGCTGGTCTTCTGCCAGGTGTGAGGCGTGGGCGGCGCGCGGTTCCCACTTCACCAGCCAGTCACGGCATCGCTGGCGCACGTCGAGCCAGCCGTTGTAGTCAGCGTCGGTCAGTGGTCGCAGGGTGACGCGTCGTCCCAGCAGTGACGTACCGGCGACACTCAGGCGGGCACTCATTCGCTCGGCAACTCGTTCTGGAGGAAACGGACCACACCATCAAGAATGTCATCTTCACTGGTCAGAAACTGGTCAATGGCGAAGCGCTCTAAGACGGCGTCAAGGATGTAGAGGCCGGCGGTGAGGACATCTTCGCGACCCGCCACCATGCCGGGCAGGGCCAGACGTTCGTCGGGCGTACGTCGCCCCAACTCGTCGCGCCACTGCTGCACCTGGGTGCGGGTCAGGATTTGGTGGTGGACTGCGTCCCGGTCGTAGGCGGCCAGGCCTGTCGTTAACTGGGCCAATGTGGCCACCGTGCCCGCCAACCCGACGAGGCGAACAGAGCCCACGAGGGATGAAAAGGTGGGAACCGCGGCGAAGGCCCGATCCAGCTCCGCAGCGATCATGGCGCGGGTGGCGGCTTCGTGTTCGGCGGTCACGACACCGGGCGTTAGCGCCCGCTCCGTCACGCGAACGCACCCCAACTGCATGGAGTAGCCAATCAACGCGCCATCCACGGTGGCGCAGAGCTCGGTTGAACCCCCGCCAATGTCAACAATCATGGTGACGAGCGGCGAGGGGGCAAGTCCCGCCGTCGCGCCATCAAAAGAGAATCGAGCTTCTTCGTCGCCGGCGAGGCACCGCGCAGTAACGCCAACGATTGCCTCGGCATCAGCCAGAAAGACGTCACCGTTGCTCGCGTCTCGGACCGCAGACGTGGCCACGAGTAGTCCGCCTCTGACGTCATGTTCGTCCATGAGTGCGCGGTAGCGCCGCAACGTTTCGTAGGTGCGGGCCATGGCCTCGCTCGTGAGCGCGCCCGTCGCGTCAACGCCTTGGCTCAGTCGCGTGATTGTCATCTCGCGCACCAACGGCCGGCCCTCGCCGTCGGCAATCAGCAGTCGCGTGGAGTTGCTCCCGCAGTCAAGTGCCGCGACGTTAGTCACGGACAGACTCGACGCGAAGTTCGGGCAAGGCAATTTGCGTCGCAACGAGTGCGCCAACGGCATCGACGTTGCCCGCGAGATAGTTGGCAATGTGGGCGTGCAGGCACTTCAGTCCCTGGCGTGTTCCGCCAACACCCCCACTGGGCTGTGGCCCATCGACGCGCACCGTGGCGGCCTCGCGGCGGCGACGGTAGTCCTCGTGGGCCGCCACTATGTCGGCCGGGTCAATCAGTTCTTCAAATCGGTGCACGCCGCCGTTGCCTTCGAGTCGACTGACTTCGTCATTGATCTCGGGATCAATAAGCCAGTACAAGGTGGGCATCGGCGTGCCGTCGCGCATGTGTGGCTCGTTCTCAATGACCACAGGCGATCCATTGAGGCGTCGCACCACGACGGCACAGCGACCGTTGAGTTGTCGACCAATCAGGGCCTCAATGGCAGCGACGTCCTCGGCGGAGGCGTCGCGAAAGGTGCTCAACGCCAGAATTCAAGCGTGCGCAGGAATCGCGACACGAATCCCGGCTGCGCCTGCTGTGTCGTCGTCGTGGCGACGGTGGCCGAGGATCCGCTGCCGAGCGACGATGAGTTCAGTGGGTTCACCAAGGGCTGAAATCCAGGGTCACCAGCATTGGCCGCAATATACGACGAGGCCCGGCCGGGCAGCACCTGCACCAAGCGCTGCCCGGGCAGCACCAACTGGTACTGCTCACGGGCGAGTTCGATGGCTGCCGACGCCGACGACACCGTCTTGGCCTCGGCGGTCAAAGCCGCGGACTGTGCCTGCACCTGAGCAATGGCGGCCTTGGTCGCTGAAAGCTCACCTTGCTGGTGCCAGAGACTGGCAAAGGGGGTGGCAACGACCACGATGGTCACGGCGAGAGCGCACGACAGAGTAAAGACGATGCGCTCTCGGCTGTACCTACCGTGTGAAGTTGACACCCGCTGCTCCCGACAATGCTTGGGCTCCGAGGAATCGTGCCGAGTCCCCGAGCTGCTCTTCTAGACGCAACAACTGATTGTACTTTGCCACCCGGTCGGAACGCGCTGGGGCACCCGTCTTGATCTGTCCCGCGTTGGTTGCCACCGCGAGGTCAGCAATCGTGACGTCTTCGGTCTCACCGGAGCGGTGTGAAATCACCGCGCTGTAGGAGTGGAGGTTGGCCAAACGCACGGCGTCGAGCGTCTCGGTCAGGGTGCCAATCTGGTTCAGCTTCACGAGGATTGAGTTGGCGACGCCACGGTCGATACCCTTCTGCAGGAGCTCGGAGTTGGTCACGAACAGGTCGTCACCCACCAGCTGAATGCGCTGACCCAACTTCTCGGTCATCAACTTCCAGCCGTCCCAGTCCTCTTCGGCCATGCCGTCTTCGATGGACACAATTGGGTAGCGGTCGCAGAGGTCGACCCAGTAGTCGACCATTTCGGCCGAGGAAAGCACGCGACCTTCGCCGGCCAGGTGGTACGAGCCGTCCTTGTAGATCTCTGACGTTGCGGGGTCGAGGGCGATCGCAATGTCCTTGCCGGGCGTGCGGCCAGTTGACTCGATGGCCTCGATGAGGATCTTGACGGCCTCTTCGTTGTTCTCGAGGTCGGGGGCAAAGCCGCCCTCGTCGCCGACACCCGTCGCCAGGTTGCGCTTCGTCAACACGGCCTTCAGTGCGTGGTAGGTCTCAGTGCCCCAGCGCAGTGCCTCAGAGAAGCTCGACGCACCGATGGGCATCACCATGAACTCCTGGAAGTCGATGGAGTTCTTCGCGTGTGCGCCGCCGTTGATGACGTTGAGCATCGGCACCGGCAACACGTGGGCGTTCACGCCACCGACGTACTGGTACAGCGGCAGCTCGGCCTCCATGGCCGCGGCCTTGGCGTTAGCGAGAGAGACGGCGAGGATGGCGTTGGCACCCAAACGGCCCTTGTTCGGCGTGCCGTCGAGGTCGATCATGGCCTGGTCTACGGCGCGCTGGTCGTCGGCGTCGTAGCCCTCGAGTGCGTCGTTGATTTCACCGTTGACGAAGTGCACGGCGTTCATCACGCCCTTGCCCAGCCAGTCGGTACCACCGTCACGAAGCTCAACGGCCTCGTGGATACCAGTGGAGGCGCCGGAAGGCGAGACTGCACGGCCCCATGCGCCGGAAGCGAGGTGCACTTCCGCCTCGACCGTGGGGTTTCCACGGGAGTCAAGAATCTGGCGGCCAATAACAACTTCAATCGCGCTCATGCGTATCTCCTAGGGGGATTAGATACCTACAGGATACAACGCGACTATTGGGCAATACCGCCTGATGCCTCAAGTTCACGAATTTGTTGCGCAAGGGCCAACGTGGCGCGACGCAGCTCGTCTTCGAGCTCAAGTCCCTCGGCCGTGGCGGCGTGCACCACTTCCACGAGTGTTGCCACCGTGCCAGCGTCAGTCACGGCGTTGGCGGCGCCCACCTTTTGTGCCTTGCGCAGCACCTTTTGGTAGAGCGCTAACGACGGCAAGTCCCACGCCAGTCCATCGAGCACACTGGTGCGGCCCTTCTCGACGTTCTTAATCGCCTCCCAATTGGCCTCGACATCAGCGGCTGACGTTACCGTCACGTCGCCAAAGACGTGGGGGTGGCGCATGGTGAGTTTGTCGCGCACGCCGTCAGCGATGGTGGCGAAGGAGAACCGGCCTTCTTCGTCGCCCAACTCGGCGTGGAACACCACCTGGAACAGCACGTCACCGAGCTCCTCCTCAGCGTGCGCCACGAGGGCCGCGTCTTCGTCGCCACGCTCGATCATGTCGGCCAGGGCACGCAGAGCGTCGAGTGCTTCGTAGGCCTCTTCAATGAGGTACTTGCGCAGCGAGGCGTGGGTCTGTTCCTCGTCCCACGGGCATTCTGCACGCAGCCGCCGCATGAAACTAATGAGGTCGTCAGTGGCCTCTCCGGCCGTGCGAAGCCCCGGTACCCACAAGGAGGTGAGGTGGTCGGCCTCAGTGAAGCGCACCAGGTCGTCACTGGTCATCTCGCGCACCACAGCATCAGGCAGCCCCACGTGGTGCAGCACGGTGACGGGCGTGCCGGCCGGCAGGCGGTCGGCCACGCTGGCCAGTACTTCGGGGGCGTAGGTCTGCAGGATGAGGAGTGGGCCGGGCCCCCGGAAGGGTTCGGTTGTTGCCAAGGCGTCGACGATTCGCAGTTCGCTCGACATCGGGTCGACGCCAAGCGCCGCGCAGGCCACGTCGATGACCGAGACGGCCGGCTCGCAAATCACGCGAATGTCGCTGCGCGACTGGAGTAATTCAACCGTGTGCTCAGCCACCACCGGTGACCCCGGCACGATGTACAGCACTTCTCCCCCGTCGGCCTCGTGCGCCAAGCGGACGAGATCGTCGACGATGTCGGCGTAGAGAGTTTCGAAGGAGTCCGCGCGGTCGTACCACGCGTCGTAGCTCTCGATATCGAGCCCTTCGGCCGCTGGGTGCACGGCGGTGCGCAAGCGACGAACGCGAGACTGGGCAATGAGTTCAGCGGTGTGCAGCGTCAGGTGTCCGCGATCGCCGGGCCCGAGGCCCACGACGCGAACGAGGGGCATCACTTGTAGTTCGGGGGAATCGAGCCGCTCAACAGCTTCGGCGCGTTCACGGCCGACGTCGCGGGCGTCGTGAGGCCGCCGACCGTGGGGCCCGACGAGGTCAACGACCACAGGCCGAGGCTGTCGTCAATCTTGACGTGGGCGTAGTACAGCAACTGGCTCTCGAGCTGCGAGGCAGCCTGCGAGTTTGCTGTCTGCAGGTCGGCCAAGACGGTGGCCGCAGCCTTGGCGAAGGGCACCACCGTTACGGACGTGGGGGCGAGGAAGACGTCGAGCACGCCGCTCTGGTAAACGAAGGCGTGGCTCCAGTGACCGAGCTTGACACCCTTCAAGTCCTGCACCACTGCGGCGTAGGACGAGCTCGTTGGGCCGTAGCAACCAAAGGTTCCTCCGCGCTTGGCGGATGGGTCGGTGGAGTAGGCACGCGCCAACGCCGACAGCGAGGCACCGTGACGAATCCCGGCTTCGAAGGCGTGGACCTTCGCGACGGGCACCAGAGCCAACGAGATGCAGATCGTGCGGAAGTTGCTGAGGTGCGCGTGATAGTACGCCTTCATGTTGGCGAGCGTCAACGGCGTTGTCGTCTTGAGGCGCGTCAACAGGTACATGGAGTCGGCCTGCTGGGCGATCTCGGCGCGTCGCAGCGCGGCGGGCATGGCCGCTAGGGCCTGGGCCGAGGTGCCGGGGCAACTCAGGGAGTACTGCTGGGCCAACTGGGTGAGTTCACCCTCAAAGGCCGACTGGGCCGTGCGCAAGTCCGAAGCGCTCGGCACGTAGTGGTAGTGCGACTGCACATACGAGGCAATGGTGAGTCCCTGCACTCGACCGTTGACCCACGAGGCCACCGCCGTGGTTGAGATAGCGTCTCGCGCCGATGCTGGCGCGAAGCCATTGCGCACCAGGGCACCGAGGTAGCACTGCAAGATGCCGTGATGGGCCACGTCGCTCATTTCAGTATTGAGCTCCGTCGATGAGATGCTCGTCCCGTTGACCGTCACCGCGACGGAACGCGAGTGGACACCGTAGAGGCCGGCGAGTGAGAGGGAAAGAACCAAGAAGACAAGGATGCGACGCACGTCTCGATGCTAGTCAGTTCGATGTTCCCGTCAGTTCCTCTAGCAGGGTGATAAGTGACATCACCGCGGTCGCGCTTGGGGCGAGCTCGACCTTGAACTCCTTGGAGACCTCGTCGTAGTGCGAGCCGCTGTGCAGTCGACGGGCGCGCATCTGCTGACTGAGCGTCAGGGTGAGCGGCGAGAGCTTGAGCACCGGCTTTGATCGGACCCCCACCTTGGCCGGGAGCACCTGGAGGTTGGTAATGCCGCGCTCCAGGCAGGCCAAGCGCAACTGCCCCAGTTCCAAGAGACCTTCGGCGGGACGGGGCAACGCACCGTAGCGGTCGATCCATTCGGCCTTAAGGTCAGCCAGCTCCTCGTAGCTCGCCACCGTCGCCAAGCGACGATAGGCCTCGAGGCGGGCGTCGTCGGCCTCGACGTACTCCTTGGGCAAGTTGGCCTCGCCGGGAATATCAATCGTGATGGTGACGACGTCGGGGACAACGATCCCCTTCGCTTCGGCGACCGCTTCAGCCACGAGTTGGACGTAGAGGTCGTACCCGACGGCGGCGACCGGTCCGCTTTGGTCGTGACCAAGCAAATTACCGGCACCACGAATTTCGAGGTCGCGCATGGCGATCTTGAAACCGCTCCCCAGCGCGGTGTTGTCGCCAATGGTGCGCAGGCGTTCAAAGGCCGTTTCCGACAGTGTCTTGTCGGCAGGGTGGAAGAGGTAGGCGTAGGCGCGCTGGCCACTTCGCCCGACGCGGCCGCGCAACTGGTGCATCTGGCCGAGACCCAGGCGGTCAGCGCGATCGACGATCATCGTGTTGACCGATGGCAGGTCAATGCCGGACTCGACAATGGTCGTGCAGACCAGTACGTCGAAACGTCGTTCCCAGAAGTCAATCATCACGCGCTCGAGGGTGCCTTCGTCCATCTGGCCGTGGGCAATCGCCACTCGCGCATCCGGCACCAGCTGCCCAATGCGACGCGCCACATCGTCGATATCGGCGACGCGGTTGTGCACGAAGAAGACTTGGCCCTCGCGAAGGAGTTCGCGCCGAATGGCCTCGGTGACCGCTGCTTCGGAGTACTCCCCCACGTGGGTCAAGATGGGGCGGCGATCGGCCGGTGGTGTGGTGACCATGGAGAGATCACGAATACCAGCGAAGGCCATTTCAAGGGTGCGTGGAATTGGACTCGCCGACAACGTCAGTACGTCGATGCCGACACTTCGGGTCTTAATTGCTTCCTTGTGGGTGACGCCAAAGCGCTGTTCTTCGTCGACCACTAAGAGACCGAGGTCCTTGAACTGCACTGACTCCGATAAGAGTCGGTGTGTACCGACCACGATGTCAATCGAGCCATCCTTCAATCCTTCGATGGTGGCTTTTGTTTCAGCGTCATCGACAAATCGGCTCAACAAGGCGACCTTCACCGGAAAGCCGGCGCATCGCTCGGTAAAGGTCGTGAGGTGCTGGCTCGCGAGCAACGTGGTGGGCACCAGAACCGCTACTTGCTTGTTGTCCTGCACGGCCTTGAAGGCCGCACGGACCGCGATCTCCGTTTTGCCAAAGCCCACGTCGGCCACCACGAGTCGATCCATGGGCCGCGGCAGTTCCATGTCGGCCTTAATCGCGGCAACGGCGTCGGCCTGATCGGGCGTCAGCGGATAGGGGAACATGTCCTCCATCTCGCGTTGCCAGGCGGTGTCGGGACTAAAGGCGTGGCCGGTAGCGACCGACCGCTCTCGGTAGAGCGCGACCAGTTCCTGGGCCACCACATAGGCCGCGGCACGGGCCTTGGCCCGTGTCTTTTGCCACTCCGCACCGCCCATGCGCGACAGTGTTGGAGCATCGCCACCGGCGTAGGGGGTCAGGGCATCTATCTGCTCCGTGGGCCAGTAACTACGGCCGTCCTTGAACTCCAGAATCAGGTAGTCGCGGGTGGTGCCGTTAATGGCCCTCGTCGTCGTGCCAGAGAACTTGGCCACACCGTGCTGGCGATGCACCACGTAGGAGCCAATGGCCAGGTCGTCGAAGAACCCGTCGACGTTGCGAGTCCGAGTACGCGCGACACGGTGTGTCGCGCGGCGTCCAGTGATGTCGTTTTCACTCCAGACGACCAGTGGCGGATCGGACAGGGCAAAGCCCGCCGGCAGTGTGGACGCCAAGACGGTGAGTCGGACGTCGAGCGCGGCGTCGGGATCGGTGGTGACATCCAGGCCCTCACCCCGCAACAGTTCGGCCATGCGCTCGACCGACGCAGCATTGCTCGTGAGCACCACGCCGCGTTGCTTGCTCGACCATCCGCGAACGTGAGCCCCAATGCGGCTGGGGTCACCCTGCACCACGGGCGGTGAGGTGAGGAGGGCACTGTCGCCGAAGCCACTCGAGAAGTCGACCACGGTGCGGTCGCCCAGCACTTCGTCGTAGGTCTGGTGGAGCAGGGCAATTGGCTCAGTGGCCTGCCAGGTCATGGCCACGGCGTCGGCGAGCTCCTGTTCTTCGTCGAGCAGATCACCCAACCGGCTCTCGATGCGAGCGGGCTCGATGAGTGCGATGCTGGCGTCGCCTAGGAGGTCAAGCACCGTTCGACGCTCGGCGCCGAACATCGACATCCAGCCCTCCATGCCGTCAAAGAGCTGGCCCGAGGCAATCTTGTCGAAGACCTCTCGCCCCCACGGTGAGGTCGTGCGCTTGGCTTCGGCCTGCTCCCGAGTGGAGTGCGACGGGAGCCATTCGCGGGCGGGGCCAATGATGACGGCGTCGAGGTCGCCGATGGAACGCTGATTAGCGATGTCGAAACTCGTCAGTCGCTCAATGTCATCACCGAAGAAGTCAAGACGGACCGGTTCGTTGGCGTGCGCTGGCCAGATGTCGACAATGCCACCGCGTACCGCGAATTCGGCGCGGTGCTCGACCAGGTGCTCACGGCGGTAGCCAAAACTGGTCAGGGTGCGCAGAAGTTCGTCGCGGTCATGTGACGACCCAAAGCGCAAGACGATCGGCTCAGTCGCTGGCTCCGGCGACAAGATCTGCGCCAATGCTCGGATCGGCGCAATGAGGACGGGTGGCACGTCACCGGACGTGATGCGCCAGCGCAACAAGGCCCGCTCGGCCATCGCGGCAGTATCAGGCGACACGCGCTCGAGCGGGTGGGTGTCCCACGCCGGCCAGAGGGCGACTTCAGTGTCGGGCCCCAACAGCGCCGAGACGCCGTCGCGCAGGAGTTCTGCTTCCGCTGACGTGGCCGTGACGACAACGAGCTGCTCGGTGGAGAGCGCAAAGGCCGCGACGGTCGCCGGGGTGGCAAAGGCCGAGGGGGTAAACGAACCAGTGGCGTGCGCAGCCCGCAGCGACGGAGCCGCTGCTTCGAGGACGCGACGAAGTCCGGTGGCCTTAGCCACGGGCGCCATTGATGGTTCGTTGGGCTTCGTCAAAACTCTGGTCAATGAGAACCGCCAGCGCGTCAGCGGCCGCGCTGACCGTGGCCTCGAGTTCGCGCTTACGTTCCCCCGTCGGACGCTTCAAGACCCAGTCGGTGACCTGCTCCTTGGTTGCCGGACGACCAATGCCAATACGCAGTCGGCCAAAGTCCTGGGTGCCCAAGACACCGGCGATGGAACGCAACCCGTTGTGGCCCGCGAGTCCGCCGCCCATTTTGAACTGCAGCCGGCCTGGCTCGAGGTCAAGCTCGTCGTGCACGACGACCAGGTGCGTCAGATCTTCGAGTGAGGTACGCGTCAACAACGGACCCACGGCCTCACCCGACACGTTCATGTAGGTGGTGGGGACTGCGAGGGTAACGGGACCGCGAGGGGTGGGGATGGTGGCGCTCACGCATCGCTGCCGAGGTTCCACGACGAGTCGGGCTCCACGATCGGCACACAACTGACGAATAGCGTCGCCGCCGACATTGTGACGTGACCCCTCGTACTGGTCGCCAGGATTGGCGAGGCCCAGGAGAACTAGTGTGCTGGCGCTTCCACGTCGGCCACTCGCGGCGAAGCGCCGGAGAGCCACAGTGAATTAACCGCGGTCAGCCGTCTTGGCAGCGCGGCCGGCGCGGGTGTTGATCACGTTGGCGCCAGGGTCACCGGCAGCCTCAACGCCCTCAGGCAAGACAACGTCGGCGACGCGAATAGCGCCACCAGGGGTCAGTGCCGAGATGTCGACGTCGATGTGCGTAGGAATCTGAGCAGGGCGGCTGCGCAGCGCGAAGCTGAACATCTGCTGGTCAACTTCCCAGTCAGCGTGACGGACTTCGACGGCGTCGCCAACCATGTGCAGCGGCACAACGGCCTCGACGGGACGGTTGGGGTCAACGACCTGGAAGTCGATGTGAGCGACGGTGCCGCGCACCTTGTGGCGCTGAATCTCACGGGCCAACACCGTGTACGTGGTGCCATCAGCTTCCAGCGAGATCAGGGTGTTGAGACCCTGGTCACCGGAGACCGCGGTACGGAACTCCTTGGCGTTCACCGCGACGGGCAGTGGGGTCACACCGGGACCGTAGACAACGGCAGGGATGGAGCCAGCGAGGCGGAGGCGACGCGAGTTGCGGGTGCCGTGGGCGCGGTCGGTTGCGGCCTGCAGTGTGGTCTGTGACATGACTTCTCCTTAAACGAATGGCTGGCGATGACCAGTGGTCACGCACAGGGTAGACAGTCTAGCGAACTCCGCGAGGGCGGGAAAACGCCAGATTTAGAGCAGGTTTTCCCCGCCGAAGATGTCCGACACGGACGAGTCTTCGAAAATTGCCGAAATCGCATTCGCCACAATGGTCGCAACGGAGAGAATTTCAAGCTTTTCGAAGCGACGCTCGGCGGGCAGCGGGAGCGTGTCCGTTACCACCACGCGTGACACCGGTGCATTGAAGAGGCGGTCAACTGCGGGTGGTGAAAACAGTGCGTGCGTCGCCATCACCCATATCTCCCCGGCGCCGTTTTCCTTCAACAGGTCGCACGCCGCCACGATGGTACCGGCGGTGTCGATCATGTCGTCAATCAGCACGCAGTGGCGGCCCCTGACATCACCCACGATGTGGCGAGCCTCGGCGACGTTGGCGGTGCCCTTCGGACGAGTCTTGTGGACCAGGGCGAGGTCGCACCCGAGGTGCTGGGCGTAGCGTTCGGCGACCTTCACACGGCCGGCGTCTGGTGCGACGACCACGAGGTTATTGGGGTCGGTGTTCTCCTTGAGGTAGTCCTCAATGACGGGAGCGGCAACCAAGTGGTCGACGGGGATGTCGAAGAAACCCTGAATCTGACCCGAGTGGAAGTCCACTGACAGCACGCGATTGGCCCCAGCGGTCTGAAGCATGTCGGCGACCAACTTGGCGGTGATTGGCTCACGACCAGTCGACTTGCGGTCCTGGCGGGCGTAGCCGTAGCACGGAATAACTGCGGTAATGCTCTTCGCTGAGGCGCGCTTAGCAGCGTCAATCATGATGAGCTGTTCCATCACGGCATCGTTCACCGGTGACGAGTGGGTCTGCACGATGAAGACGTGTGCCCCACGAATCGACTCATCGAAGCGGCAGTGGATTTCGCCATTGGCGAATTCCCGGACGTGCGCTTCCGTCAGCTCGACACCCAGCTTGCTGGCAATGTCTTGGGCAAGTTCTGGGTGACACCGACCCGTGACAACAACGAGACGGCGCTTAGCAAGTGACTCCACGGCGAAAGTCTACAAGTCTCTCGAGAACCGTGCTTAGCGCTCCGTGTTGTGGCGCTCTACCGGTGAGCCAAAACTAAGCACACAGGCCTCGTCGCCGTCACGGAAGCGCGCATCAAGCAGGTGCACCATCGGTCCCTCACGGAGGTCGTAGGGGGCGGTCGGCAGGTAGGACTCGTAGAACCAGTGGGCCGAGTCCTTCAAGGTCTGGGCTCCCCCGACGTGCTCGCCGAAGAGATAGAGGCCACCATCAAATGGCAGTTCGTCGAGGCTGGTGTCCAGGTGCGGCGCATCGGGCACGCCCGCAAAGTACTCAACACCACCAAAGCCATCCGTCAAGAGGACGCCGTAGCGCAGCGACGTGGTGGGGTCAATGGCGGTCAGCGCGATCACCTGATCCCACAGATCGGCAACTTGTTGCCAGACACCAACAGGGTCGCTGACGGGATTTCGCAGACGTTCACTCCGGCCCCGGAGGGTCGTGCGAGAAAGGAAATACTCTTCGATCTTGACCATGGGCGCTCCTACGCTCGCGGGGGAGGGCTCGAACCTCCAACCTACGGAACCAAAATCCGTCGTTCTGCCAATTGAACTACCCGCGAAGGTGACGTGGAAGAATCTTCGGAGATTCTTAGCGAACTCCCGACGAGACTTAACGACAACCCATAACACTAGAGCCTGTACTCAAACTGAAGGAACGACCGTGTCGAACACTGCGAGCAACCTCTCCTACATTGCGATTGTTGATGACGACGCCGCCATTCGTAATTCACTGGGTCGGGCCCTACGCATGGAGGACTACGACGTCGAACTGTTCGAAGACGGTCTGAGCGCGTTGAAGGCAGTGCAGTTGCGGGCACCCGAGGCCATCATCTTGGACTTACAGTTGCCCGACATCGACGGCCTCGAGGTCTGCCGCCGGATTCGTCGCGCTGGTGATGCCACCCC
>DAINRA010000027.1:0-13783 GCA_036742195.1 Acidimicrobiales bacterium
CGCATTCGGGTCGAGACCGTCCGTCTGATTGACAATGAAGGCAATCAGCGGGGCGTCGTGAGCAGCCGTGAGGCCTTGTCGCTCGCCCGCAGCCTCGACCTCGATCTCGTGGAGATTGCGCCGACCGCCCAGCCCCCAGTGTGCCGCATCATGGACTACGGAAAGTTCAAGTTTGATGAGGCCCAGAAGGCGAAGGAGTCGCGTCGCAAGACCCAGAACGTGGGCGTCAAGGAGATGAAGTACCGTCCGAAAATCGGCCCCGGTGACTTCGACACCAAGACGCGCAGCGTTGAGAAGTTCTTGAACGAGGGTCACAAGGTCAAGATCACCATCATGTTCCGTGGTCGCGAGAGTGCCCACCCAGAACTGGGGAAGAAGATCTTGGATCGCATCGTGGAGAAGTTGGTCGACATCGCCAAGGTGGAGTCGGCAGCCAAGCTCGACGGTCGCAACATGATCATGGTGTTGGGCCCGGACAAGAAGTCCAAGCCCAAGGCCGACAGTGTGAAGCAAAAAGAAGTACCGCAGGAAGCACAGCCGACGGAGTCGGTTGTGGAGTCGCCAGAGGAGGGCTGATATGCCAAAGATGAAGACAGACAGTGGTGCCAAGAAGCGCATCAAGATCACCGGTTCGGGCCGCCTGCGTCGCCGCAAGGCGTTCCGTGGTCACCTGATGGAGACCAAGAGCTCGGTTCGCACCCGTCGTTTGGGCCGCGAGTCGGACATCTCACCCGGTATTGAAAAGAACATCAAGCGTTTGATGGGTCTCTAGGAACGATTAGGAAAGAGGAACAACCATGGCACGTGTAAAGCGCGGCGTAAACGCCAAGAAGCACCACAAGGCAGTACTCGAACAGGCCAAGGGCTACTACGGTGACCGTAGTCGTACCTTCCGCGCCGCAAACCAGGCCGTCCAGCACGCTGGCGTGTACGCATTCCGCGACCGCCGCGCACGCAAGGGCGACATGCGTCGTCTCTGGATCCAGCGCATCAACGCCGGTACCCGTCTGCACGGCATGAGCTACAGCCGCTTCATCGCGGGGCTCAACGCCGCCGGCATTGAGGTTGACCGTCGTATGCTCGCTGACCTCGCCGTCAACGACGCCGCCGCCTTCGGTGCCGTGGTAGCGCAGGCCGCTGCCGCGCTCGCCGCGAAGTAGGCCGTATCACGTTCGATTCGTTGGGGCCGACGCACGATCGCGTGCGTCGGCTTCGACGTCTTACGAATAAGCGATCAGATCGCTGGGAAGAGGGCGCCTGCGTCCTCGAAGGTCCCGACCTGATCGACGCCGCCCTCGAGAGTGGCGTTGAGGTGGAAGCCCTCTATCTGGAGCAGCGCGCACTCACCTCAGCCGCCTGCTCCGCGTCAATTGCCCGCGCGCAGGAGGCCGGCGTCCCCATCTTCACGTTGCCGGAAGGCACGTTGCTGAAGGTGGCTGACACGAAGTCGCCTCAGCCGCTCTTGGCCACCGCCAAAATGCGCGTCTCGGGTCTGCCCGACTTGCCGACCGATCGGGCGCTGTTAATTCTTGACAACATTCGTGATCCCGGAAACGCGGGAACGATGGTCCGCAGCGCCGACGCCGCGGGCGTTGGCGGGGTGCTCTTCACGGGTGACTGTGTCGACCCGTTTAATCCGAAGACGCTCCGGTCATCGGCCGGCTCGGTGTTTCATGTGCCGATTGTGGTGGGTTTGACGCTGGGCGACGCCGTCGCCGCTCTTCGGAGTGCGGGCGTCCCCTCCTACGCCACAGTGGTGCGCGACGCCAAGGATTTCCGCAGTGTCAACATGAGCGCCGGCTGCGCCATCGTTATTGGCAATGAGTCATCTGGCTTGTTGGCGGAGGAAATTGCGCTCTGCGACGACGCGATGACGATCACCATGGCCGGCAAGGCAGAATCATTGAACGCCGGCGTTGCCGCGTCACTGATTCTGTTTGAAGCGCTGCACCAGCGCGTCACCACGAACGCCTGAGGAACCTCTAGCCTTAAAGCGTTATGTCTACGTCACCCCTTGACCAACTTCGAGAGCAGGTGGGCGAACTGCTCGCGACGGTTGCGGCCTTTTCGACTCTCGAGGAATTAATTGACGGTGAGCCGTTCGTCACCGGCAAGCGGTCAATCCTCTCCGCCCTTCAGAAGGCACTCGGTCAGTTGCCCGCCGACGAGCGCGCCGCCGCCGGTGCGACGCTGCAGGACGCTCGCCGCACCGTTGACGAAGCCCTGCAGGCCCGCCGAGCGGTGTTGGCAGCAGCCGCACGATCGGCAGCACTCGAAGCCGACCGTCTTGACCTCGGTGATGTGGTTCTCGCCAGTGTTCAGATGCCGTATACCGTTGGCAGCCCCGGCATTGTGGCGAACACCCAGCGTGAGCTCGAGGACGTCTTCGTCGGCATGGGCTTTCGTGTCGCTGACGGACCAGAAGTTGAAACCGATTGGTTCAATTTCGAAGCACTGAACATCCCACCGGCCCACCCGTCACGTGGCATGTGGGACACGTTCTATGTGGACTTAGGGGAGCCCGAGACCGTGGTGCTGCGCACCCACACCTCGCCAACCCAGATTCACTTGATGGAGCAGGCGGTGGCCTCAGGGTCGTTGCCAGTCCACGCCGTTATGCCGGGGCGCTGCTTCCGTCGCGACACCCCCGACGCCCGACACTTGGCCGCATTCCACCAGATCGAGGGTCTCGTGGTTGATCGGGGGATCACCTTCGCTGATTTGGCCGGCGTGATTGAAACCTTCACCCAGGCCTACTTCGGTGCCGATATTCAGTCGCGCCTGCGCCCGGCCTTTTTCCCCTTCACGGAGCCTTCGGCAGAGTTCGAAATTACCTGCACCATCTGCCGCGGCGAGGGGTGCCGGACGTGCTCGCAGACGGGCTGGATTGAGCTCGGTGGGTGCGGCATGCTCGACCCAGCGGTGCTGGAAGCAGTCGGGATTGACGGCGACGAGTGGAGCGGTTTCGCCTTTGGATTTGGCATTGACCGCTGCGCGCAGATGCGCCACCAGATTGCCGACATGCGGGCACTGATTGAAAACGACGTTCGATTCCTAAGGCAGTTCTCATGAAAATACCCGTTTCTTGGCTTCGCGAATTCGTTGAGCTGCCGTCTTCGCTGGAGGAATTGACGACCGTCATGGACGACCTCGGGTTGGTTGTCGAGGGTGTCGAACACGTTGGTGAGGGCCTTGCTGATGTGATCATTGCTCGGGTCGAAAAGATTGACGCGATCGAGGGGGCCGACAAGGTTCGCCTGGTCACCGTCGAGGCGGGTAACGGACCCCTCGAAATTGTGTGCGGCGCGATGAACTTCGCCGTTGGCAACCACGTGCCACTGGCGCCGGTCGGCGCCGTGTTACCTGGCGGATTTGAGATTGCCCTGCGCAAGATGCGTGGCGTCACGTCGAATGGCATGCTCTGTTCGGCTCGCGAACTCAAACTCAGCGACGACCACGAAGGTCTGATGATTCTCGACGAGATGATGACCCCAGTTGTTGGCCAGAAGCTCGTTGACGCCCTGGGTATCACTCCCGACGTAGTCCTCGACATCTCCATCGAAGGTAACCGACCCGACGCGTGGTCGGTGCTGGGCGTTGCGCGTGACCTGGCGACTCGCTTGGCAACGCCGTTGTGCCAGCCCACGGGTGCCCGCCCCACCAGTGGGGTAGCGACAAGCAGCGTCGCTCGCGGATTTATTGATGCTCCGGCGCTGTGCGGTCGCCTGACGCTCTCGGTGTTGACCAACGTGGTGGTGGGTCCGTCGCCGGCGCACATCGCCCAGCGCCTCACCATGGCCGGCATGCGCCCCATTTCCAACGTGGTCGACGCCTCCAACCTCGTCATGCTCGAACTCGGGCAGCCCACGCACCCCTACGACGTGGCCAAAGTTGCGGGCGGAGTTATTGGCGTTCGTGCCGCTCGTACCGGCGAATCGCTCGTCACTCTCGATGGTGTGGAGCGGCCGCTCGCCCAGCCCGGACGCGGCCTTGGTGACGCCGGTGAGGACTGCGTCATCGTTGACGGTAACGACACCGTCATTGGACTGGCTGGCATTATGGGCGGCGCCAGTTCCGAAATCTCCGACGAGACGACATCGGTCCTCATCGAGGCGGCCTTTTTCGATCCAATGACCATTGCTCGTTCGTCGAAGCGACACGGGCTTCGTTCTGAGGCGTCCAATCGCTTCGAGCGAGGCGTTGACCCCGAACTGGCCCTCAGCGCGGTCGCTCGTTTCGTGGAGATTCTCAAGCAGAGCTCACCAGACGTGGTCTGGCTCGATGAACCAATCGACGTCCGTGGGGCGCTGCCTACGCCACCCGTCATCGAGCTTCGCCCCGGTGACATTGCACGCACGCTCGGTGTGGACATTGCACCGGAGGTCGTGACGCAGATCCTTGAAGGCCTCGATTTCGACGTTCGCTCACAGGGCTCGCTCGTGGTTGTTCCGCCGGCACGCCGACTCGACATTCGTTCGGGTGCCGCCGGTCGCGCTGACGTGATTGAGGAGATTGCCCGACTCTTTAGCTACGGACGCTTGCCTCGCCGCACCCCAACGTGGCCACAACCGGGTGGCCTCAGCGCAACCCAGAAGACACGTCGTCGCATTCGCGACGCCATGGTGGACCTGGGGGCCAATGAAGTGTGGACGGCCACGCTGGGCAGTGACAGTGACTTTGACGTCCTGCACCCTGGAGCCCCTCGCGTGCGCATTACGAACCCATTGGCGTCTGAAGAATCAGTGCTTCGCCAGTCCCTCATTGTGGGAGTGGTGCGCGCATGGGGCCGTAATGAAGAGCGCGGACTTGGCGACGTCGTGCTGTGTGAAATCGGCACTGTGTTTACCCACCCTGATGCCACAGCCACCCCACGCGAAACGCGCGGCGGCGATGGTGGCCAAATTGTGTTGTCACTGCCGGAAGAACGTGAACGTGCGACGTTACTCTTGGGACGCAAGGGCGACAGCGCCGCTTCGGCCGTTGCCTTGTGGCACACCCTCGCACTCCGACTTGGACTCAAGGGCTCGGTCGTTCGATCCAGCACCGAGGTCATCGCAGGGCTTCACCCAACCCGTTCGGGGTGGATTGAGCTCAATGGTGCACGCTTGGGCACAATCGGTGAAATCGATACCACGGTGATTGATGCAGTGACCAACGTTGCGAGCCGCCGCCTTGGCGTAATTGACCTGGACCTTCAGGCAGTCTTCAGCGCCGTCGCGGAGGCGAGCCTCGATCAGTTCGTGGCGGTGCCGAGTCGGTTCCCCACGGCGTCACTCGACCTGGCCTTCACCACTCCTGACGCTGTCCACGCGAGCGACGTTGCGGCCGCGTTGGCGGCGTCGCATCAACTGGTACAGGACGTGTCGCTGTTTGATGTCTACCGTGGTGCCAGCTTGCCGGAGCAGACCCGCAGCTTGGCCTACGCGATTCGTTTGGGTGCCGAAGACCGCACCTTGTCGGAGAAGGAAGTTGGCCAAGTGCGCGACGAACTCATTGCCGCCGCTGGCGCGCTGGGTGCCTCGCTTCGTGGGTAGCGACGCATGATTGAGTTTGTGTCGCCGCCGGCGTCGGGGAGAACCTTTCGTCGCAACGCTCGAGTTCGACTGAGTGAGGCGGGGCCCGATGGCAATCTGCGCCTCGACGGTGCCGCCCGGCTCTTGCAGGATGTGGCGACGGATGACTGGGAAGACAACGGCATTGAGTCAGACGTGCTGTGGGTTGCCCGCCGCACGTCGATGCACCGCGCTGGTGATCACTGGCCGCAGTACCTCGACGAAGTGGAACTGCTGACCTGGTGCGCTGGTATCGGCGCAGCGTGGGCCGAGCGCCGCACCAACATCTATCGCGGTGGCGAACTCCTGATTGAGGCCGCGTCGCTGTGGGTCCCGATTAACACCGCAGGGACGCCCCAACGAATTCCCGCTTCGTTCTCCGAGGTCTATGGCGAGGCCATGGGTGGGCGAAAAGTATCCGGGCGCGTGCGCACATCGACCCCACCGGACGAGGCCCGCCGTGCTCCCTTCGTTATCCGCGTGGCGGACTTAGACATCATTGGTCACGTCAACAACGCGGCCATTTGGCAGTCCTTCGCGCAGGTCTTTCGCGTGCCGGTGCGGTACGCCGAGATCGTCCATCACGGCCCCCTTGAGATTGACCACGAGGTAGAGATGCTGTGGACGGCGGACGAACTGTGGCTGCTGGCTGACGGCGAGGTCGCCGTCAGCGCTCACGTCGTCTTTTGAACGACTTTGCGGGTGCCGAGGTAGCTACCGGCAACAATGAGCGGGAAGCCCAGGGCAATGCCTATGGTGAAGGGCTCGCGCAGGAACAAAATACCGAGGGTGACCGCCAACGCCGTATTGAGGTAGACCACCACCAGCGACCGGTTTGATCCGGCAACTTTGACGAGTTCGGACAGCACCAAGAATGCGAGTCCGGTGCAGGCAATTGACAAAACGGCAATCGATGCCCACGTTTCGGCGTGGACGTGGTGGGGGAGATGCGTCAGGGTGTAGGGGAGCCAACACAGCGCTACCAAGCCGGTGGCGCCACACACCACGGCCGGGCCCGACACGTCCTTGAGCTTGGTCGCCAGCATGACGGGGCCGACGGCGTAGCCGATGCACACCACCGCCATGATGGCAATCCACGGACCCGAACCGTGTCCAAGGTCGAAGCCCACGAGCAACGCCACGCCGGCCATGCCAAGTCCGGCACCGAGGACTCGTCGAGCGTGCAGCGGCTCGCGAGCGGAGGTGAAGCGCAGAATGATCATCGACACCATGGGCACGGTGCAGACGATGAGGCTGGTTAAGGAGCTCGTGATGTGCTGCTCGGCGGTGGACATACAGAACCACGGGATGCCGAACTCAATGACGCCAAAGGCGAAGATCCACCCCAGATGGGCGCGGATCATGCGGAACTCGCCTCGACGTAAAACCACGGGGAGCAGCAGCAGACTCGCCGGTGCAGTGCGGCCGAACACTAAGACCCCTGGGTCCAACTGGCGGACCGCCACTCGAATCAACAGATACGGGATGCCCCAGAGGACCACCATGGTTGCGAAGTAGAGCCAGGCCTTTTTTGTCACCTCGCAAGATTAGCCCACGACCTATTGCATATTTATGCTCTGATGTGGATAAAATAGCAGTATGAAGATTGCGATTGTTGGTGCGACGGGGTACGCCGGCCTCGAGCTGTTGCGTCTGCTGGGCAGCCACCCAGAGGCGGACATTGTGTTGGCCACGGGCGACTCCAATGCCGGTAAGTCGGTGGCGTCGCACGCACCCGCACTCGCGGGGCTCTTCCCGGATCTGGTGTATCAGCCGACCAGCGCAATTCATGACGTCGATGTCGACACGGCCTTTCTTGCGCTCCCGCATGGGCATAGCCAGGAACACGTGGTCGCGCTTCGCGATCGCGGCGTCCAGGTCGTAGACCTCGGTGCCGACTTTCGACTTCGCGACGCGAACGACTATGTCGAGTGGTACGGCGAGGCGCATCGGTTTCCTGCCTTGCTGCCTTCCGCGGTCTACGGCTTAGTGGAGCGCCACCGGAGCGAACTCGTCGGTGCTCAACTCATTGCAGTTCCGGGGTGCTATCCGACGGCGACATCGCTGGCGCTCGGGCCCTTTGTTGACCGTGGTGTCATTTCCACAACGGGCATCATTGTGAATGCACTCAGTGGGGTGTCGGGGGCTGGTCGGTCACCGTCGGAACGTCTGCACTTCCCGCGTTTGGCGTCAAACGCCGAAGCCTACGGATTGACGCATCACCGCCACACCGTGGAGATGCAGCGTGAGCTCAGCGTCTCGGTGCTGTTCACGCCCCATCTCATTCCGGTCAGTCGAGGCATGTTGGTCACGGCGTATGGTCACCTCACGGCACCGCTCACGAGTGCTGAAGCCCTTTCGATGCTCCGCGACACGTACCGGGACGACCCCTTTGTCGTTGTCACCGATGAGCCGCCTGCCCTCAAGGACGCCGTTGGCTCAAATCTCTGCTTTGTGAGCGTGCGAGTCGATGGGCGCACGAACACGCTGGTCGCCCTCAGCACCATTGACAATCTGGTGAAGGGTGCCGCAGGGCAGGCCATCCAAGGGTGGAACGTCTCGCACGGATTCACCGAAACGCTGGGGCTGCCCCTGACGGGGGTGACGCCGTGAGTACGGTCGTTGTCAAGATGGGCGGACACGCCCTCGATGACCTGTCGGCCTCGAATGAGTGCCTCCGGGCGCTAGCTGATGACATTGCGACACTGGGCGCGAAGGGCGACCAGGTGATCGTGGTGCACGGTGGCGGGCCACAGATCAACGCGCTGCTATCGGCGGTTGGTGTCCACAGCGAGTTCGTTGATGGACTTCGGGTGACCGATGAGGCGGCTATCACGTACGTCGATATGGCTCTCGCGAGCGTGAATCGGGCGCTCGTGACGGCATTTGGACTCTCGGGTGTCACGTCAGTGGGGGTGAGCGGTGTTGACGGCGTCACACTACGGGCCGATTCAATTGGTAGCCCGTGGGGTCACGTCGCGGGGATGCCTACCGTGACGACCGAGCTCTTGGAGACGCTGCTGGCCGCATCCATGGTGCCGGTGGTGTCACCGGTGGCTGTTGCGTCGGATGGACGCCGTTTGAACTGCAACGCCGACACGGCTGCGGGCGCGATCGCGGCGGCGATGGACGCTGACGTTCTGGTGTTGCTCAGCGATATCGACCAGCTCCGTGCTGACCCTGAAGACCCGGCAACTGGTCTCTCGCGGGTGTCGGTGAGTCAAGTGGGCGACATGATTGCGTCCGGTGCGGCCCGCGAAGGCATGCGACCCAAGTTGGCTGCCGCCGCTCACGCGATCGACGCGGGCGCTCGTCGCGTCATTCTGGCCAACGGCACTCGCGCACACGCACTTCGCGAAGTACTCGAAGGCACCATTCCGACAACGGAGGTAACGGCATGAGCCGCCATTTCATCACCATTGAACAGGTCAGTGACGCTGACCTCGACTCTATTTATCGTCTCGCGCTGTCGCCCTTTGACGACACGACGCTGGCCGGTCAGGGCGTCGCCCTGGTCTTCGAACGCCCCAGTCTGCGCACTCGGGCATCGAGTGCGACAGCGGTGCACGAATTGGGTGGCTTCGCCACGTTCTTTTCCGACGACGAGATCGGTCTCGAACGCCGTGAATCGGCGGAAGACGTGTCCCGGACGCTGCGCGAAATGTACGCCATCGCGGCGCTGCGTTTGCGCGACCACCGGCTGTTTGAGCGAATGCGTGTCGCAACCAAGGACACCATGGCACTTATCAACCTGCTGAGCGACAAGGCGCACCCCACGCAGGCCGTGGCTGACGTCCTAACGCTGGCGGAGCACTTTAGTGGCGGTGACGTCACCCAACTGGCGGGCCGCACGGTGGCCTACGTGGGTGACGCGACGAACGTCACGCGGTCGCTCGCCGTCGCCCTGCTACGCCTGGGTGTCAACGTGCACGTTGGTGCGCCCGCTGGCTATCAATTGACGACCGGTGACGTGGAAGACCCGCACGGTGTGGTCGGTGGCGGCACACTTCGTCTGTTCGATACCGCTGAGGCGGCCGTGGCCGGCGTTGACGCCGTCTACACCGATGCGTGGGTCTCGATGGGCTTTGAGGAGGAGACTGCAAAGCGTCGACTCGACCTGGGCGCCTTCCAGGTCTCGAGTTCACTTATGGCACTGGCCGCACCCGGTGCCGTACTGCTGCACTGCCTGCCCGCACATCGTGGTGACGAGATCACCGATGAGGTGCTCGACAGCGACGCCTCACTGGTGTGGCGCCAGGTGCAGCACCGTCGTTCAGCCATGCTGGGCGTTCTTCGATGGATTAAGGGAGAAGTATGAACAAAGCACAACGCCAACATCGCATTAGCGACCTGCTCGAGCGCGAGGTTATTTCGACCGCGGCCCAGCTCATGGCTCGGCTGCAGTCGGAGGGAATCTCCGCAACGCAGGCCACGGTGACTCGCGACCTGCAGGAACTCGGCACCGTGAAGGTGCGCGACCTGCACGGCAGCCGTCGCATCGTGATCGCGTCAGCCCCCGCCGTGTCAGCGGCGCCGGTTGACCACCTCCGTCGGATGATGGGGGAGTGGGTCGGGTCGGTTGACTTCTCGCTGAACCAAGTGGTCATTCGCACACCGCCGGGCTGCGCACACGTGGTGGCCTCCGCACTTGACCGTTCGGCGTTGAAGGGCGTATTGGGCTCCATTGCCGGCGACGACACCATTTTGGTCATTGCCGATGAAAAGATTGGTGGTCAGGCGCTCGCCAAGGAGCTCCGCAGTCTCGCGGGCCTCGAAGATCTAACGAAGCCAGTACGGAAGGGAAAGAAGTAATGAAGAAGCGTGTTGTTTTGGCATACAGCGGAGGTCTCGACACCTCCGTCGCGGTGCGATGGATGATTGAGGAGTGGGACGTCGAGGTCATCTGCGTCCTCGTTGACGTGGGGCAAGACGCCGACACTTCCGAGAGTTTCGAGGACATTCGTGCTCGCGCCATTGGCGCTGGCGCCATCGACTGCGTCATCATTGACGCCCGCGACGAAATGGCCGAAGAGTTCTGCGCCAACGCCATTAAGGCCAATGCTCGTTATGAGGGGAAGTACCCCCTCGTGTCGGCCCTCTCGCGTCCCGTCATCGTGCGTCACTTGGTTGACCAGGCCCGCACGTTCAATGCCCACGCCGTCGCTCACGGTTGCACCGGCAAGGGGAATGACCAGGTGCGCTTCGAAGTCGGTACGCACGCTCTGGCACCGGACTTGGAAGTGCTCGCGCCCGCCCGTAACTGGGGCATGAGCCGCGGTGACTCGGTCGACTTCGCCATGAAGTGGGACATTCCCATCAAGGCCACGCGCGACAAGATCTACTCCATTGACGAAAACCTGTGGGGCCGTGCCGTTGAGTGCGGCGAAATGGAAGACCCCTGGAACGAGCCACCAGAAGAGCCCATGACGCTGACGCGCGTTCGTACGAACGAGCCGGTCGAAGTGACGATTTCCTTCGTCGAGGGTCGGCCAGTCGCACTCAACAACGTGGCGATGCCCATGGCCACGTTGATCAAAGAGCTCAATGACCTCGCTGGCGCCACGGGATTTGGCCGTATCGACATGGTGGAGAACCGTCGCGTTGGCATTAAGAGCCGCGAAGTGTACGAGTGTCCCGCCGCTTTAGCACTGGTTACCGCGCACGCCGACCTCGAAGACTTGGTGCTGGAGCGCGAGGTTGCGCACGAGAAGCAGCGCTTGGAGATTCGTTGGGCCGAGCTCGTCTACGACGGGATGTGGTTCTCACCGCTAAAGGAAGCACTCGATGCCTTTATTGAGGAGACGCAAAAGCACGTCACGGGTGACGTTCGAATTCGTTTTAGTGCCCCCGGTGTCATGCGGATCATTGGCCGTCGCGCACCCGCGGCGCTCTACGACTACGGTCTGGCAACCTACGACGAGCACGACACATTCAAGCACGCCGACTCTGAGGGGTACGTCAAGATCTATGGCCTTGGCGTCAAGACCTGGGCTGCTCGTCAGGGTGCCAAGAACGCCACCCCGCCACGCGCATGACGCTCTGGTCGGGGCGCTTTAGCGCCAGCATGGATCAAACCCTCTGGGACTTGTCGGAGAGCTTCTCGTTCGATCACGTCCTCTACGCCTACGACATCGAAGGCTCAAAGGCGCACGTTCAGGGACTCGGCGCCGCAGGCTTACTGACGCCCGACGAGGTGGTCACATTGACGACAACGCTCGACCTGGTACAGCGCGAATTTGATGAGGGCGTCTTTGAGCGTGCCGCCACCGACGAAGACATTCACATGGCTATCGAGCGTCGCGCCACCGAGATTGCTGGCCCCGTTGGGGCCAAGATCCACACGGCACGGTCGCGCAACGACCAGGTGGCTACGACACTTCGACTGTTTACACGGGCCGCACAGACCCAAATTGCGGCGGCAACACTTGAGCTGATTGGCCAGTTGCTGGCCGTGAGCGACGCCAACGCTGGCGCGCTCCTGCCCGGCTACACGCATCTGCAGCGTGCCCAGCCCGTGCTGCTCTCACATCACCTGAATGCGCACGTGGTCGCTTTGACACGTGATGTGGAGCGCCTGCTCGATGCGCGGGTGCGGACGAATCGCTCCCCGTTGGGTGCGGGGGCAGTGGCGGGTACGTCGTTGCCGATCGCGCCGGACGTTCCAGCGGCGGCACTGGGATTTGATCAGTCCTTTATCAATTCAATGGATGCCGTGTCTGACCGTGACTTCGTCGCGGAAACGTTGTTCGCTATTGCGTTGCTCGGGGTGCACCTGTCGCGCATGGGCGAAGAGCTCGTGTTGTGGACGACGGCCGAGTTTGGATTCGCCACCCTCGGTGACGACTTCACGACGGGGTCGTCGATGCTGCCACAGAAGAAGAACTCGGATGTTGCTGAGCTTGCGCGAGGAAAGAGCGGGCGATTGGTGGGCAACCTCACGGCACTTCTGGTGACATTGAAGGGCTTGCCCCTTTCCTACAACCGCGACCTCCAAGAGGACAAAGAGCCCCTGTTTGATTCGGTGCGACAAGTACTGCTCGTTCTCTCGGCGCTGACCGGTGCCTACGGATCACTGCACTTCAATGCGGAGGTTGCGGCAGCTGCGGCCAACGATGAGTTGCTCGTCGCCATTGATATTGCCGAAGTATTGGTCGGGGAGGGGATGCCGTTTCGTCAGGCCCACGACGTCGCTGGCCACTTCGTTGGTGCCGCGGTACGTGAAGGTCGGTCACTAGCCGACGTCGTTGCGGCATCCGAAGGCGGCGATCGTTTCGCTCACTTGTTTGCGCCGAATGCGGCATTGCTTCGCCGTCAATCACCAGGTGCGTCGGGTCCTGCTCCCGCAGCAACGCAACGTGCGCGCATTGATGAGCTTGTTCATCTGCTACAGTTGAACACCCAGCAGTAAAGCGGTAACGCTCTGCAAGACGCATAGATTTCCTCCGGGATTCACTTTCGTAAAAAAAAGTGCCGGAAATGCGTTGTGTGGAAGTTGCCACCTGCTAGTCTGGTTATCCGCCCGAAACAGGGTCGGCGCCATAAAGTGCGATTTGCACGAGTGACGCGGACACTGATAAGGTGGAACTCCCGCGGTCCGGGCAACCGAACTGCGGAGTCGACGGAGAAATCCTGAGACGGTGTACTTCACACCTCCGAGCTTGCTCGTGTGTGATGTCGCTCCTTGAAAACGGAAGAACGAGAGCTAAAAGCCAGTACGGGCGACAATGGCTAGATCTAACTAGTCGTGTCGTTCGTCAAAAGTAATATGCAGTAGGCCAGGAGAACACCCCGTGTTCTTTTGGTTGTCAGGCGAGTATTAGAGTCACTCGTCTGGCTCTCTGATTTGGAGAGAACTTCGGTTCTTGAATGATCTTGATGGAGAGTTTGATTCTGGCTCAGAATGAACGCTGGCGGCGTGCTTAACACATGCAAGTCGAACGGACTTGTGGGGCTTGCTCCACAAGTTAGTGGCGAACGGGTGAGTAACACGTGAGCAACCTGCCCCGAAGATTGGGATAACACCGGGAAACCGGTGCTAATACCGAATACCTCTCCCGCACCGCATGGTGTGGGAAAGAAAGTTTTTTCGCTTCGGGAGGGGCTCGCGGTCCATCAGCTAGTTGGCGGGGTAACGGCCCACCAAGGCTACGACGGATAGCTGGTCTGAGAGGACGATCAGCCACACTGGAACTGAGACACGGTCCAGACTCCTACGGGAGGCAGCAGTGGGG
>DAINRA010000028.1:0-10652 GCA_036742195.1 Acidimicrobiales bacterium
GGTGCTACCGGTAAGACTGGTGCAACGGGTGCAACTGGACCTCGCGGTGCAACCGGTGCCACGGGTGCCACTGGTAAGACGGGTGCCACTGGTTCTGGGGCAACGGGTGCGACCGGACCTCGCGGTGCCACCGGTGCCACCGGTGCCACTGGTCCGCAGGGTGCCACTGGTCCGCAGGGTGCCACGGGTGCAACGGGTGCGACCGGACCTCGCGGTGCGACTGGCGCAAGCCAAGTTTTCGCACGTTTCGCAGTATGCCGTCACGCTGGTCACAATTGTGTAGCAACAGTGACCATTCCACTCGTGGCCCACGCACTAAACACCGTACAGATTTCGACCGCAACGTACAGCACTGGTCCAAGCTGTGTGATTGAGTCTGGGCTGAGCCCTGGTGCGACGGTTCTCGGTCTGACAAGTTTTGATCCCAACATCAAGACGTTGAAGACCTTGCCCAAGGGAGCGGCGAACCGATTGGCACCACCAATGTTCTTGGTTCGGGCCGGAGCGGGTGCTCCCCGCCTGACCGTTGCGTGCACCGACTCCGTGTCGGTAGCGTGGTCTTCGGCACTATCGAAATAACAGTAGCAAGAGAGAAGAGAGTTACCAATGTCATTTTCAGGTGAATCAACCGACGCCGTGAAGCCATCTTCGAAGAAGGCCACCATGAAGAAGCCGGCGAATAGCACCCTGACGTTGTCGTCAGTTGCTGCAGACGCCACCGGTCGTTTGATCTTGGTTGTGGTTGCCATTGTGGCCGCTGCTATCACGTGGGGCGCCTTCGCGGCCACCCACACCACGCCGGGTACCACGTCGGTTGCGACCTACCTTAACAACGGTGTTGCCAAGGCTGACGCTGGCGCGTACTTGGCCGCTGAGGGTGACTACATTCAGGCAATTCTTGTTGACCCTACGAACAAGCACGGCTTTCGTTCGCTGGCCTATTACGACTTGGGTGTCTGCTTCCAGCGCACTAGTTTCCCCGACATTGCTGCGGCCTATTACAAGAAGTCATTGGCGCTGAACCCCAACGACGTGGCTGCCTGGTACAACTTGGGCATCGCCCAGGTGGCGACGCCAACGGCGGCCCTCTACGACTACAACAAGGCTTTAGCCCTGAACCCCTCGTACCCACAGGCACTGTTGAATTCGGGCATCATCTTGTACAAGTCGGGTCAGACGACTGAGGGTGCAACCCGCATCGCCAAGGCTGTGGCCCTGGACGCGGCGCTCGCCTCGCACGTTCCTTCGAACATTAAGTACTAAGTCGTTCACGAAAAAATCCCCGCCGCTCGCAGGTGAACTGCGAGCGGCGGGGATTTTTCTTTTGGTGCTTAGGCCAGGTCGAAGCGGTCCAGCGTCATGACCTTGTCCCACGCGGCAACGAAGTCACGCACGAACTTCTCCTTGGCGTCGTTTGAGGCGTAGACCTCGCAGATCGCGCGCAGCTGGGAGTTCGAGCCAAAGACCAGGTCGTTGGCCGTGGCGCTGAAGCGCGTGGCGCCGCTGTCGTCGGTGCCGACGAAGGTGTGCTCGCCGCTGGCAGTCCACGTGATGCCCATGTCCAGGAGGTTCGTGAAGAAGTCCGTGGTCAAGGCACCGACGCGGTCGGTGAAGACACCGTGGGCGCTGGCGCCGGTGTTAGCGCCGAGAACGCGCAGACCACCGATCAACACGGTGAGCTCCGGTGCGGTCAGCGTCAACAACAAGGCACGCTCGAGCAACTGCTGCTCCACGGCCTTGCCGGCAACGGGGGCCAGGTGGTTGCGGAAGCCGTCGGCCTTAGGCTCGAGCACCGCGAAGGCGGCGGCGTCCGTCTGCTCCTCGGTGGCGTCGGTGCGACCGGGCTCGAAGGGAACGACCACGTCGAAGCCGGCGTTGCGCGCGGCCTGCTCGACGGCGGCAACACCACCGAGCACGATGAGGTCAGCCAGTGAGATGGTTGCGCCGGTGGCGTCGAAGTCGGCACGAATGCTTTCCAAGATGGCGAGCACGGTGGCCAGCTCAGCGGGCTCGTTCACGGCCCAGTCCTTCTGTGGCGTCAAACGCAGACGGGCACCATTGGCGCCGCCGCGCTTGTCGGTGCCGCGGAACGTCGAGGCCGAGGCCCACGCGGTGCGCACCAGTTGGCCGATGGTGAGTCCCGACGTCAGCAGCGTGGCCTTGAGGGTCGCGATCTGCTCGTCGTTCACCAATGGGTGGGTAATGGCCGGCACGGGGTCCTGCCAGATCTGGGGCTCAGCGGGCACAAACTTGCCCAGGCCACGGACGTAGGGGCCCATGTCGCGGTGGGTCAGCTTGAACCAGGCCTTGGCGAATGCGTCAGCGAAGGCCTGCGGGTCTTCGTGGAAGCGCTTCGAGATGGCGTTGTAGGCGGGGTCGACGCGCAAGGCCAGGTCGGTGGTCAACATGGTGGGGTGCGTGGTGCCCTCACCGTGAGCGACGGGCACGGTGCCCTCGCCGCCGCCGTTCACGGGACGCCACTGCGTGGCACCCGCGGGGCTCTTGTACTGTTCCCACTCGAAGCCGAAGAGGTTGTTGAAGTACTCGTTGCTCCACTGCACGGGCTTGGAGGTCCAGATGCCCTCGAGGCCACTGGTGATGGTGTCGCCACCCCTACCGGAGCCGTAGGAGGAGATCCAACCCAGGCCCTGGTCGAGGAGACCGGCCCCTTCGGGCTCGGGGCCCACCAGTGCGGCGTCGCCGGCACCGTGGGTCTTACCGAAGGTGTGACCACCGGCAATCAAGGCGACGGTCTCTTCGTCGTTCATCGCCATACGGGCGAAGGTCTCACGAATGTCGCGAGCGGCGAGCAGGGGGTCGGGGTTGCCGTTGGGGCCTTCGGGGTTGACGTAAATGAGGCCCATCTGCACCGCACCCAGTGGGTTCTCGAGGTCGCGCTCACCGCTGTAGCGCTGGTCGTCGAGCCAGACCTCTTCGGGTCCCCAGTAGGTCGCCTCTTCGGGCTCCCAGACGTCGGCGCGGCCACCGGCGAAGCCGAAGGTGGTAAAGCCCATGGACTCGAGGGCGACGTTACCGGCGAGGATCATCAAGTCGGCCCACGACAGTGCGCGGCCGTACTTCTGCTTGACGGACCACAAGAGGCGACGGGCCTTGTCGAGGTTGGCGTTGTCGGGCCAGGAGTTCAGCGGCGCGAAGCGCTGGGCACCCGAGCCGGCGCCACCGCGACCGTCACCGATGCGGTAGGTACCGGCGCTGTGCCAGGCCATGCGAATAAAGAGAGGGCCGTAGTTGCCCCAGTCGGCGGGCCACCAGTCCTGGCTGGTGGTCATCACTACGTCGATGTCGGCCTTCACGGCGTCGAGGTCGAGGGACGTGAAGGCCTCGGCGTAGTCAAAGTCGGCGTCGTTGGGGTCGGCCAGTCCCGAGGGCTGGTGCAGCAGACGCAGGTTCAACTGGTTGGGCCACCACTTCTCGTTGGGGGTGGACCCGGCCAGGGTGGTGTTGGCACCACCGGTGTAGGGGCATTTCGCTTCAGTCATGATTTCTCCTTGTTGGTTAGTGGTGGCGACGCCACCGGGTACGACGAACTACTTTGAAACAGTCGAGCGTGCGCGACGACTCGTCGCCGGATCGCTCAGGGTGGCCTCGAGGCCCTGTGTGAGACAGCTCGGGCAGCGGCCCCAGTAGGCGACTTCGGCCTCGTCGATGGCAAAGCCCATCGAGTCGGCGGCGGTGAGGCACGGCGTGTCGCCAACGGCACAGTCGACGTCGGCGACGACGCCACAGATCCGACAGATCACGTGGTGGTGGTTGTCGTTAATGCGGTCTTCGTAGAGGGCGGGCGATCCGACCGGCTGAATACGGCGCAGAACGCCGTGTTCAACCAGGGTGGCCAAGGCGTCGTAGACGGACTGGCGCGAGATGGCGCCAATGTCGGCGCTCGCCAGGGCAATGACGTCATCGGTGGTGGCATGGGGGCGTGCGTGAACGGCTCGCAGGACGGCCAATCGCTGGGCCGTGACCTGGAGGCCCTTTTCACTAAGGCGTTCGTTGTCACGCATGTCCACGAACAGAGCATAAAGAATATTCTTGACTTAGTCAAGAATTGGACTTTGTCAAGGTATGGCCTCCTCGGAACGAGCGAGGGTCTCCGTACTCATCTCCTTGAAATGGCAACGAATACTCGATCCTGGCCGGCAAGTAGATCAGCTCGCACCGGACTCTGAAATGTTTTTACAGCGCTTACATTACGAAGAGATAGGGAGTGCATTTATGACCACGATACGAGATACATTTACGGAGAAATAGTCGTAAAAAGCCCTAAATACAGGGAAATTGACTTGTGAAAAAATTAACAAGAAAAAGACTGTAAGCGTTTGCTTAAAAACGTTTGCACTGCTAACTTTCACTCTGGCCGTAGTCCACCGTGGACTGCGATCTACACATCAGGGGGATGTCAAATGAAGAAAGTTACTGGCCGCAAGTCACTTGCAGCAGTAGCGGTCGGTATGACTGTCCTGTGCACCTCAGTGCCTCTGTTCACCAGCGCCGCTTCGGCCGCTGCCGTGACGCAGATCACTGTGTGGGGCTCAGGTGGCGACCAGACCCAGGAAGAAACCGGTATCCAGTATGCCGTTACGCAGTTCAACAACTTGTACAAGGGTAAGTACCACGCGAACTTGACCTTCGTTCCCAACATCACGACCGTGCAGGAAACTGCTGCGGCCAAGAACGAGGGTACGGTCATGGAAGGTGACGGCCCCACGCTGTCCTACCTCGCCTACTCGGGCAAGATTGCACCTCTCAACGGCTACGTCTCACCAGCCGCAGTCAAGGCGCAGTCGACCTACATCCAGGGTCAGGACACCTACAACGGCAAGCTCTACGCCATGGCGACCATCAACGGTACGTTGAACATGTACGGCAACAAGCACCTGTTGGCACTCGCCGGCATCACCGCTTGTGGCAACGGTCCCACCACCGCGAGTTGCTACCCCACCGACTGGTCAAAGGCCTGGACTGCCGCGCAGTTCACGCAGGTCTTGAACACCCTGCACTCGAACTCAACGATTGCTGGTTTGGACAACGGTGACGTCTGGGGTGCCAACATCTCCTACGGCGGTGAGTACCAGGCATACGGCTTCTTGCCCATCCTGAACTCAGCCGGTTCGACGGTTGTTGCGAACAACTCCGCCAACGTGTTGAAGACGCAGTCGGTCTACAACGCTCTGGCCGCCTTCGCGAGCTGGATCCCCTACAACGACACCAACGCTGGCTCCGCCACGACCGGTGGTCAGGGTGGTGCATTCGCTGCTGGTAACGAGCCTCTCCTCTGGGGTGGCCACTGGCAGCTCCCATCGTTCCAGTCGGGTGCCGTGACCTCACAGGCCAACGGTGGCCAGGCCAACGTTGTTGGTATCCCACTGCCGAACTTCGGTTACGGTGCCAAGGACGGCGCTGGCTCAAACGTCTGGGAAGTTGGCGCTGGCGCCACTGCTGCTCAGAAGGTTGCCGCTGGCAAGTTCCTTGAGATTGTCTCGAGCTCGTCCTTCCAGGACCTGTACACCTACGGCAACGGCCAGATGGTGAACGGCGCCGCGAAGTACGGTGACGGTGCAATCCCTGCCAACCCCGCTGCCTTCGCGCACGACCCAACCGTCCAGCCTGGTGGCGTGCTGTACTACGCCGCTCAGGCCGAGGCCAACGCCTGCCCCGCCGGTGTCATCAAGACCACCTGCTTCGCAGTGCCACGCCCCGTGACGCCTGCCTACCCTGGCATCGACCAGGCCATCTCGGACATGTTTAACTCACTGTTCTCAGACGCCGAGACCGGTTCAGTTTCGACTGCAACCATCCACACCCTCGTAGCTACCGCCGTTGACTCGATCAACACGTACTACAAGCAGTTCAACAACTTTAAGTAATTAAGGTCGTTGTTTCCCAGAACTCACGGGGCCCAGCACTACTGCTGGGCCCCGTGAGTTTGACCTCTCTCTAGTAATTTCGTACCAACCGCGTGGTTGGTGTTTGTGAAGGGTACGCATGTTGACGTCGTCGACAGCACAGAGTCCGGCGCGACGCCGCAAGATCTGGACCGAGAACCGCGTTGGGCTGACCATGCTCATCCCCGGTATTGGCCTGATCATTGCCTTCATGCTGGTGCCCTTCTTTTACTCCATGTGGCTGTCGATGCACGTGGAGATTGTCGGCTCAACGTTGCCGGTGCGCAGCGTGGGCTGGATGTTCTACCAGCACCTCTTTAATGACCCCATTTTCCGCGGCATCTTCTTGCAGAGCCTGCGCAACAACGGCGAGTTCGCGCTTTTCGTCGTCCCGATTCAAACGGGCCTTGCGATGTTCCTCGCCATCTTGGTGAACCGCTCGGGTACGTTCGTGAAGTTCTGCCGGACGACCTTTTTCCTGCCCGTCGTCTTTCCCATGGTCTTGACCTCATTGATCTGGAAGGCCATCTTGGCCCCGGGTCCCGACGGCATGCTCAACGCCGTCTTGCACGCCGTGACCTTCGGTCACTTCCACCCACAGTTCTGGCTGGCCAATCCGCACCTCGCCCTGCCGAGCATCATCATGCTCTCCATCTGGCAGGGCACCGGTTTTCAGATGGTCATCTTCCTCGCCGGTCTGCAGGGCATTCCCAGCTCCCACTACGAAGCGGCCCTCGTCGACGGCGCAAAGAAGTGGCACCTCTTCCGGGACGTAACGCTGCCGGGCCTACGCAACACGACCATCTTCGTGGTGATCGTGACCACGATTTTCTCGCTGCGCGTCTTCGACCAGATCTACCTCCTGACCCAGGGCGGACCCAATAACTCGACGTCATCGGTGATGTACTTGGCCGTCAGTCAGGCCTACGTTCAGAACAACGTGGGCCAGGGTGCCGCCATCTCGGTGGTGCTGTGCTTCGTGATCTTGGTGCTGAGTCTCATCCAGCGCCAAGTGCTGAAAGAAAGGGTCGACTGATCATGGCCGTTTCTCTGCTGCGCCGCCGCCGTGCCATTGGCAAGACGCCACTAGGCACCTACATGCTGCTCGCCATCTTCATGGTGCTCTTTCTTTTCCCGGTGTACTACCTCATCGTCGGTTCCTTCGAAACCTCGGCCCAGACACTCAACGGACTCCACGGCGCCGTGCCGACGGCGCTGACGCTGTCGAACTACCACTCGCTGTCGGCCGTGTTCTTTAGTCAGCAGATCACCGGTTCGCTGCGCGGTTTCTATACGGTGTCGACCCTCGTGTCGGCCGTTGTCGTGGGCGGCGGCCTGGTCGTGAACTCACTGGCCGGCTACGCGTTGGCGCGCATGAAGTTTCGTGGCCGCCGTTCGCTGTTGTTGCTCGTGGTCGTCCTCGTCATTATTCCCTTCGAGGCCATTGCCGTGCCGCTCTATTACATGTTGAGTGGGCTGCGCAATACGCTGATCGTCCAAGCCCTGCCCTTCATCGGCAGCGCCTTCTCGATCTACCTCTTCTACACCTTCTTCTTGGGACTGCCACCGCAGCTCGAGGAGGCGGCCAAGATTGACGGGGCCGGTCCGTGGCGCACCTTCTTGCAGATCATCTTGCCCAACGCCAAGCCGGCCTTCGCCTCGGTGGCAATCCTCTCCTTCATTCAGATCTGGTCCTCGTACCTGTGGCCCTTGATGATGACGTCGAATCCCAACGTCTACCCACTCTCGATTGCTATCGGCAACCTGGTGCGCCAGCAGGCCCAGCCAAACTACGGCCAGATGTTCGCCTTCGGTGTGCTCCTCGTGGTGCCGATGGCCCTGTTCTTTATCGTCTTCCAGCGCTGGTTCATCCGTTCGGTGGCCAGTCTCGCGGTGAAGGGATAGCGATGCACACTTCGAACAAAGGAGACACCCGTGTCTGAGATTGTCCTACGCAATGTGTCCAAGACCTACGACAACGGCTACGCCGCACTGCACAACATCGACCTGACCGTGGGCGAGGGTGAGTTCATGGTGGTCGTCGGCCCGTCGGGCTGCGGCAAGTCAACCCTGCTGCGCATGGTGGCCGGCCTCGAGTCGATTACCTCGGGTGAACTGCACATCGGCGGGCAGGTCGTCAACGACTTCACTCCTGGTGAGCGCGACCTCGCCATGGTCTTCCAGAACTACGCCCTCTACCCGCACATGACGGTCGCCAAGAACATCGGCTACTCCTTGAAGCTGCGCAAGTTCCCTAAGGACGAGATTGCGCGTCGCGTCAAAGAGGCCGCCGAGATCTTGAGTCTGACCGACTACCTCGACCAGCGCCCTGGTCGCCTCTCGGGTGGTCAGCGCCAGCGCGTCGCCATGGGTCGCGCCATCGTGCGTGAGCCCAAGGCCTTCTTAATGGACGAACCCCTCTCGAACCTCGACGCCAAGCTGCGCGTGCAGATGCGCTCGGAAATCTTGCAGATCCAGCGCCGCGTTGGTGTGGCCACGTTGTACGTGACGCACGACCAGGTCGAGGCCATGACCATGGGTGACCGCGTGGCCGTGCTGCGCGCTGGTGTCCTCCAGCAGGTGGACACGGCTCAGGTCCTCTACGACCAGCCAGCCAACGTCTTCGTGGCGTCCTTCGTGGGCTCGCCCTCGATGAACTTGCTCTACGCGAACCTCGACAACGACGGCGCCACGGTCCGCATTGGTTCCCAGACCTTGTCCCTGGGCGCCAGCGTCTTCGCCAGCCGCCCCGGCCTCAAGGCCTACGCCGGCCGCGAAATCATCGTTGGTATTCGCCCCGAAGACCTCACCCTCGAGGGTGCCTCAGAGACCTTGACGGGTCACGTCGGACACATCGAAGCCCTGGGGTCGGAGCTCATTGTCCACTTCGGCATGGACGCGCGCAACTACGTGGTGGAAGACAAGGGTGGCTCGGTCGAGGAGGCTGAGGAACTGCTCGAAGCGACGACGCTCACCGAGCACGTGCGCAACGTGGCCCGCGTGGCCCCGCGCAGTTCGATCCAGCCCGGTGACAACGTTCCGCTTCACGTGAACATCGAACGCATGCACTTCTTCGACGCGGCCTCGGGCGAGTCGATCTGGTAAGTCGCCATGGCCTTCGCAACACAGGATCGCATGTCAGAGCACAACGACGCCACCGCCACCGATTGGCGACGCGGCGTCACGTTCCAGATCTACCCCCGCAGCTTCGCTGACGGCAACGGTGACGGCATGGGCGACCTCGTGGGGGCAATCTCGCGTCTGGGGTACGTGCAGGCGCTCGGGGTGGACACCGTGTGGGTCTCGCCCTGGTTCGTCTCACCAATGGCCGACGGCGGCTACGACGTGGCTGACTACTGCGACATCAGTCCTCTCTTTGGCACCCTGGCCGACGCCGATGCCTTCATCGCCGAGTGCCACCGCCTCGGCCTTAAGGTCATGATCGACCTGGTGGCCAACCACTGTTCGAGTGAGCACCCGTGGTTTCAGGCGGCTCTGGCCGCCGGCCCCGGGTCGCCCGAGCGGGCCCGTTTCTACTTCCGCGACGGCCGTGGCGATGACGGGTCGATTCCCCCAACGGACTGGGTCAGCATCTTTGGTGGCCGCGCCTGGACGCGGGTCACCGAGGCTGACGGCACCTTCGGCCAGTGGTATCTGCACCTCTTTGACGCCGGTCAGCCCGACCTCGACTGGAACAACCCCGTGGTCCGTCGCGACTTCGAGGACATCTTCCGCTTCTGGTTCGACCGTGGCGTTGACGGCTTCCGTCTCGACGCCGTGCCGGCCATTGGCAAGGACCGCGACTTCGTCGACGCGGGCTGTGACCAGTCAACGCAGTTCCTCCCCGAGATCTCGCCGCAGACCACCTACTGGGACGCCGGTGAGGTGCACGAAATTGTGCGCAGCTGGCGTCAGTTGGCCGAGTCCTATACGCCGGCCAAGTATCTAGTGGGCGAGATCAACGTCTCAACCCCCGAAGCCCTCCTCCGTTACATCCGACCCGGTGAACTCCAGTCGGTCTTCGCGATGAACTTGACCAAAGCACCGTGGGAGGCCGTGGCGTTCCGCCGCTTGATCACTGGCAATCTCAACTACGCCGCCGATGGCCAGTCCTGGCCTACCTGGGTTCTCTCGAGCCACGACGAAGTGCGCTCGGTGACGCGCTTTGGCACCATGGCCGATGGCACGGTGGACTTACGTCTCGGTGCGCGCCGGGCCCGTGCGGCACTCATGATCACTCTGGCGTTGCCTGGTGGAGCCTGCCTCTACCAAGGTGAAGAGCTCGGACTGCCGCAGGTGCAGGATCTGCCCTTTGAACTACTCGAAGACCCCATCGTGTTGCGCACCGGCCTGGCCGAGCGCGGGCGCGATGGGTGCCGCGTCGCCCTGCCGTGGGACAACTCGGCGCCATCGTTTGGTTTCGGCACCGCGAGCCCACGTCTGCCCCAGCCGGCGTCGTGGGGAGCGTTCAGCGCCGCGTCCCAAGAGGCCGACCCCACTTCATTCCTGCACTTCACGCGCGCCGCGTTGCGGGTGCGCAAGGAGAATCTCCTGCACCAGCCCGACACGTGCGACTGGGTCGAGTTAGGTGACGATGTGGTGGCCTTTGACCGTGGCGACGTGCGGTGCATCGTCAACTTCTCGGACACACCGTTCCAGTTGCCGGAAGACTCACTGATTCTGCTCGCCAGTGACGAAGTGCGAAGCGGCACCCTGCCGGGCAATGGCGGCGTCTGGATCCAGCGCTAA
>DAINRA010000029.1:0-8508 GCA_036742195.1 Acidimicrobiales bacterium
GGCGTCGTCATGACAGCAGTAGCGCTGACGCTCGCCTTTGCGCACATCACGGCCTAGCGCCAATCACCCGAAACCTGGCCCCACACTCCTAGGCTGGAGGCAACCGAAGAGGTGCCCTCGTGAGTGGACAGAAACGACTCGCCAAAAAAATTGAATTCCGCCAGGAACGTCGTGCGCTCACCGTGTCCTTCGTTGGTGGACTGGTCTTTGCCATTGCGGCGATTGGTATCGGCATTATCGCCAACTCCCAGATCATCTTGTTCGACGGTGTCTACACCTTCCTCGGTATCTTGCTTACCTGGATGGCCTCACGGGTCTCTCGCATCGTCGAGGCCGGCCCCACGGAACGATTTCCCTATGGTCGCGAAGCCCTCGTCCCCCTCGTCATCGGCATCGAAGGCGTCGCCCTCTTGGCCACCTGCGCCTACGCCATCTTCAGTGCCATCTCCACCATTGTGAGCGGCGGGTCACCGCTGCCCAACAACTGGGGCTTGGGATACGCCATTGCCTCGACAGTTATCCCCTGTGTCGTCTGGTGGCAGCTCAAGCGCATCGCTCGACGATCTGAGTTAGTCAAAGCCGAAGCCCTGCAGTGGCTGGCCGGTGCCGCACTGGGCACGGCGATCTTCGTGGCCTTCATCATCGCCCGGTTCGTTGAGCACACCTCGCAGCACCACTTCGCCCACTACATCGACCCCATCTTGGTGCTGGTCTCGTGCTTCATCCTGGTGATCCCACCGGCCGGCATGGTGAAGAAGACCTTCGTTGAACTCATTGAGGGCGTGCCCGAGCAGCCACTGGTGGAAGCGGCCGAGCTGGCCTTCACCGACGTCGCTGAGGCCTTCGGCCTCGATGACCGCCACATGCGCATGACCAAGATCGGGCGCAAGTTCTACGTTGAAATTGACTTCGTCGTTCCCATCACCTGGACCGTCGCGCAGTCCGACGACGTGCGGCGCATGCTCTTCGCCAAGTTGGCCACTATTCCCCACGACCTGTGGCTGACGTTGGAGTTCTCGGCCGACCGGGCCCTCATCGCCTAAGCGCCCGTCGGATTCATAGGGAGGAGGCGGCCGCGTTCTAAGGTGGTCGATATGACATCGTCCACTCCAGGCCTTCGCGCTCGCGGCAGCGCCGTTGTGCGCTTGTCGTTGGCGCTGATGGTGGCCATTTTCATCGGCGGAGCGATCTTTCGCGTCGCCACCGGTCACCACGCTCGCACGGTGACCGCCACTGGCGCCGTCTACGAGTTTTACGCCTCCCCCGCCAAAGTGTCGTGTGAGTTCGACCGCAACGGCAGTTCCCCGGCCGGACACGAGATCTACTGCGAGTTCGCGACCTTCACCTTCGCCTCCCACGTCACGATGAACGCCGATGGCGTGATTCACGTGTGCCACGGCGCCAACTGTGGTTCAAATGCCGGCCTGAACACGCCGACCTTCCTCGCCCCCACCCGCGTCGTCTCCGACCCCATTGCCTGCACCGTGCTCCGTGTCGGCGTGACTTGTCAGCTTCCCTCGGGCGTCGGCTTCACCATGACGCCGACCTCGATCGTCACGCTGAAGTGACCTCCGTCACGCGATCGAGCCGCACCTGGCTCTTTGTCACGACGCTCATCGTTAGCGTCGGCATTTTGATTGGCCTCGTGACCTGGATGGCCAACGCCTCCACGCGTGCGGTCAGCGCGCAGCAGCAGGGCCTCAGCACCGTGGCGCTCACCGCCGACGTCAGCCAACTCGTTACCGACTGGCACGCTGGCAACTACGCGGCGGTCTGGCGGCGCTTTGACCGGGCCAGCAAACACGCGCTTCCCGAGTCACGGTTCTTGAACGCCGTTGGCGCCTGCGCGCCGGAGCCCGTTGGAACGACCGTTGTCGGCGTCTCCACCGGTATCAATGGTTACGAAAAGGTACGCGTCGAAGGCGCTGGGCGCATCACCACCACGCACTGGGACTACGCCGATGGAACGTGGGAGTACGCAGCAACGGCATCGCTGTCGGCGTCGACGCTTCGATGCCTGAGTACCCACTAATTACTGCAGGTTGAGCTGCGGGGCCTCGGCGTAGGAGAGGCCGACGACCTTCGCGCCCTTCTTGGCGGTCGGTGGGTAGATCAGGTCGCAGCGAAAGCTCCGGCTCTTCATCTCTCCACTGCGCCCACCGCGTACCTCGACCCACTCGTCGTTGGTGACGATGTTGGTCACGTGCGCCACGAAGACCCAGGAGTGTCGAAGTTCCTTTTCGCTGTTGACCACGACCGGGTCACCCGTGGTCAACCCGGCCCACTGCGTCGAGCGCTTGAGGTTGCCTTGCGTGGTGACCACGGCACGTTTCTTCACCAGACCATTTAACTCGCTCACACCCACACCGGCACCCGCCAACGGATCGCATCACGGCCACTGTCACACCTGCTCACTACATTTAGGTCATGTCCTTTGACCCCGCAGAGTTTCCACTCCCCCGTGCCCTGTCGCCTTCGCGCCTGAACGACTTTCAATCCTGCCCGCGCAAGTACGAGTACTCGGCCGTGCGCAAACTGCCCCAGCCCGCCTCCTACGCCAGTGTCAAGGGTCGCTTCGTGCACGCCATTCTGGAACACCTCTACCAACTGCCCGCCCCCGAGCGCACAATTGAAATGGCGCACAGTTTCATTCCGCTGGCCACCGATTCGGAACTCACTGCCGACGTTCGCGCTGACCTCCACTACGACGAGGCCCTCGAAGCCAAGTTGCTCGCCGAGACCGACGCAATTTTGCGCACCTACTTCGACATGGAAGACCCAACATCTGTCACCATTGTTCCCTACAAGGACTCTGACGGCGTAGAAATTAAGATGTTCGCCGACTACGAAGGCGCACCGCTCTACGGCATTTTGGACCGGCTCGACCGCGACGACGAGGGAAATCTGGTCATCGTGGACTACAAGACCGGTTCGGTCCCCCGCGGCGACTACATCTCGTCGGCCTTCGCCAATTCGGCCATCTACGCCGTTTTGTGCGAACAGCTCTTAGGTGAGATGCCCGCACGGATCCGTCTCCTCTACATCGCCACCGGCGACGTGCTGGAGCGCTCTACCAAGGAAGTCTTTCCCGCCGCGCGCGCTCAGGCGGCCGCCAAGGCCTGGGTCAACATCAAGAAGGCCCACGAAGCCGGGAATTTTGTGCCGAATCCATCACCCAACAACTGCCGCTGGTGTCCCGCTGACTACAAGGATCGCTGCCGCGCCGACGGCTACTCCATCCCCGAGCCCCAGCGACGCTAAGCCGTGAAGTGCTCGTCGTAGTAGGCGGCAACCGCCGGGTGCGTCGGGTAGAGGAAGTCGGGCTCAATAACGCCGCCGAGCAAAATCAGGTCGTCTAGGTCACGGCACCGCGAGATGCCGACGTAGAGGTGCCCGCTCGTGAACGGGCGGCGCGTGAGGTCGAGCGCGACCGATCCCAACGTCTTGCCCTGACTCTTGTGAATGGTCATCGCCCAGCCCAACACGAAGGGGAACTGTTTCGTCGTCGCGACGTGGACCATCTTCACCCGGCGACGCATCACGCCCCCACGAGTGTCGTCGACCGAGACTGGCTGGTAGTGCTTGAACTCGTGCGGCACAACCGTGGCGACGACGCCGGAGTCGAGAGCAACCACGACCTGCGTGACCTCACCGTGCGCCTCGTAGATTTCGAGGATTTCGCCATTGGAGCCGTTAATCCACACAGTTCCTTCGTCGCCGTATTCGTTGGTGGTCATCACGACCCGTGCACCGACCTTGATGAAGAGAACTTCGGGAATCGTGCGACCATCGGGAATGCGTCCACCTTCCACCAAATACTCAACGTGGGCGCGGTGGGTATAGAGCGGTGCCTGAAGACTGGCGAGCTGGGCTGCGTTGATCTGTTCTTGTTGATCGTTGGTCGCCACTAAATATGTGAAGCGGTTGGGGTCGAGGTCCACATCGGCTTCCTGGTAGCGGCCATTGAGCAGTTGCAGATCGTCGTCGGTGGCCTTCACCCGGCGGACCGCATTGAGCGCGTGCAGGTAGGTGGGATTGCTCTGGCGAAACGGCTTCGTGAGTGCGACGTGGACAAGGCCCTGCGTGCACCAGGATTTTGCGTGCAGCCACCACTCAGACGCAAAGTTGAAGTCAGCCAGCACCGTGCGGTCGTGCGACGTCGTCACGGGTGGCAGCTGGAAGGGGTCACCGATCAAAATGACCTGGGCGTAGCCAAAGGCCTTGGCGAATGGTTCCAGGTCATGCGACCGCGCCGCGCGCAGGCCGTTGTAGCGGCGCAACAAGTTGGCCACCTGGTCGAGCAACATCGACGAGACCATCGAAAACTCGTCGATGATCAGGGTGTCGAGCTCGGTAATCACGTTCCGGGCGTACGGCGGTGGCGAATAGCTCATCGACGTCAGGTGCTCGGTGCGGCTCAGCCCGAACGTGCGGTGCAGGGTGCCCCCTTCGGCGACGATGGCTGCCGCGCCCGTGGGGGCCGCCACCACAACCGAGCGGCCGCTCTCCTCGAGAGCTTGGCGCAGCACCCGAAGCAACGTGGTCTTGCCGGTCCCGGCACCACCGGTGATCAGGAGAGACTTTCCCTCGAGCGCCAGGTCAATAACTGCCTGAAATTCTTCCGTAATTTCGATATCCATACTCGCTCCCGACCGCTGCGCTAACCCCGTGTCAACGCCTTCAACCCCCACCACGTGGGGGAAGTGGTCTACCACCCTGTGCGATATATGTGGTGCATCCCCGTGCATCAGGAGTTATGCCCTGAACGCCCCCGGCGCATCACTCCCTAGTCTGGAGCCGTGAAAACCTTCCACCTCTCTTACGACTACCGCTGCCCCTTCGCCAAAAACATTCACCTGCACGTGATTGAAGCGCTGCGCGGCGGTGCGGACTTTTCCATCACCTTCGTCCCCTGGACCATGGGTCAAGGACACCGCGCCGAGGGTGCACCTGACGTCTGGGCTGACCCCAAGCAGGACAGCGCCAACCTGGCACTGGCCGTCTCGGCTTCCATTCGAGACCAACAGCCCGACCACTTCCTCGCGGCCCACGAAGCCCTCTTTCGGGCCCGTCACGAGCAGGCCATTCGTCTGAGCACCATCGAGCAGATTGAGGGCGTGCTGGCGCCACTGGGTGTCGACATGGATGCCGTCACGGCCGACCTCGCCACGCGCCGCCCCTTTGACGTCTTGGGCGAGAGCTTCGCCTTCATGAGCCAGTTCGAGGCCTTCGGTGTGCCGACCTTCGTGGTCAACAACGACGCCACTTTCGTGCGCTACATGAAGCCGCCTACCGGCGACGCGCAGGCCTCCACGGCCATCATTTCGTCACTGGTCACCATGATGGAAGAGCAGATTGACGTCAATGAGTTCAAGCACACCAAGGTGCCGAACTAACTCAGGCGCTCAGTCGAGCAATCACCAACAGGGCCGCGGCCACCAGCAGGCCGGCCTCGGCGAGCAGCACCTTGCGTGACCCGTCACGTTGGGCGGTGCGCAGCAACTCGACCGCCGACGTGATGGTGAGTCCACCACCGGCAATGAAGGAAAGGACTTCGAGGCCACCCTTGTGGCCCTTAATCGAAGCCAGGGCCGCGACTGCGAGCAGGCTCTGCAGCGCGCCCAGAATAACGAAGGCAGTCTTCGGGAACCCCAAGCGCTGCGCCACGGCGGCCATCGTCTCGTTGAAGAAAATGCGCTGCACACCAATCGTGAGGGCGACGACACCGAGGGCCAGGGAGAGAAGTGCTGCCAGTTGGTTCATAGAGCCAGTGTAGACAAGGTGGAGCGGTGATTTGATGACCGCCTAGCCTGTAGGGGTGAGCACTCCCCTACGCGTTGGTGTTGTTGGCGCGGGCCAGTTGGCACGCATGATGGCCGAAGAGGCCTCGGCTGCCAACGTCGAGATCGTGGTTCTGGCCTCATCGAGCGAGGACTGCGCCGTTGATCGCTGCAGCCAGGTCGTGCTCGGCCAGCCCACGTCACGTGAAGCCCTGCAAAACCTTCGCGAAGCCAGCGACGTCATTACCTTTGACCACGAACTCGTTTCGCTGCCGGTGCTGCGCCAACTCGAGGCCGAAGGGGCCGTGGTGCGGCCCTCAGCCGATGCTCTGGCCCACAGTGTTGATAAGGCCCACCAACGCGAGGCCTTTCGCGCCGCCGGACTGCCAGTGCCGGCCTTTCACCTCGTTCGAAACGGCGACCTGAGCGGCGTGGAGGACTTCTTGGAGAGCCTGAGCGGCCCACCTGTCGTCAAAACGGCCACCGGTGGTTACGACGGCCGTGGCGTCCTCTTCCCCACCTCACGTGACGAGACGCTGGCGCTGCTGTCGGAGATGCCAGGACAGGTGGACATCGTTCTCGAGGAACGAGTCGACCTGGTCGCCGAAGTCGCCCAGATGATCGCCCGCGGGGTTTCCGGAGACGTCGTTACATACCCCCTGGTGACCACCGTCCAGGCCGATGGCATGTGCAACGAGGTGCGGTTTCCCTCCGACCTCGATCAGGCACTGCACGACGAAGCCGATGTGCTGACCCGCACTATCGCCCACACCATTGGTCTGGTTGGCGTGATGGCCGTCGAATACTTCGTCACCCCACAGGGCCTCGTCATCAATGAACTCGCCCTACGCCCCCACAACTCCGGACACTGGAGCATCGAGGGCTGCGAGACCAGTCAGTTCGTCAACCACCTCCTGGCTGTCTCCGGACAGCCCCTAAGGCCGACCACGCCTCAGGCGCCGGCGGCAGTCATGGTGAATGTGGTCGGGGCCGACGCCCCAGGATCGATTGCTGACGCCAAGGCGGTAGCGGGTGCCTTCGTCCACGACTACGGCAAGTCGTGGCGACCCGGCCGCAAGCTGGGGCACGTGACGGTGCTCGGTGCCACGGTGGAGGAAGCAAAAGTGACAGCATGGAAGAGCGCCCGTGCCTACGGGACCAGCACGAAGGAGTCGTCATGACCACAGCGCCACTCGTCGGAATCATCATGGGAAGTTCCTCCGACCACGAGGTCATGGTCGCCGCCGCCGACATCCTGACCCGTTTTGGCACCCCCTTCGAGATTCACGTGGTCTCGGCCCACCGCACCCCCGAAGCTATGGTCGCCTACGCCAAGGAGGCCAAGGGCCGTGGCCTCAAGGTCATTATCGCGGGCGCCGGTGGCGCCGCCCACCTGCCCGGCATGGTCGCTGCGCTCACCACTCTGCCTGTCATTGGTGTCCCCGTCGCCCAGCCTCGTTTAGACGGCCTCGACTCCCTGCTGTCCATCGTGCAGATGCCCCGCGGCGTGCCCGTCGCCACCGTCGCCATCAATAACGCAACCAACGCTGGTCTGTTGGCGCTGCGTATGTTGGGCATAAGTGACAACGCACTGAGCGAGGCCCTCGAGGCCTATCGCGAAGAAATCGCTGGTCAGGCGCACGAACAAGATCGCGCCCTCGACCGATAACGGGTCCTCAAAGGGTCCGAAACGTCGGTATCGCTGGATATCTGCCAATAGGCTGAGATCAGCGTATTTCTTCATGAATGCGCAGCGACAACACACCCAAAGGAGTTGGCGAGATGGCAACGAACCACGGTATTGAGTCAGACCCCGGTTTGAACTTTCGGATGTTGATCACGGGTGGCCTGCTCGTCGCCCTCTACGCCCTCATTGTGGGCATCTTGCTCTACCTCGGTGTCTCCATGAGCATTGTGCTGGTCATGGCCGCCGTGATGCTGTTTGTCCAGTACTTCTTCAGCGCCTCCTTCGCCATGTTCTCTATGAACGCCCACGTGGTGACCCCCGAAGAGGAGCCCCGCCTGCACGCCATTGTTGACAAGGTTGTCGCACTCGCCAATATGCCCAAGCCCAAAATCGGCATCGCCGAGACGGACATCCCCAACGCCTTCGCCACGGGACGCAGCCCGAAGGCCGCCGTGGTCTGCGCCACCCGCGGCATCATGAGTCGTTTGAACGACGAGGAACTCGAGGCGGTCCTCGCCCACGAAATCAGCCACGTCGCCCACCGTGACGTCGCGGTCATGACCATCGCCTCCGGTGTTGGCATGTTGGCGGGCCTCGTGTCGCGTATGGCCATGTGGGGCGCCTTGTTGGGTGGTGGCAATGACCGCCGCGACGGCAACAACGTGGCCGTTATCGAGTTGGGCGTCATGTTGCTGTCAATGGTGATTTCGGTCGTGGCCTTCATCTTGACGATGGCCCTCTCGCGCTACCGAGAACTCTCCGCCGACCGATCCGGTGCCATCTTGATTGGCAAGCCCAGCGCTCTCGCGTCAGCTCTCATCAACATCACCGGCGACATGGGCAAAATTCCACGGACCGACCTGCGCAAGGCCGAAGGCATGAACGCCTTCTTCTTCGCGCCGGCACTGGCACCCGGCACCGCTGCCTCACTCTTCTCAACGCACCCGTCGCTCGAGAAGCGGCTGGATCAGCTGAACAAGATTCAGCGCGAGCTCGACGCGCAGCACTAGTGGGGTTTCGCGATCGCTTCTTTGGTCGCAC
>DAINRA010000030.1:0-8353 GCA_036742195.1 Acidimicrobiales bacterium
ATCTGGCAGATTGGACGCGTATGCACATCGCACTCGACATTATTGGTGGCTTCTTTGGCTTGATCGCCGTTGGCTCCGCCTTCGGAAAGTTGACCAAGAACGCCCAGGTGATGGAGTCGATGGCGCACGTGAAGGTCCCGACCTCACTCGTTCCCGTTCTCGCGCTCCTAGAAATTGCTGGTGCCGCGGGCATCGTCGCGGGCATTTGGTCGAAGCCACTCGGGGTCGCCGCAGCCCTGGGCCTGGCGGTCTTCTTCGTGGGTGCCGTACTGGCACACCTTCGCGTCAAGGACGCGTTGAAGAACGCACTGCCCCCAATCGTGTTGACCGTTATTGCGGTCGCCGTGCTCGTGCTGGAGCTGCAGCGCTAATTACCAGCAACGTCACCGCTGAAATTAAACATCCAGCGGATCCCGTAGCGGTCTAAACACGTGCCCCAGTAGCCAAAGGGCATGTCGGTCATCGCATTTTGCTGGGTCTCGTCACCACCGGCACTTAAAGCGGCGAAGAAAGAGTCAGCTTCCTCACGTGAGTCGACGTCAAGCACCAGCGTGGTGTTGTTGCCGACACGCGTCTGGTGTCCCTGTGACGCCAACATGTCAGTGCCCATGATGAGGTGACCGCCGTAGATTGGCAGCTGAACGTTCAAGACCAGTTCCGATTCGTCAGGGCCGACCGGAATGAAGGGCATCGACGAAAAGCGCTGGAGCGAGGTGATGGTGGTGCCGAACACCTCGGCGTAGAAGGTGAAGGCTTCCTCGGTGCAACCGGGGAAGTTGAGGTAGGTAGAAACACGGCCCATGGCAACTCCTTTTGTTGCGGCAAGGCTAGCGAAGTCTGGTCGGTAAAGATAGGGAGATGTCCGGCTACCCCTCGCACGTGATTTTCGACTTCGATGGCACGTTGGCCGATTCGTCGGCCGGCATTATCGACTCGTTTTCGCACACGCTGGAGGAGTTGGGTCTGCCGGCCAGCGACGACACCCTCCGTGCGCTCATTGGCCCACCGCTGTGGCACTCGTTTCGAACGCTCGGCGTGGCCGAGTCTGAACTGGATGATGCGGTTTCTCGCTACCGCTCGTGGTACGAGCGCATTGGCCTGCGCCAGGCAACGCTCTATCCCGAGGTCGCCGAGACGCTGACGGCGTTGTCCGCGCGTGGGGTGCGCCTTGGCGTCGCGACGGCCAAGCGTGTCGACTTCGCCCAGACGATGCTCACCATGATGGGCGTCGCCGATCTCTTTGATGTTGTGGCCGGCAGCCACGTGGGTCTGGTGCTGAACGAAAAGTACGAGATCATTGCCGAAGCACTTGCGCACTGGGGTGTCACCGGGTCACCCGCGATGTGGATGGTGGGTGACCGTCTCTACGACGTGGAGGCGGCGCGCCTCCACGGCATGGGCGCGGTCGGGGTGTCGTGGGGCTTTGGCAGTCGCGACGAACTCTTGAACGCCGGCGCCCACGTCGTCATCGACTCGGCTGACGCACTGCTCAATGCCGCGTTGGTGCCAGCGACGTGACCGGTACCATGGTGCGAGTCGAGAGGTAAGTCATGACGGAGATGCCCAACGGCGAAAGTGAACGCTTACGTGTTCCCCAGCCCCTGATTAAGAAGCGCATCGCGTCGGGCCGCGGGGCCATGGAGCAGCCCAACGTCACCGGTGATGGTGACGCCGCCTTGACCCCGAGCCTGTGGCTTGCCGTTGTCGTGACGGGTGTTGCCGCTGGTCTCTTGGGCAGTGGCCTGATGGCGATTCTGTACCAGGTGGAACACGCCGCCTTTGGCTACGACGGTGGCGACTTCGCTCACGCGGTGGCGCACACGTCCGATGTGCGCCGCGTCGTGATGCTGGTGCTCGCCGGCGTTATTGGCTCGGTGGCGTGGTTCTTGATTCGCAAGTACCTGCGCCAGGAGCGCTCGGAGATTGACGACGCGGTGTGGAGTCACGACGGCGAGTTGAGCTTTCGACGCAGTGCCCTGACCTCAATCATTTCGGAGATCGTGATTGGACTCGGCGGTTCAATTGGCCGCGAGGCGGCACCCAAGCTCATGGGTGGGGCATCGGGCTCGGTACTGGCCTCGTGGCTCAAACTAAGCCCCGCCCAGAAGAAACTGTTGGTGGCCTGCGGTGGTGGTGCTGGGTTGGCCTGCGTTTATAACGTGCCCCTTGGCGGCGCGATTTTCACCGCCGAAGTCATGCTCGGCAGTTTCGCCCTGCCCGTCGTGATGCCGGCCCTGCTGTGCTCACTGGTGGCCACCGCAACCGCCTACCTCACCTTGCCCACGCACCCCACCTACACCGACATCCCCAACTTCACCACGTCGCCTTCGCTGATGGTGTGGTCAGTGCTCTCTGGCTTCGCCATTGGCCTGCTCTCCGTGCTCTACGTTCGCGTGATCGGGTGGGTCTCGCACCGACGGGCCAAGGGAACACAAATCCTCTGGGTGATGCCACTGGTGTTCGCCGTCGTCGGCCTCTTGGGCATCAAGTGGCCCGAGTTGTTTGGCAATGGCAAGGACATCGCCCACGACGCCTTCTTTGGCGTGGGCAGCATCGGGCTGCTGGCGGCGCTGTGGATCTTGAAGCCGCTGGTGACGACGGCAACGTTGGGCAGTGGTGCGGCTGGCGGCGTCTTCACGCCCTTCCTCGCGACCGGCGCCCTCTTTGGTGCGCTGACGGGCAACCTGTGGATTCACGTCTGGCCCGGTTCACCGGTGGGGGCCTTCGCACTCATCGGAGCGGCCGCCATGATTGGGGCCTCCATGCAGGCACCGTTGGCGGGACTCGTCCTTGTGCTCGAACTCACCCACACTGGTTTTGCCCTGGCGCTGCCGATGATGCTGGCGACACTTATCGCAACCGCCGTGTCGCGCCAAGTTGACGGCTACTCGATCTACTCCGCTCGCTTGTCGAGAGAGTAGCGATGCCCCCCGTCGTTCGCCGTTCGGAAGTCGCCGACGCACAGCGACTCCGTCAGTTACGCCTTGAGGCCCTCCAGGACGCGCCGCTCGCCTACGGCACGCGTTACGTCGACGTCGTTCGCTGGAGCGACGAGCAGTGGCTCGAGTTCGCCGCCGATCCGGCGTTATTCGTAGCGGAGCGCGACGGTGAGCTGGTGGGCATGGCGCGCGGTGGCACCAGCTCGTACGACGAACCGGGAGCACCGGCACGTTGGCTCTATGGCATGTACGTCACGTCTCGGGTACGAGGCGACGGCACGGCCAGCGCGTTAGTAGAGGCGGTGGCTGACTGGGCCCGCCAGGAGGGTGCCACGTCGCTGCACTTGCACGTAACCAGGGACGCCCCGCGCGCCCACGCCTTCTACCGAAAAATAGGGTTCGTCGACCACGGTGATCCGGTGATTCACGACAGCCGTCCCGACATAACATTGCTGCCCATGGTGCGATACCTATGACCTTCGAGATTCGTGTGGTGGCCCCACAAGAGATTTACGAACTGAGGCGACGCGTCTTGCGCAACAACGACCCCAGTGTCGATGTGACAGACGCTCGTGATGGCGAGGCGGAGGCGCTGCACCTCGGTGTCGTCTGCGACGGCGCCATCGTCACGTGCGGCTCGGTCTACCCGTCGACGTCACCGTTGCATCCGGAGGTGTCGACCTACCAACTGCGCTACCTGGCGACGGACGTTGCGTACCAAGGTCGTGGCTATGGCGCGGCCCTGCTGGCGGCCCTCGAACGCGAAGTATTCGACCGTGGCGCTCGAGAAATCTGGGCCAACGGTCGCGATAGCGCACTCGGGTTTTATGACCGCGAGGGCTGGCATCGCATGCCGGGCTCGGAACATTTGAGCCCGTATACCGGTCTGCCGCACACCGTTATCTGGAAGTCATTGGCCAATTGAGGCTGGAGACTCGGTAAGTTAGAGGCATGCGTACTTCCCCCGTCCTCAAACTCACCCTCGCCGCGGCCTTTGCCGCTGCCGCCCTTGGCCTGAGCGCCTGCGGTAGCCACTCGGGTCCGACCACCACGACCACGACGGTGCCGATTGCCCCGCTGACCGGTCTGCCCGACCCCAGCGGTGTCTCGCTGACTCGTCCCGCCATGACGGTCAAGATCGAGAATGACCCGAACTCCCTGCCGCAGTGGGGCGTGAATCAGGCCGACGTGGTCTACGAGGAAATTGTCAACGGTGGTATCACCCGGTTGGCCGCCATCTTCAACTCCCACGCTCCGGCGCGCATCGAGCCCGTTCGTTCGGTGCGTCCGACCGACACGCAGATCGTGTGGCCGTTGAAGGGCCTCTTCGTCTTTTCCGGTGGTGCCCAGTACGCCATTGACTCCATCTCCACGGCCCCCGTCCAGTTGATCAGTGAGAGTGGCGCCGGTTCAGCGATGTACCGCGACCCCAACAAGTACGCCCCCTACAACTTGGTTGGCATTGGCGCCAAGCTCTTCGCGTTGGCGAACACCCACACGCCACCACCGGCCTTATTCCAGTACCGCACGAGCGGCGTGACACCCGGCACCCCGGTCAGCAAGATCGTGGTGCCCTTCCCGAGCATCTACCCCGTGACGTGGACCTACAACAAGACCACCAACTCCTACGACCGCGGCATGAATGACTTCTCACCGGCCGTTCCCGTTGACCGCACCGGTTCCGGCCAGATTGAGTCGCCGACCAACGTGGTGGTCATGGTGGTCAACTACTACGGCCAAATCGGTGCCATGAACTCCTACGGCATTCTGCAGGGCAGCGGTCCCGTCTACATCTTCACCAACGGCACCGAACAGGTCGGCACGTGGTCACGCGGCGCCTCCAAGTCCGACGTCATCCAGTACACCGACGCCAAGGGCAAGCCCATTTTGCTCACCCCAGGTCAGAGCTGGGTGGAGCTTCTGAACGCGGGCATGGCACCGCACGTGACAAAGTAGAGCCATGACCCGCATCGGTAACCTCTACGGCCCCGACGCCACCTTCCTCGGTGTGCCCGCCGCCGACCCCGACGTTCGCTTCGAATGGGAGACCGCCGGCGCCGTCATTATTGGTGCACCCTTTGACGGTGGGACCTCGCACCGCTCCGGGTGTCGCTTTGGCCCGCAGGCCATTCGCATCACGGACTATCTGCCCCACGACGGCATGCGCCCCTCGATGGCTCTCGGCGTCGACCCCCTGGTTGAACTGGGTGTCGTCGACGTTGGCGACGTTGAGATGCCTTCCGGCGACACGGAACGCTCGTTAGCCGCCCTCGAAGCGCGCGTCACCGAGATTGCCGCCGCGGGCGCCGTTCCCATCATTCTCGGTGGTGACCACACCATTGCACTGCCCGACGTGACTGGCATTGCCCGCCACGTTGGCTGGGGCCGCGTCTCGGTCATTCACTTTGACGCCCACGCCGACACCGGTGACACACAGTTCGGCTCACTCCACGGTCACGGTACCCCGATGCGTCGACTGATCGAGTCGGGTGCGTGCCGCGGGGACCGCTTTTTGCAGATCGGTCTGCGCGGCTACTGGCCCGAGCCCGAGACCCTCCACTGGATGGCCGAACAGGGCATGCGTTCTTTTGAAATGGGTGAAATTGTCGCCCGAGGACTCGACGCCGTCTTGGACGAGGCCTTGACCATCGCCATGACTGACTGTGACGCCGTGTTCTTGTCCGTCGACGTCGACGTGGTCGACCCCGGCTCAGCCCCCGGTACCGGCACCCCCGAGCCCGGTGGCCTCACCAGTCGTCAACTGCTCGACGCGGTACGTCGCATCGCCATGGAAGTGCCACTCGCGGGCATGGACGTGGTGGAGGTCTCGCCTCCCTACGACCACGCCGAAATCACGGCCTACCTCGGCAACCGTGTCGTGCTCGAGGCCCTCTCGGGTCTCGCCTGGCGCCGCAAGGGCCTGCGTGGGGAAGCCCAGCGCAACCCCGCCGACCCGTTGCTTAAGGACCGTTAGTCCAGCATCGAGTCGAGAATCTCGTCGATCAGCGTGAAGCTGGTGTCGGGGTGCAAGAAGGCGAATCGGGCTACCGTCTCGCCCTCCCACTTAGTGGGCGTTACGAACGCCAACTGCTCTTTGAGGAGTCGCGCACTCCACTCGTTGTAGTCCTCGTCGCTCCAGCCCAGACGGCGATAGAGCACGACGCCGAGGCTGGCGGGACGGACCATCTCGAAACCGTCGCGAGCGATGATCTGGGCCTGGGCGTAGGCGGCCTGATCAATGGAGGCCTGGGTCGCGCTCTCGTAGGCCTCGACACCGTTGGTGACGAGCGAGAACCAGAACGGGAGACCACGGGCACGCCGCGACAGACCAATGCCGAAGTCTGACGGATTCCATTCGGCGTCGTCGTCGGAGTGCAGGATGTCGAGATATCCAGCCTGCTGACCCAAGTGGTGACGGGCGACGAGCGGTTCGCGGAAGAGCAGCGCGCAGCAGTCCAGTGGGGCGAAGAGCCACTTGTGAGGGTCGACGATGAAGCTGTCGGCGTGACGAATGCCGCGCATCAGGTGCGCGTCAGTGGCCGAGAAGATGGCGGCGCCACCGTAGGCGCCGTCGACGTGGAACCAGAGGCGGTGATCCCGTGCGTACGAACCGAGGCCCTCTAGGTCGTCGACGATGCCGGCGTTGGTCGTGCCGGCGGTCGCCACAATGCCGATCACCGTTTCGGGGTGCGGGTCGTTGGCGAGGGCCCGCTCGAGGCTGGCCAGGGTGAAGCAGTGGTCGTCGGGTTCGACCAGCAGTGGCTCGAGCCCCAACACGTGCAGTGCTTTGCCGATGCTGGAGTGCGCGTCGGCCGAGATGGCGAAGCGCAGCAGGTGACGTGGTATTTCGGGGTGGCGCTCGTGACCGACGTCGCGTCCCGCCACGAGGGCGGACAGGTTGCCAATCGTGCCACCCGTCGCGAACATGCCACCGCTGGAGGCGGGCATGCCCGCGCGCTGCGCGAGGAATGACAGGGCTTGGTTCTCGGCCGCCACCGCACCGGCTGACTCGAGCCACGATGTCCCGTTGAGGGCCGAGGCGGCGATGACCATGTCGAAGAGGCGTGAGTTCTTGGTCGGGGCGTTGGGGATAAAGGCGAGGAAGGCGGGTGAGTCAATGGAGATGACGCGTTCGGCAAGTTCGGAAATGAAGAAGTCCAGAATCTTTCGCGCGTCCTGACCCTTGGCCTCGATCATGCCCTCCAGCGAGGGCATCGGGGTCAGGCCGTGACTGCCGTAATCGAGAGGAGCGTCTTCGCTCATGCGGCTACGGCAGTACTGAAAAATCGCTTCGGTTAGTTCGGGGTCGAGTTCAAACATGGGGTGCGCCATTGCACGTCCTTTCAGAGAGCCATCTGCCATCGTAGGCAAGAAGTGGCCTTGACTAACATCTTGCTATGACTGCGCCGCGCATTGGATTCCTCGGACCTGAGGGTTCCTTCTCGCACGAGGCCGTGGCCACTCTGTCGCACGCGGCGCCGGTGGCCTGTGCGTCCATTGGGGACGTGCTCGCTGCCGTCGCGTCCGGTGCGCTCGACGAAGGTCTTGTCCCATTGGAGAACGCCATCGAGGGCACCGTCTCGGCGACCATCGATGGACTGGTCTTCGACCACGACTTGGTGATTGTCGAAGAGATCATTTTGCCGATCCGCATGCACCTGCTCGCTCGTGACGGCGTCCGCCCCGACGAGGTCACCAAGGTGTCGAGCTACGTGCACGCACTAGCCCAAGTCCGGGGCTATCTCGCCACGCTTCCCTTGGCCCAGGTGACGGAGACGACGTCCACCTCGCAGGCCGCCGCTGACGTTGCCGGCTCACCGGAGCCCTGGGCCGCCGTGGGGTCAGCCCTGGCTGCTTCACTCTTTGGTCTCTCGGTCATTGCCGAGAACATTGCCGACCACGCCGGCAACGCCACGCGCTTCGTGCGGGTGGCCCGCCAGGCCATTGCCGCGCCGACTGGCACCGACCGCACGCTGATTGTCTGCTTCCAAGACGCCGACCGTCCAGGTTCGCTCTATGGCATTCTCGGCCGCTTCGCGGCCCGCGACATCAACCTGACGAAGTTGGAGTCGCGGCCCACCAAGACGGGACTCGGGGACTATTGCTTCGTGATTGAGTTCGATGGCCACGTGGCCGACGACCTCATCGCCGACTGCCTCGCGGACGTGCAGGCGCACTTGGTGACGGTGAAGTTTTTGGGCTCCTATCCCGTGACCGGCGACGGCGCGAGTGAGCGACGCGTGGCGGTGGGTGACGCTCGGCGCAACGCCGACGAGTGGATCGCCTCGCTCCGGGCCCGCATCGCCCACTAGGAACGTGGAAGTTCCGGGTTTTCGTAGCCCCGTGCCCGCTGGGCCTGATGGCATCGCCCTCTGGATTCGCCTTGTTGTCGCCATTTCCCTCGTTGTGGGGGT
>DAINRA010000031.1:0-6441 GCA_036742195.1 Acidimicrobiales bacterium
CCTCCCCCACCACTCCCGCCAATGCCGCACGACTCGCCAACGCTGGCGCGGGCGACTTTGACTGCTTGCGCTCTTTTGTCAGCCACGTGTCGCCGAGCACTCTCCTGGGCTTTTTCCAGAGCCAACTCGAAGTCCGAGGCTGGAACCTCTTTTCGACCGGTGCCACCAATGGCGCACCCCAGGATCTCTTCCAAAAGGCGGGGTCCGACACGTTCTACTGGGTGGTCGGCGTTACCGTGAACAAAGTGGTCAACGGTGACACGTTCTGGACCTACCGGGTCTTTCAGAACTCCAACTCAATCTGACGTCGCGCGCAGCGTCCGTGCCCACAGCCAGAAGTTGATTGGGTAGATCACGTAGCCAAATCGGGTCGCGGTTGCTGAACCAATTATGAGCGCCGAGGCCACAGCCAGCAGCGACAACATGCGTGCAGCATCAAGCGGCCAGTGTCGATGGATGTAGCGAACGAAAAGGACTGCGGACGCAACCACTGCCAGTTGCAGTGCACGACCCAACGGCGGCCACAGCACGCTCAAGAGGTGACCTGGGAAGTCGCTGGTGGCCGGCGATGCGACGTGGGCCAAACCCGCGGGGAACAGAACGACATTGGCGACGAAGGCATTCTGGCCGGCGGCAAAGACGGGTCCCGTGGTGAGAACCACAACGGACGCAATGATGAACAGGGTCTGACCCCACTTCAGACGGCCAGAAGCGTCTCGGTTCACCAGCAGCGCACCCAGTGCCAACGGCCACACCGTGAACTTCATAGCGGCCGCTACGGCAATGGTGCATGCCGCGGACAAGTGACGGCGTCGCACCATAAAGGCAACACAAAGGAACATCAGTCCCAGTATGGGAAGGTCGTCGCCACCGGTGGCGAGAAAGAGTGCACCACTGGGGAGCGCCAGCATCATCTGCACCAATCGCAACGATCGACGCGCTGGCAAACGCAAGAGCCAGAGACCTCCGGCCAAGCAGAGCATCGTGGTGATCGTCATAGCTACGCGCGCATCGGTCAGTGGCGTACCGTGCTGACCAATGGCGGCGGGCACCCCAAACACTGCCATGAGCGGCAGGTACGGGAAGAACGATTCGTAGGCGGGAATGCTCGGCACGCGATGAACCAACGTGCCGTCGTGCCAGTAGGACTGATACGGCGTGGTGCCGTTATCCACCAACTGTCCGGCCCGCTCAATCACCATGACTTCGGGCTGGGCAAAGTTGCCGGTCGGATGCATGTGTCGCAACTGAGCCTCCACGGCGAGTGGCATCAACAGGGTGAGCACAATCACCACTCCGGTAAGGATGGCGCGAAGAAGCTGGGGTCTCGACACGACCCGACGAGAGATCACCACCGCAACCAGTGCAGCACACACGTACCCTGGGGCGGCCAGCAGGCCCCAGCGGGACTCCGCCAAGGTTGTCGACACCCGCCACGTCCCTACGGCAAATACCGCCGAGCAGGTGTACAGCAATGCGTCACCACGCAGATCGCCTAACGCCTGGAACCAGTCATACCAGCGGGTCAATTGGCGTTGCACGCCATGCAGCATGCTCACGCGTCGGCCCGCGGCGCACGCCGAATTGGAAAGCGAGTCTCTACCGGAAGATCTGACTCGAGAAAACGCGTGATGATGCGCACCGACAATTTGGTCGCTTCCTTTAAGACGCTGTGCGAGGTGCCCGGCACAATGGCCAGCTGGGCACCGGGGATCGCTTCGTACATCTCGCAGGTGTGTGCCAGGGTGGCAACATCGTCATCCCCCGCCATCACCAAGGTGGGGACTGTGATGGTTCGTACGTCCTCGACGCGTAACGACGGCTGGGTGGTCATCATGTGTTCACCCTTGCGGAATGCGGTGCGCGCGTGGTCTGGTCCACTCGGGGACAAGGCGCCGTAGCGTGCCGCCCACTCGTGGAAGGCCTCCGAATCCTCTTCGAATGGGGGTAGTGGCATCAGCCCATCAACGTGGTAGTTAGCGCCCACCAGCACCTGACGACGAAACAAATCCGGTCGCTTCATCGAAGCAATAAGGGAGGTAATACCGCCATCGGAGTGGCCCAACACGTGGCAGGGCCGACCGACCAGTTCAAGGTACGCAATGAGCTCGCCAGCCATGTCGTCGTAGCTAAAGGGCGCCGACGTGTCGGCCGTTCGACCATGACCCCGGCGATCAAAGGCCCCGATGCGGAATCGCTTCGAGAGTCGGGGCGCCACCTCGTTCAAGAGCGACACGCTCGACGAGTGGCCGCCGTGCAGCAACACGAGTGGCGTACCACCCTTTTTGGGCAGCAGCATCCATGTGGGGTGCCCGCGCAGGGGAATCGTTGGCATGGACTAAGCCTAAACCCTCAGCGGCGAGAAATAGTTCTCAGTGAACTAGGTAAAACGGACTGACCGTGACCGCACCGCCACAGGGGGCCTGGTCGTAGCGCAGGGTGACCGGCGCCGAAGAACCTTGGGCCGCAAACTGCACATTGACAGTCTTCACCGATGGACACGAGCCACCCATGTCATTAAAGGAATACGAGAGGCCGATGGTCGAACCCTTGGTAATCGTGAATGATGCGACTGAATCGTTGGCGGCCGCGACCGGAAACATGACACCGCCGGAGGCCTTGTTATCAGTCACTGTTTCTGGGACGACCGTACCCGTTGCACTCGACATGGTCAACAAGGGATAGCCATTCACGGTGCAGGCTCCCGTGGTCACCTTCGTCAAAGTAATTGAGTCGTAGGCGGTCCCAGCGGCACCCGCACCGCCGTTATCCACTGCCGTGAAGTCCGAACCCTGACACGCCGGTGTGGTCGCCGAGGTGGTCACCGGTGACGTTGACGAGGACGTGGTGGTTACCGTGGACCTTTGGTGGATGCCGTGGCGCGAGAGGGCGACAATACCGACGACCACCATCACCAGTGCCAGCAGTTTGAGGCTCCGGCTCACTGGTCAAAGTCCTCGGGCTTGACGGTGTCAAGAAAGTCGCGGAGTTCAGCGAGCAGCTCGTCTTCGTCTTCGGCTGGCTCTGCATCATCGTCTTCGTCGAGCAACACCAGGCGCGTCTCGTCACTCATCAAGTCGTCGCGCACCAACATGGGGGCGCCCACACGCAGCGCGAGCGCCACGGCGTCCGACGGCCGCGCACTGACCGAGATTTCAACGTCGTCACGCACCAATCGAAGTAGGGCGTAGAAGGTGTTGTCGACCAGGTCCGTGATCTCCACCGCGAAGAGTTGCGCACCGAGGGATTCGATCACGGCGCCCAGCAAGTCGTGGCTCATCGGTCGAGGGGTCTCGACGTTCTGGAGGGCGTAGGCAATTGCCGTCGCCTCAGGAGCACCGATGAAGATGGGCAGGACGCGATCACCGTTCACTTCTTCGAGGAGTAACAGCGGTGTCGAGGACCCCACGTCAACTCGAACTGCTCGAAGGACTACTTCTACCATGCTTCTAGCGTAGACCCGTCACTGACGCGCTGAGTCGTCAGCGGGGGAAAATGTCGCTCAGGCCTCGCGCCACGAGCGCCGCCCGCAACGAGTCGATATCGCGGTGCGTAGCGGCCACGGTCGCAGAGGCCTCGTGACCGGAGCGTGCGGTCGCGACCACCTGCGATGTCAGATCCTGCAAAATCCCAAGTTCGCGCTCAGCAACACGACGCAAGCCGCCGAGGATGCGCAGGTCGGCGCCGTTGGCCACCAAGCGATCGGTGGCAACAACAATGGCAATGTCCTCGGCCGCGAAAATCTGACCAGCCCCACCAGTACTTGGGGTCAGAAAGCCGTGCTTCACGAAGAGTTCAATGGATATCGCTGACACGCCAGTGCGGGCAACCAGTTCTTCAAGACTCATGGCCGCGGGGACTGCGTCGAGTGACACCTGGACGCTCGCCGTCGGATCAGTGACCACCCGCAACGTCGGACGCGCTGGTGCTTCAGTGACCTCTGGCGTAGGCACGGCCAACGAGACCCCTTCGCGCTGCGTCTTGGCCGCTTTGACGGTGGCGACCTTGGGCATGGTGTCTTCCAGCAGACCGGCCTCAATAAGGCGGTGTCGAATCATCCGAAGCGGGAGGAACTCTTGGTCGGCGAGACGAATGGCCTCACGCAGACACGCGATGTCGTTCTCCGAGTAGAGCCGGTAGCCCTTCTTGGTGCGCGACGGCAGCACCAGACCTTTGTCTTCGTAGTAACGAATCTTCGAGAGCTCGAGGTCGGGGTGATCGACACGTAGCAAGCTCAGCACTTGACCAATCTTGAGGAGGGACTGGCTCACGCGGCGGCCTGCCAGAAAATCAGCTTGTACTTACCGATCTGAATCTCATCACCGGAGTGCAGCGAGGTCTCTTCGACGCGCGCACCGTTCACGTAGGTGCCGTTCAATGAGTTGAGATCACGAACGGTAATGCGTCCACTGGCGGTGCGAGTAAAGACGGCGTGGTGGCGCGACACCGACACGTCATCGAGCAACACGTCGCTCGCTTCGTATCGTCCGGCAGAAGTCACGTCGTTCAAGATAGCAAATGTGGCGTCACGCGTTGTTCCCGAAACGATTACCAAAATGTCACCATGGGGAGCGGCCGGTGCGCCGCCCACCTGGGGCTGGGCATCGTGGGCCGAGACCACCGGAACGGCGACGGTTTCGGGCGAGGTGGCGTCGTGCTGTGGGGCGCCACAGGACCAACAAAAGTTGGCGTTGGCGTTCAAAATTTCGCCACAGCGTCGACAGGTCATCATGCGTCCGTACGTCTCGTCACTAGTCCTACGGACTAGTTGTTCGTCAGCGCTTCGTAGGCGGCGGCGTCGAGCAGTGCTTCGACGACGGCGGCGTCTTCAACCGTGATCTCGCAGATCCATCCGTCACCGTACGGGGCGGAGTTGATCAGCTCGGGGTTGGCTGTCAGCGCGTCGTTCACTGCGCTCACCACGCCCGCGACGGGAGCGTAAATCTCGGAGACCGACTTCGTCGACTCAACCTCGCCGAGCGATCCGCCGGCCGTCACCGTGGCGCCCACCTTGGGCAGGTCAACGAACACGACGTCACCCAGGGCGTCCTGTGCGTAGTCAGTAATGCCAACGCGCACCGTGGTGCCGGTGGTCGCGGCCCACTCGTGGTCGCTCGAGTAACGAAGGTCGGAAGGAATCTGCATGCGACAAATCTATCCCAGTTGGCGGGGGGCTCGCCCACGGGCCAGCGCGGCCTTGGCGGGCTTGACGTAGGAGAAAAAGACCACCCACGCCAGCGCCAGTCCCCCGACGCCGAGCACCCACGTAGCGGCCCGTAGGTCGCGTTGCCACAGGTGCTGGGCGGCGGCATGGTCGTTGGTGGTCAGCAAAAACAGGGGGAACGTTGCCATCAGGACAAACGTCGAAACCTTGCCCCACCATAGGACGTCAATGCGGGCGGCGCCGAGTGCGGCCAGCGCAACCGTCAACAGCGACACAATGATTTCACGCAACAGCGTGATCCCGGCAAACCACCAGGGCACCCCTCCGGCGGCGGCCACCGAAATCAGTCCCGTCATCACCAAAATCCGGTCAGCGGTGGGGTCTAGTACTTTTCCGATTGTTGATGTCTGCGAGAGCCGCCGAGCGAGGTACCCGTCGACCCAGTCGGTCGCACCGAGGGCGGCCAAGAACCATGCGGCAATAGCCCGATGGGGAGTGGCGAAGAGCACCCACACATAGAGCGGAATACACAGAAGCCGGATGGCAGTGACCGCATTGGGCCACGTGCGCCATCCGGCATCGTGATATTCGTTTGTGCTCACCGAGTGAGACTACGCAATGGTGATGGAGGGGTCCAAGAAGACGTCCTGAACGGCGTGCACCAGAGCGGCGCCGTCGTCGATTGGACGCTGGAAGGCCTTACGGCCCAAAATGAGGCCCTGACCACCGGCCCGCTTGTTAATAACGGCGGTGCGAACGGCGCCGGCCAAGTCGTTGTCGCCCTTGGCCTCGCCACCGGAGTTGATCAAACCGATGCGGCCGTTGTAGCAGTTAATGACCTGCCAACGCGTCCAGTCGATGGGGTTGTCGGTGGTGAGCTCGGAGTACACCCGTGGGTTGGTCTTCGAGTAGTTCTTGACTGCGTTGAAGCCACCGTTGTTCTCAGGCTGCTTCTGCTTGATGATGTCCGCCTCAATGGTGACACCCAGGTGATTGGCCTGACCAGTGAGGTCGGCCGACACGTGGAAGTCCGTCTCCTGCGTCTTGAAGGCGTCGTTGCGGGTGTAGGTCCACAGCACGGTGAACAGACCCAAGCGGTGCGCCTCGGCGAAGGCGGCCGAAATCTCTTCGATCTGGTGGACCGAGGTCTCGGAACCGAAGTAGATGGTGGCGCCAATGCCCACGGCACCGAGGTCAGCGGCCTGCTGCACGGAGGCGAAGAGGCGCTGGTCGTAGGTGTTGGGGTAACGGAACAGGTCGTTGTGGTTGATCTTCAC
>DAINRA010000032.1:0-5722 GCA_036742195.1 Acidimicrobiales bacterium
GGGGTTCGAGTCCCTCAGCGCCCACCATGACCAGTCACCTCTGGCAGTTTCTGCTTGCCTCTTTCGCCATCATCATTGTGCCGGGGCCGAGCGTGACCTTCACGATCGCTCGCGCGGTGGCGTGGGGACACCGGGTAGCAGTGCTGTCAGTACTCGGGAACACAATTGGCACATTTCTTTTGTCCGTCGCCATTGCCTTGGGCTTCGGTCCGATTCTGAGTCACTCTCCTGCATTCACCGTGGCGGTGCAAGTTGCCGGTGGCTCGTATCTCTGCTATCTCGGATGGTCGACCTGGCAGCACCGCGGGGCCGCCGCACAGGCGATGTCGGCCCCTGTGTCGGCCGCCCCAACGCCCGCCGCCATTGTGCGCCAGGGGTTCGTGGTGGGCATTTTGAACCCCAAGTCCCTCATCTTCTTTGCGGCAGTTTTTCCCGAATTCGTGACCCGTTCGGCGGGCCACATCACGAACCAGCTTCTCGAAATGGGTGCCATTTTTTGCCTAATGGCCTTTTGCAGCGATTCTTCTTGGGGGCTGGTGGCCGCATCGGCCCGTAAATGGCTGGTTGATACCCCCGAGCGCCTTGTGCGCCTGCGGATCGTGTCGGCGGTCATTATCGCTGGCCTCGGTGTCGCCATTATCCTCAATACCCTCTTGCGGTAGGGGGCAAGTACCTCAGCGGGGTGGGGTAGCGCAACTCAGAGTCGCTCCTATTTAGTTTTCCGCGGCAACTGGTACGCTTTGCCTGCGGCGGATTCGTCGTTGGTGGACCGGTCCAAGTGTCGGTTCACTATTTATCTACACAACAAGGAGACGAACGTGAAGTTTCGTTCAAGCAAGGCTGTGACTCTCGTCGCCGCCGGCGCTGCGTTGTTGATGGCTGTACCGTCAATCGGTGCAACCGCCGCAACAAAGCCCGTTTACACCATCGGGTACGAAGGTCCCCTCTCGGGCGGTAACGCTCAGCTGGGTATCAACATGAAGTGGGGCGTCGAGCTGGCCATCAGCCAGGCCAACGCCACCGGCAAGTTGCCCTTCACCCTCAAGGCCGCTTGGTACGACGACCAGGGTTCTTCAACCCTGTCGCCCGCCCAGGCTCAGTCCGCTGTCGGCAACGGTTCACTCGTCGCCATGGTCGGTCCCGCATTCTCCGGTGCCACCCGTGCAGCCGAGCCCTTCTACGCCAACGCTGGCGTAGCGACCGTTAGCCCTTCGGCTACGGCTGCTGCTTTGGCTACTGGTCTGACCAACAACAACTTCATGCGCGTTGTCTACGGTGACGACGTTCAGGGCCTGGCTGACGCCAAGTACCTCGTGAAGACCAAGAGCGTGTCGAAGCTGCTCGTCCTTGACGACGGCTCCTTCTACGGTTCAGGTCTCGCTGCTGTTGTTGCCGCCTCGGCCAAGACCCTCCACGCAACGGTGACCACGAACTCGTACCCTGAGTCATCGAACTGTGGTGGCCTCGCCTCACCTTCCCAGTACGCCAGTGCTGCCACGTCGATCGTCGCTTCGGGCGTGACCGGTGTGTTCTACGGTGGTTACTACTGTGACTTCGGCCTCCTGTTGGGCGCCCTGGCCACCGCCGGTTACACCGGCAAGATCATGTCGGGTGACGGCTCAGAGTCAGCTTCGCTGATCACGGGTACCTCGCCTGCCACCGCCGCAAACGGTGTCTACTTGAGCGCTGCTTCGGGCGGCACGGCGAGCGCCTTCACCGGCAAGCTCGAGGTTGCCTTCAAGAAGATCTCCGGTGGCACCGCTTCGTCAGCTGCGCTGTACGCCCCTCAGGCCTACGACGCCACCAACGTCATCATTGCAGCCATGCAGAAGGCAACCTTGACCGGCAGTCTTGAGTCAAAGCGCATCGCTATCCGCGACGCTCTGCACAAGATTTCCTACAAGGGTGTCACTGGCACCATCGCCTTCCAGTCAGACGGCAACCTCGTCGGCTCGGGTGCTGGCCAGATCAGCTTCTACCAGGTCACCAACGGTGCCATTGGTAACCCAATCGCTCACAACTAGTCGTTGGTGACAACTAAAGGGCCGGGGTCGCAAGACCCCGGCCCTTTTTACTTGTAAAATTGCGTACTGCAATTAATTGACACGGGGTTTTTGAGTGAGCGGCCTTCTTCACTTCTTTTCATCACATTTTTCAACGCTGGGCCACGAGTTCTGGCCACTACTAGTTGGCGGCCTGGCGACGGGGTGCATCTACGCCATGATCGCCATTGGCTATACCCTGGTCTACGGCGTGCTGCGCTTGATTAACTTTGCGCACTCGGAGATTTTCATGAGCGGTGGTTTCGCCACGTTCTTCCTCATGCGCTGGCTGGTTGGAACGTCGACCCCGAATACGTTCGAAACAGTGCTGTATCTCATTCTCGGCGTTCTGGTTGGTGGCCTCACCGGCGCTGGCGTCGCCACCGTGTTGGAGCGTGTGGCGTATCGTCCACTGCGCCGCCGGAACGCACCAAAGTTGGCCTATCTCATTAGTGCCATTGGTGCGTCGTACTTCTTGTTTAACCTGGCAGCCAAGGAGTTCGGCCGGATCAACTTCTCCATGGCATCTCCCTACGTCAACCATTCGCTCTTCACGATTTTTGGCGCACAGGTCTACATGTCTTACATCATCATTTTGGTGGTGGGTGCAGTCATGCTCGTGGCGCTTGACCGACTCGTTGCTACGTCCAAGCTCGGTCGATCCATTCGCGCCGTCGCCCAAGATGCCGAGACGGCTTCGCTCATGGGTGTCAACATCGACAGGACCATCGCGCTGACCTTCATCATCGGTGGCTTCCTCGGTGGCGTTGCTGGTTACCTGTACGGACTGTCGTTCGGTGTGGTGTACACCATGGGCTTTACGCCAGCCCTGAAGGCCTTCACCGCTGCGGTGCTCGGTGGTATCGGCAACCTGCGCGGCGCCGTTATCGGTGGACTGATCCTTGGTGTTGTCGAATCGATGTCGGTGGCCTTCGTGAACGGTGCCTTTATTGACGTCGTTGCGTTCGGGGTTTTGGTACTCGTACTTCTCTTCCGCCCAACGGGAATCTTGGGCGAGCGTCTCGGAAGGTCGGCATAATGAAGAACTTCTTCACTTCACCTCTGGCCAAGCGCATCGGCGCCATGGTGGCACTGGTGGCCACGATTGCCGTCATGACGGGCCCCCCAGGGGACCCCACGCACCCAATGGCCGGCTTTACCGGTTCATTCACCGAGCGTGTCTCCTTCTTTGGGCTCTTTCCAGCACCTCGTGGTGTGCTGTTCGCGGCGCTCGGCCTTCTCGCCGCTGGTGTGGTGCTGATGTACCGCCGCCAGGCGCAGCCATCCGTGGCCAAGCTTCGAGACAAGGTGGTGCCGCAATACCACGCACTGGCGGCTAAGAAGCCCGTCCGAGGTTTGTGGTACACCGCCGTTTTGCTGGTGGCCATTGTGTTGCCCCACGTGGTGACTGACCCGTTCTGGCAGTCCGCCATGGTGTCTCAGATTGCCATTTACACGCTGCTCGCCATTGGTCTCAACGTGGTGGTCGGTTTTGCGGGACTGCTCGACTTGGGATTCGTGGCCTTCTACGCCATTGGTGCCTACGTGACGGCGTGGGTTACCGGCGCGCTGCCGGTGCCGGCGCCCTTTCACCACGTCATCGACGCATTCTGGGCCATCCCCGTCGCCATCGTCTTTGCAATGATCGCGGGTGTCTTGCTCGGTGTGCCCACGTTACGTTTGCGTGGTGACTACCTGGCCATCGTGACCTTGGGCTTTGGTGAAATCATCACTATCTTCGCCAACAACCTCTACGGTATTACCGGTGGCTCGACCGGGTCGAAACAGATTCCCCACTTCTCGTTTCACCTGGGATCACTGAAGTACCTCTGGGGCCTCGACCCAGTGCCGTACTACTACCTCACCTTGGGATTTGTGGTGCTGTTCTTGCTCATCTTCTCCAGTCTCGAGCACTCACGGGTCGGTCGCGCCTGGGTGGCGATTCGCGAAGACGAAGTGGCTGCTGAGTCCCTCGGCGTGAACCCGCTCAAGTACAAGGTGATGGCCTTCGCCATTGGCGCCGCGTCGGCTGGTTTCGCCGGTGTGATGACGGCCGGTCAGTCATTCTTCATCAGTCCTTCCACCTTCACCCTGGCCTTCTCGATCAACATCCTCGTGCTGGTGATCTTCGGTGGCATGGGCTCGATTATGGGCGTGGTCATTGGCTCGCTGGTAGTTCAGACGATCTCGATGTACCTGATTCACACCCCACCGGCCGGCTTCCAGAACTCCGACCTCTACATCTATCTGGGCGCACTCCTCATCGCCATGATGATTTTCCGCCCGGCCGGCATTTGGCCGTCGAAGCGACGTCGTCGCGAGATGACGCCAGCGACCCTTGAGGGAGAAGCACAATGACGACACCTCTCTACGACGTGAAGAACGTGACGCTGCGCTTTGGTGGCGTGACGTCGCTGAACAACGTGACCATGGAACACCGTCGCGGCGAAATCCTCGCCGTGATTGGTCCAAACGGCGCGGGCAAGACGTCGTTGTTCAACTCTTTGACCGGCGTCTACCGTCCGCAGGAGGGGAGCATCACCTTCGACCGTGACGGCTCGACGCCACTGTCGGTAATCGGCAAAAAGGCGCACCGCGTGGCGAGCGCCGGTGTGGCGCGCACCTTCCAGGCGTCACGCATGTTCCCCGCCATGACGGCGTTTGAGAACGTCAAGACGGGCGCCGAGTCGCACCGCGGTTTTGGCGTTATCGGTGCCATGGTCAAGGGTCCCGCCACCCGTCGCGCAGAGCGCGCGAGCGACGAGCGCGCCTGGGAACTCCTCACCTTTGTGGGTCTGGAAAAGCAGGCCAACGTCGTGTCGAGCTCGCTCAACTACGGCGCACGCCGCCGTCTGGAGATTGCCCGCGGCCTGGCCACGAATCCGACCGTTCTGTTGCTCGACGAGCCAGCGGCCGGCACCAACCCGTCTGAGAAGGTCGAACTGACCGAACTGATTCGCCGAGTCCGCGACGAGATGGGCGTGTCGATCTTGCTGATTGAGCATGACATGAAGCTCGTGATGTCGCTGGCGGAACGACTCTACGTACTGAACTTCGGCTCCGTCATTGCCGAGGGCACTCCCGACGAAATCCGTGCCAATCCTGCGGTCATCGAGGCCTACCTCGGCGCCGCTGACGCTGGCGACGAAAAGGAAGGTCGCTAATGCTGCAGGTCGAAAACGCTGTTGTTCGCTACGGCTCCATTGAGGCGCTGCATGGCGTGAGCTTCGAAGTTCGCCAGGGCGAGATCGTGACCCTGCTGGGTGCCAACGGCGCCGGCAAGTCGACGACGCTGCGCATGCTGTCGGGACTTCACGCCCCGGCCTCGGGTCGCATCACCTTCGAAGGTCGAGACATCACGACGGTGAAGGCACACGACTTCACCAGTCTCGGCATTAGCCACGTGCCCGAAGGTCGTCGCATCTTCCCGCAGATGACGGTGACCGAGAACCTCGAAATGGGTGCGTTCAATCGCAAGGACCACTACGCCGACGACATCGAAAAGATGTACACGATGTTCCCGATTTTGAAGGAGCGCGCCAAGCAGCTCGGTGGCAACCTGTCCGGTGGTGAGCAGCAGATGCTGGCCATCGGCCGCGCACTGATGTCACGGCCCCGTCTGTTGCTGCTCGATGAGCCGTCAATGGGCTTAGCGCCGCTCATCATCGAGCAGATTTTCC
>DAINRA010000033.1:0-5018 GCA_036742195.1 Acidimicrobiales bacterium
GAAGTCGAGCTCAAGGAAAAGAAGCACCGCATCGAAGACGCCGTGTCGACGACCAAGGCCGCCATCGAAATGGGCGTGGTCCCTGGTGGTGGCGTGGCCTTGCTGCGCAGCCAGGCCGCCATCTTGGCCGTGGCCGAGACGTTGAGCGGTGACGAGGCGACCGGTGCACGTTTGGTTGCTAAGGCCGTCGAGGCCCCGCTGAACCAGATCGCCGTGAACGCCGGCCTCGAAGGTGGCGTCATCGTCGACAAGGTGCGCAACCTCGAGAACCCGTCGGCCGGCCTCAACGCCGCGACGAACGAGTACGAGGACCTCATCGAGGCCGGTGTCATCGACGCCGCCAAGGTGACCCGCTCGGCACTACAGAACGCTGCGTCCATCGCCGCGCTCTTCTTGACCACGGAGTGCGTCATTGTTGACAAGCCCGAAGAGAAGGCTCCCGCCATGCCCGGCGGTGGCATGGACGACTTCTAGTCACGCCAATCACTCACCACAACAGGCGGGGCGAAAGCCCCGCCTGTTGTGCTTTTCGGCCTGATTAGTGCGCGGTGGCCGACTCCTATCATGGAACTATGACCACCACGCCGATGACGCCGTCCAAGGGACTCAATGTCCTGCACCTGTTTTGCCACGTGACCGGTGACGTGCGTCGTGACGTGCTGCACCAGGCCATCAGCGAAGCCCACGACGCCAAGCTGCAAGTGGTGACAGCTGCCATCATGGGCGCCAAGGCCGACCTGTGCTTCATGATTCTCGGCGAAGACCTGTGGGAACTTCGCCGCTTCCAGTCCAAGGTGCAGGCTTCGGGGCTCAGCGTCTCGGAGTCCTACGTCTCGGTGACGGAAGTGTCGGAGTACGCCTCCGGCATGCCCGAGGCGATGTTGAACGCCCGCCTCTATCCGGTACTGCCGCCCTCGGACATGAAGGCCTTCTGCTTCTATCCCATGAGCAAGAAGCGCGGGGAAGAGAAGAACTGGTTCGCCCTGCCCTACGAAGAGCGCGACCAGCTCATGCGCGAACACGGCAAGTCGGGTCGCGACTTCAAGGGCCGCGTGATTCAGGTCGTCACTGGTTCCACTGGCTTGGACGACTGGGAGTGGGGCGTGACCCTGTTCGGCGTTCGCCCCGACGACCTCAAGGACTGCGTCTACACGATGCGTTTTGACGAAGCGTCAACCATCTACGGCGAGTTCGGCGCCTTCTACACCGGTCTCGTCGGCGACCTCGACGAAGTCCTCGACGCGACGCTGGCCTAAGGGCGATGGGCGCTGCAGAGGCCGATCTGCGCCGATGGGCGGAGGCCCTGGCGGCCACGGCGATGACGGGGCTGGCCTTCACCGAAAACGGGTACGAGCGCGAGCGCTACGAAGAGATCCTGTCCATCGCGGCCGACATCAAGGCCGTTGCGGCTGGTGGATCCACTGACACGGCACCGATCATCACCGAGTGGATGCGCGAGGCCAAGCTCGGCCCCGCGGGTTACGTCACCCCGAAGGTTGCCGTTGGTGCCATCGTGGCGAACGAACGCGGTGAACTCCTGCTGATTCAGCGCTCGGACTCGGGCCAGTGGCTCTATCCCACCGGTTGGGCCGACGTGGGCTACTCGGCCCCCGAGGTGGTCATCAAGGAAGTACGCGAAGAGACGGGCATAGAGGTGGAGATCGTCCGACTCATCGGCGTGCTCGACGGTATGCGCTTAGGGCTCTCCAAGATCCCGTTGTATTCGTTGGTCTTCTTGTGCCGACCCGTGGGTGGCACGTTGATGCCCCACCCACTCGAAACCCTTGACGCCGGATGGTTTTCCCGCGACGCCTTGCCGATGGACACCATTGGCTCGCAACGCTGGGCCGCTGACATCTTTGCCGCTATCGACGATCCGAGCTACCCCGTCTTTTACGATGATGTGCGACGTCCGGTTTGGCGAGGGAACGAATGAACATTGCAACGGTGACAACCTGCACGGACGAACTGCTCGAGGGCATCAATGCGTTGCTGCCCCAGTTGTCGTCGAGCGCCACTGCGTTGACCCTCGATCAGATGGCCGCCATCATCGCCTCCGACGCCATCACCCTCTTCACCGCGGACATTGACGGTGTGCTGGTGGGCACTTTGACGCTGGCTACTTTCCCAATCCCGACGGGCATTCGTGCCTGGATTGAAGACGTCGTGGTTGACACGAACGCTCGTGGTCACGGAGTGGGCGAGGCCCTCACGAAGGCCGCGGTGGCGCACGCAGCCGCGCTGGGGGCCAAGACCGTTGACCTCACGTCACGGCCGTCGCGTGAGGCCGCGAACGCGCTCTACCGCAAGGTGGGCTTCGTTCAGCGTGAGACCAACGTGTATCGGTTCACTATCGACTGACCTTGGTATCACAACAGGTGCTACCAGCGTCTCATGACGGGACGCCTCTCCCAGTCAATTTCGTTTCGACTCGATGCTGAGTCACTGCGGCATCTCCGTGCGCTGGAGGCTCCGGGGCTCACTCGCTCAGAATCAATTCGAGAATCACTGCGCTCCGCCGCTGAAGGCCTACTGCGCCGGGAAGCCGAGGCGAATGCCGCGGATCAGCGCGATCGTTACGAGATGCAACAGACTGCTGCGTTTATGGAGAGCAAATAGCTGCTGTCGCCACCAGGCGGACGAGTGAAGCGATCGGTCGTCTCAGTGGTCTAGAAATGTGGGTCGTTGATGAAGCCCTTGCTGTGGTTGTCGGACTTTATTTGTCGGTCCGAATTGTGCCCCGCAATGGTTTGGGGATAGACCGAGTCTTCGCGTCACCGCGATCCTCGACGTCAGCCAACATCTACAGCAGCGCCGCCAACTTCTACTCGTCCACCCCGTCCTACCGTATTGTCTCGCCTGTGCGACCTACCATCAGAACGTGACTCCGACGATCACCACCGAACGACTCACGCTACGGGCTTGGTCTGACGCTGACGCGGAACCCTTCGCCGCGATGAACAGCGACCTTGACGTGATGCGCTATTTCCCTCGACCGCTCACTCGTGAGGAGTCCTTTGCGATGGTGGAGCGGATCCGAGCCCGCTGGAACGACGGCTGGGGTCTGTGGGCGGTTGAGCGCAACGACACGCAGGAATTCATTGGCTTTGTTGGCTTCTCCCAACCTCGCTTCGATGCCCACTTCACGCCCTGCGTGGAGATTGGCTGGCGCCTGTCGGCCCCGTCGTGGGGCCAGGGCTTCGCCACCGAAGCAGCCCTCGCCGCCTTGGCGTGGGGGCGTGAATACATCGACTTTCCGCGCAACGAAGTGGTGAGTTTTACCGCCGCCACGAATGTGTCGTCGCGACGGGTTATGGAAAAAATCGGCATGAGCCGAGACCCCGCCGACGACTTTGCCCACCCCACTGTCGAGGATCCCGCACTGCGCGCACACGTGCTCTATCGCTTGGCCCTGTGAATGTCACCGTGTCGTATTCTGGGCGTTATGGAGAACACCGATCACCGCACAATTGCCGTCGAGCAGTTCAATCGTTGCTGGGACTTTCTCGAGCAGGCGTCAATGACCGCCGCCGACGAAGCGGAGCTCCTGACGGCGGCCTTCACCTCACGCTTTCACTGGCAGTTTGTGGGGACGGAGAAGAACTTCATGATTTCTGACTGGATGGTCTCGCGAGCCGCGGCAGCGACGGGCCTGGGCGACATGGCAATTCGTTTCGCGTTGGCCGCCAACGAGCGCGCCGCCACGTTTGAGATCACCGACTGGATGGAGGCGTCGAACGCCGAAGGACTGGCTCGCGCCTACGCCAGTGCCGGCATGGTGGCCGAGCGAGACGAGTGGATCGCCCGTGCGGCGGCACTGGTGGCGGTGATTTCTGACCCCAAGGAGAAGGAACTCATCGGGTCGCAGCTCGCAACGGTGCCGCGGTCGTAAGTGGCGATCGACGCAGCCGCCGTACCCGTGCCGGGCACCATCACGGTGGTGGCTGGACTTCCCGGTGTGGGTAAGAGCACGCTGTCCAAGCGTCTCGCTGGTTACTTTTCGCCGGGCGCCCACGTCGAGGCCGACCGTCTGCAGGAGCTCATCGTCACCGGCCGCGCCTACGGGGCGCCGACTGGCCTCAGCACTGAGGCCATTGATCAACTCCGACTTCGGCTGCGTCAGGCCGCTCTGTTAGCCACCTCCTTCGCGGATGCCGGCGTCCACGCCGTGGTGGATGACATTGTGGCCGGTGCACGCTACGACGAGTTCGTGAGCGATCTCAACGGTCACCCGTTTTCTTTCGTGATGTTGCTGCGTGACCTCGATGTCATGAAGGAAGAGTGGCGAGCGATTGGGAGCCCCTTCGCGGACTCGTGGGACTGGATCGATCGAGACATTCGCGAACGCACCCCTCGCGTGGGCCTCTGGATTGACACCACGGGCAAAGATGCCGATCAGGTCTTTGACGAAGTCGTCGCGCGACTCGACGAAGCTGTCGTTTCTCGTTAGATCACGGCTCGGCCCTTTTATTACGGAGGGATTAGAAAACGCCCCGTATTCGTCTTAGGTACGGTCGGCACACTGGAATTCGTCGAACAACGTGTTCGACATTCCAAAGGAGTTTCCATGAAAAACCCCCTCAACAAAGTGGCCACGTTTGTGGCCGTGAGCGCAGCCGCAGCCGGCATTGGCATTGGTGCCTTGTCGGTGGCCGGTGCATCAACAACCCCCACCACCCCCACTTCCGCAGCGGCGCCCGCACCATCAAGCGCCCAGCCCAACCCCGTGACCATGGCGCACGGTCCTGGTGAAACGCTGTTGACCGGTAGCGACCTCGCCACCGCCACCGCAGCCGTCAACGCGGTCCTGCCGTCGGGTGCATCAATCATCCGCATTGAGTCCAACTCCCAGGGCAGTTACCCCTATGAAGCCCACGTCACGTTGGCCGATGGCAGCAACGAGACGGTGGAACTAAGCAGCTCCTTCCAGGTCATCACCACGATTACTGGCTTCGGCGCCGGCCCCGCCGGTGGGCCCGGTTTCGGCCACCCAGACGGACCCAACGGTGGACCCGACC
>DAINRA010000034.1:0-4832 GCA_036742195.1 Acidimicrobiales bacterium
GATCATTTTGTTCGTGGTGCGTCGACGATTCTTGAAACCTCCAGTCGGCGCTGACGTGGCAATACCCTCTTCGCACTTATGCGTGCACGACGAGACGCACGGAGCATCATTCTGCTCGAAGTGCGGGGCTTCGCTCGCTACCCCGGATGGCACTGACTCGTAGTCAATTCTCGCGCAGATTCTTCTCTGGAGTATGAGAGGGCTGAAGTGAACCCAAACGTGGCGCCACTGCGATTCAACCTGTTAAGGGAGGTATTTTCAACGCTTTCTGCTGTGGTGGATGCCGCCGCGAACACAGATAAGCAATTATTTGTTCGTGGAACGAGGATTTGTCGAAGGAAAGCCTTGGCTGCGGCTTGATGGTGCGGTGCTGTTTGGTGCGACGTTGGTGTTATTCGCTCTTGTCCCCCGGCATCACTGGTGGCTTTATCCAGTACTTCTGTTCGTGCCCGACATCTTCATGATTGGCTACCTGCGAAACACCACCATTGGCGCATTTCTCTATAACGCCGGTCACAGTTACTTCTTGCCGTCACTCGTCGTGCTGCTCGGATGGCACCACCCTCTGGCGGTAGCCATCGGCCTCATTTGGCTCGGCCACGTTGGCTGGGATCGGTTCTTCGGCTACGGCCTAAAGTACGACACTCACTTCAAGCACACCCACTTGGGCAGCCTCTTTACAGAGAAAGCCGAGAAGTAATCGGCCTTAGGCGCGCGATTGCTTCGAACTCGGCGAGGTCGATCTTCTTCATACCCATCATGGCCATGAAGCACCGCTGGGAAACCTCGGGGTCAGCGTGGCCGAGGTACTCACCCATCTCCACCGGGGTGACCTGCCAGCTCACGCCGAACTTGTCGGTTAACCAGCCACAGCGCCCCTCGGCGCCACCGGCGCTCAGCGCGTTCCAGTAGTGGTCGACCTCGTCTTGGCCGTGGCACACGATGCGGAAGGAAACCGACGAGGTGAACTCAATAGCCTGGCCGCCGTTGATGGCCTGAAAGGCCGTTCCATCGAGCGTGAACTCCGCCACCAGTGGCGTCCCCTCGGGAAGTGGCGCGCCGGGGCCGTAGTAGCTGACGCTGTCGAGGGTGGCGTTGGGGAATATCGAGACGTAGAACTCGGCCGCTTCGAGCGCCTGGGTGGCGAAGAGAAAGTTTGGTGTGATGGCAGGCATTGCTTACTCCCAGTTGTTGGTGGGTGCTTGTTTGTCCAGCCCACAGATGGCGAGCATGAAGACCACGATCACAATTACTTCGACGAGGATGGCGTGGCGAAAGCCGAGGGCAAACGCGCCACTGGTGGCTTTGGCAAAGAACACAGTGCCGAAAATTGCCACACCGGCTGATGCGCCAACCGCCTGTACCGCGGCGAGGAGGCCGCTCGCCGAGCCAGTCTCGGCATTGCTGATGGCACTCAGCACTGATTGGAAGAGTGCGGCCACAATGAGGCCGAAGCCAAAGCCCACGACCGTCATGCCGGGCACCAAGTGCCAGATGGAGAAGTGGGTGACGTTCCCGAGGGCCGCGTAGAGCAGACCCATGCCGAGCAGCTGCACCACGGCACCCAGGTGCAGTGTGTTTCGTCCCAACTTGTCCGACAGCACCGTGCCCGAGAGCATGCCGCCAATGGCGGAAGCCACCGCGAAGGGGATGTTGGCGACCGCGGCCTGACCAGCGTTGAAGTGCTCACCAATCTGCAAGAACAAGGTGGTGATGAGCGAGACGCCGGTCCAGCCACTGAAGAACAACAGAATTGATCCGATGCCCACGAGGTAGTGGCGGTTTCCCAACAGCGACGCCATCACGAGCGGCGTCTTGCCGGCGCGCTCCACCACGCGGTCACGCCACATAAAGGCGTAGAAGCCGAGGAGCGAGCCAACCAGGCTCATCCACGTCCACGGTGCCCAGTTGTCGACCCGGCCCTGAATGAGCGGCAAAATCAACAGCAGCGAGGACACAGCGATAATGGCTGCCCCAAAGAGGTCAATGGTGACACGACGGTCACCCTCGCCCTTCGGCAACAACACATACCCAGCGACGCAACCAAAGAGGCCGACGGGCACGTTGACCAGGAACACGACTCGCCAGTTCAGATTGAACCAGTTGGCCTGAATGAGCACACCACCAATGATGGGGCCGAGAATGCCGCCGAGGCCGTAGATCGGTCCTTGCGCGGCGAAGGCCTTTCCCAAGTCCTGGGGTGGGAACGCCTGACGAATAAAGCCAATGCCCTGGGGCAGCAGAAACGCCCCAGACAGGCCTTCGAGCACGCGGTAGGCGATAAGAAGATTGGTCGACGGCGCGGTGGCGCACAACACGGAGGCAATCGTGAAGCCCGCCATGCCCAACAAGAAGGTGGGGCGCTTGCCGTAGCGGTCACCGAGACGGCCACCGAGAACGAGACCTGCGCCTAACGCGAGGGTGTAGCCACCAATTATCCACTGCAGCGACGACGGCGAAGTGCCGAGTTCTCGCTTGAGCGAAGGGCCGGCGACGTTCACGATGGTGCCGTCAAGCAGGTCCATGATTTCGGCAATCATCACAATGGTGAGAATCCACCAGCGGCGGTCGCTGCCGGTTGTTGGGGTAGATGCGTGTTCCACCACGCCATCCTAGGGAAGTGGTGTGGATGAACTTGCCAAACATCACCACTTCGCATGAGCGCTATGCACCTTTGCGGTGATTTCTTCGTGAAAGGTGGAGGAAAGGACTGTAGATTTGGCAGTGGTGTGACGGGAAGCCTGGTCGTCGAAACGTAGTTCTCGACGAAAGGAATGCTGTGCAGCACAAAACCTCCACCCCCCTCCTCGCGCTCTTCGCGCTTGGTGTCGTCTTCGGCGACATCGGAACGAGCCCGATTTACGCTTTCCAGCAGTCGGTCTCAGACGGCCAAGCCACGGTGGCCAGCATCTACGGCGTCGCGTCGCTGATCTTTTGGTCGTTGATGATCGTGGTCTCCGTCAAGTACTTGATCTTCGTTCTTCGCGCCGACAACAAGGGTGAGGGCGGTGTGCTGGCTCTCTTCTCACGACTCCCGCGAACCATTCGCCGGCCGCAGCGACCACGCAGCTACGTCATCTTCTTCGCCATGCTGTTAGGTACCGCCTTCCTCTTCGGTGACGGCTTCATCACGCCGGCCATTTCGGTGCTCTCCGCCGTCGAAGGAACGGCCGTAATCAATCCGTCGTGGGTGCACTTCGAGGTGCCCATCACCTGCGTAATTCTCTTGGCGCTCTTTGCCGTGCAGCGCAAGGGCACCGCGCGCATCGGCTCCTACTTCGGGCCCATCATGCTCGTGTGGTTCGCCACGTTGGGTGTGCTGGGTATTCGTCAGGTCGCCAAGCACCCCGCAGTCCTGCGGGCGCTCTCTCCCACCTACGCCGTGAGCTTCCTCGCCCACAACCGACTGCACTCCTTCGTCATTCTCTCCTCGGTCATTTTGGCCATCACTGGCGTCGAAGCCCTCTACGCCGACCTCGGTCACTTCGGAGCTCGCGCCATCCGTATCGCGTGGTACGCCGTTGCCGCGCCCGCCCTGGTCATTAACTACCTCGGTCAGGCCGCCGAAGAGATTGTCTCGCCCAAGTCAGCCAGCGCGCTGTTCTTCAACATGGCGCCCAACCGCGCTTGGCTGATCTACCTCGTTGCCCTCTCCACGGCAGCGACCGTGATCGCCTCGCAAGCGTTGATCGCCGGCGTTGGCTCCATCTCGCGCCAGGCCGTGCAGATGGGCTTTTTCCCACGCATGCAGATCATTCACACCAGCTCTGATGAGTCAGGCCAGATCTACGTTCCCTTCATGAACACCGCCCTCGGTGTCGGCACCATCTTGCTGGTCGTCATCTTCAAGTCGTCATCGAACTTGGCCAACGCCTACTCCTTCGACATCTCGGGCACCATGCTGATCACCACCATTGGTCTCGCCATCGTGTCGAGCTATCGCTGGCACTGGAAGAAGCGCTTCACGGTGCCCCTGTTTGCGCTCTTTGCCGTCCTCGACGCCTCGTTCTTCTCGAGCACCTCGACCAAGTTGTTTAAGGGTGCCTGGGTCCCACTGGTCATTGCGCTGGTGATCTTGTACTTCATGATGGTGTGGCGTCACGCCAACAACGTGCTGACCCGCCAGCTCACCGAGGCCGCCGTGGGCTGGGAGAAGCTCGACGAGCTCATGGCCTCTTCCCACGTCTTCACCGCTCCCACGACCGGTGTCTTCCTGGCCTCGAGCCTGGATCGCGTTCCCCAAGCCGCCCTCTCGCAAGCCCGTCAGATGCACGTGCTGCCGGCTCACATGTACGTGGTGATGGTGACCACCACCGAGGAAGCCTACGAACAGCACGTCGAATCAACCACCGTGATCAACGACCGGGTCACCGCCGTGGAGTTCCACGTGGGCTACATGGAACAGGTTGCACTGCCCACCTTGTTGACGCAGTTCGTGATGAGTCCCGAGGAGGAGGCGCAGGCCACCTACTACCTCTCGGACCGAAAGTTCAAGAACATGGACACTGGCGAGATCACCGGTGTGACCGAGTCAGTCTTCGCCTTCATGCACCGCAACTCGGCGACCCCTTCGAAATACTTCGGCCTGCCCGACGAACGCATCGTGACCCTCGCAACCCAGGTGGACCTCTAATGATGAGCGCAACGTTTAAGAAGACCCTGAGCTGGTCCGTCGTGGTCTTCACGATGGCCGGTATCGTGGCCTACATCGTGACGGGCAACATCACCAAGGCCGTGATCATTGGCACGTGTGAACTCATCTGGGAGCCCCCGTGCTACTTCATTCACGAACACGCGTGGAAGTTCGTGCACCGACGCGCCGAAAAGCGCGC
>DAINRA010000035.1:0-4490 GCA_036742195.1 Acidimicrobiales bacterium
ATCCCGCCGTCGCGCCCGTGACGCACCGGGTACTCAAGCGCATGCGCGCGACCGCAGCTTCCGCCCTCAAGGGTGGCGGGATGGCATTGTCCTAAAGAACGCCGTCGCCAACGAGAAGGGGCGAAAGCGATTTTGATGACTAACCGAATCGAAAAAACTACGTAGGCGTGTCGCTTCTGTCACTTTTGTGTAATCTGGCGAGTGTTTGCTGAGAGCATGACAAACACCACCACCCAGCAAGCCTTAGGGCTTCGCGCATTGACGGGCGCCTTTGGCGTATCCGTCGCCGCAGTAACCCTCGTTGTGGCCTCGGCCGGTGCAGCACCCGTCGCCCACAGCACGTCCAAGAAGCCAGCTCCCGCAGTTGTGAACCTGTCGCTGTACAGCGCACAGGGCTATGACTCGTATGTTGTTGACGCTTTCAACGCCGCGAACCCTTACATTCACGTCACGCTGAATGACAATTCAACGGGTACCCTGCTGACGCAGATTGCCGCTGAGCAGGCCAGTGGTCACCCCACCTGGAACATGATGTGGGCCGACGGTGCTACCTGGGCCGCCCAGTTTGACGTGTCGGGTTGGAGCACCAAGGGCATCTTGCCCTCGGGTGTTAGCTTCAACACCGCTGGTACCACGAATCTGCCTTCAGACAAGAGCTTCGTGCCAACGGGTGTGACCGTCACTGGTGGCCTCTGCTATGACACTGCCGCGACGCAGGGTCAGACGCTCCCTGCGACCTTCGCTGGCCTGGTCAACATGCCTGCTGGTTCCCTGGGTATGAACAACCCATCGCTGTCGGGACCGACGTACCCACTCATCGCCGGTGAAATGGCGCACCTCGCAGGCATTCCTTCGTCGACGACGAAGAATCCTTCGATTGCCCAGATCACTGCCGGCGTGAAGGCCGGTGAGGCATTCCTGAAGGCACTGAAGGCGAAGGGTCTGCAGGTCCACAACACCAACGGTCCAACCCTTGGTGCCCTGGAGTCCAACCCCGCAACGCTGGAAGCCGCCACAATTCAGACCTCCGCTTGCTACGGTGACATCGCCGCTGGCTGGTGGCCTACTGGTGCAGTGAAGTACCTTGACTACTCGGTGGCGCTTCCCAGCACCATCGCTGTCAGCAAGGACGTCACCCCCGCACAGCTCGCCGCCGCGAAGAAGTTCATCGCCTTCGTACTGTCAGTCCAGGGCCAGCAGACGATGCAGGCAGGTGACCCCCAGGGCGACGGGCTGTTCTGGCCAGTCATCAATGGTGTGAGCCCAGAGGCTGGCTTGCCTTCGTACGCCAGCACGAACGCCTACGCAATCAACCCCTACGTCTGGGGTCCACTGCAGGATGTCATTGACTCCTGGTTCACGAACAACATCGCGAACTAGTTCTCATCTCCTCCTAGAGCCACATCCCCGGTAGCGCGAGCTACCGGGGATGTGTGGCTACAACGGCCCGCATGAACTCCACACCTTTTCCCTCGATACTGCGTCGATTTAAGTGGTCGGGCCTCATGCTGTGGGTGATCCTCGGGTTGCTGGTGATTGCTCCGGTCTGCTTCTTCTTGTTGGCGGCCGTCTCGCCACACTCGCTCCGGGTTGGCCCTCAGTGGTTCACGCTTGCCAGTATTGAAGCGGCTTGCACCGGTTATACCGGGCGCGGCCTTATTGATTCACTGGTCGTTTCCACCACGGTGGGCATTCTGGCGACACTAGCCTCCACCACGTTGGCGTGGCTGGCGCATCGCACCAACCTTTTCGGTGGGCGATGCATTGGCGCCATGATGTGGGTCTTGCTCTTGATCCCAACCTGGATGATGACCATTGGCTGGACAAATCTGATCCAGCCGGGCGAGTTAGCCACGGCGTTCGGTCTCAATACGATTCAGCTGTATCACGCCTTTTATGGGCCCGGCGGCATCGTGTTGATCCTGACGACTGCCGCACTTCCATTTTGTTATTTTGTCATATCGGCGGGACTTCGGGGATTGGGCTCGGAGTACGAAGACGCCGCCCGCGTGCACGGTGCGAGCACACGTCGCATGCTGGTGACCGTGCTGCCAATAATTGCCCCAGCGCTGCTCTCCGCCTTCGCGATTGCGTTCGCCGAATCAATCAGTGACTTCGGCGTGGCCTTCACCCTGGGCGCAAACACTCATTTCCCCATGGCTACCTTCTCGCTCTTCAATGCCATCACGACGAATCCGGCCAATTTCTCCGTGGCTGCGGTGATTGCCGCCATCCTTATCTTGTGTACGGTGCCACCAATTCTTTTGCAGTCACGAGTTACTCGTGGACGTTCCTATGCCGTATTGAGTGCTCGCACTCGCAGCGTTCGACGCTTTAGCTTCGCGCCGGTGACGCGAGTGGTCGTGTCGGCAGTCACCTTTTCGGTCCTTGTGGTAGTCATGGTGATGCCACTCATTGCGTCCGTGGCAACGAGCTTTACGCACACCATCAGTTTTGAAACGCGCACCGGCATTCACTGGTCGCTGGTTTCGTACCGCGATATCTTTCACCCGCCACCCTCGATTATGCCGTTGGGATCAGGCCTTTGGATTAGTAATCAACTGGGCGTTTATGTGGCGACCGGCACCGTCGTCCTGGCGTACGTGTTGGCGCGGCGTCTGGCTTCCACGCGCGGCGGTACCAGTCAGCGCATTGCGGACGTGTTTTTGCTGGGCTCAGTGGCCGTGCCTGGTGTAGTACTTGGCGTGGGATACATCCTGTTCTACAACCAGGCTTTCATTGCCAATCACGTCATTAGCCTCTATCAAACCATGCCGCTCTTGGTCATGGGTCTCATCGCCTCGGCAACTCCTGGTCAGTCACGGCTTCTGATGGGTCCGGTCTCGCAGATACAGTCATCGATGTCAGAATCGGCCCGCGTGCATGGTGCGGGGCGCTGGCGGGCGTGGCGTACGGCAAATCTTCCCGTCTTATCGCGAACGCTTACCTGGGCGTGGGTGTTGACGTTCACGAAGACAATTTCGGAACTCGCGGTAGCCCAGATGCTGCTGGTGCCGGGCCACGAGCCCGTGTCTGTCATCATTGAGACGACTCTCGGCACCGTCTTTGCGCCCATCGGATCGGCGGCGACGGTTATGGTGCTGGCCGAGATGCTCGGGGTAATTGTGGTCGTATTGGGGTTGTACCGCATTGTCACGCCCAAGGGGTGGCGTCGAATTGGAGAGGCAGGATCGTTGCGATGAGTGCACGTGCCGTTGGTGTCACCGTAGAAAAGTTGACCAAAACGTTCGGAGACAAGATTGCGCTGGCGCAGGTGTCGCTGTCGATAACCCCGGGCACCTTTACCGTGCTCTTGGGCCCATCGGGTTCGGGGAAAACGACCTTGTTGCGATGCCTGGCGGGCATCGAGCGACCCACCACTGGCAGTATCACCCTCGATGACGACCTCGTTGTTGGCCCGGGTGTGTTCGTCAGCCCCGACAAGCGCCACCTGGCGATGGTCTTTCAGGACTACGCCCTCTGGCCCCACTTGACCGTCGCCCGGAATGTGGGCTTCGCCTTAGAGCAGTCGACGCTCTCCAAGCAGGAACGAGCCGACAAGGTGATGGGTCTGTTGGCGCGCGTCGGCATCGAGCGACTGGCGGAGCGGTATCCGAACGAGCTTTCCGGCGGCGAACAACAGCGAGTAGCCCTGGCCCGCGCACTGGCAGCTGACGTGGGGCTCTTGCTGTTTGACGAGCCACTCTCGAACCTCGACGCCGACCGTCGCGAGGGGCTGCGTATTGAGATCGCCACGTTGGCCCGCGAGTCAGGCGCCACCGTGGTCTACATCACCCACGATCAGTCGGAGGCATTCGCCCTGGCTGATGTGGTGGGCGTGCTGAATCGCGGTGAATTGGTGCAGTGGGCCTCGCCCGAAGAGGTGTATCAATCGCCTGCCTCACCGTTCGTTGCTCGCTTCACGGGTTTAGCTGGGGAAATTCCCGTAACCGTTTCTGCTGTCGACGACGGTGTGGCCACGGTCACCTTGGCGCTCTCGTCTCACGTGACGATGACCAGCTGCCCCACGCGGTGCGACGGACCGGGTGCGGCGACACTCTTCATTCGACCCTCGGCAGTGACTTTGCGCGATGCCGCAATTGGCGAGGGGATAACTGCCATAGTGGAAGACAGTGCCTTTATCGGTCGCGGCTACGAGCACGTGGTCTTGATTGATGAGACATTGCGATTCACCAAGATTTTTTCGCGCACGCGGTTTGGACGTGGAAGCGTGGTGGGTGTGGAAATTGACTCGAATGGGGTGTACGTCATGAAGGACGACGCATGATGGTGGCAACAACTGCTTCGGTGAGCTCGGTCACCGTACTGGTCCTGGCCGTCTTCCTGGCCAGTGCTGTGGAGATGGTGGAGGCACTCACCATCGTGTTTGCCGTGGGGCACACCCGCGGCTGGCGCTGGGCCTTCGAGGGCGTTATCGTGGCGCTCGCCGCACTGGCGGCACTCGTCGCAGCGTTCGGTCCGACACTGGT
>DAINRA010000036.1:0-3963 GCA_036742195.1 Acidimicrobiales bacterium
AGTCACCGGCCGGACCAACGAGCACGGTGTAGGTCGACTTGCCGTGCAGCACCTTTTTGGTGGTGGCCCGGAACGAGATTGACTTGTGCAAGAAGGTGCCCGCGGCGCACGTCGGCGTGCAGGTATTCCAGTTGAGTGTGCCACGACCGAGTGCTTGAGCGCCGCCCCAGTTGGACCAGGTGATGTGGTTGATGTAGCGGCCATCGTCCGCGCAGCTGATGGTGATCTCGCTCGGGGCAACACTCTGGGTGAGGCACGTTTCGACGTCGGTGGTGCGAGTAGCCTCGGCCGCCGCTGCGCCGGGTGCACTCATCGTCAGAGAGGGCAGTGTAATCAGGGCGACGACGCTCCAGCTTCCGAGTGACGTGAGATTCATTGATGTGCTCCTTTTTGTGGTCTTGCCCACTTCATGTCGTCACCCCGCACCAATTACAGGGGTACCGCGACTGTATGGTCGCGAAGGAATACTCACCGGTGCACTTACGTCGTCGATTGTGCTGCGAGCGCTCAGCAGTGAGTGGCGTTGTCGCCGGTGGCGACCATAGAATGCCCTTATCATGCCATTTCGTCTGCGGAAAACCAGCAAAGTAACCGTGGGCCTAGCGGCGATTGCCTGTGCATCGGCATTGACGTGGGCCACTCTTTCTGCCGCCTCGACCTCGACGCGGGTGTACTACGCCTGCTTGCTCAACGGTTCGCTCACCCACGTCCAGTTGAGCTCGGAAGTATGCCCGGCAAACGCCGCACTTATCGAGTGGTCGCAGGTGGGACCTCAAGGAAGTACGGGACCGCGGGGACCCGCTGGACCACTTGGCCTACGCGGACCAACCGGGGCGCGTGGAACCAATGGCGCCGCTGGTTCACGTGGCGCAACGGGCCCCATGGGACCCATTGGGCTGCGTGGCGCAACGGGACCGCGCGGTCTCAACGGTGCCGCCGGACAGAACGGTGCTGCTGGACTGCGTGGCCCCACGGGACCCATGGGACCGATTGGTCCACGGGGCGCCACCGGTCTGCCCGGCGCGGTCGGTCCGCGTGGTGCCACCGGACCTGATGGCCCGATTGGTCAACGTGGACCACAAGGGGCAACTGGCATCCGTGGACTTCGAGGCGCGACTGGATCTCGTGGGGCGACGGGAGTACCCGGCCCGAACGGCGCAACCGGATCGCGTGGTCCAGCCGGGCGAACGGGCACGACGGGCCCTCGTGGTGCGACGGGTCCTGCCGGCGCCCAGGGTCTTCGCGGTGCCACTGGCGCTCGCGGATCAATTGGTCCACAAGGACCAACCGGCTCAGTAGGTGCGCGGGGTCCGCAAGGACCGACTGGTCCGATGGGGCCGGCGGGGCCAACTGGCTCTCGAGGACTCCGTGGGCCAACGGGTGCCACGGGCACTGTCTATTCGTGTGCTGCCGGCGCTGCTCAGTTCCCTGGTGTCGACGCGGCCAATTGTGGCTCGATTGAGCTCACCACCTCGCATCTGGAAGGTGCGAACCTTGCCGAGGATTCGATTACGTTCAAGTCGTCGTTGGCGTCGCCGGTAGTTCTGGCGGGGGCCGATTTGGTTGGGGCCCGCATCACTGGCTCGGCAGCAATATCGGCAAACTTTTCTGGTGCCAATTTGGTTGGGGCCACGTTTACCGCATCGTTCGCAAACGCTACTTTCACTGGGGCAAATCTGACGGGGGCGACATTCCCCACTCCGTTCACCGGTGCGACCTTCACCGGCGCACTGTGCCCGAACGGGCTGCTCTTCAACACGACGGGCGCCAACTGCCCGTAGGGGCGTTAGTTGGCGCGAGCCTCGAAGGCCCAGAGGTCGAGGTCGTCCAGATTGACCGGCCGATGCCCTCGCGATTCCAGTGCGTCAACCAGTTGTGCACGGTGTTCCGTGGCGTGGTGAATGACCTGGGAGATAATCGTCGAGCGCAGCGCAGAACGCGTGCCGTACTCGTTGGTGAAACTGACGACCCCGTCAGCTTCGTTCGCGAGCTCTAGGAGTGCCGCGTCGTAGCCGGCGAGAAGCGTCGCGAGTGACGCGACGTCATCCATGGTGGCGGGCACGGTTGTCGACCAGCCGTTGTGATTACCGGTGAGGCAGTAGACGTACCACTCGGCGCTGCCGGCGATGTGTTCGAGGATGGCCCCAGCGGTCCACTCGGGATTCACGATGAAGCTCCCCAGTGCTTCGAGGGGAAGGGTCTGCACGGCGGCGTAGACCTCCTGGTTGGCCCAGGCCATGTGGCGAAGTAGTCGTGCAACGTCAAGAGTCATGAAAGAGACAGTATCTCGTGGACTCGGAGTCGCCCCAACTACCCCTATTCGCTGTCGTCGACGACGGTGATCCATTCGTCGAAGTGTTCGGTGCGAATGTAGGCCGTGCCGAAACAGGCGTGGCAGAGGACCCGGTCATCGCCCATGCAGATGGGGCAAAAGATGATGCGACCCTGCTCTTCGAGCAGGTAGATGAGTTCGCTGTTCGACCAGTTGACGTTCTCGCCGAGGGGTTCCTCACGGTTAATAATGTCCCGAGTGTGGCGAGCGACGTGCCGGCGCGCGGTGGCGTCGTCGGGCCAGATTTGCAGGTAGTCATCAATGACGTCACCGTTCGATCGGGTAGCGGTGACTCGAGAGGCGACCATCCAGTCCGGAAGGGCGCCGAGTTCGACGCGGATGGTGATGCCAGAGTTCATGACCAGTTCGGCGCTGAGGTCGTCTTCCCACTCGAGTTCGTAGTTATCGGTCACGTCAAAGTCAGACATGTGACTCCTTGGCAGAACAATCGCAACGGCGATGTGTGAATCTCACCCAGAAACCATACGAAACGCCTGTGACACGAGTGATGTCACCGGCGTGCTTTACATTTGGTGCATGAACTTGAAGCCAGGCACCTTGTATTTCATCTCCGAGCACGACGTCCTCACCGGAAAGAGCTCGAACTACTACAAAATCGGTTTGGTGAAGGCCTCGCGCCAGGGCGACTCGCTCGACCGCGCCGATGAGCACCAGACTGGTAATCCGCGAGAGCTCCGCGTCCACGCCACCGTCGACTCCGTGGCTATTTCGAGCCTAGAAAACATCATGCACGACCTCTACGCGTCGCAGCGAGTGCTCGGTGAGTGGTTCGATTTGACCCCCGTTCAATTGAAAGCCGCGATTGCTGATGCCACTGCGCACGCCGCAGAGCAAAAGAAGCACGTGAAGGCGTTTCAAGCCGCAGAAGATTTGGACAAGGAGACTTCGAACGGTGACGTTCTGAAGGCGACCGCGAAGGCCAAGAGCCTCTTTGCGACTTATGCGCAAGCCACGGCCAACGCCAAGCAGATCGATGTGGCACTCAAGGCGACAAAGGAAATGTTTCGATCCCTTCTGAGCGACAAGGTTGATGTGTCGGACTTTGCGCTCGTCACACCAAAGTCCGGAGAGACCCTTGACCGCGCGGCGTTGAAGAAGGCGCACCCCGACATCTATGACTCCTTCATGGAGGAGGTGCCCACCTTTCAGCACACCTTCAGAATGGCGACGCCTTCACTCGCAGATGTGACTGTTCCCACTGAACTTCAAGCGCGGGTCACTGCACAGTTGCAGCGGGTGGAGAAAGCAACGAAGCGCCCAACGAAGGCACTGTTGCGCGCGGCCCACCTTGGCTATCTCGAGCTGCTGTCTTCTGACGGGACCACTGACTGGCACGTTTCTGCCGCCAAGGCGAATCTGCAGATGCTTTGTGGACGTGCCGAAGGCATCGATGGTATTGCGACTTGGCACCGAGGGGAAGCCACGAAGAACTCGTTCAAGGAAGAGGCCTTCCGCCTGGCTCACCCAGACTTGGTCAAGGCATTCACCAAGAAGGGCACGCCGTCGTTTGAAGTGCTCGACATGCGGAGCTACAAGTAACTACGCATCTCGCGCGGCGCGCTTTTCGGCGCGTCGGTGCACGAACTTCCACGCGTGTTCGTGAATGAAGT
>DAINRA010000037.1:0-3143 GCA_036742195.1 Acidimicrobiales bacterium
TCAACATCTTCTTGTGCTTCTTCTTGCGCATGCGCTTACGGCGCTTCTTAATTAACGATCCCATGGCTTAGAGAACACTACTAGGTTTTGGCGCATCGCCCAAGTCGGCGCTCACGCCTGGACTTTTCTGATCCGCAATGCCTGCCGTGGACATCCCCGCTCGGCGTAGAGGGCGGCCTGATGGGCGTTGTCGTCGCTCAGTGGGCGAGGAGTGGCGTCGATGATGGGGTAGCCCCACTCGTCGAGAGTGACCAGCTCTGGCGCCAGCTCGTGGCAGTGGCCGTAGCCGTCACAGAGAATTGGATTGACCTGCAAGAAAAACAAGCCGGAGCGGTTCAGTCCCATTGCAACTCCTCTTCATTCACCAGCGTGGGAACAATCAATTGGCCCTTGGCACGCACGCCCGCGCAGGCACCATTCGTCAGGTGGTACTGGACGTCCGTCGCGAACGTCGTTAACGCACTGCGAATAAAGCGCACCACGCCGTCAGGATGGCGACAGGCACCACGTCCCTCGATCTCGCGGGTGCGGGCGTGGAGGCGATCGAGCGCTAGTGCGGCGTCAGCCGTGGCGTGGACGATGTGACGCAAGTCCTCGGCCATGGCGGGAAGACCAAAAGCGCACGGTCCACACTGGCGCGCACTTTCGTGGGCCATCCACGCAGCGACACGGTACGTTTCGCGGAGTCCGCAGGTACCGTAGGAAATCGGCGCCAAAATGCCGGCACCCACGTTGGCACCGTAGGGCCTGAACGATTCATGGGTGTAGGGCAGGTCAAGAATCTCGGGGCCGAGGAACACGCCACCGTAGCCGCCGACAACAATGCCCTGTGGCGATGGGTCGGCGCCGGCGGCGGCCAGAATCTCTCGGACCGACGTGCCATTGGCCACCTCGAGCACCTTTGCGCGCTGGACGGCACCACTCACCGAGACCAGGGTGCTGCCCGGGTGGGTAGCGGGACCGAGCCCGCGGAACCACTGGGCACCGTAGCGACTGATTAAGCCGACGTGGGCGCAGGTCTCGGCGTTGTCTAGGAGGACGGCGTGTCGGCGGAGCTTGAGCACGTGGGGCTTTTCGGGGCGGAACTGGGGGAGCGACTCGTTGTCGTTCAACCAGTGGATGAGGGCTGACTCTTCACCGGCCACGTAGCGTCCCGGTGGCGTCACGAGAGAAAGGTCGGGAGCGCGCAGGCTGCGGCGCTGGCGCTCGTGAATCGCCTGCTGCACCGCATTAATCGTGGGGATGTTGTCTCTCGCAACGCAGACGACGATGCGATCGGCGTGGATCATGGCGGCCAAGGCTTCGGCCCCATCGAGCACCAAGTGAGGATTGCTCTGGAGGAGGTGGGAGTCCTTGTGCGCGGCCGGTTCGCCTTCCATGGCGTTGACCACGACGACTTTGTGGCCGCCGCGCTGGGAACGAATGAGGGCCACCTTGCGGTAGGTCGCAAAGCCAGCACCACCACGACCAAGAAGGCCGGATGACTCAAGCTGCTGAGCGGCGTCATTGAGCATGGCGCCGGGAAAGAGCGCCGTGTGCTCGCGCAACGATGCGGCGGCACTGCCGCGTCCGGCGAGCAAGCGGGGGAGTTCGTGCGGGGTAATCATCTAGCGGCCCTTCTTGCTCGTGGCGGTACGCAGCGGCGACAGTGCCGTGCGACCACCGGCGCGCGCAGGTCGGAAGATGACGCGAGCCGCAGCTGACAGCACAATGATGGCGGCGCAGGCAATCGTGGTGTCCCAGCCGGCACCCTTGTGCGCGTCGGTACCGGTCTGCAGTGCATGGAGCGCTGCTGCAGAAACGGCAGCCCACGAGAACCAGTGGATGAAGCGCCATGAGCGATTCTTGATGCGCAGCTTCAACAGGCTCGAGACCCACACGGCAATTAGGAGGTCGAAGGCGACGGCACCGATGCTGACACCAAGTTTTTTGTAGGCCGAGGTGAAGGGAATGATGATGGAGAGGGGGCCCGTAGACACGTACGAGTCGGCGACAGTGGTGAGCACGTGGAGCCCCACAAAGGTCATGGCGATCATTGTTAAGGACCGGTGGAGCTCGTTGAGCTCAAAGCGGCCCACAATGGAGCCACCGGCACGAATGGCGACGAGTGCCCCGAGTCCGACCACCAAGGTGAGCAGGACGAGGGCGGTCATGCCCGTGGCACGAGTGGCGTACCAGAGGTAGGGCGAGGTAAACGCAATCATCGGTTGTCCTCCGGCCAGCCACCTACAAACATCTTTTCTCCATCCTCTTTGACAATACGTGCACTCCACCCGGCCTGGGCGATGGCGTAGGAAACATCTTCGCCCCACGCCACGCAGGCCGTGGCGAAGGCATTGGCCGTCACGCAATCGACCGCACTGACTGACACCGTGGCCACATCGGTGGCGCTGGGCAGACCCGTTCGCGGATCGATGATGTGGTGGGCGGTGCCGACCGTGGTGTTCCAGCGTCGTACCCGTCGCGATGACGTGGCGACACCGCCGTGAGCGAAAGTTATTGTCGGCTCATCACCGCGAATGCTCGTCGTCTCGGCGACACCGATAACCCAGCCATCGACCGGTGGTTCGCCGCCGGCACTGATGTCGCCGCCAATTTCGACGAGGACGCCCGTTGTCGCTCCCACGTGACGAGCAATGATGTCGCACGTCAGAGCCTTGGCCGTGGCGCCGAAATCGAGTGTGAGGCCGGTGGGCTTCGTCAAGGTGTTGGTCTCTTCGTCGAAGCTGACGCGGCTTAGTCCTGGGCTCGGGGCGGCGCCCGCCTCAACGTCTCCGAAAAGGGGGAGATGATCGAAGTCGTCGCGGTACCCCGCGCGTTCCAGGGAGTCGAGCACGGTCGGGTCGCAGGCGCCGTCGGTGATCAGGTAGGCGTAGCGAGCCCAACGGTAGACATCACCGAGAAGAGGGGAGAGGGCAACGGGGGTCGGTGAGGCATTGACAGCGTTGATCTCGCTCGCTGGGTCAAAACGACTAGCGGCTGCTGTCATGGCCGAAACGGTGTCGTGCAGGTACGTCACCGCATCGTCGTGACCGTCGTCGTCGACGGTGGTGAGGCTGGCACTCAGACCCCAGAACTGAAAGTGGGACGTCTTAGCCACACATCGTGTTGCCCGAAGGCGTCGTGTAGCAACTGGGCACCGT
>DAINRA010000038.1:0-2679 GCA_036742195.1 Acidimicrobiales bacterium
GGATGCCACATATTTGGCTTCAAGCTGACGGCCAAGTCCGCAACCACTTGCGTGGTGACGGCCACCTCGGCTGGGAACGCGAACTATTTGCCGACTTCGACGTCGCAGACATTTACTTTCGTGCAACCGGCGCAGGCAGTGGTTGCTATTACCAATCCAACCCTTGTCATCTCTCGCCATCAGTTTGTGGCGTTATCCGCAAGTGGCGGTTCAGGAGTACTTCACTACCGTTTTAGTGTTTCCGGTATCGGATGCGTGATCAAGAAGACCCGTCTGTCGAATAAAACTGGCGGCGACTGCGTCGTGACGGCCACCAATCCTGCGAATCACGGATATACCAGTGCGACGTCGGTGCCGGTGACCTTTTCGTTCAGTTGAATGCTGGGCCGATTAATCGAGTTATTCGGGTTTGCCGAAGGCCCACTCGGGGCGAAGGCCGGCCTTAATTTCACGACGAACCAAGTACTGCGCCAGCGGCAGGTCCTGAGCGTGCGTCACGCCAATACAGCGAGAGTTGGTGTGCAGAACGTCGAAGGGGATGCCCTCTCGCTCCATGATGTCGGCGACAAAGGTGGGGAGAAGCACCTCGGCGCTCTTCTCGAAGTCGTGTTCGGCGACGGCACGTTCGATGAAGGGCCAGATGTGGGGCTGAAAGCCCCAGAGGTTCATGGAGACCAATGAGTCGTCGGCCAAGTAGTGCGGCGCCAGGTTGTCGTCGGCGGCGAAACCATTCTCGGTGAAGGTCACGTTGGTTCGTTCGGTCACTTTGACGAGGCGTCCGTCGGCAACTTCACAGACTCCGCGCGAAACGGGAAGGTCACCAATTAGCGAGTTTTCGAGCTCGAAGGCCACCAGGCAGCAATTCGTACTGTTTTGTAGGTGGTCGGCAATCTTGTTGAAGGCGTCGGGGCCGTAGAGGTCGTCGGCGTTCGATACCGCAAAGGGACGGTCGGGGGAGACGGCTGAGCGAGCAGCCAGCACCGCGTCGACAGTCCCGCGCAGTGTCTCTTGATACACGAAAGACACGGGGTGACTCTTGGGCCAGGTCTTCTCGACGTGGGTCTTAATGGTAGGGCCGGTGTCGTGGTTGATCACAATGACGAAGTCGGCGAATCCTGCGCCGATGGCATCGGCGGCCGTCAGGTCGATTACCCCTTCGCCATGGCGGCCGATGGGGGCCAGCTGCTTGAGTCCGCCGTATCGACGGGCACGGCCAGCAGCCAAGATAACGAGGGTTGGTCCGCTCACCCCTCCAGACTACCGAACGCGGTTGTGCGCGGGCAGCACTATCGCAACTGGCACCGGGCACGGTAGCGTTGGAACACATGACACCCACGCGTACCGCCGAGCCCGCACGTGGCTCAGAATCTTCTCAATGAACGATGTCTTAGCGAGTTTGGGCCTCGGTGAAGGCGAGCACTACGAACTCGCCCCCGGGCAACTCTTGGGTCGTTTGACCATCATGCACTCTGATGAAGCAGACGTCATTTGGGTGGACGAAAACGGCGCCGAAGTTGCCGGTCGATTGCGGCTGGCACGAACGCTCGCGCTGAAGCCCGTGGCCGGTGACTGGGTGGCGGTCAAGGGCGAGCGGGTGGTCAAGGTCTTTCCGCGCCGCAGTGAGCTACGGCGCACTCAAACCCATGGTCGCCCCTCGCAAGTCATGGGCGCCAACATTGATGTCGTCTTCATCGTGGTGCCGCTGCAGTCGGAGCTGCACCAGCGCATGGTGGAGAGCCTGACCGCGATGGTGGTCGACGCTGGTGCCCGTCCCGTTCTCGTGATCTCGAAGGTGGACGAGGGGAGTGGGGCTGCGGAGATTGACGCTCTCACAGAGCGCATGCGCGCCCTCGTCGGCGATGTCGAGCAGATCGTTACGTCGGCCATTTCAGGTGAAGGGGTGGAGCGACTGCGGTCACTTCTCGGTCCCGGCGTGACGGGCGTCTTGCTCGGTGCCTCGGGTGCCGGTAAAACCTCGCTGCTCAACTCGCTCGAAGGATCGAACGAGTTGACCCGAACGCTGAGTCGCACTGGGGAAGGGCGCCACGCCACGAGTACGAGAAAGCTCTACCGCCTCTCCAGCGGGGGAGTCTTGCTCGACATCCCCGGCATCCGCTTCTCTCGGGCGGTCGCCGACGGCGCCGGCGTGGCACCGGACTTCAGCGACATTCAAGAGTTAGCGCTGTCGTGCAAGTTCGCCAACTGTGGTCATGGCAACGACTTGGGCTGTGCTGTGGTTGCCGCCGTTCTCGAAGGTTCGTTACCGCACACCCGACTCGATCTCTGGCGCCAGCAGGGCGCTTAGTCCCAGAGGTCGAAGGCGTCGCCGGGGTGGGCGAGCACGGCCTCCATTGAGTTTGGACGAGCGACCGGGGCGTGGCCGGTGAGCGGTTGGTCGCTTCGCAAGACCTGCACCAACTCGGCATCGCTCAAACCCCACTCTCCAATAACGCGTGAGGCGAGTTGGTCGACCACACCGATGGTGGGGGTGCGAACGCAAAAGATAATGGCGATGGTGGGGACCGACGCCGACACTTTTGCCAGGGCCTCCACGTCCGGATCGTTCTCGCGGAAATCGAGTGAGCCTTCGTGCATCATGTTGCCGAAGAAGAAGTTTGGATGGAGGTTCTCGCGCGGTGAGGTGAGGTGCACTACACCCACGGTGGCCTTCGCGAGGTC
>DAINRA010000039.1:0-2628 GCA_036742195.1 Acidimicrobiales bacterium
TGCGCCTTCTTGTTGATGGACGAAGACCGCGCCGGCAAGCTCATCGAGTTCGCGCCGACGCAGAAGATCTTCAACAACCCTGACGACGAGCGCACGCTCGACTACATCAACGGTCGCTTCGGTTGATACGCGGCGTCGCCAGCGCGACGCCGCCAATCCTTTTGTTTCCCTTGTCGTAATCCCCTACGCCGTCAAGCGACGACGTCGGTCACGCCAGGCCACGTAGCCCGCACCCGCGAACATCGCCAGCGAGATGGTGTAGAGCACGTCGTAGCGAGGAAAGCCTCGCCACTCAAAGACCACGTGGTGGACGCCAGGTCCAACCTTCACACCCACCAGTGAGGGGGCCAGAATTTCAATCGAGGCGGGCTGTCCATCAACGGTTACGTGCCACCCTGGTTCAAAGGCCGCCGAGAGCAGCACCACACTGGTGTGATTGATTGTGACGGTCGCCGACGCCTCGCCGTTGACCAAGTGATTGCGTTGATTGCGCACGTAGCCACCGGCGTTGACGGGAAGGGCCTCACCGGGAGCCAGTGTTGGCGTGGGGGTGGGGTCACCGTTGAACGACAGCAGCGGGTAGACCCGCTTGATGATGTCGTTACCGCGCAAGAAGGCGCTGGTGTTGATGCCGATGGTGGAGCCGGTGGCGTTGATGACACCGGAGGTCTGCACCACGTGGAAGATGCCGTAGTTTGGCGATCGCCACAGGGCGAACTTGCCGTGACGAGCGACCAGCGTGGCGCGCACGGGCGGGCGCATCGTGGAGGGCAAGAGGAGCCAGCGGATGCCGAAGGCCGTGTAGTCACCGGGGTTGCTCTGGTCGAAGTAGCACTCCGGCACCGTCATGGTGCCCGAGGTGCGCAAGGTGAAGCCCACGGCGTCGATGCCCGGAAGTCCGAGGTCAAGTCCGGCCTGCTCGAGGTAGATAAAGACGGGAACGGCACCAACGGTGAAGTTCTGTCCCCAGTTGCTGGGCATGCCGGCGTAGATGCGGCCACCACCGCGTGATTCGGCCATGGCAATCAACGAGTTGATCCGTGCGCCTTGGCGAGTGTCCGCGCGCTGCTGACGGGCAATCCAGTAGGCACTGCGATGTGCGTAGTGCTTCATTTCGTTGAGTGACGACAACGACAGAACAATGGTGGTGACGAGCACGAGGACCACGGCCGTCGCGGCACGACTCTGTCGATACGTGGACTCGTGGAGTCGCAGACCGTCGTAAACGAAGGCGACGACGACACGGGCGATCCCAACGAGACCGATGCCAGCCAAGACGAGACCGGTGAGCTGGACCTCGGAGATGTAGCGCTGGAACAAGATGCCCGCACTACCGGGAATCAGGTTCAAGAGGAACGAGAACGTGGGGCGTCCGGAGAAGAAGATCAAACTGACGGCCCACATCACCAGGACGGCGCGGGCCCGCAGGTCGTGGCGAGCCTTCGCGAGGCAGATGATGGCACCGATGAAGACCAGTGCCGTGATTTCAGGCAACCGCTTGGCGTCGTAGATGTCGCCATGGAAGAGCCAGGAAAAGACTTGGCCGCCACCGTACGAGTTATTAATGGTGGTGCCCACCTGGAAGACGTTCACCGCCAGCCACTTGTTTTGAATCACGAGCGGGAGCGTCACCCACGCCGTGGCCAGTCCGACCCCAACGCCTAACACGGCGGCACGCCATAGGCGCTCGACGATACGCGAGGGGCGGACCAAAACCCAGACGCCGATAGCGGCAACGGCCATATAGGCGGTGAGGAAGTGGAAGGCGACCGTTAATGAGACGAACAGCAGGGCCCAGAAGAAGTTGCGACGACTATTTATATAACGCCAGGTAAAGCCCCAGGCCAGTGGCAAGGTCCACATGGCGAACATCTGCGACCAGAGACCATTGCCTACCCACAGGTAACTCTTGTATTCAAAGCCGTGACCGTGGGTGGAGAAGAGAAGGGGGGCGAAAAAGGCCGCAAAAGCCGCCGTCAACCGGGACCAGCCCAGTAACCGAGTTGACCAGTAGACGCACAGGGGCCACAGGGCGAGTAGGAGGTAGAGCGACCAGGCATACACCTGTGCCACGCCAAAGTAGTGCCCCACAATGCCCGTCAAAATGGCAGAAAAGCTCTGATAGTCAACGAAAAAGGGCGATCCTAGGGATAAATAGGGGTACCAGTGGTCGAGGGGCGACGTGCCCATCGAAAAAAGAGATGAAGCGAAGGCTGTCATCTGTAAGTGCATACCGCTGTCGTTGGGGTAGGCGACGGGCAGTCGTTCGGCCCGCAATACCCACAAGCTAAAGAGAATTGGGAACGCGACCAGCGAAAACGTCACCCAGCGAAGAAACCATGGTACGTCGGTAATGTAAAAGCCAAGCGTTCGATGGGCGGGGGCTGATTCGAAGAAGGGCTTCTCGTCGCGGAAGTCCGGATCACCGAGTCGGACGTACCTGCTCTGCAGTGAGCTACCGATGGTGACCAGACGGCCGACGAAGTGACGCAAACGGGACATAGTTTCCTACTCAACAGATGGAGAATTACACCCAAAAGGGTACGACATGTACTCTGCCAGCGCTAGGTGAAATATTGGTGACATATCAGTATTTTTTAGAAATGCAGTTCCATAATCTTCTTGTGC
>DAINRA010000040.1:0-2025 GCA_036742195.1 Acidimicrobiales bacterium
TCGTCCTGGGTCCCGTCACTAACGATGCCCAGTCCCTGGGGGACGGTTCTTGAATTGAAGTCCATGTTCGGCAACCAGAACTTGGCCTCAAATATTGGTGTCTCGTTGACCCGAGCAGTGGTCGGTCTCTTGTTCGGCGGGGCTTTTGGATTCGTGGTGGGGCTCTTCTCGGGCCTCACCAAAATCGGTGAAGAGCTTTTTGACGCAACCCTGCAGGCGCTGCGCGCGATTCCCTTTATTGCGCTCATTCCACTCTTCATCCTGTGGTTCGGCATTGGCGAAACCCCCAAAATCCTGGTGGTCGCACTCGCCTCATACTTCCCGATGTACATCAATACCGCTGGTGGCGTCCGCAACGTCGACCGCAAGGTCGTCGAGGCGGCGAAGACCTTCGGCGTGGAGCGTCTGGCACTCCTGCGCCAGGTGATCTTGCCGCTCGCCTTGCCGCAGATCCTGACGGGTTTGAGCCTGTCGATGGTCGTGTCGATTCTGGCGCTCGTGGCCGGTGAGACTATTTCGTCCCAGAACGGCATTGGCTATCTGCTCTTGAACTCGCAGGCCTATCAGCGCAACTACGAAGTCTTCGCGTGCGTCGTCTTGTACGCCATCATGGGACTCGGCGCGGCCGCCATCGTGAAGCTCCTCGAGCGACTGTGCCTGAAGTGGCGCGAAGGAGTAGCGGTCCGATGACAACATCCGACACCACTGAAGTTCTCGTTCGGTCGCTCTCGAAGTCCTTTGGGCCTCGTCGCGTCTTGAGCGACATCAACTTAGAACTCCGGCGGGGCGAGTTTGCGGCCCTCGTGGGCGCCAGCGGCAGTGGCAAGACGACCCTACTGCGCATGCTCGGAGGCCTATCAGCAGCAGACGAAGGGGAGATCAAGGTTCCCCAGCGCCGCACCTTTGTCTTTCAAGAACCACGACTGGTGCAGTCCTCACGCGTGTGGCGCAACGTTGTCCTCGGTCTTTCCGGTGACGCGGGGAGCAAGGACGTTGCCTACAACATGCTGGCGGAAGTGGGATTGGCCGGACACGAGAATGACTGGCCCGCCACGTTGTCGGGTGGCGAGGCGCAGCGCGTGGCGATTGCACGCGCCCTCGTGCGTCGCCCCCAGCTGCTCTTGCTCGACGAACCCTTCGGCGCACTCGACGCGCTCACGCGCTTGACCATGCACGCGCTGCTGGCGAAGTTGTGCTCGGTCTACGCGCCAACCACGTTGCTGGTCACTCACGACGTGGATGAGGCGCTCTTTCTGGCCGACCGCGTCTTTGTGCTGCGCGACGGGGCAATTGCCCAGGAACTTGTGGTTTCGACCCCTCGTCCGCGTTCACTGCGTCAGGAGAACTTGGCCATGCGTGCCGATCTCCTGTCACACCTCGGTGTCACGGCCGACGTGCTCGACGGGTCACTCGGCTCCGCATAGTTTTCCGATTTTTATCTAGTTTCCTGATGGATACCCACCTTGGACGGGGGGCGGTCGTAGGGTGGAAGAGCAGTTCTTACTCACTAGGGGGAAATATGAAAAACGTTTGGCGCAACGCCAAATTCGCGAGTGCCGCTCTGGTGCTGACGCTCGGCACCGTAAGTGTCGTCGACGCATCAGCCAGTGCCGCCTCAATGGCCAAGACCACCTGCTACCAGACCGACGCAACGCAGTACAACGCGTTGGCCAACGGCAGCATCAAGATGGTGTCGGGGGCAACTTGCCCCGCCGGCTACACGCTCAACAAGTACGTTGACGTCTCCGGCAGCACCTTGAACATCGCTGACCAGCAGGGCTTCTACCAACTGTTCTGGTACGCCGGTATCCAGGCGGGCGTGATCAACCCCGCCAAGCTCGGCTTCAACGTGCACTTCGACGAGTTGGCCGGTCCGGCCATTGTGTCGGCCGTGATTAACGGCGCTGACGACTTCACCCCCGTGGTGAGCGGTCTGACCTGGGCTGAAGCGCTCGACGCCGGTCAGCAGCTTCAGGCCGTCGGTGTGAACCAGTTGGTCAACCCACAGAACTACTGGCAGGTCAT
>DAINRA010000041.1:0-1829 GCA_036742195.1 Acidimicrobiales bacterium
AAAAGAGGTCCCCAGGATTTTCCTGGGGACCTCTGCTTTCTATCGCCGGGCTCCACTGGGGCCACGAACTAAAATCTCCTCATGGCGAACGAGACATCCCCCGAAACGACGAGTCCGGTGCGGGTGCGAACCTCCAACCCTGGCCGCGACGTGCAGCGAGTCGGCACCGCGCGATTCCTCGGTCAAGACGTGGCCAATATCCACGGTCCGGTCTGGGCCGTTCTCGGTAATCTCGGCGACAGCCAGTGCTACCTTGGCGTGCAAGAAAAGGTCACCGCGGTGCACGACGCCGTGGCTCGACGCATCACGGCAGAGGGCTTTGACGCTCGACTGATTGCGCCGGCCTTCACCATTGGCGTGTCCGATGGTCAGTTGAACGGTACCCCTGAGATGCGCTTCTCACTTATTGGTCGAGAAATCGTCAATGACGCCGTGTCGGTCCACTTGGCGGCCAATCAGGTCGAAGGATTCTTCGCCGTGGTCGCGTGCGACAAGCCACCAGTGGGCACCGTTGCGGCGATTATCGAACAGAACGTGCCGGCCGTCATCTTGTCGGATGGCTCCATCCGGCCCGGTCACGATCCACTGACGGGTGATCGGATCGACTTGGTCACCGCGTTTCAAGTTGCCTCCAACCCCGACGCTGAGGTGCGCGAGCGCTACACGTTGAACGCCTGCCCCGGACAGGGGAGCTGTGGTGGGATGTTCACCTACAACACCATGCAGACTTTTATTGCCGTGATGGGCCTGGAGCCTCTGCACATGGTGGCGCCGGCCTCAGAAGACCCCCGCCGCCTGACGCAGTTCCCCGATGAGTTGATCGACTGCCTGCTGGCGATGAAGGCCAAGAACATTCGGCCCCGTGACATCGTCACCCCGGCCGCACTGCGCAACGCCATCACCGTGGCTATTGCCATGGGTGGCTCCACCAACGTGATGCTGCACTCGGTGGAAATTGCTCGCGCCGCTGGGCTGGATCTGTGGACGGATGTGCTGAGTCAGGACGAGTTCAACGAACTCTCGCGAGCGGTGCCGGTGATTGTCAACATGCGGCCCTTTGGCGCGTACTCCATGGTGGACGTCGAAACTTCGGGTGGTTTGCCGACCGTCGTCCGTGAGCTCCTCGCCGGTGGCTTCCTTGAGGGCACGGCGCTGACCTGCACTGGTGAGACGTTGGCCGAACAGGTGGCACGGTTGAACCCTCCGACCGCTGACCACGAGGTAATTTTCTCCACCACCACGCCCTTTAAGGAAACGGGCGGTCTGCGTCTGTTGGCGGGCAACGTGTCGCCCGAGGGTGGCGCCATCTTGAAGTTGGCCGGTGTTGAGGGCGGCATCGTCGATGGTATCTTCACCGGTACCGCACGAGTCTTTGACTCCGAACAGTCGCTGATTGACGCATTGAATACCGACAAGGACTCGTTCGGCGACAACGACATGGTCGTGATTCGCTACCTCGGCCCACGTGGCGGTCCCGGTATGCCCGAAATGCTCGACCCCACCTCCAAGATCACCACGCTGTGCCGTGACCGGGGCATCACCATCGCCCTGATGACGGATGCGCGCTTCTCGGGCGGTTCCGTCGGCCTGGTCATTGGCCACGTCGCCCCCGAGGCCTACGTCGGTGGTCCCATTGCATTGGTTCGTGACGGCGACACCATCATCGTGGACGTGAATAACGATGTCCTTGACTGCGTGGCGTTGCGTGACCCCGCCGTTGCGGCCGAGCGCTTGGCCACGTGGCAGGCGGACGTTGCCGCTAATGGCGGTGTGCATCCCGCCGTCGCGCCCGTGACGCACCGGGTACTCAAGCGCATGCGCGCGACCGC